>JADFZV010000018.1:16275-58713 GCA_015232335.1 Alphaproteobacteria bacterium | reverse complement strand
GGGCAGGAAGTCAAGGTAAATCTTCACGGGAAGACAAAAATGCATAGATGTCCTTGAAATCTGTAGAAAAAACAACCGAATAGGAAAACAGTCATATGACAAGGCATGAAGACCTAGGACGATCCATTAGGCAAGCCGCCTTTGAGCGAGGAACATCCCAAGCTCTGGATCGTCTATTCCCCCTCAATCCCTCTCGAGACCGGGTCTATTCCGTTTTCAGCAAAGGAAGAGCGTGTTTCAAGGACGCGAAGGCCTTGCGGCTGGCCAGAGCCAGTTTCAAAAGATCGGGCAGGCTGGCTGGTTGACGCAAAAGGCCTTGCAGGATGGAGCCGAGCCTGGTGTGCCCCTCTGGCGTCACTGCCTGGGCGATGAAGGATGGCAGACACATGTCTGAGCCATCTGCCAGGGCGCGCAGGGCCAAGAAGGGAAGGCCCCTTTGCTTCGCCACTTCGGCAACGGCATCGCTTTCCATATCGACTGCGGCGGCATGTGTGCGCTCGAACAGGGCTGCCTTCATGGCTGGTGTCGAGACGATTTCGTCCGATCCGGCGATGGGGTCGGTGCAGGCATTTTTGAACAGCGATATGACCTCAGGCGCAGAGGCATAGCGCCGTCCATCGGGGGCGATGATTTCCATTGGCACCAGAAGCGTGCCCGAGGGCAGGGCAGGGTCCAACCCGCCAGCCAAACCAAAACTGATCAGAAGATCGCATCCCTGTTCGGCCAGGGACAATGCCTGTGTTCTGGCTCGCGCGCTGTCGGCGCCCGAGCATCGAACGGGAAGCTGGGCAGGAATCAGCGCGGCTTCGCTCAGAACCCCGGTCACAAAGCCGGGGTGCTTACATGCCATAGGCCGGGCGCTTGCTGTTGGTGCGCTTCAGATTCTTGTAGCGGGCCAGAGCCCAGAGCGGGAAATAGGCGCTATAGCCGTGATAGCGCAGATAAAAGACCTTGGGAAAGCCCACGGCGGTATAGCGCTCTTCGTGCCATTTGCCGTAAAGCTCGCGCGGCGCCTTCATGAGATAGGCGATGCCCTTTGCCACTTCGGGCGAATCCACCTCGCCCGCCGCCATCAGGCCCAAAAGCGCCCAGGCAGTTTGCGAAGGCGTGCTTTCATGGCAGACGTCCTTGCTTTCGTCCCAGTAGCTGGCGCAGTCCTCGCCCCAGCCGCCATCTTCGCGTTGGCGGGATTTCAGCCAGTCCACGGCCTTTCGGATATGGTCGGCCTCCATGTTCTCGCCAGCCGCATTGAAGGCGCAGAGCGCCGACCAGGTGCCATAGATGTAATTGGTTCCCCAGCGGCCGAACCAGGAGCCGTCGGTCTCCTGTTCGATGCGCATATATTCAAGCCCATCCGCCACCCTGGGGCTGTTCTTGTCATAGCCCAACTGGGCCAGCAGGCTTAGACAGCGCGCACTGACATCCAGCGTCGGCGGGTCGAGCAGGGCGCCGTGATCGGCAAAGGGGATGTGGTTCAGATGATAATGCTCGTTCTCGGCGTCAAAGGCGGCCCAGCCGCCATTGCCGCACTGCATGCCTTCAACCCATTCGGCGGCCCGTGACACCGATTCCTGCGTCAGGGCGGGGTTGGCGCGGTGAAGAGCCAGCGCCACCACGGCGGTGTCGTCGACATCGGGGTAATAATCATTGCGGTACTGAAAGGCCCAGCCGCCGGGACGAAGGCCGGGGCGTTGCCAGATCCAGTCGCCTTCGACGTCTAGAATCTGGCGCTTCGTCAACCAGTCCGTCGCCTTGGCAATGGCGGGATGGTCGCCCGGAAGACCTGCTTCCAGCAGGGCATGGACGGCCAGGCCGGTGTCCCAGACCGGCGAGACGCAGGGCTGGCAATAAGCCCGGTCGCCATGTTCCACCACCAGATTGCGGATCGATTTGCGGGCGACGGTGAAATGGGGATCTTCGTGCGAATAGCCCAGGGCATCCATCGCCATCACGCTGTTGGCCATGGCGGGGAAGATGGCGCCCAGGCCGTCTTCGCCATTGAGGCGCTCCAACGTGAAATCCATGCAGCGGGCGATGGCCTTTCGTTCCAGAAACTTGGGAAAGAGGGGTTCGATGGCATGAAGGATGCGATCAAGAATCAGCAGCTTTTGCCCCAGGCGCGAGCCTAAGGGATTGGCTTGCCATTTCCTGATCTTTTCAGGGGGGGTTACGAACAATTCCTGCACGCCGGTTCCCTCTGGGTTGCGCGCGCGGGGCTTCAAGGCGCAAAGCACGAACAGAGGCACCATCACGGTGCGCGACCAGTAGGATACTTTCGAGATGTGGAACGGAAACCAGAGCGGAAGCAAGATGGTTTCCGGACGCGTGACCGGAACGGCCTTCCAGGGCACCTGTCCGAAAAGGGCCAGGGCAAAGCGGGTAAAGACATTGGCTTTCTCGGCGCCACCCAGTGCAAGAATGCAGGCGCGGGCCTTGGCCATATGCGAAGCGTCGATATCGTCGCCCACCATCTTGAGCGCGTAATAGCCCTTCACCGAGGCCGAGATGTTGGAAGCCCCCCTATCGAAGAGCGGCCATCCGCCGTCGGGATTCTGAATCGAGCGCAGATAATTGGCCAGCTTGGCCTCCAACTCGGGCTCAGGCGTATCCAGATAGCGGTTAAGGAAGATGTATTCGGCCGGAATGGTGGCGTCGGCTTCCAACTCGTAGACCCAGTGCCCGTCCGGCTTCTGGCGCTTTAAGATTCCCTCGGCCACCGTTTCGACGGTGCGCTCGATGCTTTCCAGAGACAATGCCTCATCAAGGCGCTCTGCGCCTGCTTCAGGACAATCGGGAGAGGATCTGAGGGCCGAGACGGTCATGCAGAACCAGACGCTTTCGACAATGATGATGGGGCTTATTTCGCAGGTGCAATATGTCCCTGATTCGCCATTTCGTCAAGGGGAACGGGCCTGAAACTGGAAGGGAAGGGTGAATGTCAAGGGCTCGAACCCCAGTTCTCGCGGGCGAGGCGGAAAGGGTTGAGCCAAGCTTACTGAGCCAAGGGCAGCCCCGTCCAGGCGAGCATTGCCGCTTGAGGAGACAATTTTCGCTGTGATCAGGCGTCCATCGGCGGCGATGGTGAAGGAGATGGTGACGCTTCCCTCTGCGCTCAAGCGGGCTGGTTTGTAAGCCTGTATATGACGCCACAGGACCTCGGCAAAGCGCCCCAGCAACTGGTCACGGCCCGGAGCCGGATTCAGAGGAGGTGAGAGTGGCGCTGCCGCCATGGCTGGGGCGAGGAAGGGATCTGTTCGTTGCGCCGGAATCTCTGCCAAGACGGGGGGAATGGCGCTGTCGTCCGCCTTCTTTTCCGGCTCAACTTGCGTGGGTGTGGGCGTTGGGGGGGGAAGGCGTCGCTTTAGGGGTGGGGCGGGCGGCTTGGGATCGGGCAAAGGCTTCGCTTCGGGTCTTTCCTCTTCCTCGGGCGGTTTTGCCAAAAGCGTTGTATCGACAAGTTCGATCTCGATCACTTTCTCGATTTCCTGGGGAGACGACGGCATCGTGCCGGTCATCGCCATCATCCCAAAGCCCAGTCCGCCGTGAACGATCAGGGAGATGGCCAGCCCGGCCCAGAGAACGGGGCGCTCGACCCCCGGGGGGTGGGTTTTCCCCGGGGGCCTTTCCTGGTGCGCAGCGCTTGTCACGCCTTCTCAGAACTTGATGGTCAGGCCGGCATTGTAGGATCTGCCCATGCCGGCCACGGGGCCAACGGCGCCCGCGTTATTGGAATACTGGTTGTAATCGCCGTAAGCCCTTCCCCCCAGCGGCTCGTAATAGAGTTTGTTGAAGAGATTATCGATTCCTGCTCCGAAGGTGATGTTCTCCCAGCTGTAGCTGGAGCGCAGGTTGAAGAGGGCGTAGGCGGGCGTCTTGGGTTCGCGCCGCAGGTTATCGATCTGGGTCTTGCTGTCGACCAGACGCGTCTCGATGACGCTGTTCCAGCCCCCCAGATTATGCTCAAGCCCCAGCTTCGAATTGAGCGGCATCAGATGGTAAAAGCCGCTCTCTTCGTGATGCGCATTGAGAACGCGTCCCTGCACCCAGCCCAACGTGCCCTTCATCACGAAGCGACCGTAATCGGGTGTGTTGGAAAGCGCGTAGTGGCCCGACAGGTCGATGCCGTGCAGTTCTGCGTCCATGTTGGCGAATTTCAGTTTTGCCGTATTGGCCGAGGTCGAGATAAATCCGATCTGCTTGACGCCGATGTAATCGCGAATATAGGTGACATAAGGGGTAATGCGGGCCATCCAGTTCTGTGCAGGGCTGTCATCGTGCCATTCGGCCGAAAGGCTTAAGGTATGGGCGGTTTCGGGATCGATATCGATGCTGCCCGTATAGCCGTTGGCATCGCCGTACCAGCCGTTCATTTCCGATGGCATCGTGGCGCTCGACCAGGTGTAGCGTTCGTAAAGATTGGGCGAGCGGGTCTTCATGGCATAGCCCAGTTCGTAGGTGCTTTTCTTGTCGGGTTCGAAACGGGTCAGTGCGGTAAGATCGAAATTGATGTCTGTTTTGGCGCGGTCGCGATCGTTGAAGGCTCCCGCCTCAATGGTATAGGTCGTGCTGTTGTCCTTGTAGCCATGGACTCGTCCGGCATCCATCATGATGGTGTCGTTGCGCATTCCAAAGAGCGTGGTCCATTGAGGCGTCCACTTCGCCTCCCATTCGGCGAAGGTGCCGATCTGATCGCGCACGCCGCTGTTGATGTTCTCGAAGCTCAAGGGAAACATGCCGCCGGTTCCGTAAGGCGGCCACCAATCGTCTAGCATGAAGCGGTGTATTTCGTTGCCGACGCGCAGCGTATGGCGTTCATTGATGGGGATTTCCGCCTTGACCGAATAGCCGATGTCGGTTCCTTCCGAATACATCGGCATGCCCGGCATGGTGGGGAATTTTCCTGCGCCATCGATGAAATCCATCACATGCGTGACGTAGTGGTAATAGACGCGACCGTCCAGCTTGCCCCAGTCGAAATCGCCCTGGTAGCGCGTGTTGATGTATTTGCCCTTGTTGTCCACCATGTCCATGCGCTGATTGGGGTATCCCTGCTGGGGGATATAGGACAATCCGCCCTCGACGGTGAGAAGATGATTCTCATGCTGTGCCGCAAAGGCCAGGGCGTGATTGTGGTTGATATGGCGTGAATACAGCACCGCATTATTATCCTTGCCGCCCCGGTGATAGTCGCTGGCGCGTTCGCCCGAACCGGAATAGGTCAGGCTGAAATTCTCGGTAGCACCCGTTGCCGAGACAGCACCTCCGAATCCATACGAATTGCTGCGATAGAAGGATGAGAGACTGCCTTCGGTATGATAGGCCTCGTCCTTGCCAGCAAAGACCGGCGGGGGCGATTCCACTTTGATGGTGCCGCCGATGCTGTCGCCGCCTTCGCTGACCGGAGTGATGCCGGTCCAGACCTGAACCTTCCCGACCCGCTGGGGTGCAATATAGGACAGCGCCGGATTCATGTGGTTGGGGCAGGCCGAGGTGATCGGCATGCCGTTGACCTCGGTGCGGATGCGATCGCTGGCCAGACCGTGAATGCTGGGCAGACCGGAAATGCCGCCGCCGGTATAGGTATCGACCCCGGGCACGTTGTCGAGCAATCTGGCCGTGTCGCTGGTGGAGAGCGATTTGGCGTCGATCTCTTTTTTTCCGACCTCGGTGTGGCAGATGGGCAGGTTGAGGCCGTCAACGGGGTTGGCGGTCTCGACGGAGACCGGCGGCAGCGGGGTCGATTGCTGGGCGCGGGCGGGCGACATGGTCAGCGCGCAAGCGGCCAGGGCCAGTAGCGAGGACGTATTGAGGAAACGAACAGACATGGGGCTTGCTCCTGAAAACCGGAATTGACCGCGCAAAGTTCAGGCAGGCCTGAAAAGGCCCGCCAGAAGCGCGGATGACGAATGGTTCAGGAGAAGGTGGGCGGAGCCCGGGGAGAGGATTGATCCGGCGGATCGATTGTCAGTTGGAAGGCAACTGTGCCGGGCGGATAGTTTGTCTGCATGGACAAGGAAGGCCGCACAAGCTGGGCCGTCCTTTCCGGCAGGGCCGCCGCTTGATGATATTGCAGGCAGAAGACGCAATGCGGTGCGCCCAAGGCCTTCTGGCCAGAGGGTTGCGCCGATGAATCGGCTTCTTTCTCAAGGTGGGTGACGCACAGTTCCAGCCCGTCGGCCAGATCGAATCCCGGCTGCGGCAAAAGGACGCCCAGCAGCAGATTGAGCGACAGAACGACAAGCCCCAATCTGGCGGCCATGCGATACAATCGACCGTGACGCCTTGAAGGCGCGGTCAGAACAGGCCGGTCAGACTGTGCATAAGTCAGCATGCGGCGATGCTACGGAATTGGATATTGGGAATCAATCCGCTGAATTGACAAAATTCGTTGATCTGGATCAACGAATTCAGGCGGTCGGCGGTCCCGCCTTCAAAGCCCCTTGCAGGGCGGCCCATAATTTTTCGCGCTTGGAGACGGCAAGCGGCTGCGTGGGGTCCTTCCAGCCGCGATCGATCAGCCGGTTGAGAATCAGCCGGTAGACGGTCATCATGGCCAGCGAAGGGCGCAGCGGGCGCGAATCCGTTTGTCCCAGCAACCCCGCCGATTGCAAGAACAGATCCTGCGCCTCGGCCGCCAAGGCCAGGCAAGCCGCGTGAAGGTTGGGGTGCGCCAGCACCCGGGCGGGATCGGTGTCCTGGATGCGGTATTTGAGCAGCAGGGGCAGGGGCAGATAAAGGCGTCCCAGGGTCGCGTCTTCAGCCAGATCGCGCAGGATGTTGGTGGTTTGAAGGGCACGTCCCAGGCTGTTGGCCAGGGCATCGGCGATGCGCTCAGGTGCCCCCATGATCCGGTTGGACAGGCGGCCCACGGCGCAGGCGACGCGGTCGAGATAGAGATCGAACTGTTCGCGTGAGGGAGCCCGGATGGGCGTTCCCACATCCATTTCCATGCCGTCGATGATGGCCTCGAAATCCTTCCTGCTTAAGGCAAAGCGGCGGATCGGCGCCTTCAGGGCGCGCAGGAGAGGTAGGTTTTCCGGCGCGTCCCTGCCTTCGTAAAGGCAGGCTATCCCTTGGCGCCATTGGGCAAGATCGTTCCTTTTGGTTTCGTCCGCGGCTGTGGAATCGGCGATGTCGTCAACGGCCCGGCAGAAGGCGTAAATGGCGAAGATGGCGTCGCGCCGCTCGCTGGAAAGCGAACGCATAGCCCAATAAAAGGAGGTGCCTGCCTTTTCCACGACATCGCGGGCCATCTCCACCGAGGCGCGGTCGGCATCCGGGTCTTCGATCCCTTTGCCGCCTTTTCGCCCTTTCCAGTCGCCGCCGCCTTGCAGGGCTGAGTACAGGGTCATCAGCAGATAAAAGAAGCCGGCGACCGGCAGGGTGACCGCCCACAGAAGGAAGGGCTTCATCCGGTAATAGGCGATGGTGGGGCTGTAGGCGATGGTCATGCACAGCCATCCCAGGGCACCGGCCAGTGTCAGGGGGGCTTGGCCGTCCAGGATGCCCAGGACCAGCGCAAGGAGAGGGACCAGATAGAGCAGGCTCATCGCCAGCACGGTGCCCAGCAGCAGCAGCCAGGAATGACGAAGCTGGACGAAGGCGGTGCGGGCCACCATGGACCAGATGCCGCCCAGACCGGAATAGGGACGCAGGCTTCGCGATTCGTCCTCCTCGGCCAGTCCCAGCCAAATCGGCCCTTTGGGCTTCAAGATGGCGGCCAGGGCGCAATCATCGATGATCTGATCGCGGATGGCGCTTAAGCCCCCGGCTCGCATGAGGGCTTCGTTTCTGACCAGCATGCAGCCACCGGCGGCGGCGGCCAGATTGGATGTCACCTCATTTACAGCCGGAAAGGGATAGAGCTTTTGAAAAAAGAAGACGAAGGCCGGAATAAGCAGACGTTCCCAGAATCCCTGGCAATTGAGCCTTGCCATCAGGGACACCAGAACAGCCCCGTCGCTTTCAGCCTTGGCGGCCAGGCGGGACAGGGTGGCAGGGCCATGCGCGATGTCGGCATCGGTCAACCACAGATAGGGGGCATTTGGGGCCAATTCATTGGCTTTGGCGATTCCTTGGGCCATCGCCCACAGTTTTCCCGCCCAGCCCTTGGCCAGATCGGGCGCTGAAATGACCGTCAGGCGGGGATCATTGAGGGCCTGGGCGGCCTCGGCGGTGCCGTCGTTGCTATGATCATCGACCAGGATGACATGGGAAAGGGCCTCATAATCCTGGGACAGAATGGATTGCAGGGCGGCGGCAATGGTTTCGGCTTCGTTGCGGGCGGGAATGACCGCCACCACCTGGGGCTGCTTGCGGGGCAACAGCAGTGGCGCCTTGGGAAGCCTTTGATCGGCCCGCCAGAAGCCATGGCGGCCCATTAATAGCCCCATCCAGGCCGCCAGAGCCGCCAAAGCCAGCACGAGTAGCAATGTCACACAATCCCCCATTTGGTCATATTAGCAATATGTAACACGGTGCGGCTTGGCGAAACAGATGTTTGATTCATCTTTGTTTCATGATCCCAAAGGCCTATCATCGGATCAGATAATTGAAGGGGCATCTTTTGTCACTGGCCGAAATCATGAAATCCGCCGATCCCAATCACGCGATCGAGATCGCGGATCGGGTGTGGTGGGTGGGGCATTATCTGCCCGGCGACGCCTTCCAATGCCATGTCTATTTGATCGAGCATGGGGATCAATCCATTCTGTTCGACCCCGGCTCGGTGCTGACCTACGAGCATACGCTGAAGAAGATCGCCGAAGTCACCGATCTTAACAATATCCGCTGGTTCGTTTGCCATCACCAAGATCCCGACATCACCTCGGCCATGCCGCGCTTCGACGAGTTGGTGACCAGAAAGGATGCCGCCGTCATTTCGCACTGGCGGGGCCAGACCCTGATCAAGCATTACGGCTTCAAGATGCCCTTCTGGCTGGTGGAGGAGCATGACTGGAAGCTGGATCTGGGGGGGCGGATGCTGCGCTTCCTCTTTACCCCCTACGCCCATTTTCCAGGCGCCTTCGTGACCTTCGATGAACAAACGGGGGCCTTGTTCTCCAGCGATATCTTCGGCGGCTTTACCGACGGCTTCTCGCTGGTGGCCGATAGCATCGATTATTTCGAGCAGTTGAGACCCTTTCACGAACACTATATTCCCAGCCGCGACGTGCTGTTGCATTCGCTGACCCGCATCGAGAAGCTGGATCTCAAGATGATCTGCCCGCAGCACGGCTCGATCATTCCCGAAGACCTGATTCATCCCATTATCGACCGGCTGAAAACGCTGGATTGCGGCCTTTACCTCCTGGCCAAGGAGGATACCGACATCCACCGCCTGTCGCGTCTGAACCAGATGCTGACCGACATCACCAAGACGATGACGGGGTACCGCGATTTCCAAGATGTGGCGCGCGCCCTGCTTGATGTGGCCAAGCGTTTCGTTCCCGCCCATATGATCGAATTCTTCTCACGCTCGCAAAGCCATGACGATCTGGTGCTGCATCTGGGGCCAGAAAGCCGCTACAAGGGAACTTTGGTGGCGCCGCCTCTGCTGGTCGCCACCACCTTGGGCAAGGATGCCAAAAGCTGGGGCAAGCGGCATAAATGGAACTTCACCCTGGTCGGTCCCGACGATGCCGGGCGGCGCCACAGCGCTCTTTTGATCCCCTTGTTTTCGCCCGACAAGGGAACCATCGAGGCCTTGGTGCTGATCCATCTCTCCAAGCGCATCGCCATCAATTCCGAAGTGGTGGAGATGGTCCAGCAGATGAACATCCCGCTTCAGGTGGCGGTTGAGCGCGAGTCGATCTACCGCACACTGGACCTTGAGCGCCAGCAATTCTATGAGCGCTCGATTCGCGATGCGCTGACCGGCCTCTTCACCCGCTTTTACATGCAAGACATGGTCGAGCGGCTGTTTGCCATTCACGACCGCGACAAAGGGTCAGGGATCAGTGTGGCCCTTCTCGATATCGATCATTTCAAGTCGGTCAACGATACCTATGGCCACAATCAGGGCGACGTGGTCCTGAAAATGGTGTCCGAGGCTCTGGTCAAGACCAGCCGTCAGGGCGACCTTCCCGTGCGGCTGGGGGGCGAGGAATTCGCCGTTTTTGTGGCCGGACGATCATCCCAGGAAATCGGCGCCTTTGCGGAACGTCTACGCGAAGCGGTCGAGGCTTTGGAATTCGACGAGCCCATGCGGGGCAGAAAGGTCACGGCCAGCTTGGGGGTGGCCGAGCGCCGTCAGAAGGAAAGCCTGATCGAATTTCTGGGGCGCGCCGACGCCGCTCTTTACAAGGCCAAGCAGAGCGGGCGCAATCAGGTCTGTTGTCAGTTGGTCCCGCCCATCAAGAAATAGCGTTTCTTAGGCGGGGCTGTTCAGAATGCGGCCCTTTCGACGACCGAGCCTTTGAAGCATGTCGGCATGACGCTCTTCCGCCCGCCTGCGTTCGGCCTCCTCCCAAAGCTTCTTCATCAACTTTTCTTCCTGGACGGCGCGTACACGTTCCTGAATCAAGCCGATTTCGCCGATCACCAATCCCAGCGTCAGCAGAACCCAGCCGAAGGACACGCTCATCCAGGAATCGGGTAGGGCGGAGGCCATTCCCACTTGATTGAGCACGTCGCCCAAAGAAAAGCTTTGCCATGTCGCTTTCAAAAGGAAGCGCAATCCGTCCGAACCCAGCAGAACGAGGCTGATGACCAGAACGGGCGGGGAGAACGAAATCAGACGCATGACACACCATCGATAAGACTTCAGAGACGAAATTTCCGCTCTGTAAAAACGAGTTTAAGCATTCGGACGCAAAGGCACAGTGACCGCGCGCACACTAGCGCACGATTGTTTAACTCCGAGTCACTCTCGTGACGCGGTGTTAAACGTGAATCGTTCGCTAAAACAAATCGGTAGAGCGGATTCACGCCTTCAATCGCAGCCGTTAAATGGCTGCGATTTCAGACGCCCCGCTCTAAGCCAGTGACGGTGCTCACACCCCGCATGGCGTGTCATATATCTTTAGCCTATACCCCAGTTTTCCTGGGTGCATTTTCAGCAGCCGCGTGGCATAGTCCGCCTAGGCAGTTTTTGTCCGACGAGGTGTACATGGCGAACAGTCAGGCCGTTATCGATCGCAGGGATCTCGGCACTTTGTTCACCCTTCTGACCGAAGAGGGCTATCAGGTGATCGGCCCCAGGGCAGAGGATGGTGCCATCCTATACGCGCCGGTTTCCGGCCCTGATGATTTGCCTCGGGGCATGGGCGATGAGGAAGAGGGCGGGCACTACCGCCTTTCCAACCGGAACGACGCCCAGCTCTTCGGCCATACCAAAGCTGTTCAGGGGCTGAAGGCCCATCTCTATCCGGCCCGCCAGAAATTATGGTCGGCGGAAAAAGCGGGGCACGGTTTTCGCGTCGTCAAGGATTCCACGCCCCAGCCCCGCTATGCCTTCATCGGCGTGCGCGCCTGCGAGTTGGCGGCCATGTTCATTCAAGACAAGGTGTTCGAGGGCGGACCCTATACCGACAAGGGCTACGCTGAGCGGCGCAAGAACAGTTTCATCGCTGTCGTCACCTGCAATCATGCGGGCAATGCCTGTTTTTGCGCATCGCAAAAGACCGGGCCGGACGTTTCCGAAGGTTTCGATCTGAAGCTTGCGGAAATTCTGGACGGATCGCGTCATGTTTTCCTGGCGGAAGCGGGAAGCGAGAAGGGCCGCGCGGTGCTGGAGCGCCTGCCCAAGCAGGCGGCAGAAGAGGGCGACAAGAACGCCGCTGCCGCACAGATCGATGCCGCCGCCAAGGGCCAGAAACGGGCCATGATTGCAGGGGTTGCCGATTTGCTGGCGGCCAATCTGGAGAGCCCGCATTGGGAGGACGTGGCCAAGCGCTGCATGTCCTGCGGCAACTGCACCATGGTCTGCCCCACCTGCTTTTGCTCGACGGTTGAGGATACGACCGATCTTTCCGGCCTCAAGGCCGAACGGTCGCGCAAATGGGATAGCTGCTTTAGTATCGATTATTCCTATATCCATGGCGGATCGGTGCGCAACACCGGGGCTTCGCGCTATCGCCAATGGATGACGCACAAGCTTTCTCACTGGGTCAAGCAGTTCGGCCATTCCGGATGTGTCGGCTGCGGGCGTTGCATCATCTGGTGTCCGGTGGGTATCGACATCACGGCCGAAGCCAAGGCCATCGGAAAGGGAGCGTAGATCATGGTTCAGGTGGACAATCTTGGCCGCATCCTGGAAGAGCATCCCTTTGCCGAGGGGCTGGATCAGGCGCTTAAGGACGTCATGATCGGCTGTGCCGCCAACGAGCGTTTCGAGGCGGGGCAGTTCCTGTTTCGCGAAGGCGGCGATGCCAAAAAATTCTATCTCATCCGTTCGGGCGTGGTGGCGGTCGAGGTGCATGCGCCGGGGCGTCCGCCCCTGATGGTGGAAACCGTGGGCGATGGGGGCGTTTTGGGCTGGTCGTGGCTGGTGCCGCCTCACAAATGGGCCTTCGACGCCAGGGCGCAGACTTTGGTGCGCGCCCTGTCCTTCGACGCCACCTGCCTGACCCGCAAGATGGAAAGCGATCCGGCCCTGGGCTATCAGGTCATGAAGCGGTTCGTGCCGGTCATGGCGCACCGGCTGCATGCGGCCCGCATGCAGATGTTCGATCTCTACGGTCCGGCGAAGAAGGGTTGATGGCATGAACGTCGCCATGCAAGCGCAGGCCGATCCCATGGATATCCGCCCCTTCCGCATTGAAAAGATCAGGAAGGAACTGGCCGATTCCTTTACCATGGAACTGGTGCCCGAGGGCGGGGGAAGCTTTTCCTTCAAGCCCGGCCAGTTCAACATGCTCTACACCTTCGGTGCGGGCGAGGTGCCGATCAGCATTTCTGGCGATCCCAGCGACAGCTCGAAGATCGTGCATACCATCCGGCGTGTGGGTGCGGTCACCCAGGCGATCGGCAATCTGTCCGAAGGCATGGCGGTCGGCATTCGCGGCCCCTTCGGCAAGCCTTGGCCGGTCGAGGAGGCTTTCGGCTCCGATCTGGTCATTCTGGCGGGCGGCCTGGGTCTTGCCCCCCTGCGTCCCGCCATTTACATGGCCTTGGCCAACCGCCATCGCTTCGGCAAGGTGGTTTTGCTGTACGGATCGCGCTCGCCTTCGGAAATTCTATTTCCCAAGGAATTGGAAAAGTGGCGGGGCCGCTTCGACACCAAGGTGCGCGTGACGGTGGACCGCGCCGAGCCGGGCTGGGGCGGCCATGTCGGCGTGGTCACCAAGCTGGTCAAGGGGGCGGGTTTCGATCCTATGCATACCACAGCCTTTGTCTGCGGCCCTGAGATCATGATGCGTTATGGCATTCAGGCACTGGAACAGGCCGGAATCGACCGCAGCGGCATCTATGTCTCGATGGAGCGCAACATGAAATGCGGCATCGGGCTTTGCGGCCATTGCCAGTGGGGGGCGCCTTTCGTCTGTAAGGACGGGCCGGTCTTTCGCTTCGACGAGGTGGCCGATGCCTTCACGGTGCGGGAGCTATAAAAATGACAGCGCGCGCAAAACCCAGGCTGGGCGTCTTCAAATTTTCAAGCTGCGATGGCTGTCAGTTGTCGCTCTTGGATTGCGAGCTGGAACTGCTGGCCGTGACCGATGCGGTCGAGATCGCCTATTTCCTGGAAGCCACCCGCAAGGACATGAAGGGGCCCTTCGATGTCGTGCTGGTCGAGGGCTCGATCACCACGCCGCACGAGGCCGAGTTGATCCGCCAGATCAGAAAATCGACCAAGGCCCTGATTACCATCGGCGCCTGCGCCACCTCAGGCGGCATTCAGGCGCTGCGCAACTTCAAGGATGTCAACGGCTTCCTTGAGATCGTCTATGCCAGGCCCGACTATATTGAAACGCTGGAAACGTCGACCCCCATCGCCGAGCATGTGCAGGTCGATTTCGAATTGCGTGGCTGCCCGATCAACAAATATCAATTGCTGGAAGTGTTGAATGCGCTGCTCAACGGCAGAAAACCCAACATTCCCAACTTTGCCGAATGCGTGGAGTGCAAGCAGAAGGGCACCGTCTGCGTCATGGTGGCCAAGGGCATGCCCTGTCTGGGGCCTGTTACGCAGGCCGGATGCGGCAATCTCTGCCCCTCGGTGCATCGCGGCTGCTTTGGCTGCTTCGGCCCGATGGAAACGCCCAATACAGACGCTTTGGCCAAGCGCCTCCTGACTGAGCTGGGTCAGGACAAGGCCTCTGTCATGCGGTCTTTCCGCAACTTCAATGCCAATGCGCCAGCCTTCCGTGAGGAGAGCCTGAAACATGAGTAACCGCGTCATCAAGGTCGATGCGCTGGCCCGCGTCGAGGGCGAGGGATCGCTCTATGTCCGCGTCAAGGACAACGAGATCAAGGAAGTGCGTTTCGGCATCTTCGAGCCGCCGCGCTTCTTCGAGGCTTTTCTGCGGGGCCGCCATTTCATGGAAGTTCCCGACATCACGGCGCGCATCTGCGGAATCTGTCCCATCGCCTATCAGATGGGGTCGATTCAGGCCATGGAAAACGCGCTGGGCATCGTTGTGTCTGAGCCTGTCCGCGCCCTTCGCCGCCTGATTTATTGCGGTGAATGGATCGAAAGCCATGCGCTGCATGTCTATATGCTGCATGCTCCGGATTTTTTGGGTCTTCCCGACGCCATTCAATTGGCCAAGTCGAACCGCGAGTTGGTGCAAAAAGCGCTTCGCTTGAAGAAGATCGGCAACGATATTCTAGAGGCCATCGGTGGCGGACGTGCCATTCATCCGGTGAATATGCGGGTTGGCGGCTTTTACCGCATTCCCAAGAAATCCGAGATCAAGCCCCTGATCGAAGAGTTGGAATGGGCCATCGAGGCCAGCCACGACACCATCCGCCTAGTTGGAGGATTCAACTTCCCCGATATCGAGCAGCATTATAATTTTGTGGCCCTGCGCCATGAAAGCGAATATGCCATTCATGAAGGCCGCGTGGTTTCCAACCGCGGGCTCGATACCGATCTGCCGCACTTCCTCGATCATTTCGACGAGGAGCATGTCAAACATTCCAACGCCCTGCATGGTTTCCAGAAGCCCGGCAAGCAGCCCTATCACACCGGGCCGCTGGCCCGCTACGCCATCAATTATGATCGTCTGCATCCCGAGGCGAAAAGCTCGGCCAAGGAGGCGGGGCTGGGACCCGTGGTGCGCAATCCCTTCCAAAGCATCGTCGTGCGCGCGGTTGAGATCTTGCAGGTCTGCCTGGATGGTCTGGCCATTGCCAAGAATTATGTCGAGCCGGATCGGGCCTTCATCGAGCCCGAGATCAAGGCTTCCGTTGGCCATGGCTGCACCGAAGCTCCCCGCGGCATCTGTTACCACCGCTATGAGATCGACGATCAGGGGCTGGTAAAAACGGCGCGCATCATGCCCCCCACGGCGCAGAATCAGAAGATCATCGAAAGCGACCTGTTCAATGTGGTCTCGGCCAATCTGGCCCTGTCGGACGAGGATCTGAAATGGCGTTGCGAGCAGGCGATTCGCAATTACGACCCCTGCATCTCCTGTGCGACCCACTTCCTGAAGCTGACCGTTGACCGCGAATAACAGTCTTGTCGTCGGCATCGGCAATGAATTCAGGCGCGATGATGGCGTTGGACTGATTCTGGCCGAACGACTGAAGGCTCGACAGATTCCTGCGCTTGATGTCGTTTTGCATCACGGCGAGGGAACGGGCTTGATGGCCCTTTGGCAGGGACGCTCGCTGGCCGTGGTTATCGATGCCGTGTCATCGGGAAAGCCCGCTGGCGCTCTTCATGTCATCGATGCCGTTCGCGACTCGGTTCCTCCTGATTTGATTCTTTTCTCCAGCCATGCCTTTGGCCTGGCCGAGGCCGTCGAGATGGCGCGCAGCCTGGACCAGCTTCCCAAACAGTTGTGGATCGTGGGCGTTGAGGGGCAGGATTTCAAGCATGGTCAAGAACTTAGCCGGGATGTGGCCTGCGCCCTGGATTTGGCGCTGGAGACAGTCTTAACCCTTATAACCTCTCCTCGGGCTGACAGAGCAGCTTGAAGCTGCTAATAGATGCTGATCTTGTGACGAGGTGGCCGGGCGTTTGTCATGCCGAGCGGGTTGAGCAATCTCAGAGTGATGGTGGTGGATGATGAGGCGTTCGTCCGTGAGATTCTGCGCCGTATGCAGGCAAGCATGGAAATCCACATGGTTGATGAGGCCAATGACGGCGGCAGTGCTCTTAAGCTCATGGAGAAATCCTGCCCTGACATGATGATCTTGGATCTGGTGATGGAGCCGGTGGGGGGCGTTGAGATTTTGCGCAGAATGCGTGCGCACGCCATCGAGGCGATCAGGAAGTTGAAGGTGATCGTTCTGACGCTCAATCCGAATGAGGTTCCGCCGTCCGAATTGATGCCGCTTGGAATCGAGGCCTATTTGATCAAACCGGTGGCGCCTGAAATATTGCGCACGAGAATCGAAGAGGCCGTTGGCCTAGAAGGAGTGATAAGGTGACTGAAGACCGGACTATCGGCACGATCATGCGCACGGATGTGTTGCGCTGCGCTCCTTCGACCCCCTTGTCTGAAGCAGCCGAATTGATGCAGGAACATCGCTGCGGCTCGATTCTGGTGATGGATGGCGAGCGTCCCGTGGGCATCTGGACCGAGCATGACGCCCTGGGGCTCGATCTTGATGTGGGCGGCTCGCTCGATATTCCCATCGGCAAGGTCATGAGTGCGCCCCTGGTGACGGTGGGACCGGAGATGACCGTCTCCGAGGCGGGACGGCGCATGAAGGACGAGGGCATGCGCCACCTGGTGGTGACGGGTCCTCACGGCAAGCTTCTGGGGTTGGTCAGCCAGACCGATATCATCAAGCATTTCGGCATACAGCATTATCTTTATATGCGTGATGTGCGCTCGGCCGTTCCCCGGGCGCTGGTCACCGTGGGCGCGGATATGCCCTTTACCGAGGCCATGCGGATCATGCGCGAAGAGCGGACGGATGCCGCCGTGGTCGTGGATGCGCATAATCAGCATGTCGGCATTGTTACCGAACGCGATATCCTGCGGTTGATCGCCAGGCGTCAGCCGGTTCAGTCCGTCGATTCCATCGCCAGCAAGCCGCTTTTTACGATTTCCGCGCAGACCACGCTTTTGCATGCGCGCGACCTGTTGGAGCAGAAGGGCTTTCGCCATCTCGGCGTTACCGACGATCATGGACTGTTGACGGGAATTCTGTCTTTCTCAGACATTCTGACCAGCTTGGAGCATGAATATGTGCGCCGTCTGGAAGACGCTCTGCATCAGCGCGACCGCGCACTTGAAGAATCGAAACGTCATTTGAATCTGGCCCACAAGGTGATCGAGGCCTCGCTGGATGGCATCATCATCACGGATATGGAAGGCGTGATCGAAGCGGTCAATCCGGCCTTTACCACGCTGACTGGTTACATGGCTGAGGAAGTCATCGGCCAAAAGCCCGCCATGCTGCGTTCCGGGCGCCATGACGCGGAATTCTACGCTCAGATGTGGAATTCCATCGTCTCTCGGGGGCATTGGCAGGGTGAAGTTTGGAACCGACGCAAGAATGGCGACATCTATCCGGAATGGCTGACCATTACCCGCATCCAGGATATCGAGGGCGGTGCTACGAAGTTCGCGGGCATTTTTAGCGACATCACCGAGCGCAAGAAGGCCGAGGAACGCATCCGCAATCTGGCCTATTTCGACGTTTTGACCGGCCTGCCCAACCGGCGCCTGTTCAATGATCGCCTGGCGATGGCGATCAATTCGGCCAAGCGCCATCACCAGCGCTTGGCCATCCTTTTTCTCGATCTTGATCTTTTCAAGCGCATCAACGATACGCTGGGCCACAGCGTGGGTGATCGTGTGCTCGAGGAAATGTCGAATCGCCTGAAACTATCCATGCGCGAAGCCGATACGGTATCGCGTATGGGCGGCGACGAATTCACCGTTCTGATGAGCGAAATTCATGATGTCGATGATGCCGTGCGCTCGGCTAGGCGCATCATCGAAAGCATTCGCGAGCCCTTCTTGGTCGAGGACAGGGAATTGTTCGTCACCACATCGATCGGCATTAGTGTTTTTCCCGAAGATGGCGACAATCCCGAAGTGCTGGTCAAGAATGCCGACATCGCCATGTACCGGGCCAAGGATCTGGGTCGCAACAGCTACCAGCTCTATACGCCGCAGATGAACGCCAAGTCGTTCGAGCGTCTGGCCATGGAAAACGAAATGCGCAAGGCCATCGAGCGCGGCGAATTCCTATTGAACTATCAGGTCAAGATGAACCTGGATACCGGCGGCATCGCGGGTGCCGAGGCTTTGGTGCGCTGGAATCATCCCGATCTGGGGCTTGTGCCGCCCGCTGACTTCATTCCCCTGGCCGAGGATACCGGATTGATCGTGCCCTTGGGCGAATGGGTCCTGCGCGCCGCCTGCCAGCAGAACAAGGCCTGGCAGGACCGGGGATTGCCCCCCATCCGCATGGCGGTCAACATCTCGCCGCATCAATTCAATCAGGCCGATCTGGTTGGACGCGTCAGGGGCATTCTTGCCGAAACCGGGCTTGATCCCAAATATCTCGAGCTGGAAGTCACTGAATCCGTCTTGATGGAGCATATGGATATCGCGGCCTTGATGCTGAATGAATTGCGCTCGCTGGGCGTCGTCACCTCGATCGACGACTTCGGAACCGGCTATTCCAGCCTGGCCTATCTCAAGCGCATTCCCATCGACGCCTTGAAGATCGACGCCAGCTTTATGCACGAGATCGCGACGGACGAAAGCGATGCCGAGATCGTTTCGGCGATCATCGGACTGGCCCATAATCTTCGCTTGAAAGTGGTGGCCGAGGGGGTCGAGACCGAAGAGCAGATCGCTTTTCTGCGCAGCCATGGCTGCGACGAAATCCAGGGTTTTTTGGTCAGTCGTCCGGTAAGTGCCGAGAATTTCGAGCAACTTTTTGTTCAAGACCTTCTGGTTCAGCCCCCCGGCGTGCGAAATCCTCCCGGCAAACGCAAGAAGTAGTGTTTCCCCGGTTGGACAGGGCTGCCAATTGTGTTAGAAAGAGCCCATGCGGGGTAGACGCTTCATCGGTGGCAGACTGGATAGGGTGGCCCTGGCCGCTTGCCTTGTTCTGTTGTCGGCCTGCCAAAGCCCCTCTCTGACCCCCAGTGCGCGCAGCGAGAATGAAAGCATCTCGCCGCATTTCGGTGATTTCACGGATATTCCGAGACCCGCCAACGCTTCGATGGATCTTGACCGGACGCTGGTGCTGGGTGCGGCCGATACCTGGGTGGGGCGTTTGGCCTTTTCCAGCCGCCTCTCAACAACAGAACTTTTCGACTTCTATAAGCAGGAAATGCCTCGCTATGGCTGGGAAGAAGTGACCAGCGTGCGTTCAACGGTCAGCGTCCTCACCTATAAGCGCATGGAGCGTGTTTCCACGCTGCAGATCCGTTCGGGGACCATCATCGGTTCTTATGCCGAACTGACCGTTTCACCCCAGGGAACCAGCGCAGGCTACAGCCCGGGAGCCTCGCAGTCGGGCGTGACCTCGAAGCCCCTTGCCCCGGTGGGCGGCGTTCGCTGAAAACGAAAACGACCGATGGTTTCCCATCGGTCGCTTCAAAGGTCAGACTGCTGGCTCTCTCTTAATCGAGGGCGCGCAGATCCACAGCCTTCGCACCCTTGGGGTCCTGGCGTAGCTCGAAAGCCACCTTCTGGCCTTCGCGCAGGCCTTGCATACCCGAGCGTTCAAGGGCCGAGATGTGAACGAACACGTCCTTGCCGCCGTCTTCGGGGGCAATGAAGCCAAAGCCCTTGGTGGTATTGAACCATTTCACAGTGCCGGTCGCCATTGGCACGTCCTTTCCTTCATGTTGAACATAAACTCGAGCATTGGCTCGAGGCATGAACCGCATGGGGGGTAGGTACTGCCAGGGTCAAACGCGGGTAGGCGCTTGGACTGCGTACGCCGGAGCGCAAAGCGCCTCCCGCACGGAATATGCCTAAACTTTATGCTGCGGTTTTATCAACAGGGCAAGTGGAAAATATTAGGCAGGGTAAATAACCTTAACGAAATAAAGGCCTTGCGGGGGGGCGGTGGGTCCGCCTGCGGCGCGGGCGCGGGCTTCAAGGGCTGTCTTGACGTCCTGGGGCGACCACTTGCCCTCGCCCACCATTTTCAAGGTTCCCACCATATTGCGGACTTGGCGGTGCAGGAAGGAGCGCGAGCGGGCGCGGATATGAACCTCGTCACCCTGGCGTTCGACGCTTAGTCCGTCCAAGGTCTTGAAAGGGGATTTGGCCTGGCAATCCCCCGCCCTAAAAGTTGAAAAATCGTGATGTCCAATCAGGTGGGCCGCCCCCAGGGACATCCTTTCCGCATCCAGCGGGTTGGATATCCACCAGACGCGATGGCGCTCCAGAACCGGGGGCGTAGGCCGGTTCGAGATACGGTAGAGATAGCTGCGTTCGAGTGCTGAAAAGCGGGCATGAAAGCCTTGGGGGGCCAAGCTGGCCTCGATGACCGCCACCGGATGGGGTTTCATGTGGAAATTAAGGGCCTTGCGCACGGTTTCCGGGTCGTAATCGCGGATCAGATCGACATGCGCCCCCATGGCCAGGGCATGAACCCCTGTATCGGTGCGCCCGGCCGCCACGGCCGAACAGTCGCATCCGGTTAGGCGGCGCACAGCTTCTTCCAGAACGCCCTGCACAGAAAGCCCGTTGTTTTGGCGCTGCCAGCCGACAAAGGCCGATCCGTCATATTCCACCGTCAGCTTGTAGCGGACAGTCATTCCAGAACCGTTCCGGGGGGCAAGGCGCATCCGCGCAGAAAAGCCCCGGTGTCCAGGGCGGCTTTGCCCTGGCGCTGGATGGACAGAATACGCAACGACTCCTTGGCGCAGGCGATGGTCAGGGCATCGTCCAGAACGGTGCCGGGCTGGCCCTGGCGGCGGCTCACCTCTGCCTTTAGCACCTTGAAACGCTCTCCTGCCATTTCGAACCAGGCACCAGGATGCGGCGACATGGCGCGCACCAGCCGTTCGATCTCAACGGCCTCGTGGCTCCAGTCGATCCTGCTTTCGCCTCGCTCAATCTTTTTGGCATAGCTGGCTCCGCTATCGGGCTGGGGAACTCCCTTCAAGCCGTCGAGCCCCTTAAGGGTGGCGGTCATCAGCCGGGTTCCCAGTTCCGCCAATTGGTCATGCAGCATTCCCGCCGTGCAGTCTTGGGCGATGGGCAGGCTTTGACGCATCAGGACGGGGCCGGTATCAAGCCCCTCGTCCATTTGCATGATGCAGATTCCGGTTTCCATATCGCCCGCCATGATTGCGCGCTGAATGGGGGCGGCCCCGCGCCAGCGGGGCAGCAGCGAGGCATGGACGTTGATGCAGCCCCGTTTCGGCGCATCCAGGATAGCTTTGGGCAGGATCAGCCCATAGGCCGCCACAACTGCCACTTCGGCCCCCAGAGCGGCAAAGGCGGCCTGTTCTTCAGGATTTTTCAAGGATGCCGGGGTGCGAACCTCGATGCCCTGGGCTTCGGCCAGCACCTGCACGGGTGAGGGCTGGGGCTTATGGCCGCGTCCAGCCGGGCGTGGCGGCTGGGAATAGACGCAGGCGATCTCATGTCCGACCTCGATCAGTCCTTTCAGAAGGATGGCCGAGAAGTCGGGGGTGCCCATGAAGACGAGACGCATGGCGGCTACATTTTCATGTTGAATTTGCGGGCTTTTTCAAGCTTGCGCAGGATCATGCCGCGCTTCAGGGTCGAGAGATGATCGACGAACAAGGTTCCCGATAAATGGTCGATCTCGTGCTGAAGGACGGTGGCCAGCAGCCCGTCCGCCTCGATCTCGCGAATTTCGTTCTGGCTGTCTTGATAGCGCAGCCGGACCCGGGCCGGTCTTGTCACCTCGGCATAATGTTCGGGCACGGATAGGCAGCCTTCCTCATAGACATTGGTCTCTTCCGAGCGCCAGAGGATTTCCGGATTGATCAGGGCCATCGGCTGGGCTTCCTCGTCCTTCTTGGCGATATCAAGGACGATCAGTTGCTTGTTGATGCCGACCTGGGGGGCGGCCAGGCCGACGCCGGGAGCGGCATACATGGTTTCCAGCATATCCGTGATCAGGCGGCGCAGGGCGTCATCCACCACTGTCACGGGCAGGGCTTTGACTTTCAGACGCGGATCGGGCGCCACAAGGATGGGAAGAATGCTCATGGAGTTCACATAAGTGGAGAAAGCATACGCGTCAAGAAATGAAGGGAGGCGACTTCCAGGGATCAACTGGAACAAGGCACTGCGCGCCAAAATCGGGGATGGCGGCGCTTTCCAGCTCCCTGGCGGCCAGAGCGGCGGCCAGACTGAAGGTGCTGGGAGAAAGGGCCAGATGCCGGGCTTGCGAGAGGGCCAGGAAATCGTCGATGAAGTCCGCCCCGGCAAGCGGGGGGGCCAGATCGCGCTCGCTCAAGGGATCGAAGGCGGCAAAATCGGGCAGGGTCTCTCCTGGCTTGTTGCTGGCAAGATAAAGGACCGGAGCATCCAGCCGGGGCCACAGCGCTTTCAGCCAGTCGAGATACCAGGCGGCGGGGGCCTCGGGCATAAGGGTTTCCCGGCCCCGTTCGGCCCGGCGCAGATGCAGGGCGACCAGGGTCTTGCCGCGGCTTGAAACCGCCGCCTGCAGGCGATGAAGGCGGGGGCCAAGCCGGGCGGAAGGGGTTAGCGCCGCCTGAATTTCCGCTTTCCAGGGTTGGTAGATTTGGGTGGGAAGATTGAAATAGCCGCTGATATCGCGCCCGGCCAGGGATGGTCCGGCCTTTTCCAGGAAAGGAAGAGCTCCGGCAGATGGTTCTTTCCAGAAAGGCAGGGGAGTGCCCAAAGCGTTGTCGCCTTCAAGACGCAGCAGGCGCGAGCCCAGCCAGTCGGGCGTCTCCAATGACAGGCCTTCCTTTTTCGCGTGACACAGCAAAAACAGATACTGAATGATCTGATTGCCGAACCGTCCGCGTTCGCCCAGATCGCTCATGGCGATGCGCCTGTCGGGAGAGGCGGGGGCTTGGGGCCGGTCTGGGGCAGGGCCCAGCCCCAGGTCAAGTTCCAGTAAACCCAACAAGGTCACGGGCAAGCCGTGGGCCGGCATCAGCTTGGCGGCGGTCCTTAGGCTGGTGATCGCTTCTTGCATCCGTCCTTTGGCCAGAAGCGCCTTGCCCAGAGCCAGGGGAATTTGCCCCACATCGGGAAGCGCATGCATCAAGGTCAGCAGTCCGGCCAGGGGATCGGCGGGAAGGTCGAATTCCTGCTTTGTATCCGCCATGAAGGCCTTAAGGATTGCCGACTGGACTTGTCTGTTCTCGGGCGAGCGGATAAGGGCTTCCAACTGCAAAGGAACAGCCGCTTCGCTGTTGCCGATGGCCCAGGCGGCCTGGCTGGCCAGGATCAGCGCTTCGGGATGCTTGGGCCATTCTTGAAGAAACGCGCTGACATGCATCCAGGCCAGGGCGTAATCGCCCTGGGCCAGGGCCTTTTTTGCGGCCAGGACGGGAATGTCGGAAGTCATAGGTCAAGTTTGCACTTCCGATCCGGGAACTGTAAAGAGAAGGGTATGGAGAATCCCTTTCTTTTTCCCGTTCTGGCGGGTGCTTTGGCCCTGGGCGTCGGCGTCCTGGTGACTTGGCTGGTTTTAAGAACCGGCAGTGCGTCATCGGGGGAACTGTCCGGGCGATTGGCTCAGATGGCCGACAGTCTGGCCGCCCAGCAGGCACAGTTGGCCGATCGGCTGCAATCTCAGGAGCGCCAGCTTGGCCGGGTTTTGGAAGAACGGCTGACCGACATGGGCAAGCGCCTGCATGACGGGCTGGACCAGTCTTCGTTGCGTACCGGAGCCACCCTGTCCGAACTGCGCGAGCGCCTGGCCGTGATCGATTCCGCCCAGGCCAATATCGCCCAACTGTCCGAGCGCATGGTCAGCCTGCAAGACATCCTGTCCAACAAGCAGGCCCGTGGGGCGTTTGGCGAAATTCAGCTTCAGGATTTGATTAGTCAGGTGTTGCCGCCGCAGGCCTATGAGTTTCAGGCCCCGATTGGCGAGCGCAGGCGGGTCGACTGCCTGATCAAGCTGCCGCGCCCGCCGGGATCGATCGCCATCGACGCCAAATTTCCCTTGGAAAGCTTCCATCAACTGCGCTCGGCCAAGGACGACAGCGAACGCACCCAGGCGGGCAGGGCCTTCGCCACGGCGGTTCTGACCCATGTGCGGGATATTTCCGAAAAATACATCGTGCCCGGCGAAACGGCGGAATCCGCCCTGATGTTCCTGCCTTCCGAATCGGTATATGCAGAATTATACGCCAACTTTCCCGAGGTGGTGGAAAAGTCCTACCGGGCGCGCGTGTGGATCGTTTCGCCCACCACACTGATGGCGACGCTGACCACGATCCGGGCGGTGCTGAAGGATGCGCGCATGCGTGAGCAGGCCGATGTCATCCAGGCCCAGGTGCGCCATTTGCTGGATGATGTGAAGCGTCTGGCCGAACGGGCGGGAAATCTGGAAAAGCATTTCACACAGGCTGGTGACGATTTGCGTCTTTTGAAAGTGTCGGTCGACAAGGTGGTCCGTCACTCCGAGCAGGTCGAAGCCATCCAGTTGGGCGATAGCGGGAAAACCGAGGATGTGGTTTAATGGCGAACCAGTTATCCAATCTTTGAAACCTGACGACTGATGTCCGATTCCACACAAGAAGATATAGATCACCTGTTGCGCGGACAGGTTCAGAATCTGTCCCAGATCATGCGCCGCGACATCCTAACCTGTTCGCCCGAGACCAAGGTGGCCGAGGCGGCTGGCCGGATGGTCGAGTCCCGCTGCAGTTCCATCGTCGTTGTCGAAAACGACCGGCCCGAGGGAATCTGGACAGAGCATGACGCGCTTCTGATCGATCTTGATGACGGCCATGCGCTTGACCTGCCCATCCGCGAGGTCATGAGCAAGCCGGTGCGCACCATCCGGCAGGATGTCACCATCGAGGCCGCCACCTTGCGGTTCAGGGACGAGGGGCTGCGCCATTATGTGGTGGTCGATGACAAGGATCAGTTGGTTGGCGTGGTCAGCCAGAGCGACGTCGTGCGCCAGCAGGATGTCCGCCACTTTCTGTCGATGCGCTCCGTCTCGACCGTCATTCGCCGCTCGACGCTGATTCTTCAGGCTTCGTCGACCCTGGCGCAGGCGGCAAGTCGTTTGCATAATCATGGTGGCGACTGCGCGGTGGTTATCTGGGGCGATGGCCGTCGCGGCATCGTAACCGAACGCGATCTGCTGAAGGCCGTGGCCAGCCGCAAGAGCGGGCTTCGGGTGGGGGATGTGGCGCATAGCCCGATCATGGCCGTTCCTCAGACAGTCAGCGTTCTCGAAGCGCGCGAAACCATGGAGCGTAAAGGCATCCGCCATCTGGGGGTGACGGATGGCGAGGGCGTTCCGGTCGGCCTGCTTTCCTTTGCCGATATTCTGTCCAGCGTCGAATTTTCGATCCTGCGCTATGTCGAGGAGATGCTGGAAGAACGCTCGCGCGCTTTGAATCAGGCCCAAAACCGGCTGCGTGGCAGCCTGGAGGAATTGAACCGCACCAATGAAGAGCTGGAGCAATTCATTCATGGTGTTTCAACAGGGTGCAGGCCGCCTCTGGCCCGCCTCGCGGGCTCTCTTGATCGGATTCAAGGGGGTGATGCCGAAGCTTTTTCCCTAGCCAGGGCGGACGTTGCGCAAATGCAGAAGTTTCTGGATGGCATCGCCGATTATGCCCGCCTGGGACAGTTGGGCGAGCCCGGTCAGTCGGTCGAACTTGATCTGGAAATCGCCCAGGTGATGGTTGATCTGGCCGGTCTTATTCGCGACAAGGGGGCCAAGATCAAGATTGAGGGCTCGTTGCCACGCATCAAAGGTGATCCAGCGATGATTCGAACCCTGTTTACCGCCCTTTTCGACAATGCGTTGCGCCCAGTTTGCGCTGACCGCAAACCGGAAATTCGCCTATCGGCGGAACGCGAGCAAGGGCGCTGGTTGATCAGCCTTCATGATAACGGCCCTGGGATCGATCCGGCCCGGGCGGAAAGCCTGTTCGGCCTGTTTCAGGCTGCCGGTGCCGGGGTGGAGACGCCGGGTGTTGGCCTGGCGATCGCCCGAAGGATTGTCGAACGCCACGGGGGGCGGATTTGGGTTGAAACAATCCCTGGACAGGGAAACGTTATGCGGATGACGCTGTTTGAAGCAGGTGCTATTTAAGGTAGTCCGCTGAGCAGACGTCTTGATTCTCTGTGTTGGAGGTTGTAGGCCAGTCTTACCTAAGGATGTCTGGTGGAAAATTAAGAAACCTTCCACCCATTACTTATTAAGTGGGGTAATGCGTGAGCGATATTCGCGTACTGGTAGTTGAGGATAATCCCGGCGATGCCGCGCTCATTCGCTATTCTCTGGCCGAGCCCGGCCAGGGGCACTTCACGCTTGCCCATGCCTCCTCCTTGAAAGAGGCTGTGCAGCATCTGGCGGCCCAACATTTCGACGTTATTCTGCTTGATCTGTCTTTGCCCGATTCCTTTGGCCTTGAGACGGTCAAGAAGATACTTGAGTCGGCCCCGCCCAAGGCAGCGGTGGTCATTCTTTCTGGGCTTGATGACGAAGAACTGGCCTTGGAGGCAGTGAAGCAGGGGGCGCAGGACTATCTGGTCAAGGGGCGCTCGGACGGTGACGTGCTGCGCCGTGCCATCCGCTACGCCATCGAGCGTCAGCGGATTGAAGAAGCCATGCGTTTGGCCGAGGCCGTCTTCAAGAATGTCGATACCGGCATTTTCGTGACCGATGCTGAGGGGGCCATCGTCAGAACCAATCCCGCTTTCACGCGCATCACCGGCTATGAGGCCGATGACGTCATTGGAAAAACGGCAGATCTCTTGAAGTCGGGAGTCCAGGAAGACAGTTTCTACGAGGAAATGTGGGAAAAACTGCGATCCCTTGGTCATTGGGAAGGTGAAATCTGGAACCGGCGCAAGTCGGGCAACATCTATCCCGAATGGCTGCGCATGGATGCGGTTCATGATTCCGCCGGGCGTCTTACCAACTATGTCGCCACCTTTACCGACATCACCTTCAGGAAGGAAATTGAAAACCAGCTTCGTTTGCAGGCGACACACGATACTTTGACGGGCCTGCCCAACCGCTATCTGTTTACCGACCGGCTGCTGCATGCCCTTGCCCAGGCGGATCGATCCACGCAAAAGGCGGCCCTACTGTTCGTCGATCTTGATGGGTTCAAGGAGGTCAACGACAGCTATGGTCATATGGCGGGCGATCAGTTGCTGATAGAGGTGGCGACGCGCCTGCAGGCCTTGGTTCGCGCCACCGATACCGTGGCCAGGCTGGCCGGTGATGAATTTACCTTGATCCTCTCGGGCGTGATCAAGTGGCAAGACGCCAGCACCGTGGCGGAGAAGGTGGTGGAAACCCTCTCGCAGCCTTTCTTGTTCAAGGAGGGCAAGGCCAATATCTCCGCCAGCGTCGGCATTGCGCTTTATCCCGACGATGCCACCGACAGCGACAAGCTTCTGATCGCGGCGGATGCGGCCATGTACGCCATCAAGCAGAAGGGCAAGAACGGATTTGGCTTCTATCGGCAGCCGCAATCTTGATGCCGAACCGCAGGCCCGCAAATACCCCTGGCCTGTCCAGGGTAATATTGTAGAATGCTGTCGAAATACAGTTGCGTATTCGTGTCTGAGGGGGTTGGTTAAGGGGGGACAGACGGCGATCCCGGTTTCGCTGTTTGCATGAGGTAGGTCAGGATGCCGGAAGACGGCAGCCGCGAGGCGATCTTTGGTCGTTATTCATCCCTTCCCACCCTGGGTGTTGCCCTGGTTGGCGAAGAGGGCGTTGTGTTGGCGGTTAACCCGCAGCTTCGACGCATGCTGGGCCTTTCCGAGAGTGATGCGCTCCCTCCTGACTATTTGTCCCTTTCCAGTCCAGATGACAAAATCCGCGAGGCTCTTCTCTTCTCGGCGCTTAAAGAAGGGGTCGATGACAGTTACGCGCTTGCCAAAACGCTTTTGCGCAAGGATGGCGGGCGATTGGCCGTCGAGTGTCTGGTCGCGCGTTATCAAGATCGTAAAGGAATCGTTTTTCTGGCATTGCTGCAAGACATTCACGACAGCATGGCCCTGGAAGCCGGGCAGGAACTGGCCAAGCTCTCTTTTGACGAATCTCATGACGGCATGATGCGGATCGGAGCAGATGGGGCCATTCTTTCGGCCAACCAGTCCGCCTGTGATTTGCTGGGTTTCAGTTCCCTGGAAATTCTGACCAAGCGGATTTTCGAGATCGATCTGCATCTGATACCGGGAAAGTGGGATGGTCTTTGGCGGCATGTGCGCGAGCGTAAGCTGCGCAATTCCTTTGAGGCCCTGTACCGTCGCAAGGATGGCTCGACATTTCCGGCCGAGATAAGTGCGGCCTACATCGCCTACGGCGACGAGGAGTTCATTTTTTCCTCGTTTCGCGATTTTTCCGAACGCCGGATGCGCGAACGCCAGGATGCCGAAGAGGGGCAGACGCTCAAGGAAATCGTCGAGGGACTGCCCATTGCGGTTCTGGTTACCCGTGTCGGTGATGGCGTTATTCTGCACGCCAATCCCATGATGGGGCGCGCCATCGGCATGCCGCTGTCCAAGCTGCTGGGCCGCCCCGTTACGGATATCTATTCCGACAAGACGCAGCGGCGCGAACTGACGACGCGCCTGAAGCGCGAGGGCGAGGTCAATGGTTTCGACGTCCATCTCGTGGGCGATCATGGCCGGGCCTTTTGGGCCAGGGCCTCATCACGGCTTGTCACCTTCGCCAAGACCGAAGCAGTCCTGTCCACGCTCTACGACGTTTCGGAGGAGCATGAGACGCGCGAAAGCCTGGCCCAGGTCAGCAGCGATCTTAAGAAAAGCCAGGAGCGCTATGCGCTGGCCATGGATGCCTCGCGGGAAGGTATCTACGATCTTGACCTGGAAAGTGGGCAACTCTACGTCTCGCCTCGAATCGAGGTCATTTTTGGCATTCCAGCCAACGGCCTGCGCTCGGCCAGGGACTGGATTTCGCGCATCCATCCCGACGACCTGCCGCCTTACCGCAAGACGACGCTGGATCATTTCAGGGGCCTTACGCCATCAGTCAGCGCCGAATACAGGATCACCAATCCCGTGGGCGATATTCTTTGGATTCGCGAGCGTTCGGTCTGCCAACGCAATGCCAAGGGGCGTGCCGTCCGTCTTGTCGGCTCCGTAGGCGACATCACGGAATTGAAGCGCACTCAAGATTCCTTGGAAAAGGTGAATGCCACGCTTGAAACCCGTGTGACGTCGCGCACTGAGGAATTGAAGCAAAGCGAGAGCCGTTATCGTGCGATTTTCGAACAGGCGGTGGAGGGGATTTTCCAATCCACGCCCGATGGCCGCTATATCGAGGCCAGCCCCTCATTGGCCAAGTTGTACGGATATGAAAGCCCCGAAGAGCTGATCGCCAGTATCGTTGATATTTCTTGCCAGATATATCTGGACTCCAATGATCGGGAACGCTTTCTCGACTTGATGAACAAGACCGGAGACGTGCGCGGATTCGAATATCAGATTCTGCGCCGCGACGGCGTTGCGCTTTGGGTCTCTGAAAACTGCCGTGCCGTGCGTAACGACAAAGGCGAGGTTTTGTATTACGAAGGAACCGTCGAGGATATTTCCGAGCGCAAGCAGGCCGAGCAGGAAGCCGCAGAGAAGCAGGCACTGCTTGAAGCCACGCTAGACAACATCACCCAGGGTGTTGCCATTTTCGATTTCGATCTGCGGCTGCTGGATGTCAATGCCCTGTTCGGGCGGATGCTGAATCTGCCCGCGAAGCTCATGTCCAATGGCACGCATGTCGTAGCCATCATGCGTTTTATGAGCGAGCGCGGCGATGCCATCGGCATCGACGATCCGGACTGGCAGGTTGCCCAGGGAACCGAGCCCATGTTGGCCAAGGTCGAGCGGCAGTTGGCAAGCGGAGCGGTGGTGCAGGTATCGGCACGGCGCCTTGATGACGGAAAGGTGTTGCTGACCTATACGGACGTCACCGATCTGAAGCGCAGAGAAGCCGCTCTCAAGCAAAGCGAGGAGCGCTACGCCCTGGCGGCGCAAGGGGCCAATGACGGTTTGTGGGATTGGGACTTGAAGACGAACCGGGTTTATTATTCGCCGCGTTGGAAGAACATGCTGGGTTGCCGCGAAGACGAGATCGGCACCGATCCCGACGAGTGGTTCTCGCGCGTCCATCCGGACGAGGCCGATGAGTTGAAGGCGGCGTTCGATTCGCATATGAGCGGATCCACCACGCATGTCGAAGTCGAATACCGCGTTCGTCACAATGACGGGCGCTATCGCTGGATGCTGCTGCGTGGCGCTTCGGTGGCCGAACCCCTGACGGGAAAACCCGCCCGCATCGCCGGATCGCAAACGGATATCACCGAGCGCAAGCGCACCGAGCAGCAATTATTGCATGACGCCTTCCACGATGGTTTGACCGGCCTGCCCAATCGCGCCCTGTTCATGGACCGTCTCGGCCAGGCCCTGACACGCGCCAAGCGCGATTCATCCCGCTCGTTCGCCGTCATGTTCCTGGATCTCGACCGCTTCAAATACGTCAATGACAGCCTGGGACATTCGGCGGGCGACAGCCTGATCGTCTGCATCGCCAAAAGACTGGATACATCAAGACGCGCTTCCGATACCGTGGCCCGCCTGGGTGGCGACGAATTCGCCCTTCTGATCGAGGACATCACCAGCAACGACAGTGCGCAGGATATCGCCGAACGCTTGCGCCAGTCGCTGACCAAGCCGGTTAATCTGATGGGGCAAGAGATTTTTCCGACGGCCAGCATGGGCATCGCCATCGCCCATCCCGACTATGAACGTCCCGAGGACATGCTGATTGATGCCGATCTAGCCATGTACGAGGCCAAATCCATCGGACGCGACCGTATTGCCGTGTTCACTCCGGCCATGCGGGTGCATTCCTCCAAGCAGCTTGAGCTGGGATCGGATCTGCGCCGGGCTTTCGAGCGCAACGAACTTGTCATGTTCTATCAACCCATCATCGCTATGGAGACTGGCCGCATTGCTGGTTTCGAGGCGCTGATTCGCTGGCGCCATTCGACCAAAGGCCTGGTGTCGCCCGGCGATTTCATTCCCCTGGCCGAGGAAACGGGGCTGATCATTCCCATCGGCTGGTGGGTGATCGAGGAATCATCAAAGCGCATGCAGGACTGGAATGTTAAGCGAAGCGAAGACAAGCATCTTATGATGAGCATCAATATCTCGGCTAGGCAGTTCAAGGAGCCAGGTTTGATTGATCGCATCGCCGATTTGATCGAGGAAAATGCGTTGAACGCCTCGCAGATCAAGCTTGAAATCACGGAAAGCCTGTTGATGGACAATCCCGAGGTGGCCACGGAATGGCTGGCCAATCTGAAGGCTTTGGGCGTTTCCCTGTCCATCGACGATTTCGGCACCGGCTATTCCTCGCTCAGTTACCTGCACCGTTTCCCCTTCGATAATCTGAAAGTGGATCGATCCTTCGTCGCCACCATGTTCGAAAAGCGCGAAAACATGGAAATCGTGCGCGCGATTGTGGCGCTGGGAACCAATCTGGGCATGAAGATCGTTGCCGAGGGTGTCGAGACAGCCGAGCAGTACGAGGTATTGCGCGAACTTGGCTGTCACTTCGCACAAGGCTATTATTTCTCAAGGCCCATGCCCGAGGCCGATGCGACGACCCTGATCTCACGCGATCCGAAATGGTAGGTGCGATATGACCGAGACCCGTCAGGAATTCGATTCAAGCATGCGCAAGGTTGCCGCGGCAATTGCCGGCATGCCGGTCGACAAGTCGCTCGAGCAGTTCTTAAACGAGCGTTATAGCGCTGGCTCGCCCGATTTTTCCAAGATCGAGAGCCTGTGCCAGAAGGCCATTGCAGAGGGATGGATGTGCAGCCAGGGCGAAGGTGACCGCCGCTGGGGCCGGGTCAACGAACCAAGTCCGGAATTGCATGATTTTTCGGTCGATGTGGTGGCGATGGCGCATGGCCATGGCCCGCATCATTCCCATCCTTTGGGCGAAATCGTCCTGACCATGCCGCAGACGCCCGCCGCGCGGTTCGATGCCAGAGGGGCGGGTTGGCTGGTTTATCCACCAGGCTCAGGCCATTATCCCACGGTAACCGGCGGACCCGCTTTGGTGCTTTATCTCCTTCCCAGCGGAAAAATTGCATTTACCAAGTAACGCGACCATAACTGTTCTGTCGGCTAATTTATAAGCAGAGTTTTGATGGTATTTGCCTCAAGTCGCAGAATTGGCATGATGCGCTTGGCAGAATAAGTTATATTTTACATTATGTTTTCGCCAAAGTGAGCTGGCCCGGCCAAACGGGTTTTGCGAAAGAAGAGACGCCAAAAGCATGGAAAGCGATAAGGTGAAAATGCGCCGCAGCGCTACTCTTCTGGGGCTTTCTTCGGCCGTGGCGTTGGTCGTCGTTATTTATTTCATGCTTCAGGCCCCTGGCAAGATCGACAATCTGCGCCTGGGCGCCTATGACGGTGATGTCGGGGCCTTGGAATGGATCGCCCAGGAAAGGGGATTCTTCGACAAGGTAGGCCTAACGGTCGAGATGAAGCCTTATCCTTCGGGCAATGCTGCAGTCGATGCCATGAGAAAGGGTGAGGTGGATGTGGCGACGGCTGCCGATCTGGTTGTCGCCAAGCGCAGTTTCAAGGAAAAGGATCTGCGCGTTCTGGCCGATATATGCCGCTACTGGAACAAGGGTCTGGTGGGACGCAGAGACCACGGAATTTCCACCCCGGCCGATTTGAAGGGCAAACGGATCGGCGTTTCCGCCACATCAAGTGCCGAGCATAACCTTGTGGTATTCCTGGCGCTTCAGGGATTGACGATGGAGGATGTCACCCTTGTCGATCTGCCGCCCAAGAGACTGGTCGAGGAAATGTCCGCAGGCTTGATAGATGCGGCCATCACCTGGCAGCCCCATGTTGCCGCTATTGTAAGCCAGTTGGGTGACAATGCGGTTTTGATCATGGATGGCGGAACCGAGGCCAACCTTCTGATCCTGACACTAAAGGATCAGTTGCCAATTCAGACAGAGGCGCTGAAAAAACTGATGAAGGGCTTGGTGATGGCTGATGACTGGGTTCGCGAGAATCCCCAGGAAGCAAAAACCTATCTCATCTCGCGTTTCAAGCTGGACAGGGATTATATCGAAGCCCTGTGGCCGCGCATGCAGTTAAGCGTCAGTCTTCCCCAGGAAATTCTGGGCGCAATGGATAGCGAGGCGCGCTGGCTTGCTAAGTCCGCCAATGTCGAGACGCTGCCCAATTTCGCCGAAACCATTCACGCCGCACCCCTGGCCTCTGTCAGGCCATCGGCGGTGAGCGTGTTTACGAAGTAAGGTTCGGCATGGATATCAAGACGGGATTTTTCAACCTCTTGATTTTGGGGGCAGCCCTTCTCGCGGCCACTATTCTTGCCTTTGGTTTCAGTCAATACGCATTTTTTGAGGATACGTCGTACAGCGAACGGCTGGACAAGATTTCCAACGAAGGCATGCAACTGGTTCAGTTGACCAACGAAGTCCTTTTGTATGGCGAGCCCCGAGCGCTTGACCAGTGGCAGCAGCAATACCGCGATGTCGGCCTTCTGATTGAAGACAACAGCCTGTCCTCCAGGGCGGAACTGGTGGAAATACTGGGGCCTTTGCGCATCCGTTATGCGAATTTGCTGCCGCTTCATGAAAAGCTGACCCAAAGCAGGGATCGGAACGCCGATTCCCAGTTGGTCGATATTATCGCCTCTCAGCTCTATCAGGATTCGTCACAGTTGCAGGCTTCGCTACGCAGCTTGAAAGCTGCTGCAGACGATTCTCTCAAATCGGCCTATGAAACAGTCAAACACCGCCAAGTCATCATTTTCAGCCTGTTTACCGGGCTGGTTTCCGTTTATGGCGTCTTCGTGTCGCTGCTGTTTCGCAGAACAATTCTAGCGCCCTTGTACGACTTGCGCCAAACCATTCACAGTTTGCGGGATGGTAAAGCTGCCAAGGCGCCGGTACATGAGGATGACGAGATCGGCGCCGTCTGCGTGACCTTCAATCATTTGCTAGACGAGCAAGAGACTGTTCGCAATCAGGTGCAATTGATCTCAGAGCGGTTTCGCAATATCTTCGAGCAGGCCGCCGTCGGCATGTCGATCGTCTCGCCGAATGGCGACTGGCTGGAAGTCAATCAGTGCCTATGCGATATCCTGGGGTATGAGCGCTCTGATTTCCTGGCGACGAACTATCAGGCCTTTACCCTGCCTGAAAATCTGCAGACGGATATCTTGCGGGTGAAAACCATTCTGTCGGGCGAATTGGCCTTTGATTCCTGGGAGACGCGCTATCGTCGCAAGGACGGACGCCCTATCTGGGCTCGTATCACCACCACCTTGGCCCGTGATGGCGCCGATAGCCCCTTGTATTTCGTTACGGTGACCGAAGACATCACCGAACGCAAGGAAGCCGATGCGCGCCTGCTTGAGATCAATCGGCAACTGGAAGAGCAGGCAACAGAGTTAAAGCGAACCAACGCCGATCTGGAAAGTTTTGCCTGGGTTGCCTCGCACGATCTGCGCGAACCCTTGCGCATGGTCAGCAGCTATGTCGGCCTGATCAAGAAACGCCTTGGCCCTGAACTCGATGAGGATATGGCGCAGTATATCAGTTATGCTATCGAGGGATCAAAACGGATGGATGCCCTGATTCTGGGGCTTCTCGATTATGCCAGAATTGGGCGCAGAGGCGGAACCTTCGAATCGGTTTCTCTGGCGGATGTTGCGCAAGAAAGCTTGTTGAATCTCAGTGTTGCGATTCAGGAGGAAGGAGCCTGCGTTACTCTGCTAGATGGATTGCCCAAGGTGATTGGAGATCGGAGTGAACTGGTCAGACTGTTTCAGAATCTGATCGGTAATGCCATCAAGTTTCACCGTCCCGACCGTGCGCCAGAGGTTAGCGTTGCCTTTGAGGACAAGGGATCGGAGTGGGTGCTGCGCTTCAGCGATAACGGCATCGGCATCGATCCTGACTATTACGAAAAGGTCTTCCGTATTTTCCAGCGTCTGGTGCGCAAGGACCAGTACGCGGGAACCGGCATCGGTCTCTCGATTTGCAGGAAAATCGTCGAGCATCATGGTGGGCGCATCTGGGTTCTGTCCGAGCCGGGTGAGGGAAGCACCTTCTTCGTGGCATTTCCCAAATAATCTTCAAGTCCCTCCGCAGCAGCTACGCCCGGACTTTTGCACGGGCGGGCAGGGGGCTGAGCCATGGCAGCAATAGATGCAGCAATCGCCCCGTTTGGGCACAAGCCTGTGCCCACAGGCCGGACAGAGGCGCCATTGGATGCAGGCATTGTCGGGCATGGATTCCGTCCAGTGGTGACGGCAAGAGGGGCAGGTCAGAACGGACTCGTGGATCAGTCCGTCGCTGGTGCAGTCAGATGTCATCAGACGCCCAGATATTTCACATGCAGGTCGGGGTTGGCGGCCAATTGGGCGGCAGGGCCATCATGGACTATGCGGCCCTTGACCATGATCAATCCGCGGTCGCTGATGGAGAGCAGGGATTTCACATCCTTGTCGACCACGATGGCGGCAATGCCGGTTGCCTTGATGGTTTTGATCACCCCCCAGATTTCCTTGCGGATCAGGGGGGCCAAGCCTTCCGTCGCCTCGTCCAGAATCAACAGGTCAGGATTGGTCATGAGGGCGCGCCCGATGGTCAGCATCTGCTGCTCGCCGCCCGAAAGCTGATTGCCCATATTCTCAAGCCGCTCGCCCAGGCGTGGGAACAGGTCGATGGTTCGCTCGAATCCCCAGTCCATGCGCCCGTCGCGGCCGGGGCGCGAAGCCATGATCAGATTTTCGCGAACTGATAGATTGGGGAATATGCCGCGATTTTCAGGAACGAATCCGATGCCCAGCTTGACGATCTTGTGGGCAGGCATTCCGGTCACATCGCGTCCCTCGACCTTGACAGTGCCGTGGCGCGGCGGCGTCAGGCCCAGAACCGAGCGCAGCGTCGTCGTTTTGCCCATGCCGTTGCGGCCCATCAGGCAAACGGTCTCGCCCGGCATGACGTGAAAGGAAACGCCGTGCAGAATGTGGCTGGCCCCATAGTAGGTTTGCAGATTCTCGACGGCGAGAAGGGGCGTGGCGGATGTCATGTCAGTGCTCATCCTCCGCTCCCAGATAGGCTTCCTGAACGGCCTTGCTGGCACGCACTTCGGCAACCGTTCCGGTTTCCAGCAGACGCCCATTGACCATCACGGCCAGCCGGTCGGCAACGGCGAACACGGCATCCATGTCGTGCTCGATCAGGATCAAGGTGTGTTCCTTGGCCAATCGGCGCAACAGCTCGATCACCTTCAGGGATTCATCGGCCCCCATGCCGGCCAGAGGTTCGTCGAGCAGCAAAAGCTCAGGCCCCGTCGCCAGCATCATGCCGATTTCAAGCTGGCGCTGCTCGCCATAGCTCATGGCCTGAGCCAGCGTATGGCAGCGCATGGACAGGCCACACATCTCAAGGGCGCGCTCGGCCTGCTGGTTGATCTGACGATAGGAAAGGGCGGGCTTGAAGAAACTGAACGAGCCCTTCATGCGCGACTGGGCGGCCAGACGGCAATTCTCGAAGCAGGTGAAGTTGGGAAAGATGTTGGTCTTCTGGAAACTGCGACCGATGCCCAGTTGGCTGACGGCATTGGCGGGCAGATTCGTGATGTCCTGGTCCTTGAAGCGGATGGAGCCGCCCGAGGGCATAATCTCGCCCGAAAGCAGATTGATCAGCGTCGTCTTGCCCGCTCCGTTCGGACCCAACACGGCATAGACCAGGCTTCTTTCAAATTGCAGCGTCACGTCATCGACCGCCATCAAGGCGCCGAAGTGCCGCGACAGATTCTGGGTTTCCAGGATGATATCGCTCATGGCTCCGTCTCCTCCTTGGGAGGCGGTTTCTTCCCGAATTTTTGGGTAACGCCCTCGATCAAGCCAGCGATGCCTTCGGGCAGGAACATGACGACGGCGATCACGAAGGCGCCCATAATCAGCAGCCAGTGATCCCACAGGCTTGAGATGTTGTCGCCCAGAAGGGTCAGTGCTAGGGCGCCCAGAATGGGGCCGTAAAGCGTTCCCATGCCGCCCAGGATCACCATCACCATGACATTGCCCGAAGCATGCCAGCTCATCATCTCGGGATTGACATAGGCCGTGCGTGTCGCCTCGATGAATCCGGCAACGCCCGCCAGCATGCCCGCGATCACGAAGCTCATCAGTTTGAGATTGCGCACGTTATAGCCCATGGCGCGCATGCGCCCCTCGTTGACCTTGACGCCCTGAATGGCGCGCCCGAAGGGCGAATGCAGCAGAACCGCCAGAAAAACAAAGGTCGCCACCATCAAGGCGAAGGTGACGTAATAGAGCGTCACCTTGTTGCCAAGATCGAGCAGAACGGTATCGCCAATGGCAAGGTTGGGCTTGGTGTAGAAATTGAATCCGTCGGTGCCGCCCCAATAGCTTTGGTCCTTGAAGAAGGCATGCAGCATTTGGGCGAAGGCCAGGGTGATCATGATGAAATAGATGCCCGAGGTGCGGATGGACAGCCAGCCGATGACCAGTGCGCACAATCCGGATACGGCAACCGCCGTGGGCAACATGAAAAGAGCGTTGGTGACGCCTGCCTTTACGATATACCAAGCCACGACATAGCTAGCCACGCCGAAGAAGGCGGCGTGTCCCAGGCTGATCAGGCCGGTAAAGCCGATCAGCAGGTCCAGGCTCATGGCAAAGATGCCCAGCGCCATGATCTTGGTCATCAGGCGGATATAGTAGCTTTCGCCCACGAAGGGATAAAGTGCCAGGCCGATGGCCATCACGAGAAGAATGACAAGCGAGGGGCGGGAGATCCTGTACATCCGTCAGGTCCGACCGAACAGGCCCTGCGGGCGCCAGAGCAGCACGATCGCCATCACGGCATAGATCACGATGCCAGCACCATGAGGCAGAAAGACGGCGCCGAAAGTGTCGGCCATGCCGATCAGCATGGCGCCCAGGAAGGCGCCCTTGATCGAGCCGACGCCGCCGACCACGACGACGACCAGGGAAACAATCAGGATTTCATCGCCCATGCCCGGAAAGACGGATTGCACAGGGGCCGAGACCATGCCTGCAAAGGCGGCAAGTGCTGCGCCCATGGCAAAGACGATGGCGAATAGCTTGACGATGTCGATGCCCAGGGCCTGCACCATTTCGCGATTGGAAGCACCGGCGCGGATGGTCATGCCAAGCCGGGTGCGCTGCACGACAAGATAGAGCATGGCAGCCAGCGCCATGCAGACCAGCGAGATGAAGAGGCGGTAGACCGGATAGGACTGAACGTCGGTAAGCGGGATGCCGTGGGAGAGGATTTCCGGTATCTGCACCGACTGAACTTCATTGCCCCAAAGAACGCTGCGCATTTCGTTGAAAATGAGAATCAGGCCGAAGGTGAAAAGCACCTGATAGAGATGGTCTCGTTTGTAGAGATGGATGATGCCGAAGCGTTCAATGAACAAGCCAAGCAGAACGACCAGAGGCACGCCAGCGACAATGCCCAGAAACAGGTTGCCGATCATCTGGGTCAGCCACCAGCAGAGATAGGCGCCGATCATGTAGAATGAGCCATGGGCCAGATTGATGATGCCCATAATGCCGAAAATCAGGGTCAGGCCACTGGCCACCAGAAACAGCAGAAAGCCGTACTGAATGCCGTTGAGCGCCTGGATAAAATAATAGCTGGTATCCATGTGGCTAAAAACCGCAAGAAGGCAGGTTGGCTAGGATGAGGCCCGCCCTGTTACGGACGGGCCTCGTTTCCTAAATGCGGGTCATTAGACCATCGAGCATCCCTTGGCGGGATCTGCCAGGGCCTTGACGGCCACGCCCAGCACCACATCCTTGCCGCCCCGGACTTCACGCAGATAGAAGTCCTGGATGGGATTGTGCGACGCCGAGAAGGTGAACTTGCCGCGCGGGCTGTCGACGATGGTGTTGCGCATCGTCGAGTAAAGCGTGGCACCTGCCTTGATGTCGCCCTTGACGGCTTCCAGGCCGGTGGCGAGCAGCGAGCAGGTGTCGTAGCCCTGAACTGCGAAGACGTCGGCCGGACGCTTGGTCGCCGCTTCGAAGGCCTTCACAAACTTCTTGTTCACCGGATTGTCGAGCGAGTCGGCATAATGCAGCGTGTTGCGAATGCCTTCGGCATCCTTGCCCACTGCCTGCAGAACGCCATCGGTCAGGAATCCCGTGGCATAGAGCGGGATCTTGCCCTTGAGCCCGGCGCCCGCATAATCCTTGATGAATTTGACGGCGCCGTCGCCCGAGAAGAAGACGAACACGGCGTCCGGCTTCAGAGCGGCGATTTCGGTCAGATAGGCCTGGAATTCGACCTTGGGGAAGTCGAGCAGGATTTCCTTGACGATCTTGCCACCGGCGGCGGTGTAGGATTCCTTGAAGCCGCCGATCTGTTCGTGGCCGGCCGGATAGTTCCAGGTCATGGTCACGACGTTCTTCTTGCCGTCCTTCATCATCACCGGGCCGCAGGCATAGCCGGGCTGCCAGTTGGAGAACGAGGTGCGGAAGATGTTGGGTGCGCACATCTTGCCCGTGATGTCGCCCGCCCCCGCATTGGGAACGACCAGCAGCACGTTTTCCTCACGCGCGATGGCGGCCATGCCCATGGCCACGCCGGAATGCACGGTGCCGACCAGAATGTCCACCTTGTCCTTGGTGACCAGCTTGGCGGCATTGTCCTTGCCCTTGGGGGGAGCTGATTCGTCGTCGAGTTGGACGAATTCGACCTCGCGGCCACCCAGCTTGCCGCCCACTTCGGCCAGGCGCAGCTTGAAGGCGTCGGTGATGTTGTTGCCGAGCGAGGCATAGGTGCCGCTATAGGGCAGCATCAAGCCGATCTTGATCTTGGCCGTTTGGCCGATAGCGAAACGGGTGGGCGTAAAGGTGCTGACGGCAGCGACACCGGCGGCGGTGCCGACGAGAAGGCTGCGGCGAGACAGGGGATTGTTGAACATCGTCATCTGGTTTCCTCCCGGAAAATGGCCATTTATGGGTGTCCGTTGGTTCGGACGTGATACGGATTGGGGCTTTGCCCGGCCTAAAAACAGTATTTTAATACCGAAATGCGACATTACATTTATAGGCGAGTTCACAAAGGATGCAAGGGGATTTGCTGCGAGCGCAAAAAATCGCCCAGGCACGCCTTGTTCTGCCCTAAGCCTGCCCGAATCCTGAGCCCAGGTCCAGCCGTAAGCGCCCTGATTTTGAAGAGAATCGTTTCTTTGATCGCTTGATATCTTTGGTTGATCAAGACCGCCAGAAACCATCCTTGTCGATGGCGTGCAGGGCGTCCATTTCAAGGGCGCTGGGCTCGGGTGTGGGAGCAAGCAGGGGGTGATCCTTCAATTCCCAGCCGGTATGGGCCTTGATCTCGTCGGCCGTATGGCCGGGATGAACGCTGAACAGGTGCAACTCGCCCTCTTCACCATGAGGTTTCAAGATGGCGCGGTCGGTGATCACGGCCGCCGTTCCGCCCCAGGCAAGGCCCGCCTTGCGCCGCGAGGTGCCGCCATCGAGGCCCCCCGGTGAGGTGACATAGCCCACGCGCCGGACCAGACGATGCGGCTCGTGATTCATGATGGCTAGAAGGCGCTTGGACATGGCGGCGATGTCGGCAGCCCCTCCCGATCCGGGCAATTTGGTTTTCATTTGGCGATGGCCGCCGATATAGCTGGTGTTGATATTGCCGAAACGGTCGATCTCGGCGCCACCGATGAATCCGGCATCGACCTGCCCGCCCTGCAAAAGTCCCATCACCTGGGCCGTTCCGGTACACCAGGCGGCGTCCTGCTGGTTGGGCGGATCGCTCATGGTGTAGAGCATGTCCTTGGCGGGTTCGTTTCGCAAGATTCCGCATTCGAACAGGCCCACCGCATTGGGGGCATGGGTCAGGCGCGCCACGCCGAAGGCGGTGATGGGCAGGCGCATGCCGACGAAAACCACCTCGCCGTCTTGAATTTCCCTGGCACTTGCGATGATCATCAGCTCTTGGGTGGAAAAGGCCGCTGCCATGGGGATCACGCTGACGCGAAGTTGGCGGGGGCCGAGAAGGCCTGGCCCTTGATGCGAAGATCGGAAAGGCGCCCCCCCAGCTTGGCGCGCAGGCTGGCATGGTCGGGCAGGGACAAAACCCATTCATCCAGCCAGCTCAGATAGCCGTCGCGCTGGCGTGAATGCTGGTGATAGTCGTTGAAGAAGGCGTTGTCGCGCCTCCAGCATCCGGTCAGCGGCGAGGGATATTGCCCGGCCGGTTCATGCACCACGGCCACTACCTTGAAACCTGGAAAAAGCACGCGATTGGGGTCGGAGGAAATGATGGAAGTGTCAACGATCTCGTCAGCCAGCAGAATCACTTTCCTTGCGGCCAGTCCGGCTTCCTGCGTTACCCCCAGGCTTCCCCAGTGATGGGCGTTGCCGAAGATGTCAGAGCGCGGCACGGAAAAAACAGCGACATCGGGCAGTAGGGGTTTGACCAAAACAACCGGATCTGATTCGTCGCTTAAAGGGTTTTGTAAGAGGCGGTGATCAGGATTGGATTGCGTGATGTCGGAGCCTAAAAGCGAGCGGACGGGAACGAAAGGCATGCCATAAGCGCCTGCCATCAGGGCCATGGCCAGCGAGAAGTTCGAGAAGTCGTTGACCTTCAGGGGATGCGGAATACTTTGTTCCATGGCGCGCCGGTAATTGTGGCCCAGACCGCCCGAAACATTGCCGACCCAGGCCCCGGTGACGGAGCTTGCACATCCGGCGCCGATCAACATGTCGGCCGAGGCATCGGAAATCGGGGCGATCAGATCGAGATTGCGTTTGCCCTGCCTGATCAGTTCGAAGGTGACGGCAAAAGGAATGGCATGCTCAAGACCGGCGCCGATCACCACGCGGTCGCCATCCTTGATGACGTCTCTCACTGCCTCCTTGAGGGAAACCAGCTTGCTTTTCATCAATGCTGGCGCAGCTTGAAGCGCTGAATCTTGCCAGTCGCGGTCTTGGGCAGTTCCTCGACGAAATGGAACCAGCGCGGATATTTATAGGGGGCCAAGCCTTTCTTGCAATGCTCGCGCAACTCGCCTTCCATGGTCTCCGAGGCGTCGCGCTGATCCCTCCGCACGATCC
>JADFZV010000018.1:13658-16202 GCA_015232335.1 Alphaproteobacteria bacterium | reverse complement strand
CCAGATGCCGCCCACCTTCATCATGTCGTCCGAACGACCGCAATATTGGAAATGCCCGTCCTCGTTCAGGATGTAGGTGTCGCCGGTATTCAGCCAGCCGTCGGCCAGCATGGTGCTTTGGGTCTTTTCGGGTTGGTTCCAGTAATAGGTGGCGGTCGATGCGCCGCGAATATGCAGCTTGCCGGATTCACCTGGGGGCAGAACATGGCCGTCCTCGCCAACGATGCGGGCTTCATAGCCGGGAACGATGCGCCCCGAGGTTCCGGGCTTGATATCGTCCGGGCGGTTCGAGATGAAGATGTGCAGAGCCTCGGTCGAGCCGATGCCGTCCAGAATGTGAAGGCCGGTGGTCTCCTTCCAGCGCCGATAGATGTCGCCGGGCAGGGCCTCGCCCGCCGAAACGCAATAGCGGATCGAGGCAAGATCGGGCTTGCTGGTTTCCAAGGATACCAATTGCGCGGCATAGAGCGTGGGGACGCCGAAATACAAGGTTGGTTTGAATTTCGCGATGGTGGCGAAGGTGCTTTCCGGCGTGGGGCGGGGCTCCAGAAGAACCGAGGTTCCGCCCACCCAAAGCGGAAAGGTCATGCCGTTGCCCATGCCGTAGGCGAAGAACAGTTTGGCCGCCGAGAAAAAGATGTCGCTTTCCTTAGCACCCAACACATCCACGGCGTAGCATTGGGCGGTGACGGGAATGTCGCGGTGGCAATGCACGGTGCCCTTGGGCCTGCCGGTCGAGCCCGAGGAATAATTCCAGAAACATTCCGTGGTCGCCGTGGCGGGTTGGGCCTCGAACTTGTCCGATTCCAAGGCGAGCCCTTGACCGAAATCAGCGCATTTCAGAACGTGATCGGGGCGGAACTTCGCAGCAGCCAGGGCGGCTTCGGATTCGCCCGCGAATTCCTGGGAATAAACGAAGACGGCGCAGGCCGAATCTTCGATCATATAGGCATAGTCGCTGGCTCTGAGCAGCGTATTCAGCGGCACGGGCACCACACCCGCCTTGATGGCGCCCCAGAAGAGATAGAAGAACTCGGCGCAATCCTTGACCACCATCAGCATGCGCTGTCCGGGGGCAACGTCCAATTTGCGCAGCGCGTTCGCCGCCCGGTTCACATTGGCCGCCAGTTGGGCATAGGTGACGTCGCCCGCCTCCGAGCGGATGGCCAGCTTAGCACCCCGGCCCTCGGTTATATGGCGGTCGATGAAGGGGACGGCGACGTTGAAAACAGGCGAAAAATGAAGCTCGCTTGGCCCCATCTGGCGCTCGATGCGGATGGTGTGATTGTCCATTTTTCGCCTCCCCTGTTGACCAACGTCAAGCCTGCCACGGCAATTCGGTACTGAGTTACCTATTTACAGTCTGTCGTCTTCAGGCCATGCTGTCAACCAGCGCGCATCAAGTCGAGAGGGGAATTCGTTTATTATGAATGTGTCATCTTCGGATGGGCGTTCCTTTTCCATCCGCACCGTGACGGCAGACGACATGTCTGCCGTGGCGGATCTGGACCAGCGGATTTCAGGAATCGCCAAGCACGACTATTGGCAAGATGTGTTCGAGCGCTATGGCGGGCGGCGCAAGGGTCGCTTTTTCCTGATGGCCGAGGACGGCAACAAAAAGCTGTTGGGCTATATCATGGGCGAGGTTCGGGCATGGGAATTCGATTCCCCGCCCTGCGGCTGGGTGTTTGGCATCAATGTCGATTCCGACGGACGTCTGGGCGGCATCGGCACGGCGCTTTTCCAGGCCATTTGCGATGGTTTTCGCAAGGTGGGTGTGCATACGGTGCGCACCACGGTGTCGCGCAAAAACGAGCTGGTGATGAGTTTCTTTCGCAGCCAGGGCATGATGGCCAGCCATTACATCCAGCTTGAGACGGAGCTGGATCCATGAGACTTCAGAAAGCCACGCGTTGCGCGCTGTACGCCATTCTGGAACTGGCGTCCGATCCCAAGCGCCAGTTGTCGGCCAACGAAATCGCCGAGAAATACGACATCTCCACCAACCATCTGGCCAAGGTGCTGCGCAGCCTGGGACGTGAGGGACTGGTCGAGGCGGTGCGCGGCGCCGGAGGCGGCTATCGTTTTTCGGGCAATGCCAAACGCACGACACTGCTCGATGTCATCGGCCTGTTCGAAACGGTGGAAACGGTTTCGGCGGGCGAACGCGAGCCGGGCGACGAGACGGCGGAAGGACTGGCGCTGACCCAGGTGACCATGGAAATCGAGGCCATCGAGCGTGCCACTTTCAATTCGATCACGCTGGATACCATGCTGAAGCTGGTCGGGCGCTACAGAAAGTAATACCAGTTAGCGGAATTCGCCAATTATCCTCGTGCTTCGAGACGGATGCTCTGCATCCTCCTCAGCATGAGGATAACTTTTTGAAATAGGACCAAGAACCTCATCCTGAGGTGCGAGCGTAGCGAGCCTCGAAGGATGACAGCTATGTGTCCTTGCCTTCTGCAACAACAATTAAAACTACCTCGCTGCCTGCTTGGCGATCTCGTAGGCCAACGCCTTCATGGCGGGCTCGCATGACTT
>JADFZV010000018.1:0-13617 GCA_015232335.1 Alphaproteobacteria bacterium | reverse complement strand
GGTTCTTCCCACGGCAAAGGTCAGCGTGAACTTGCCCCCGTACTCGCCGGACTCACCTTCGAGATGCGACTCATATTGGGGCAGGGGAGCTAAGACCAGCCGCTCGGGTGTGCGGTTCTTGCGGTCAAGAGCCATGAAAGCCTGGGCCGCCTGCCGGTCGGCCAATGAAAACAGCAAAGCGTCCACCACTTGCCCGCCCGGCGTGTTCAGAAGCGGCCAACGGCGAAGGGCAACGCTTTGCGGGCGCATGTGCTTTTCCAGAAACTTCAGCAGGTCGGGGTCGGGAATGTTTTCGCCTTCTGCATGATCGAAGGCCGCCCATTCCATCGGTCCACTAGCCGTGCCCATGATTGCGCCCAGTCCGGGGCTGGAGAGGGGCAGATGCCGGGCCTGCTCTGATGATCGGGCTGGGCGTTTCAGCCGACCTCGCTCAAGGGCGTTCAGTCGCTCCAACGTCCGATCCGAAAGCTCGGTCATCTGGTCGACAGAGAGGTGCGGCCCATCTGACCAGTGAGTCAGGCGCAGGATATAGCGGCCCTTCTGAACGCGCAGCGACTGGCCCTTGGGATTATGCGCCACATGCAGGCGCATCTGTCCGTTTTCAGGCGAGAGCAGAACATGGGTCGAGCCGAAATTACGATTATCGTCGGGCTCCATGTCGGAAAAGCGGGCGGCGGCGCTTTCTGCCGATGCATAGGCCGACAAGGCCAGCATGATGCGGTCTCTGGTGCCGGGTTCGGGCAGACGGAAGGATTGCATGATCAGGGTGCGCAGCCCCGTGGCGGGATCCAGACGGCCCAGAAATTCCGGGGGTTCCGGCCACCAGCCGTCCGTGCCGGACAATTTAGCGATTTCACTTGGCGCGGGGGCGGAGGCCAGCATCAATTCAGCCAGCGCAGTTTCGCTTTCGGCGCGAAGCGGGGCGGATGCCAGGCAGGCAAGCAGGCTGAACACGATTAGGAATGAAGGACGCAACTTACCTATTTCCCTGTCAGTCCGGACTCTTTGGTGATGCCCGGTAACGGGGGGAGTATAGGCGAATTTGCAGGTTAGATATACTGCCCGGAATCCACTTTCAGGACCTGACCCGTGACGAATTTGGCGGCATCCGACAGAAAGAATAGGACTGCGTTGGCCAGATCAGGGGCGGCGGGCAGGGCCTTTAGCACCGTTTCGTCCAGGGCCTTCTGGCGGAACTGTTCATCAAGTGCCAGGGTCATATCGGTCAACACCATGCCGGGCGCTACGGCATTGACGGTGATTCCCTTGGCGCCCAGCTCGCGGGCGGCTGTTTTGGTAAGGCCGATCAGCCCCGCCTTGGCCGCCGTGTAGTTGGCCTGGCCGAATTTGCCGCGAATGCCGTTGATCGAGGCGATATTGACGATGCGCCCGAATCCAGACGCACTCATCGCAGGCGCTGTGGCGCGAATCAGATTGAAGGCGCCGGTCAGATTGACTCCGATAACCTGGGCCCAGTCCTCGTCGCTCATATTGACGATGCGTTTGTCTCGGGTGATGCCTGCATTGTTGACCAACAGTTCAGGGGGGCTTGGCAGGGCGCTTACGGCGGCGTTGACGCTTTCAGAACTCGATATATCGACCTTGTGGACCGTGAAGGGGGCGCCCTCGGCGCCCGAGATATCCCAGTCGAAGACATGAACCTCGGCCCCGGCTGCGGCCAGCGCATCCGCGATGGCGCGCCCCAGACCCCGCACACCACCGGTCACAATGGCCGTCCGGCCTTTGAATCCGAAGGCGGAATAGTCGCACGCTCTTGCCGCATCGTTCTTTTGCACTGCCATGAAAGCCCCCTTGACTCACCCCTAAATAGGCATTAGGGTACCGAATTATTGCTTTCCAAGGCTATCCTTCCAGGGCCAGCAAGTCAAGCTGCGGAGGGACGGTTGATCAAGGCAGAGGGGAGAGAGGGATGGCGGACAAGTGACAGTGCGGCCTTTGCAGGCAGGCGATCTGGATGCCATCGTTGCCCTTGACCAGAAAATCACCGGACATTCCCGGCGCGGCTTTTATGAAAAGCGCTTGAAGGCCATGGGCAACGACGCCTCTTCCTTCATCGCTCTGGCCGCCGAAACCGGCGGACAGATCAAGGGATTCCTGATGGCCTATTTGTTGGATGGCGAATTCGGCGGCAAGTCGCCGGTGGCCGTCATGGATGCCCTGGGCGTCGATTCCCGGGCGCGCGGCGCGGGTCTGGCCCGCTCGCTCATGTCCAGCCTGGATCAGGTTTTGAAGACCAAAGGGGTCAAGGAATTGCAGACTCAGGCGGCTTTGGCCGAACATGATCTGGTGGGATTTTTCATCGCCTCGGGTTTCCAACTGGCGCCACGTTTGGCTCTTGAACGCTCGGCCAATCAGCCGGTCGATTTCTGAAGGCGAGAGGAGAGGGCAATGGCGCGCAGCAAGGTTCCTACGGTTTCTCAGGAAGTCAATCTGTCAGACCCTTCCGGCGACGATTACGAGGCGCTGTCCAGGGACCGCATTCCGGTGCGTTCGATGACCGAGGCCGATCTTCAAAATGTCATCGCCACCGACCGCAAGATCACCGGGCGCGATCGCAAAGCCTTCTACAAGCGCAAGATGGAGGAAGTCCTGCGTGAGTCGGGTGTTCGGTTATCCTTGGTGGCCGAGTTGGAGGGAGGCTTTGCGGGCTTTCTGATGGCCAGGGTCGATTTCGGCGAATTCGGTCGCACCGAGGCAACGGCAGTCATTGAAACCATGGGGGTCAATCCCGGTTACGCCGGGCGCGATGTTGGCCGCGCCCTTCTCAGTCAGCTTCTGTCCAACCTGTCCTCGCTGAAGGTCGAGCAGGTGACCACCACGGTCAGTTGGGACAATTTCGCGCTTCTGGCTTTTCTGAAGCGGTGTGGCTTTTATCCCTCCCAGCGTCTCTCCTTCTCCCGTCGGGTCGGTTGACCCGGCCGCTGGATGCGGATCAACTTGAACGCGGGGTCTTATCCCCGCGTTTTTTTGCCCCCTTCCACGACCTTGAGTTGGTGCGCAAACCGAGCTACGCTCATTTTTTGAGTGCGGGGCCTTTCGGGGCGCAGGGAAATGTTGGTCAGGATGACGATCGCCAATCGGGTAGGGGCATTGGTTGCTGCGGCCTTGCTGCTTTTGCTGGCCGTGGATGCGCTTGTCCTTGGCAAAATCGTGCTGCCCCGCTTCGCTGCTCTGGAGGAGCAGGACGCTCGCGAGGATATGCGCCGCGTTCAGGCGGAGTTTGACGATCAACTCGTACAGCTTGACCGGTTTGCCACCGACTGGGCAGCCTGGGACGATGTCTACCAGTTCGCCAAGGATCGCAATCAGGCCTTTCTTCAAAGCAATCTGGAAACCAAGGTGATGCTTGAGCAGCACATCTCCTTGATGTGGCTCATCGATACCCAAGGCAAAACAATCTGGGGAAGAGCGCTTGATCCCGACCAGCCCATGCCCAAGCCTCATGGCGCTTTTCCCGGCCAGCATCTGCCTTTGGATCATCCCTTGATCGGCCTGAAGGAAACGGATGTCGGCCGGACGGGATTCATAGCAACTCCCTTGGGGGCCATGCTGGTGGCGTCGCGTCCCATTGTGACCAGCCATTTCGAGGGGCCTGTGCGCGGCTTCCTCATTGTTGGAAAGCTTCTGAACGAGCATCGTCTGACCGCCATGTCTCAACGCATCGGCGTCGAATTAAGGGGCTCTGACCTTGCCCAGCTTGAATCAGGGTCACCTCGGTCCCGCCTTTTATCGCTGCAGGCTCCGGGCGAAGTCCGCCTGTCTGTTGACGAGGGGCGAAACAGAATCACGGCCTCGGCGTCGGTTTATGATCTGAGGGGCAGCCCGATCTTCCTTCTGACCACGGATAGAAACCGCACGATCATCATGCAGGGCAGAGATACCTTGCAGATCGCCCTGATCGTTCTGGCGGTCAGCGGCGTATTTCTGATGGGACTGGTCTATCTTCTGCTGCGCATAAAGGTCACCAAGCCTTTGATCGATCTGGCCAAGGACATTCAAACGACGGGATCGGGCACACTTTCGGCACCCAGGGGAAGCGGCGAATTGGCCGATGTGACGCGCGAAGTGGGCGGCATGTTGGAACGGATCAACCACTTGGCGCATATGGACAGCCTGACCGATCTTCCCAACCGCACCTTCTTTGCCGAAAGGGCCGAGCATGCCCTGACCCTGGCCAAGCGCAACAGAACCCATGTTGCGGTTCTTCTGCTCGATCTGGACGGCTTTAAGGAGGTGAATGTCACCTTGGGCCATCAGGCGGGAGACCGCCTGCTGGTGGCCATCGCCGGGATGCTGAAAAGCGTTCTGCGCGAGTCGGACACGTTGGCGCGTTTCGGTGGCGACGAATTCCTGGTGCTGGCTGAGAACCTTCCCTTGGTGACCGGACCGGCGGAACTGGCCAAGCGTCTTCTGGCCGTCTTTAAGCAGCCTTTGCCGCCGGAAGACATCCGTCACGGGCGCAGTTGCAGTATCGGCATCGCCGTCTATCCAGATGATGGCATAACGGTGGATGATCTTCTGCGCAAGGCCGATATCGCCATGTACCGAGCCAAATCGGCGGGCGGCAACACTTGGCGTTGCCATGCCGAAACGCTCAATTGCCTGCCAAATCAACAAGAAGGGCAGGCACCCCAGGAATCATAAGGGCCGGGTTTCCCCGGCCCTTTGAAGCTGTAAGCGGATCGATCTTTGGCAACTCGCCAATCAGCCGCCATTGAGGCGGCGGCCAAGGTCGCGTGAGCGACCGCCCGGCGAGGGACAAATGTAATCAGTGCAGGCCTTTGTACTTGGCCTCAAGCTGTTCCTTGGTCTCGACATGCTTGGGGTCTTGCGTGATGCAGTCGGCCGGGCAGACCAACTGGCACTGCGGGCTGTCTTCGGCGCCAACGCATTCGGTGCACTTGGCGGGTTCGATAATATAGATGGTGTCGCCGGCCGAGATTGCCTTGTTGGGGCAAACGGGAACGCAGGCGTCGCAGCAGGTGCAGTCTTCGGTGATCAACAAAGCCATGGGTCAGGGTCCTTCTGTTGGCGAAAAAGGTCAGGCCGCCTTGGCCAGTTGGCCCAGACGGGCCAGCTTTTCGTGGCGGAAGGCACCCCAGAGTGCGGCGCCGATTGCGCCTGCATATATCGAATCTGGGTGGCCTTTGACAACTATGTTCATCTTTTCCTCGACCAAAGCCTCGTTCAAGGCTTGGACAAGGCCGTCGTCAAGGGCCAAACCGCCGGTCATGGCGGCCACGCCATCCTTGGCGCCGATGGTCTTTAACAGCTTGGCCAAGCGGGTCGCCATTGAAAGATGGATACCTTTCAAGATGTTAGGTGCCGAGATGCCGCGAGAGACCATGTTGATGACGTCGGTTTCGGCCAGAACGGCGCAAATCGACGAGACTTTCTCGGGATTGTCGGCCTGTTTCGAAAGCGAACCGATTTCATCCTGGGCGATGCCCAGATAGCGGGCGATATTCTCCAGGAACTGGCCCGAGCCCGAGGCGCATTGGCTGGTCATGCGGTAATTTTCGACCTTGCCGCGCCCATCGATGCGAATCGCCCGGCCATTGAGTGCGCCCACATCCAGCACCGCTCTGGCATCGGCCACCAGATAGACTCCGCCGCGGCCATGTGTGGTCATGGAATAGAAGTGGCCGGTCGAGAATTTCAGATTCTCGGCATCTCCGGTGGTGGCCATGTAAGCCACGTCGGATTCCTTGATTCCCGCCTGGGCCAGCACATCCTGGTAGGATTCCTGGGCCAAAAGCAGGGGATCGCGCGTACGGATGCGATCAACGCGCTTGGCCAGCCAGGTTTCCTTGCCGTCCTCGTGTTTGAACAGAACGGATTTCACGGCGCCCGAACCGATATCGATACCCGCAGTGTAAAGCGTGGTCATGCTTGGCCTCCCTTTGGCTCAGTTGCAGGCGCGATGCGCGAAAGTGGCGCCGCCCAGAGCCCCGGTATAGATGGAATCGGGGTCGATGTTGATTTTCAGCTTGCCGTAATTTTCTTCGACCAGCTTGTTCAGTTCGCGCACGGCGGCCTCGTTCTTGGCCACGCCCCCGGTGAAGGTGAATTCGTCGCGAATGCCTCCGGCGCGGGATAAAATCGACATGGCGCGCAAGATGATGGCGCGGTGCAGGCCGGCCAGAATGTCCTCGCGCTTTTCGCCCAGGGACAGGCGATCCCGCAACTCGGCGCCGGCGAAGACCGTGCAGGTCGAATTGATGCGAGAGACCTTGTTGGCCTTCATGGCCATGGGTCCCAGTTCATGCAGGCCCATGTTCATCTCGTTGGCGATATAGCCGAGATAGCGGCCGCAACCGGCGGCGCAGCGGTCGTTCATCTGGAAATTCTCGACAATGCCGTTCTCGTCAACCTGAATGCCCTTGGTATCCTGGCCGCCGATGTCGAGTACCGTGCGGGTCCCGGGGAACATCATATGGGCGCCCAGGCCGTGGCAGAGGATTTCCGAACGGATATGTTCCTTGGGGAAGGGCAGGCGCACGCGGCCATAGCCGGTGCCTACCACATAGGTCTCGTCCAAGGGGATCGACAGCGTATCGTTCATCGCCGACGTGATGTTCTCCTTGTTCAGCGTGCTGCCATCGGCCAGAACGCGATCAAGCGCTTTGACAAACCATTTCGACACATCGTCGTCCGATGACATGCGGTTCTCGATTTCGTTGATCGACTTGTCATAGATATTGACCAACAGGTCGAAATTCAGATCGGCCTTTTTGGCGACGTCTTCGGCCAGCGCCATGTAGCGCGAGCCCGCGATGTCGCGGAAAAAGTCGGACTTGCGGGCGGCGTTGGGACCATAGATGCCGATGGCCTCAGCGCGCAAATTCTTGAACACGGTGTCGAGGGCTTCGCGGATGATGCTTTCCTTGCCCACCACGCGAGGGCCAGAAACAAAGCCGTCGCAGGTGCTTTCCAACTCGGACAGCATGTACAAGAACTGCTCGAGGCGGAAGGTGCGTTCCAAATCGCCAATCAGATGCTCGGCGTCCTGGGCCTTGCCGTTGCTGGCCAGCCTGTCGCGAAACAGCGTGAAGCGGGTGCCGATCTTGGCTTCCTGCTTGGTGACGGCGGCCGCGATATCATAGTTCGAGCGCGAGCCGGTAATGCCGCGGCCGAGAACCTTCATGTTCTCGTCCATCAGCACCGACTTGGTGGTGGTCGATCCGAGATCGATCCCGATGAAGCAACGCATCTGGTTGTCCTCCTTAAGCCGCGGATTTCACGCCGCGGCGCTTTTGTTCGATCATCTGGAAATAGCTTTCCAGGCGATTCTTCACGTTGGCGGCCGAGAAATAGCGCGGATCGACCAGATCCGTTTCAATGAAGGCGCCGGGCTTTCCGGTGCGCTTCTCGACTTCGCGCATCATCATCAACTGTCCGGCCGAGAAGCTGTTGCAGCTCTTGATCGAGTTGGTAAGCAGCCCGTCGGCCTCGTAGTCGTTGATGTATTTCTCAAGAATATCGACACGGGTCGGCAGGTTGCGGTTGGTGTAGCAACCCAGGCAATAGTCGGCCAGGCTCTCCAGCGGATTCTTTGGATCGTGGCGGAAGCCCATGTCGTAGGTGCCGCCGACCTTGGAATAGGAGCTGGCAACGACCACGGCACCCTCGTCGTAGAACATCTTCCAGAATTCGCGGTAGTTGGTCCAGTTGGGCGGACCCTCGACGACGATGCGGTATTTCTGCTCCTTCATCTCGCCTTCGGGCGTGATGGGGCCCATCTTGTTGTCGATGCGGTACTGAATTTCCTTCTTCAGAACCTTGTAATAATCGACAGCTTCCTGTGTGCCCCGGAAGGCCGAGAAGATGGGGCCGACGTAATAGACCGCGCCGAAATAGGCGTCGATGGGCGAGGGCTTGTGCTTGGCGGTCTCGATTACCCAGACCAGATCGTCCTCGGCCTTGGCCGAGCGGGTCATCAATTCGCGCAGAAGGTCGATATCGAACTTCTTGCCCGAGATGCGCTCGAAGGTGGGGATCACTTCTTCCTTCAACTGCTTGACGATATAGTCGCGCATGTTCTGGGTGGTGTGGCCGTCGCCCTGATAGGGCACATGCACCATCACGGTCGGGCACTTGTACTGCTCGCGCAGCAGCTCGAACCATTTCATGAAGGTGTAGCAGCCGGTATAGGAGAGCAGCAGAATATCCGGGTCGGGGAAGGGCTTGCCGTTGGGGGCGATGTTGCCCCTGGCCATCTGCCCGATATCCGCCTTGACATAGGTGCAGACGTCCTCGGAATGCCCGCCTTTTTCGGCTTCCATGATGTAGCCGCCCGACAGCTTGCGCATGCCTGCCTGAATGGCGTTGATCTCGGGCAGGTTGTTCAGCATGTCAAAGCACATGACCAACTCGTTCAGATTGCCCGGAACGAAGGTGGAGACGACCTTGCGGCCGGTTTCGTGCTTGCTGGTGATGGCGTCGTAATTGCGGGAAATCATCGCCTTTTGTAGCAGCATCGATTCGTCTTTGACGGCTTCTTTCTCGGCGCTCATGGCATTAACTCCACAGCTTGATTGAATCGGCGAAAGTTCCGGCCTGTTCGCGGATGGGCTGCATCTGGCCGGAGTTTTCGGCGTATTTGAAGGAAATCGAGGGAATGTTGTTCTCGGAGACGCGGTGCGACAGCATGGGCCGGTCCAGAAGGGCCGGATCGCAGAAGCTGGGGGCGGCGAAGATCACGCCCTCGGCCTGACACTGGCTGATGCGGTTCAGGAGATACTTTCCCTTGTCTTCTTCCTTGGGCACGTATTTGCACGAGGTTTCGACCGAGTGCTTGAGATAGGTCGTCGACAGATTCTTAAGCAGATCGCCTTCCAGGGGAACGTCTTCGGTCAGGAAGCGGTTGATCAGCACATAGTCGTCATCGACCACATAGCAGCCCGCCATCTCGATCGACTTGATCAGGTTCAAGGGAGGCTGCTCGCAGAACGAGCCGTTCAGCACGATTCTGGAATTGTCGCGCCTGGGCTTGTCCTCGGCGTGGGCCGCCGCGATATAGTCCTTCAGCATCTGGTTATGTTCGTCGACCGGCAACTGAAGTCCGGCTCGCATCAAAAGATAGAGTTCCCAGGTCGGGAACTTCCAGGGCTCCTTGGCCCGCAGGTCGTAAAGGCTCCAGATTAGCTTGCGGTTCTCGTTGTAAAGCTTGATCGAGTTGCGAATGGATTCGTCGGTGATCTTGTTGCCGGTGGCCTGCTCGATGGCTTCTTTCAGTTCCAGAAGCTCGTGTTCGTAATAGGTGCCGCCGATCTTTTCGTCGAAATTCTGCGGCGTGTCGAAGAAGCGCGACACCACGTTCGGGAACATCATTTTCCAGATGCCCGAGAGATTGCGGATGACGTCACAGACGAAGGGAAACAGCATCATATCGACGAAGTCGAGGCGCCCGGTAACGCCCAGCTCGATGGTCGAGCGCGGGATGCGGCAGATATAGGACTGATAATAGGCATCGCCATGGATGACTTCCATCGAATCGCCGCCGCCCATGATGCCCAAGGGCAGGGCGTTGGCGGCATGGATAAGTTCCATCGGCACATAGACAGGCATGAAGCCGATCACCTTGCGCCCAGGCTTGGCTGCCTTCCATTCGCGAGCGACGGTAAAATTCAGGTCATCGAAGATGGCCTGACACTTAGCGACGATTTCTTGCGTTCCCATGATTATTGATCCTCCCAGCGGGCGGGACGTTTCTCGATAAAGGCGGAAAGGCCCTCGACGGCATCCTTGGAAGCCATCAGGCCTTTTAGATAAAGCTCTTCGACGAAAGCGATGCGCTTGGTAACGCGTTCGATCAGGTCCTGGCGCGCTGCTGTCACCGCAAAGCGCAGGCTGGAGGCAGAATGTTTGGCCAGATGCGCATCGAAATAGGCAAGGGCTGCCGCCTCGGGCTCATCGCCTGCGCCGTTGGCCAGGCCGTACCCTGCTGCCTCGGCGCCGGTGATCGAACGGCCGGAATAGAGCATGTCCTCGGCCATCGCGCGGGGCAGGCGCTCGGGCAGCAGGCAAGAGGCGGCAGGCGCAAAGACCGCCAACTGAATTTCCGGTTGGCCCAGCCTGGCATCAGGCGAGACGAACATCAGATGTCCCGCCAGCGCCACTTCAAGGCCGCCGCCCAGGCACTGGCCCTTGATGGCGACCAGAATGGGCACCGGATAGGCCACCATCTTCAGAATCAGCGCATGCAGCGCTTTCAGCATGTCCGCGCACTGATCGGGCATGTGTTCGGCCACGCTGGCGCCGAAGCTGAAATGCGGCCCTTCATGTTCCAGCAGCACGGCCCGCAGATTTTTCTGGCCTGCATGGCCGTCCAACGCCTTGGAAAGTGCTGCGATCATCGCAGCATCGACGATGTTGGGCTTGGGCATGTTGAGCCGCAGGCGGAGGAGTTTTCCGTCGCGGTCCAGCGTTACCTTTAAGGGCGTGTCGGTCATTTCGTTTGGTCCCTAGGCCTTGGGCATCAGGCTGTCGATCAGGTTGGGCGTCCAGGGCGTTCCCGCCGCCAAGGCCTGACGCAACGCCACAAAATCGATCTCGCGATTGTCCTTGGGGCCTTCGTTGAAGGCGCGGAATCCCGTATTGGCTTCGGTCATCATGTTGAGGCCCAGCCAGTCACGGCTGTTTTCCTTGTTGGCGTTCCAGGCGATCAGCTTGGGTTTGCGCAGTTCCGCGATGGTCTTGGTGAAGCAGTCGGGGAAGGTGTGCAGGATGGTGGTGCACAGTTCCTCGATCTTGGCGTCCAGCGCTGACAGGTCCACGGTGCCCTTGGACAAGATTTCCTTGCCCTTTTTAAGCTCGTCGCCGGTTTTGGGCTCGCCCAGAACGATGCGGCCAAAAGCGTCGAGATAGCGATCGGTGATGACCAGGGGGTTGGGCACGTAATCGCCCTCCACCTTCAGGCCGGGGACGATATCCATGATCATGCCGGTGCGATAGGCCTTGTGGGCCGACCAGGGCACACAGAGCGAACCCGAGACCATGGCCTGCTCGCAACCGATCATCACAGGCAGAAAATCGGTGGCGCCGCCAATGGGGGCCGAACCATGCTTGGGGCCTGCCTGGCCGAAGCGGGCCAGATCCTGGGCTACGGTAAAATCGCAGGCCATGCCGATTTCCTGGCCGCCTCCGATGCGCATGCCGTTGACGCGGCAGATCACCGGCTTGTCACAGCCCAGAATGGCCGAGACCATGTCGTTGAACAGGCGCATATACTGGCGGTATTCCTGGGGATTGCCCGCATAATATTCGGCATATTCCTTGGTGTTGCCGCCGGTGCAGAAAGCCTTGTCGCCAACACCGGTGAAGACCACCGCCACCACGTCGCGCATGTTCGAAGCTTCGCGGAAGGCCAAGATGACATTCTTGACCATGTCGGTGGTGTAGGAATTGAACTGCTTGGGATTGTCCAGGACGATCCAGGCGTTATAAAGGCCGGGAACGACCGATCCGTCGTGATTTCGGGCCGGACGCTTCTCGAAGATCACGCCCGGCGTCTTGTTCAAAGGCGCCAGATTGTGGTCCTTGAGATCGGCAGGCGCCGTGGCTTTGACGATGGCGGAGGTAGTCGAGGACATCGGTTCTTTCCCTTGCAAGAATTAAGGAATCAGGATGGCGCGGCGCGAAAGCCGGTGGCTGTGCACGGCTTCGAAGATTTCGTTGATCTGTGAAAGCGGGTGATGCTCGACGAAGGGCTTCACCTGCACCTTGCCCGACAGCACCATATCAAGCGCTGCCGGATAATTCTCGACCAGACAGCCCCAGTTGCCCAGCACGCGGGCATGGAAGGCCATCAGGTTGGACAGGCGCACTTCCACCTTGTCCATGGTGAAACCGACGACGCAGAGTGTTGCGCCATGCACCAACAGGTTCCAGGCAGTACCTTGGCCCGCAGCGGTTCCCGAACATTCCAGGATGGTCCAGCCTGTTGCAGGCAGCCCCTTTTCCTTGGCGAAACCGCCGATGATCTTTTTCAAGTCCTTGGGATCGACTTCGCGGACATTGATGGTCTTGGCAGCGCCATGCTGGGCAATCACGTCCAACTTTTTCGCATCGACATCCAGGGCCACCACGGTGGCGCCGAAAGCGGCCGCCATCTGAACGCAATAGCCGCCGACACCGCCCACGCCGATCACCACGGCCAGCGAGCCCGGCTTGATGTCGGCCTGCAGCACCGCCTGATAGGGGGTGGTGACCGCATCGGCCACCACGGAGATATCGGCCAGTTCCAGCCCGGCCTGCTTCAGCTTGTCCATGTCCACCGGGCACAGGCCGTGCGAATGGACGACGATGTGGCTGGCAAAGCCGCCCTGAATATCGTTGCCGGGCATCTTCTGGGCCCGGCAGATGGTGCCCTTGCCGCTTTTGCACAGATCGCAGGTGCCGCAAGGCGTGACGGCGGGAACCAGCACCGGTCTTCCGATCCAGTGTTCAGCCCCCGAGCCTGCGGCCCTCACATAGCCGCTGATCTCGTGGCCCAGGGCCAGGGGCAGGGGATGGTTCAGGCGCACGCCGTCGTAATAATAGCCAAGATCGGTATGGCAGACGCCGCAGCCCGCCACCTCGACCACCACGTCGCCGTCCTTGGGATCAGGGGTGAAGCTTTCCTTGACCATGGGCTGGCCGGGAGCCGTCATCATCCAGCGATAGGCGCTGCTCATCTTTTTCCGTCTCCTCGTTGGGTCTGGCTGCAAGTTTCCTTGACGGGAGGGTTTGCCCTCCGTAATATTATGCAAAGGCGTACCACAATACCGAATTAGCCGTCAAGGCGGGAAACGACAGAAAAGAGACAGGGCAGGGGAGTTAAATATGCATGACGTGATTCTTCCGGAAGGCTGGCCAAGGCCCAAGGGCTATTCCAACGCCATTCTGGCCAAGCCGGGGCGCGGCTTGTTCCTGGCCGGGCAGGTGGGCTGGGACTCAGCCAGCGAGACCTTCGCCTCGGACCAGATTGCGCCGCAATTCGAGCAGGCGCTGAAGAATATTCTGGCGCTGGTCAGTGCCGCCGGGGGCAGGCCCCAGGATATCTGCAAGATCACGGCCTTCTGCTGCGATCGCGCGGCCTATCTGGCCGCCAGGGCGGATTTGGGGCGCATCTGGAAGGAGCAGATGGGCCATCATTATCCTTGCATGAGCATGATTTTCGTGTCCGATCTGCTGGATCATCCCGCTAAGATCGAGTTGGAAGCCACCGCCGTCATTCCCGATTGAGGAGAGAAAGAACATGTCTGCATCCAAGTCCGGCTTCGTGTGGGAAGACCCCTTCCTGTTCGAGGATCAGTTGACCGAGGACGAACGGCTGATCAAAGACGCTGCCCGCGCCTATTGCCAGGACAAGCTGATGCCGCGCATCGTCGAGGCCAATCGACACGAGAAATTCGATCGCGCCATCATGAACGAGATGGGCGAACTGGGCTTTCTGGGTTCGACCCTGCCCGAGAAATACGGCTGTGCCGCCACCAATTACGTGGCCTATGGCTTGGTGGCGCGCGAAGTGGAGCGGGTCGATTCGGGCTATCGCTCCGCCATGAGCGTGCAGTCCAGCCTGGTGATGTATCCGATCTACGCCTACGGCTCGGA
>JADFZV010000017.1 GCA_015232335.1 Alphaproteobacteria bacterium | reverse complement strand
CCTGCCAGCAGAGGCTCCAGGAAATAGGCCACCGAATGACGCCGGAAATCGGGCGAGGCGAAGCCCAGGCGCAAGGGAGAGGGCAAAGCCTTGGGCCGTGCTGGCAGCGGCAGCGGTGTGGTGCGCTTTTCCTGATAGTCTCCGAAACGCCGGTGTTCGCGGTAAAGGCTCTCAGCGTCAACCGTCTCGTCATAGCAAAGACACATCAGGTGATTTTGGCTGGCCGTGCGCGACAGCTTGTCCATCATCAAGGCCCAGCGCAACACGCTGACGGCGCCGGTGATGCGTCCCTCGGCCAGAAAGGCGTTGGCCAGATTAATGCGAGCCGAGGCGAAAGCGGGATCAAGTGCGATGGCCTGCTCGTGGCAGGCGATGGCTTCGCTCAAGCGCCCCTCAAGCTGCAACAGGCCGCCCAGATTGTCGTGGGCCTTGGCGTGCTCGGGGTCCAGCGAGATGGCCTGACGGTACCAGGCCTCCGCCTCGCCCAGCCGTTCTGCCTTTTGAAAGGCTGCCCCCAGATTGTTGGCCGTGGCGGCCTCTGGCTTCAGAAAAAAGGCCTTGTGCAGATGCTCAAGCGCTTGCACGAATTGCCCGCTTTGCGCCAGATAGAATCCCAGGCGCTGATGGGCGGCGTGAAAATTGGCGTCCAGGGAGAGGGCTTTTTGAAAGGCGGAAATCGCCTGGTTTCCCTTGCCCTGCGCCGCTTGGGCCTCGGCCAGGTTGAACCAGATTTCCGCGGTTTCCATGCCGCCATCCAGCACGGCTTGGAAGTTGCTCTCGGCCTTTGGCGCATCCCCCAGGGCAAAAGCGATGCCGCCCAGAAGATAAAGGGCTTCGGTGTCGTTTGGATTTGACTGTAAATGCAGATGGGCTTGGTCGCGCGCCGCCTCCAACTGTCCCTGGGCGTACAGGGCATAGGCCTGGGCAAGGGCCGTGTCGGTCATTGGCCTTGCGCCACATGGTTGAGATACCAGCCATAGGCCTGAGCCAATCCCTCGGGAAGGGCCGTGCGGGCGCGCCATCCCAGGGCTTTCAGGCGCGAGACATCCATCAGCTTTCTGGGCGTTCCATCGGGCTTCGAGAGGTCCTGAACGAAGCGGCCCTGCCAGCCCACGGCCTTGGCGATCGCCTGGGCCAGATCGGCAATGGAATGTTCTGTTCCCGTGCCGAGATTAAGGAAATCCGACCCGGAATAATGCTTGAGCAGAAAGACCAGCCCGTCGGCGCAATCATCGACGAACAGAAATTCGCGCGTGGGCTTGCCGCTGCCCCACATGACCACCTCGTCCTGGCTTTCCGTCTTTGCCAGATGCACCTTGCGAATCAGGGCGGCGACGGCATGGCTGTTCACGGGATGGTAATTGTCGCCGGGGCCATAGAGATTGGTCGGCATGGCGGCGATGAAATCCGATCCGAACTGGCGCCGATAAGCCTGACACAGCTTGATGCCCGCGATCTTGGCGATGGCGTACCATTCGTTGGTGGGCTCCAAAGGCCCGGTCAGCAGCGCATCCTCGTGCAGAGGTTGCGGGGCCAGCTTGGGATAGATGCAAGACGAGCCCAGGAAAGGCAGCTTCTCGATCTTCTGGCGGTGCGCCGTATGGATGATGTTGGTTTCGATGGCCAGATTGTCGTAGAGAAAATCGGCGGGATAGGTGTCGTTGGCGTGAATGCCGCCGACATGGGCGGCGGCGATGATCACGGCATCGGGGCGCATGTCGCCCATCCAGGTCTCGACCGCCTGCTGGCGGGTGAGATCCAACTCGGCATGGGTGGCGGTAAGAAGCGTACAGTTTTCGGATTGCAGTCGGTTAAGCAGGGCCGAGCCCACCATGCCGCGATGGCCCGCCACCCAGACCCGTTTGCCAGCCAGGGGATAGAGGACCTTGGCCTCAGTCATGGGCATGCGCCCCCTTGGCCTTGAAAAGCGCCAGATCGGACGAAACCATTTCCTTGACCAACTCGGCGAACAGCACCTTGGGCTGCCAGCCCAGTTTGTCACGCGCCTTGGCGGCATCGCCCAGCAGCAGATCGACCTCGGCCGGGCGGAAATAACGGGCGTCGATCTCGACCAGGGCTTGGCCTGTTTTGGCGTCGACACCCTTTTCCTCGATGCCCTGGCCGGTCCAGGCAAGGCTGCGCCCAACCACGGCGAAGGCGGCTTCGACGAATTCGCGCACCGAATGGGTTTCGCCAGTCGCCAGCACATAATCGTCGGGGCTGTGCTGCTGCAACACGCGCCACATGCCTTCCACATAGTCGCGGGCATGGCCCCAGTCGCGCTTGGCGTCGAGATTGCCCAGGAACAGGCGTTCCTGCTTGCCCATTTCCATGGCCGCCACGGCCCTGGTGATCTTGCGAGTCACGAAGGTTTCGCCGCGCGTGGGGCCCTCGTGGTTGAAGAGAATGCCGTTCGAGGCGTGAAAGCCATAGGCTTCGCGGTAATTGACTGTGATCCAATAGCCATAAAGCTTGGCCACGGCATAGGGGCTGCGGGGATGGAAGGGCGTGGTTTCCTTCTGCGGCGTTTCATGCACCTTGCCATACAGCTCGCTGGTCGAGGCCTGATAGAAACGCACCCGGTCCTTCATATCCAGAATGCGAATGGCCTCCAACAGGCGCAGCACGCCGATGGCATCGGCATTGGCCGTGTATTCCGGGCTTTCGAAGCTGACCTGGACATGGCTTTGGGCGGCCAGATTGTAGATTTCTGTGGGCTGCACTTCCTGGACCAGACGGATCAAAGCCGTCGAATCGGTCATGTCGCCGTAATGCAGCTTGAAGCGCACATTGGCCTCGTGCAGATCGCGGTAGAGATGATCGACCCGGCCCGAATTGAAAGAGGAGGAGCGGCGCTTGACCCCATGCACCTGATAGCCCTTGGCCAGCAGCAATTCGGCCAGATAGGCCCCGTCCTGACCGGTGACCCCGGTGATCAATGCGATTTTGTCAGCCACGTGAAAGACCCCTATGGTACGAAAACCCCTCAGTTATACTACGGGTGGGTCCTTTGTCAGGAGGAAAAGACATGGCGGGACAATCCCCCCTCGGCATTTCCTGGGCTTTGTCCAGTCTGTCGGGCTATGGGGTCTATGGGACAAGGCTGGCTCTTAGCTATCTCAAGCGAAGGCGGGGGGGCCTCGCCCTCTACCAGACCCCGCTGGCACTTTCGCTCAATCCCCTGGAAGAGCGCCTGCTGGCCCCGGCTCTGGCCGGGGCGGCGGCGTTCGAAGCCGGGGCTGATCGCCTGCAGGCCTCGCATCCCGTGCTGCATGGGGTGGGCAACGGGATGGCCCTGCACCCCATCTCGGAGCGCATCTGGGGTGCGCCCGATATCGGCTGCATCGCCTTTGAAGATACGCGCTTCCATCCCGCCGAGATCGAACGGGCAGGGCGTTTCGCCAAGCTGATCGCCATTTCAAGCTGGAACGAGGCTATTCTGAAGGGCCTGGGATTTCAGAATGTGGTTCTGGCCCGCCAGGGCATCGCGCCGGAGCTGTTTCATCCAAGGCCCAAGCGGGGCCTGATGCCGGGCCGCTTCGTCATCTTTTCCGGCGGCAAGCTGGAATATCGCAAGGGCCAGGATCTGGTGCTGGCCGCCTTTCGCCAATTTCGCGCCCGCCACCCCGAGGCCCTGCTGATGGCCGCCTGGCAAAGCCCCCATGCCGAGGACGCAAGGCCCTTTGCCTTGGTTGGGCATGTCGCGGGGATTCCTGAAAAGAATGGTCGGGGCGGGCTGGACCTTACGGGTTGGGCGGCTGCCAACGGTGTACCCGAAGAGGCGTTCATCGATCTCGGCTATGTGCCCAATGCGGTGATGCCCCAGGTGCTGGCCGAGGCCGATGCCGCCCTCTTTCCCAACCGCTGCGAGGGCGGCACCAATCTGGTGGCGATGGAGGCGATGGCCATGGGCCTGCCCACCCTTCTGGCCGACAATACCGGCCAGCGCGATCTGCTGGCCGAAATCGGCGGCATCCCCCTTACCCGCCAGGGTCAAGTGGCGGCCCCGCATCCTGGGGCCGGGGTCGAGGGTTGGGGCGAAAGCGACATCGAGGAAATTCTGGCTGCATTGGAAGTGGTAAATGCACGGCGCGGAACCCTTCCCGATCAAGCGGCCCGAATGATGGGCTGGGCTTGGGACAATCAGAACGAGCGGGTTTTCGCGGCCCTCTGAAGGGCCTGGGCCACGCGCTCGATCACGTCCGGCCAATCGCCCGGCTTTTTTTGGCGAAACAGGCGCATCCTGGGGTACCAGGGTGTTGCCTCACCCTCCCATCCCCAGCGCCAATCCGGGGCAAAGGGCAACAGGGTCCAGACTGGCCTGCCCAGGGCTCCGGCCAGATGGGCGGGTGCGGTGTCGGCGCTGATCAGCAGATCAAGCCCCAAGAGGGCGCTTGCCGTGTCGTGAAGATCGGCAATCCTGGGTGCTAGATCGATCATGCCCAGGGGTGCGGGGCCGCGCCCGATCTGCAGGGAATAGAAGGTCATTCCCGCAATTGCCAACAGGGGTGCCAGCAGATCGGGGGAGAGCGAGCGATTTTTGTCATTGGCATGGCCGCGCCTGCCCGCCCAGACCAGGCCGATCTTGATCTCGCCGGTCAGGGCCATCGGCGGGGCAGCCTGAAGATAGGGGGTCTGGCCGTAAAGGCTGGCGTCATCAAGTTTCAGAAGATGGGGCAGGGACAGCAGCGGGCACTGAACCTCGTGCGCGGGGGGGGCGGCACGTTCGTCCACACAAGGGGCGATCTTTTCGAACAGGCGATGTAGCGAGGGATCGCAGGCCAGCACCAATTTGCCCCCCCGCTTGGCCGCCTGGGGCAACAGGCGAGCGAATTGAAGGGCGTCGCCCAGCCCCTGCTCGCACCAGACCAGCAGGGTCTTGCCGGGCAGGTCCTCTCCCCGCCAGCGCGGCGCCTGGCTGGGGGCGGCGATCAGGGGCCTGGCTTCATAGGCGGCGAAGCCCTCGGCCATGCGCCCCCTCATCAAAAGCGTATGGGCAAGATTAAGCGCAATTTCAGGCTTGTCCGGGGCCAGGGATCGGGCTTGGCTTAAGATCGCCAGCGCTTCGTCCAGCGCTCCGGTTTCGTGCAAGGCTAGGCCTAGATTGTTCAGCAAGGGAACCTGGCCGGGCGTCTCGGCCAGACCTTCGCGCATCAGGTGGATGGCTTCGTCATGGCGCCCCTCAGCCGTCAACAGGTTGGAGAGATTGATGCGGGCCGCCATTTGCCGGGGATCGAGCAGAAGGGCGCGTCTGAGCCAGATGGCCGCCTCGCCGTCATGTCCCGCTGTCTTGAGGACAAGGCCGAAGGTGGCGCAGTCCAGCGGCTCCAGCGGATCGAGGGCGGATTGCAACTCGCTCCTCGCCAGATCGTTCTTGCCCAAAGCCAGCCGCGCCGTGGCCAGATTGCAGCGATAGCCCGATGTGCCGGGATCAATCCGGGCCGCCCTTGCAAACAGCGATTCGGCCAGGGCGAAATCGCTGACCCCATAGGCCTTGGCGGCCTCTAGGGCGATCTGGGCGGCTTCCTGGCGCGGATGGGACGTTTCCTGGCTCATGCAAGACAGACTACCCCATCTTACACCCGGCACAAACTGCCGGGTGGGGCCGCGCCAGCGCGGTAGGAAGTGCCGTAGGGGTGAAAAATCCGGGGCCGGGGATGTCCCGTGTAACGTTATAAATCAATGCGTTAGCTGGCGTGGCGAAACTTGGCCCGGCCTTTGCTGAGAGAAGGGGGACGTGTCGATACGTGACTTCAAAGGATGGGCGCCATGCAAGTGAATGCCACAAACCAAGCCAAGCCGACCAACCCGCTGGACGGTCTGATCGCTGAAAAGCCCCAGGGCCAAACGGCTGAGGAGGCCTTTGCCGCCGTTTTGGCGCAGGCAGGCATGAACATGCAGGGCATGTTGTCGGGCAGCTATCAGGCGCCGCAGGCGCTGAAGCAAGCAATCGACAAGCCCGAGCGGGCGGCAGCCAAGGAAATCGAGCGGGCGCAGCCCCGCGAACCTCAGGGCCGGGCCGTGGCGCGGGGACGCGACGAGGACAAGACCACCGGTCAGGAGCGCGCCGCCGAGGTGCGCCCGGATGCCAGGCCCGATGCAAAACCCGCCCGCGCTGAAGCCGCGAACGAGAGCGATCGCAAGGCAGGCGAGGCGGACACCGTCGAGGTCTCCACCTCTGCCGATCAGATTGAGACCAATCCCGTTACGCAGGCCGAGGCGTCTGAAACAGGCGCCAATCCCACAGCCCAGGCAAGTGCTGGAGAAGCGGGTGCGGCCACCACCATCAAGGTCGAGGAAAAAGTGACCCTGGCCATGGCGGCCTTTGCCGCACAGATCGGCCTTGAGGATAGCGCTGCGACGATCGCGCTGGCGGGAAATGAAGACGGCGACGCCGCCGCCTTGGCGAATATGATGAGCGGCCCCAAGATTGCGGCTGGCCCCGTCAAGGCTGAGGCCACGGAAACCCAGGCGGTTCACTTCGCGGCCCAGGCGCTGAAACTTGATGACGCGGAAATTGATGCCGGGCAGGTTGAAAATGCCGTGGCTGCTTTGACCCAGGTTGCTACCAAGACGGCCAAGGCGGTGGAAAGCGAAACCGGCGCTGCCGCCCTGGTGCAGCAGAACGGCGACTCGTTGAAAGACGAGCAGGCCGCCATGCTGTCGCGCATCGTGGGCAATGATGGACAGGTGAAGGTCGAAAGCGGGGCGAAATCCTCGGCAACGGTTTCCCAGTCCTCGGCCACGCTTGTTCCGGGCCTGGTTCTGGCCGAAACCGAAACGACCGAAGCCGTCATGGCAGCCAATGGCGGCTACGATGGCCAGATGGACGATATGCTGGCGGGCAATCAGGGCAAGTCCGGCAACGGCGCTGCCGTGCAGACCGGCCAGCCCACCGCCGCCCAGGCGGCGGCAACGGCTTTGGCCGCAGCACAGACCCAAACCGCCTCCTTCACCGACGCCATGATTCAGGCCCAGGGCAAGGCAGGGGGCGAGGTCGTCAAGGAAATTCAAGGCGTGCAGGGCACGTCCGCCGCCTCCAACACGCAGCCCACCAACGGGCAGAGCGGGCTTAACCAGCCGCAGGCGGCCCAGGATCTCAAATCAGCCAACGCCGCCCAGCATGTGGAAAAGCCCCACGAGGTTCGCCAACCCGTGCAGGCCAAGGAAATTCTGGACCAGATCAATGTGCAGATCAGCAAAGCGGCCAAGGACGGGCTGGACAAGATCACCGTTCAGTTGCGTCCCGAGGCGCTGGGGCGGGTCGAGGTGCAGCTCAAGCTGGGCCACGAGGGCCAGTTGACGGCGCAGATCATCGCTGACCGGCCCGAAACCCTGGAAGCCTTGAAGCGCGACGTGCGCTCGCTTGAGCAGTCGCTGAGCGACGCCGGTTTCAAGACCGACTCGGGTTCGCTGCAATTCAGCCTTCGGGGCGAGCAGCAGAGCCAACAGCAGAAGGAAGCAAACGGGCAGAACCGTTTTGGCTTCGAGCGCGGTCAGGCGCTTGATGAAGCGGCTGCCGAAGACGCCATCGCCCAATCACGTTCACGTCCGGCTTCGCGCTCGGGCGTGGATATCAGCGTATAAGATCGGAGACCTGTCATGGCTACTGACGCGCTTCTTGGCACAACCCAGGGAACAGGCACCGCCGCCGCCACCAGCAAATCCGTGGCGTCAAAGGACAAGCTGGCGGCCGACATGAACCATTTCCTGATGCTGCTGACCTCTCAGCTCAAGCACCAGGACCCCTTGTCGCCGATGGATTCGACCGAATTCACCAATCAGTTGGTGCAGTTCGCCAATGTCGAGCAGAACATCCAGACCAACTCGAATCTGGAAAAGATGATCGCACTTCAGCAGTCGTCGATCACGCTTTCCAGCGCCAACTATATCGGCAAGACGGTCAGCGCCGCCACGACGGTGCTGCCTTTGCAGAACGGCGCGGCCAACTTCGGCTACAGCTTCGATGCCACGCCAGCCCAGGCCACCATGTCCATCGTCAATGCCGCGGGCAACGTCGTCAAGATGCTCGAAGTCGACAAGACGGCGGGTTCGCATGCCGTCGCCTGGGACGGCAAGGACGATCAGGGCAACCAGTTGCAGGATGGCGGCTACAAGGTGCAGATCATGGCCGTCAACGCCAAGGGCGAGGAAGTCACCTCGTCGGTCGTGGCGACCGGCAAGGTAACCGGCGTCTCCGTCTATGGCGGAGAGGTCACGTTGAAGATGGGCGGTGCATCCACGCTGCTTAGCAATGTTCAGTCGATCGACGAGACCCTGTAGGTCAGGGATCAGGAAGGATTAGGAGGGTACAATGAGCCTCTACGGTGCACTTTTCTCAGGCGTCTCCGGCTTATCATCGCAAGCCAGCGCCATGGGCGCCATTTCGGACAACGTGACCAACGTCAACACGGTTGGCTATAAGGGCACGAAGGTCAACTTCCAGACCCTGATCACCAAACAGGTGTCGCTGACCAAATATTCGCCGGGCGGCGTGCAAAGCAAGCCCAGGGCGCAGATCGACGTGCAGGGCTTGCTGCAATCGACCAGTTCAGCCACCGACATCGGCATGTCGGGTTCGGGCTTCTTCGTGGTCAATTCGGTGGCCGATCCGGCGGCATCGTCGGGCGGCTTCTTCGGCTATACGCGTGCTGGCAGCTTCAAGGCCGACAAGCAGGGCTATTTGCAGAACGCGTCGGGCTTTTATCTGCAGGGCTGGCCCCTGATCCGTTCGGACGGCTCTTCATCGGCAGCACCTTCGACGGTGACCATCGAAGGCATCGACTATATGAAGGCCTATAAGAACACCACGGGCACCACGCATTACGTCAACTCGAACATCGTCAACGATATCGAGCTGAAGCCCCTGAACCTCAACACCATCGGCGGCACGGCGACGGCGACCGCCCAGATCAAGATGGGTGCGAACCTGCCTTCGGGCGATCCGATCTACAATTCAGCAGATCCGACGGCTGGCGGGCGGCACGATTCAAGCATCCTGGTCTATGACTCGTTGGGCAATTCGCACAACGCCACCTTCTCTTGGACCAAGACGGCTTCCAACGAATGGAATCTGTCGGCTTCGCCGCCCCTGGGGGCCGCCACCTTCTACATCCAGAATCTGGCGGCGGCGGGTGCGACCCCCACCAATTACTTCACCTCGGGACAGTTGGAGCTGGTGGGCGACTTTACCTCGACCGCGCTGACCGGCATCAGCGGCGACACGGTCGACATTGACGGCGTCACCTTCACCTTCAGCAACGCCGTGGCCTATACCGCCTCGACCTCGACCGTGATCGGCATCAGCGGCGCCAGCAGTTGGGGTGACGTGGCTACCGGCATGAAGAATGCCGTCAACCAGCAGTTCGATTCGACGGTGGCCGGAGGCGGGCGTTTCTCGGCCGACACCGCCAACAGCCGCCTTCTGATCACGCAATATTCGACGACCGCCGGCGTCTCTGCCGCCGCCATCACCGTCAATAACTTTACCGATACGTCGAATGATGGCCTCAACCTCTATTTGCAGCAGGTGCAGGCCTCGGGCCAAAGCCCGGCGGGCACGATGACCGTCGATACGCTGGCTGCCAACAACTATTATTCCCAGCCTTCGATGGTCTTCAACGGCAACGGCACGCCCAACACCATCAACGTCAATCAGGTCGAAGTCCGCTGGGCCAACGGCGCCCAGAACATGACCGGCTCGACCACCACCACGGGTCCGCAGATTGATCTGTTCCTCGGCAATACCAACCAGTCGGACGGCATGACCCAGTTGGCGGGCAGCTATCAGATCACCTACATCACCCAGGACGGCGCCAAGTTCGGCAACTTCGCGGGTGTCTCCATCGGTACTGACGGCATCGTGACGGCACTTTTCGACAATGGCGTGCGCAAGCCGGTCTTCCAGATTCCCATTGCCACTTTCGTCAATCCCAACGGCATGGAATCCTTGACCGGCAACACCTTCATCGAAACCGATACCTCGGGTGCCTACACGCTGCGCACCGCCAAGGAAGCGGGCTCAGGCTCCATCGCCTCGGCCTCGCTCGAAGCCTCGACGGTCGATCTGGGCGAGGAATTCACCAACATGATCGTGACCCAGCGCGCCTATTCGGCCTCGGCCAAGATCATCACCACCACCGACCAGATGCTGGACGAACTGGTCAACATCAAGCGGTAAGCTTCTCTCTCTTTGACAATCGCCCGGCGGCTTGAAACACTGCCGGGCGATTTGTGGTTCCGTAGGGCCTTAAAGCCCCGCCACCTTGCGCAACGATGCGTTAAGGCGAGTCTGCCAGCCCTTGCCGGACTTGCGGAAATAATCCAGCACCTCTGGATCGAGCCTGAGATGGACGGATTTCTTGGGTTTCGCCAAGGCGGGGCGGCCAGGCCGGATCAATTTGTCGCCGTGAAACAAAGCCGCCCTTTCAAACCATTCTCTGGTCAGGTGGGGGGCGTCGTCAGGGTCAACCCAGGAGGTCTTTGTAGTCTGCTTCTTCGTCGGCATGTCCGTACCTCATGGATATAATGCGTTTGCTTCTGCCCCGTGGCGTCCAGATGACGATCACGAACCGACGATCCAGATAGCCTGCAGTGACGTAACGCGTTTCGCCGTAATCGTGGCGTTCATCAAGTGTGTCATAATGCCAACCAGCAAACACCAGGCCTGCGTTGGCGAAATCAAGCCCACGTTCTGAAAGCGTCTTCAGGCGCTTGGCTTCGTCCCAGGTGAACATATATTATTGTGGCCACAAAAACACCCGTCGTCAAGAAGGTTGTGGCCACATTTATTCGTTCTTAGCACCCTCTGGTTAGTCTCGTCGCATGGCCTCGGCCTGCGAACCTCTTCTTACCTTCCTCGGAGCAAGTCATGCCCCCCTCGCCCCTGCCCTTGCATCTGACCGCCCTCGATCTGATGGCGGGAGAGAAATGGGAAGAGGCCCAGGCCCTGCTCGAGAAGGGCGGGGCGGAAGGGGGGAATCATCCTTTGGGTCTTTTCCTGCTGGGTGCTTGCCGCTGTCAGTTGGGCAGAGACGCCGAGGGGATTGCCCTGCTGGAGCGCGCGGCCAGCCTTGAACCCAACGACGGCAAATACTCCTTCGCCCTGGGCAAGGCCTATCTGGATAATCGGCGCTTCATCGAAGCCGAGGCTGCCTTTCGCCGCGCAACCGAGCTTGCGCCCAATGACGCCAACGCCCATGCTCATCTGGGGGTGGCGCTCAAGGAGCAGGCGCGTTTCGACGAAGCGATGATCCACACTATGAAGGCAATTCTGCTAGAGCCAGACAGCGACAAGCGGCTAGTCAATCTGGGGCTGGTTCAGACCGAGCAAGATAATCTAGAGGGGGCGCAGCAAAGTTTTCTTCAAGCCCTTGCCCAGGATGCGAACAATGCCGAGGCGCATATGTTTCTGGGGCTTGCCCAGCAGATCATGGGGCAACTTCAGGAGGCGGAAGTTTCCTTCCGCCAAGCGCTGGAGCTTGCCACTCAAAAACCGGGAGCGCGTGAGGACTGGCTTTATCAGTTCAAATCGAATTTGGCGCTCAATCAGTTGCTGCTGGGCAATCTGGGGGAAGGCTGGGATTTGCATACGGCCAGGATCGACGGTCCCAACTGGAAGGAAATCCGCCGTGATCGCGACATGCCCGCCTGGGATGGAACACCCCTTCAGGGACGCAGCTTGCTGATCTGGCGCGAGCAGGGGCTGGGTGACGAGATCAGGGCCTATTCCTGCCTGCCCGATCTGCTGGACGATGGCGGGCATCAAGGTGTTGCGGTGGAATGCGATCCCCGGTTGGAATCCGTCTTGAAAAGATACTTTCCTCAGCTTGAGGTCGTTCCAGGGCAGGCTGATCGCAACCGCTCCTTTGACCTGCAACTTGCCCTGTCCTCCCTGCCGCGTCTTTACAGAAGGACGATCGCCAGTTTCGAGGCCGCCAGCCCCTTCCTCGTTCCTGATCCAGCCCTGCTGGACAAATGGACCCAGCGGCTTGGGGCACTGCCGCCCGGCAGGAAGATCGGGATATGCTGGCGGACAGGCCTTCCCGGCGCCACCCGCATGTGGAACATCTCAAGCCTTGCCGACTGGGCGCCGATTCTGCGCCTGCCGGGTGCTGTCTTCGTCAATTTGCAATATGGCGATTGCGAGGCGGAGCTGAGAGACGCCGAATCACGCTTCGGCATTCGAATCCATCGCTGGGCGGATATGAATCTCAAGGATGATCTGGATGATCTGCTGGCTCTGATGCGAGGGCTTGATCTGGTGCTGACCTTCGGCACGGCGGTCAATGATCTGGCAGGCAGCGTGGGAAGGCCTGCCTGGCTGATGCTGCGCACCCCGCACCCCGACATGTTGGGAACGGCGCGTTACCCCTGGTATCCCACCTGCCGCGTCTTCGAGCGCGGCTGGAACAAACCATGGGCCGAGACGCTAAAACAGGTGGCTGCTGCGCTCGCCCCCCAGGATGTGGGCCGCAACGCGCCTTGCCCTTGCGGCTCGGGTAGGCGCTTCAAACATTGCTGCGGGCGGTAAGAGCGCTGGCAGCTTCTTCGACGGCGCTCGTCCAGGGCTGGCCCACCTTGCGTTTCAGCAGGGTAATTCCGGGCAGCCAGGGAATGCCGTCGCTTCCCAGCGCATCCCAATGCACATGCTCAAGGAAGAACATCCAGGTGGGAATGCCCAGGCTGGCCGCCAGCATGGCGGTGACCGAGCCGTTTGCGATGACCAGATCAAGCTGTTTCATCAAGGAGGCTGTGCCGTCGAGATCGTCGTAGAGATCAAGGCCCGAAACTACGGTCAGATCGGCCCCCGTCAGTTCCCTCAAGCGCTCGATCTCGCCCTTGTCAGGCCGGGCCTGAAGATTGATGAAGCGCACGCCCGGAACTTTCAAAATCGGGGCCAGGGCCAGGGGGTCGCTCAGGAAATGGCGGGCGCGCTCGACCGTTGATTTCGTGCTGCGCCAGGCCAGGCCCACCTTGAAGCCCTCGCCCAGGCCGAAACTTGCGGGTGCTGCTTGCAGATAGGAGGGCTGGGGCGGAAAATCCTCGATGTGGCGGCGGAAATGCCGAAACAGGCTGCCAATGGGCAGGTGGAAATCGAAGGCTTCGGGCGGGGCATCGGCAATGGTGATGCCGGGAAATGAGCGTTTCATCAAGGGGGCCAGCTTGGCCGAGCATTCCAGAATGACATGGCCCGCAAGGCCGATCAGATCGGGCAGGGCCGAGGCGAAGCTGATCTCATCGCCGACTCCTTGCTCGCGCCAGACGAACACCGTCTTGCCCGCAAGTGGTGCCACACCATCCCAAAGCGGCTGGGGGTAGCTGCGCATGTGGCGGCTCGCGTGCCAGCGCAACTCGTAGCCGTTCCAGCCCTCTTGAAGGCGGCCCTGGCAGAGCAGGGCGATGGTGCGGTTCCAGCGGATTTCATCATCCCCAGGCGATAGATCAAGCGCCTTGTCATAGGCCTGGACGGCTTCTGGCAGGCGGCCCGTCTCGCGCAGAATGTTGCCCAGGTTGAAATGCGCCTCGGGATGGTTCGGGTTCTGCGCGATGGCTTGGCGAAGATCGGTCAAGGCCTCGCCATGGCGCTCCAAAAGGCGCAGAATCTCGCCCCGATTGGCCCGCATGGCGGCATGATCGGGCGCTCTTGGCAGGGCTGCATCCAGAAGGGCCAGCGCCTCTTCGGGCCGGTCCTGCTTCATGACGGCCCTGGACAGCATGTGCAGAAGGCGGGGATCGTCACCCAAGCGGTCCCGCAACAAGCTTTCGGCTTCTTGCGCTTGGCCTGCATTGACCAGGGCATCGGCCAGATTGAGTGCTGCGTCGTTCATGTCTGGATCGATGGCAAGTGCCTGCTCCCAGGCTTTCATGGCCTCTTCGCTTCTGCCCAGTTTTTTCAAGACATTTCCCAGATTGAAGGGAATCAGGGCTTCGCTTGGGGAATGAAGTTGCGCCTTAGCCAGCAAGGCGCATGCCTCGTCTAGTCGCTCTGTCTCCTCCAGCAGGGCGGCCAGATTGACCAAGGCGGGCGGAAAATCGGCCTTGGTGGCAAGGGCCTGGCGGTAGAAGTCCTCAGCCTTGGCAACACGACCCGCCTTGTGATGCGCAACACCCATCGACTGAAGGGTGCTTGCGCCCAAAAGACCGGGCTTGAGCGCCTCGGCTTTTTCGAAAAGGGGTAGGGCCTCGTCCCAACGGCCCAGTTGAAGAAGCAAAGAGGCGAGTTGAGCATGGGGTTCTGCTTTCGAAGAGTCCAGCGCCAGGGCTTGGCGAAACGCGCTCTCGGCTTCTTCGGCACGACCCAAAGCCGCCAGCACCACGGCCCGGTTGGACTGGGTCTCGAACGAGGGTGGCCGGTCCTTAAGCAGCAGGTCGAGATCGGCCAGCGCCTCGGCGGACCGCCCCATCTGATGCTTCAGCACGGCCAGCAAACGCCTTGCGTCCTCATGATCCGGAGCGGCTTTCAAGGCCTGCAAATACAGGCTCTCCGCTTCATTCAGGCGGCCAGCGCGGTGATGGCCGAGCGCCTTGGTCAGGAGGACGAGGGGCATCTGTAACCTTACGGCAGACTGACGAAAGATTTTGCTAGTTCGTTCATAAAGCTACTTGATTTATGTCAAAATGTCGAAATAGACTGCAAGTAACAACAAGAAAACATTCACTTAATCTAATGTGACTCTGGGGAGGGTTTTCCATGTCATCAAAGACTCGTATCGTCGGCACATTGCTTGCCGGCGCAGTGGTAGCGTTCGGTATGGTCAGCACGGCCAGCGCCGATGAGAAGGACGGCAAGAAGAAGAGCGTCTACGAACAAGTCGTGGGCGATATCAAGGGCGGCAAGCTCAATGTCGAAGGCGATCATGCCGCAGTGGTCAATCTCGTCATCAAGCGCAACATTCCCATCACCTATGAATATGTTGCGTCGCTGATGCGTACGCCGAACGCCTTTGGCGCCGGCCCCGCCTGCATCATCTGCCACCATTCGAACGATGCTTCGATCAGCTATCGTGGCCTCGACCTCTCGACCTGCGAAGGCATCGTCAAGGGTGCGACCGAAGCTCCGGCCCGTCCCATCGTGGTGGCCGGTAAGGCCAATAAGAGCCTGATCAGAAACATGATCCGCAATAACCGCATGCCTCTGGGCGTTTCCTTCGCCTATCCGACCGACACGCCCAATATCCTGGCCGTGCGCGATTGGATCAATGCGGGTGCTAAGGACGATGCATCTGGCAAGAAGATCATCGATCTCTTCAAGAAGCCCGGCGCCTTTGGCACCGAGCAGTCCTGCGTCGACTGCCACATGTCGAACGAGGAGCCTCCGAGCTTCCACGAACTCGACCTGACCAGCGTCAAGGGCATCATGAAGGGTGCTGACTCGATTGCCATGGCCAAGGAAGGCAAGCCCGCCACCATGGTGGTCATTCCTGGCAAGGCCGAAGAGAGCAAGCTCTATGAGCGCCTGATCCAGAACCGCATGTCGCCCGGCATCGATCCCGGTGAAGACCGCGACCACGCCAATACGCAGCTTTTGCTGCAGTGGATCGCTCAGGGAGCCAAGTGCCAGTAAGGTGCCTGTAAGGTATGTACGTGCGTAATTTGAAGTTACTTTCCAGGCGGCGTCTCCTTACCATGGGGGGCGCCGCCCTTTTTCTTTCCGGTGTTTCGGCTCCTTCCCTGGCGCAGAATCGGCACATGCCGCTGCGCCCGGCCACGATTTTAGGCCGTTGGCAGACCGGCAACCGCCATCTCGTGCCGCCGGGCGCCTTTCCGGGCGGGATGATTCTGGCGGGCGACACCACCATCGAACGCTGGGATACGCAAGCCGGGCAGGCCAGGCGCGTCTGGTCGCAGCCGCAGGGTGACAATCCATCCACCTTCCGCCCCCGAATCGATGGCAACCTGGTTCTGGTCTCGGGACGCGGCTTTCTGAGCGCTCTGTCTCAGGAAAGCGGGCAGCCGCTTTGGCGCATCAAGCCCTGGGGCGAAGAATTTTCCGTTCCCCTTTTGGCGGATCAGCGCATTTTTGTCGGCGATGGCCATACGCTGCGCTGCCTGGATGCGAACAGCGGCAAGGATATCTGGGCGGCCAAGATCGTCGAGGGCATCAAGATTCACTATAGCCCCGCCATCAAGGACGGCGTGGTCTATCTCTGTCCGGGCGACGGCGTTCTTCACGCCTTCGAGGCCGATAGCGGCAAGGAGCTCTGGTCGTTCGACAATGCCGAGGCCTGGCAGTATCTGCGCCAGATGTATTTCTGGAAGGATGTGCTGGTCGGCGGCGGCTATCACGACGAGATGTGGGGGCTTAGCACCAAGAATGGGAAGGTGCTTTGGCGCTTCGTGGCCGGAAACTTCCTGAATTCCCATCTGGTCTGGGGCAATGGGGTCTATTTCTGGTCGCCCACCGGCTGGATCTACAAGCTCAGTCCCGAATATGGCACGGTCAGTTGGCGCCACAAGACTGTGACCTATTTCAAAGAGAATCCTGAGAATTGGGCGCCTTTGATGGCCGAGCTGATGGCGGCCAATGGCCGGATTTTCTGTCTGGACATGAAAAGCGTTTTGCATGTTCTAGACGACGCCAGCGGCGACGAGACGCACCGCCTGGGCCTGCCCACGGTGCGCCATTTTATCGTTCCCGAAGCCGATGGGCAGACGGCCTGGCTGGGCACGGTTCCCGGCGAATTGCTGCTGATATCTGTAGGTTAGCTAGCGCTCTCTTTTCCGGGGTTGCTTTCGCTGGGGCTTGGCGCTAGCGTTCCCGCCCCGTTTTTAGCCAACCCGGAGTCGGTTCCATGTCCTTCATCGCCGAGCGACTGTCTCGCATCAAGCCCTCGCCCACCATTGCCGTCACGCAAAAAGCGGCCGAGCTGAAAGCAGCCGGGCGCGACGTGATCGGCCTGGGTGCGGGCGAGCCCGATTTCGACACGCCTGACAATATCAAGGCCGCCGCCAAGGCCGCCATCGACAAGGGCGATACCAAATATGCTGCCGTGGCGGGCACCTTGGCCTTGCGCAAGGCCATCTGCGACAAGTTCAAGCGCGACAATGGGCTTAGCTATACGCCCGAGCAGGTCAATGTCGGCACCGGCGGCAAGCAGGTGATCTACAACGCCCTGATGGCGACCCTGAACGAGGGCGACGAGGTCATCATTCCCGCCCCTTACTGGGTCAGCTATCCGGATATGACCCTGCTGGCGGGCGGCGTTCCGGTGGCGGTCGATTGCCCGGAATCGACGGGCTTCAAGCTGAATCCGGTGGATCTGGAAAAGGCCATCACCAGCAAGACCAAATGGCTGATTCTGAATTCGCCCTCCAATCCGACCGGGGCCGCCTATTCCTGGGATGAGATGAAGGCCATTACCGACGTTCTGCTGAAGCATCCGCATGTCTGGGTGATGAGCGACGACATGTACGAGCATCTGGTCTATGACGGATTCAAGTTCTGCACGCCGGCCGAGGTCGAGCCCAAGCTCTATGATCGCACGCTGACCTTGAACGGCGTTTCCAAGGCCTATGCCATGACCGGCTGGCGCATCGGCTATGCCGCCGGGCCCAAGGAGGTCATCAACGCCATCAACAAGATCCAGTCGCAAAGCACCACGCATGCCACCACCATCGCCATGGCGGCGGCTGTCGAGGCTTTGAATGGCACGCAAGCCTTCATCGCCGAGCGCAATGCCGTGTTCAAAGAGCGGCGCGATCTGGTGGTGGGGCTTTTGAATGCCTGCCCGGGCATCACCTGCTTAAAGCCCGAAGGCGCTTTCTATGTCTATCCGTCCTGTGCGGGCTGCATCGGCAGAAGCTGGAACGGCAAGAAGATCGAGACTGACAGCCAGTTCATCGAATATCTGCTCGAGGCCGAGGGTGTAGCGGTGGTGCAAGGGGCTGCCTTCGGGCTTTCGCCCTATTTCCGCATTTCCTACGCCACCAGCACCCAGGCCCTGACCGAGGCTTGTGCCCGCATCAAGCGCTTCTGCGAGAGCCTCGTTTGATTGTGTCGAGGCTGCGGTGATTCCAGGCCGTCCTCTTGCCCCGCCCGGGTTCACCGGGCGGGGTTTTCATTTCCCCCTTGCTTTCCGTGGCCTGGACTGAAAACAATGGGTCAGGCTTAGAAAAATTTGAAAAGCGAGGGACCCATGCCCAACCGACCCATGTCCAAGCCTCGCGTTTGCGCCCTGGTGGGGCCTTATCTCTCCGGAAAGACATCGCTGCTAGAAGCCTTGTTGTTCGAGGCCGAGGCCCTGAATCGCAAGGGAACGGTCAAGGACGGCAGTTGCGTTGGCGATTCCAGTCCCGAGGCGCGCGCGCGCCAGATGAGCACGGAACTCAATGTCGTCAACGTCAGCTATCTGGGCGATGCGTGGAGCCTAATCGACTGCCCGGGCTCGATCGAACTGGCCCAGGAAAGCCTCAACGCGCTTGCGGTGGCCGATGTCGCCGTGGTGGTGGCCGAGCCTGATCCGGCCAGAGCCCTCATGCTCTCGCCGCTTTTGAAGTTCCTGGATGATCACAAAATCCCGCACATTCTGTTTCTCAACAAAATGGATGCATCGTCGGTCAAGGTGCGCGATGCGCTTGAGGCATTGCAGGCGGTGTCCGAGCGCCCGCTGATCCTGCGCGAAATTCCGTTGCGCGACGGCGATAAGGTGACGGGCTATGTCGATCTGGTCTCGGAGCGGGCCTACAAATATCATCCCGGCGACAATTCCGATCTGATTCAAATTCCCAAATCGGCAGCCGAGACCGAGCATCAGGCCCGCCAGGAGTTGCTGGAGCATCTGGCCGATTTCGACGATCATTTGCTGGAAGAGTTGTTAAGCGATGTCGTGCCGCCTGCCGCCGAGATTTATGAAAGTCTGGCCCGTGATCTGAAGGATGATCTGATCGTGCCGGTCTTCTTCGGCTCGGCCCAGGCCGATGGCGGCATCCGCAGGCTTTGGAAAGCGTTGCGGCACGAAACGCCCGAACCCCATGACACGCTGGGCAGGCTCAATCTTCCCGCCACAAATGGGGGGCCGCTGGTTCAGGTGTTCAAGACGCTGCATGCCGCCCATACCGGCAAGATGTCGCTGGCGCGCGTCTGGAAGGGCGAGGTGGCGGACAATGCCTCGATTGCAGGCACGCGCGTGGTAGGCGTGATGTCTCTGACCGGCGGCAAGCATGACAAGAAGCCCAAAGCCTGCGAGGGCGAGGTGGTGGGGCTGGGCCGCCTGGAAACACTGGCGACCGGGCAATTGGCCACCCCTGACAAAGCCATTGCTTCTGGCTGGCTGGCGCCATTGACGCCCTTGTTTGCGCTGGGTGTGGCCGTGGTCAAGAAGGCCGATGATGTCAAGCTCTCCGGGGCACTCGCCAAATTGGCCGAGGAGGACCCATCCCTTTCCGTCGAGCATACGCTAGATACCCATGAAACGCTGCTGTGGGGACAGGGCGAGATTCACTTGCAGATCGCCATTGATCGCTTGCGGGCGCGTTTCGGCTTTGATGTGGTGACGCACCGCCCGCAAGTGGCCTACAAGGAAACCATCAAGACCTCGACCGAGGTTCATGGGCGCCACAAGCGCCAGTCGGGCGGCCATGGTCAATTCGGCGATGTGCACATCACCATAAAACCGCAGGCGCGGGGCGCCGGTTTCAGCTTTTCCGACAAGATCGTGGGCGGCGCCATTCCCAAGCAATATATCGCGCCCGTGGGCGAGGGGGTCGAAGAGGTGATGAAGCAAGGCCCGCTGGGCTTTCCGGTGGTCGATGTGGCGGTGGTGCTGACCGATGGCTCGTTCCATGCCGTTGACAGTTCCGACATGGCCTTCAAGACGGCGGGCGGCATGGCCATGCGCGAAGGATTGGCCCAGTGCGAGCCGGTGTTGCTGGAGCCCATTCTGGCCGTCGAGGTCGCCATTCCCTCGGAACATACCTCCAAGGCGCAGCGTCTGGTCTCCTCGCGCCGCGGGCAGATTCTGGGCTATGACGCCAAGGAAGGCTGGCGCGGTTGGGATGTGGTCTTTGCGCATTTGCCACAAGCGGAAATGCATGACCTGATCATCGAGCTGCGCTCTCTGACCATGGGGGTGGGCACCTTCGCTTGGCGTTTCGACCATTTGCAGGAGTTGGCCGGGCGACCCGCCGACAAAGTTATCGAGGAACGCAAGGCTCTGCTGGCGGCCGCTCGCAGTTAATAGTCGTTCTTGGGGGTGGATCATGGACGAATCAACGCCGTTCGGGGCAAGCGAGCCGCCTTCCAGGGAAATCGATTCCTTCAAGCGCCGACTGCTGGAACATCTGGTTCATACTGTCGGCAAGGATCAGGCGACAACGACGGGGCGCGACTGGTACAACGCCCTGGCCCGCACCGTGCGCGACCTTCTGGTCGAGATGTGGATGGACTCGACGCGATCAACCTACCGGGGCGACGTCAAGCGCGTCTACTATCTCTCGCTCGAATTCCTGATCGGGCGGTCGCTCATGAACAATCTGCTCAATACGGGATTTCTGGAAATCGCCAGGAAAAGCCTGGCCGATCTGGGGCTCGATCTGGATGCGATCTCCGAGGAAGAGCCCGAGGCGGCGCTGGGCAATGGCGGGCTGGGCCGCCTGGCCGCCTGCTTCATCGATTCCATGGCGACCCTGGGCATTGCCGGCTATGGCTACGGCATCCGCTATGATTACGGCATGTTCGCCCAGGAAATCGAAGATGGCTGGCAGACGGAATTGCCCGATCACTGGCTCTATAACGGCAATCCCTGGGAATTCTCCAGGCCCGAGGTGGTCTATCCTGTGCATTTCTACGGGCATGTCGAAAGTGAAACCGATGCCAGCGGGCGCGTTAAATATCTTTGGAAGGACACCGAGGAAATCATGGCCATGGCCCATGACCAGCCGGTCCCTGGCTTCGGTGCCTGGACGGTCAACAATACGCGCCTGTGGGCCGCCAAATCCTCGCGCGTCTTCGATCTCAAGCGCTTCAATCAGGGCGACTATCTGGGTTCGGTGCGCCAGCAGGGCGAATCGGAAAATCTCTCCCGCGTGCTTTATCCCGACGATTCGACCAGCATGGGCAAGGAACTGCGCCTGAAGCAGGAATATTTCTTCGTCTGCGCGGCACTCAAAGACATTCTGCGCCGCTTCAAAAGCCATCATGCCGATTGGGCGGATTTACCCCATAAGGTGGCCATCCAACTCAATGACACGCATCCCTCCCTGGCCGTGCCCGAGATGATGCGTCTGCTGATGGACAAGTACGACCTGGACTGGGATGTCGCCTGGGATTTGTCGCGGCGCGTCTTTAGCTACACCAATCATACGCTGCTGCCCGAGGCGCTGGAAACCTGGCCGGTGGCCTTGTTTGAGACCATGCTGCCGCGCCATCTGATGATCATCTATGAAATCAACCGGCGCTTTCTGGAAGATGTGCGCAGACGCTTCCCCGGTGACGAGGCCCTGGTCAGCCGCGTGTCCCTGATCGGCGAAGATCATGGCAGGCGCGTGCGCATGGCGCATATCGCCTTTGTCGGCAGCCATGCCGTGAACGGGGTGGCGCGCATCCATACCGAGCTGATGAAAACCACGATCTTTGCCGATTTCTACAAGCTGTTTCCCGAGCGCATCGTCAACAAGACCAATGGCGTTACTCCCAGGCGTTGGGTCAATCAGGCCAATCGGGGATTGGCCGGGCTGGTGGCGGGCCATGTCGATGAAAATTGGCCGGCCAATCTCGAGGAATTCAGGAAGCTGGTGCCTTTGTCCGAGGATAAGGCTTTTCGAAAGCGGTTCCTGGCCGTCAAACTGGCCAACAAGCAACGCCTAGCCCGGCTGATCGAAAGCAAACTGAAGATCAAGGTCAATGCCGATTCTCTGTTCGATGTGCATGTGAAGCGTATTCACGAATACAAGCGCCAGCTTTTGAATGTGCTGGGCGTCATCGCCCGCTACAACCGCCTGAAAGAGGGCGGCAAGAAGGCCAAAAACATGGCGCCCAGAACGGTCATTCTGGCGGGCAAGGCCGCACCCGGCTACCATATGGCCAAGCTGATCATCAAACTGATTCACGATGTGGGCAGGCTGGTGAACGCCGATCCGGCAACCAACGAGCGGCTGAAGCTGATCTTTCTGCCCAACTACAATGTCGCCCTGGCCGAAAAGATCATTCCGGCGGCCGATCTGTCGCAGCAGATTTCAACGGCGGGCACCGAGGCTTCGGGTACGGGCAACATGAAGCTGGCGCTCAACGGCGCACTGACCATCGGAACGCGCGACGGGGCCAATATCGAAATGGCCGAGGAAGTGGGCGAGGAGAATTTCTTCTTTTTCGGCCTGACCTCGGATGAGGTGATGGAGCGGCGAGAGCCCGGCCATTACGATCCCAAAACCGTCATTGCGGGCAATCCTGAATTGGCCCGCGTGCTGGCGATGCTAGACGAGGGCGTTTTCTCGGGCGGCGACCGTGATCGTTTCCGGCCCCTGTATGAGTCCCTGGTCCATCACGGCGATTGGTATCTGCTCTGCGCAGATTTCGCCGATTACATGGCGGCTCAGGACCGCGTCGATAAGTTATGGGCCGATCAAGAAGCCTGGGCGCAAAAGGCCATTCTGAACGTGGCACGCATGGGGCGCTTCTCCAGCGACGTCACCATCATGGATTATGCCAAGGATATCTGGGATGTGGCGCCGCACCGTCCGGCGCCCGGCCTGGGGGCCGCCTTGTCGGATTGACCCCAGAAAAGTCGCAATCTGCTCAAAGTGTAAGCGGCGCAAGCTGGAATCTTAGCCGGCAATCTGCTTAAATCAGGCAGACAAGAGTGGTAGGCATGAATTTCATCGACCCAAAACTGATTCCGGCCACCGGCAACCTTGAGATCGACCGCGACCATCGAATACTGGCCGATGTGATGAATCATGTCTATTCCGACTGGCAGAACGGCATGCGCTGCCCGGAACTGGCGGGCAAGCTGGAGGTTCTAAGGAACCATCTGACATCGCATTTCGGCAAGGAAATTACCATTGCCAGAGGGGCGGGCTACCAGCGGTGGCTGGCGCATCACCACGAGCACAAGGATTTTCTAAACCGCTTCGATCAGTTTTTGGGCGTTTGCAAAACGGCGCCGGGGCCGGATTCGGCGAATATCGAAATGTTCATGGAGCTGGAAAGCCACCTGTTCGAGCATGAGGTGCTGTCCGATCAGGACATGTGGAGCCTTTGGGAAAAGGAAAGCGCAGTGCAAGCAAGCGAAAGACTGATCGATTGGAAACCCGCCTACTCCGTCGGCATCGAACAGATCGATGGCCAGCATCAGCGCTTGGTCGTTCTCTTGAACGCTATCCATCAAAACCTGAAAAGCGGCGTCATGCCGCTATCGGCCATTCATGAGCGGCTGAAAGTGATCTATCAGGAAGCCGTGCAGCATTTCCGCTCCGAGGAGCAGTATTTCTCCCATTTGCCCGAACCGATGGCCGATCAGCACCGTCGCGCCCACGAGAGCTTGCTCAAGGAATTGAAGGCGGCGCTCGATGATCACGAATCTGCCGATGTCGAGCGCGTGACGGCGCTTTTGGAAGGCTATCTTAAATTCTGGCTGCTCGATCACATTCTGAACACTGACAACCGCCTTCGGGAATACATCAAATAGAGCCCTATCGGATCGTCAATCCGGGTGCCGCCGCTCCCGTCCTTCTCATCTGCGATCACGCGGCCAATGCCGTTCCTGCGTCGCTTCGAAATCTGGATCTGCCAGAGAGCGATCTGAACCGGCATATCGCCTGGGATATCGGGGCCGAGGCGGTAACGCTGGGATTGGCGGCCAGACTGGGGGCGACGGCGGTTCTGGGTTCGGTGTCGCGCCTTGTCATCGATCTTAATCGCGATCCCACCTTGGCCGATGCCATTCCAAAAGAAAGCGACGGCATCGAAATTCCCGGCAATCGCAATCTGACCTATGTTGAAATCACCGAGCGGATCGACAGCTACTTCATTCCCTATCACCAAGCCGTCGAGAAGGAAATCGCACGTCTGGGCAGGCCCACATTGGTCAGCCTTCACAGTTTCACCCCGGTCATGAACGGCCAGACCCGTCCCTGGCAGGTGGGCATTCTTTGGAACCAAGATGGTCGACTGGCCGTGCCGCTGATCGAAGTTCTAAGCCAGCGCCCGGGTCTTTGTGTCGGTGATAATCTGCCCTATTCCGGGCGGGAACTCGCCTACAGCCTGAACCGGCACGGGGCCAACAGGCAGCTTTTGCATGTGGGAATCGAACTGCGTCAGGATGAGATTGATCAACCGGGCAAGGCCGAAGCCTGGGCGGAAATTCTCTGCGAAACGCTAAAGCCCTTGGTGCTGACGTGACCTGGGACCCCAAGCAGTATCTAAAGTTCTCAGATCTTCGCCTGCGCCCGGCGCTTGATCTTCTGGCGCGCATTCCCCTGGATTCCCCGCGCCGTATTTACGATCTTGGTTGTGGTGCCGGAAATGTCACGCGCCAACTGGCCCAGCGCTGGCCGGAGGCAAAAATCACTGGCGTCGATTCCTCGGCCGAGATGCTGGCCGAAGCCAAAAAGAATTTGCCCGGGGCCGAATGGATGAAAGCAGACTTGGCCACATGGCGGCCACCTTCACCAGGCGATCTGATTTTTTCCAATGCGCTGTTTCATTGGATCAAGGGACATCACGAGATATTTCCCCGCCTGGTGTCGCACCTGGCACCTGGCGGCGTTTTGGCCGTGCAGATGCCGCGCAACCAGGGAGAGGCATCGCACACCACCATCCTTAAGGTAGCAAATGATGGCCCCTGGCGTGAGCGCTTGGCTCCGCTTGGCGATCAGTTCGAGGTGCATGCGCCCGAGGTCTATCACGATCTCCTAAGGGGCCTTGCTGGGCGTCTCGATATTTGGGAGAGCATCTATCAGCAAGCGCTGACCGGAGACGACCCTGTGCTGGAATGGATCAAGGGCACGGCTTTGCGCCCCTATCTGGCGGCGCTGGCCGATCAACCGGATTTGAAGGAAGGCTTCCTGACAGAGCTGGGGAAGCGATTGCGCTCGGCCTATCCCAAGCGTTCCGACGGGATAACGCTGCTACCCTTCCGTCGTCTCTTCATCGTGGCGGTTGGCTGAGCAGCGATTTGAGTCGGTAAAGCGCTTCCAGGGCTTCACGGGGGGCCAGCTGGTCGGGATCAATCAGCGCCAAGGCTTCTGCCAGGGGCGAGGGCTTCCCGGTTGCGCTGCCCCTGGGTCGGGTGGCCGCGAACAGCGGCAGGTCGTCGGCAAGCCGGGCCAGAGCCGAGCTTTGCTCGCCCTTTTCCAGCAGGGAAAGAACGTCTTCGGCGCGCTCGATGACGGCGGATGGCAGGCCCGCCAGTTTGGCTACGTGAATGCCATAGGAACGATCAGCCGTGCCCGGGGCCACCTCGTGCAGAAAAATCACGTCGCCCTTCCATTCCTTGACCCGCATGCTGTGGCAGGCGAGATGGGACAATCTGGCGGCCAGCGAGGTCAGTTCGTGATAATGGGTGGCGAACAAGGCGCGGCAGCGATTGGCATCATGCAGGTGCTCGACGGTGGCCCAGGCGATGGACAGGCCGTCGAAGGTGGCGGTGCCGCGTCCGATCTCGTCGAGAATGACCAAGGAGCGCTCGCTTGCCTGATTGAGAATGGCCGCCGTCTCCACCATCTCGACCATGAAGGTGGAACGACCGCGCGCCAGATCGTCGGCAGCACCCACGCGCGAAAACAGGCGGTCGACCACGCCGAAGCGGGCCGAGGTCGCCGGAACGAAGGAACCCATCTGGGCCAGGAGAACGATCAGCGCGTTTTGACGCAGATAAGTACTTTTGCCGGCCATGTTGGGGCCGGTCACCAGCCACAGGCGGCAATCGGGCGACAGATCGCAGCCATTGGGCACGAAGGGGCCTTCGTGCGCCGCCTTCAGCGCCGCCTCGACCACGGGATGTCGCCCACCCTCGATATGGAAATCAAGGCCCTCGGTCACCTCGGGGCGGCACCAATCTTCAAGCCTTGCCAACTCGGCCAGCCCCGTCAGCGCATCGAGATCGCTTAAGCCATGCGCCGTGGCGAACAGGGAATCTTGTACCCCAAGCGCCATGGCGGCCAGGCCGTCAAATAATTCGCGTTCCAACGCCAGCGACTTGCCCTCGGCGCCGCGCAGCTTTTCTTCCAGCGTGATCAGTTCGGGCGTGGTGTAGCGCAAGGCACCCGCCATGGTTTGGCGATGAATGAATTCAGGCCCCATGCGCAGGGCCTGCTTGGCGGGAATTTCCAGATAAAGCCCGATCACATTGTTCTGTCGCAGCTTGAGCGCTGCAATGCCCGTGGTTTCGGCATAGCGGGCCTGCAGCGCATTCATCACCCGCTTGCTCTCAAAGGCGATCTCGCGCAACTCGTCCAGTCCCGCATGATAGCCGGGTGCGATGAAACCCCCGTCATTGGCTGAGGGCGGCAGGTCGGGCCCCAGGGCGCGGGAAAGCGTGTCGGACAGTTCGTCATGCGTATCCAGGCGATTTCCCAGCTCGGCAAGACCCAGCGGGGGCACTGGTTCAGGCTTTGACAGAAGCCTGCGCAGGCGCGGAATGCATAAAAGTGTGTCGCGCAAAGAGGCCAGATCACGAGGTCCGCCGCGGCCCAAGCCCAGGCGGGAAAGGGCGCGTTCCATGTCGGCGGTCTGGCGCAGTTCCAATCGAATGTCCGCCCTCAGCACATCGGCCTGCTTGAAAAAGTCGACCAGATCGTGACGCGCCGCAATCGCCTTTGGATCGGTCAGGGGGGCCGAGAGCCATTGCGCCAATCGGCGCGCACCCGGCCCCGTCTGCGTGCGGTCGATCACGGCCAGCAGGCTGCCCTTGCGCTCGCCGGACAGGGTTTCCACAAGTTCGAGATTGCGTCTTGTCGCGGCATCGATCGACATGATCGCTTCCCGGGCAATTCGCCTGGGCTTGGCCAACAGGGCAAGGCGCCCCTTCTGGGTCAGATCGACATAATCGGTCAGTGCCCCCAGGGCCGCCGTCTCGGCCCGCGTGAAGGCGCCAAAGCCATCGAGCGAAGCAACGCCGTAATGGCGCTCCAGACGCATGCGGGCGTTCTCGGCATCGAACCGGCTGGAAGGCAGGGGGTTGAGCCGCGACTTCCAATCAGCCAGGGGAAGCGAGAGCAAGGGGTGCGCAAGCAGGCGGTCGGGAATCAGAATTTCACCGGCATTGAGGCCTGACAGGCTGGCCGCAAGATCGGAAGGGGCCGTTTCCTGCGTTGCCACTTCGCCGGTAGAAAGATCCAGCCAAGCCAGGCCCAAAGCGCCCGCCTGCTCGGCCAGCGCCGCCAGATAATTGTTGCGTCTGGAATCAAGCAGCGTGTCCTCGGTCAGCGTGCCCGGCGTGATCAGCCGGATGACGTCGCGCTTGACCACCGATTTCGATCCGCGCTTCTTGGCCTCGGCCGGATCTTCCAACTGCTCGCAGACCGCCACCTTGAAGCCCTGGCGAATCAGCTTGGCCAGATAGGCCTCGTGGCTGTGGACGGGCACACCGCACATCGGAATGTCATTGCCCAGATGCTTGCCACGCTTGGTCAGAGCGATGTCGAGCGCGCGCGCCGCCTTTTCGGCGTCCTCGAAAAAAAGTTCGTAGAAATCGCCCATGCGGTAAAACAACAAACATTCCGCATACTGGGCCTTGATACCCAGATACTGGGCCATCATCGGCGAAGCGTCGCCGGGGATTTCTGCTAGTTCATTCACTTCCTGGTGCGGCGATTATAGTCCAGTTCGTCGGGAGACAACTGGAGGCCCAGCCAGATCACCGTGTTGTAGGGCGTGTCGCCGGGGCGGATGGGAATGTCGATCGACACTTCCTCGTCGACCTGACGCAGCTTGGGCATGCTGGGATCGAACTTGAACTTGGTCGAGAAGATTTGCTTGGCGCGGTTCTCGACCGCCACGAAATAGAGAATTTCACCCAGGCCCTGGAGATTGGCCGGCCCGCGGTCGATGTCGAACATCACCTTGATGGCGGTTTCGATGTGCGTGTCCTTGTCGCGCCAGCCGCACGAGCCCTGATAATCCACCAGATCGAGCGTATAAAGGATATCGGTGATGTCGCGCCCGGGACCCGGCTTGAACTTCGTCTGATGCGCCGCATCGGCCAGGATGCGGATGGTCGGGCACTGGCCCACCTCCTTGCCCATGACCTTGTTTTTCATCTCGGCGCAGCCCGACACAAGCAGGACCGCCGCCAAAAGCGGCAGGAGCGGGCGGGCAGGGAAAAATTTGCGCATCTTGGTTCGCTTTGCCGTCTGTGCTAGTAGGAAGGGCCGGTGGGGAACTCTAGTTGAGCCCGCCCCCCGGCACAAGACCCGCGATATCTTTATCCACAAGCTCTAGCGTGTAGCCCCGCATGGCCGTCTATACCGAGGTTTCCGACGAAGAACTGGCTGCCTTTGCGGCCCAGTACGATATCGGGGCTGTGCAAAGCTTCAAGGGCATCGCCGAGGGGGTCGAGAATTCGAACTTCCTGCTCGAGACCGAGCGTGGCCAATATATTCTGACGCTTTACGAAAAGCGCACCCGGCCCGAGGATCTGCCCTTTTTCCTGAGCCTCATGGAGCATCTGGCCGCCAGAGGGCTGGCTTGTCCCACACCCATTCATGGCCGCGACGGCCAGGCGCTGCGCCAGCTTTGCGCTAGGCCTGCCGCCATGGTCAGCTTTCTTAAAGGCATGTCGGCCCGAAGCCTTCAGCCCTGGCATTGCCAGGCCCTGGGTCAGGCCTTAGGCGCGTTGCACAAGGCGGGAGGCGACTTCAAGGGGGTGCGGGCCAACGCGCTATCGGTGGCGGGCTGGCGGCCCTTGTTCGAGCAGGCCCGCCAGGGTGCTGATCAGGTGTCGCCCGGCTTGGAGAAACAGATCGCCCAGGAATTGGATCAGTTGGAAAAGGAATGGCCCCTGGAGCTGCCTAAGGGCGTCATTCATGCCGATCTCTTTCCCGACAATGTCTTTTTTCTGGGCGACAAGCTGTCGGGCCTGATCGATTTCTATTTTGCCTGCACCGATTTTCTGACCTACGACATCGCGATCTGCCTGAATGCCTGGTGCTTCGAGAAGGATCTCAGCTTCAACGCCACCAAGGCCCGCCTGTTGCTGGGGGCCTATGAAAAGGTGCGCCCGCTCGAGGAAGCCGAGGTGGCGGCTCTGCCGCTGTTGTGCCGAGGCGCTGCGATGCGCTTCCTGCTGACCCGCCTGTATGATTGGCTGAACACGCCCCAAGGCGCCTTCGTCACCCGCAAGGACCCCCGCGAATATCTTAAGAAGCTGCGCTTTCATCAGGGTATTCGCTCGGCCGCCGCCTACGGTCTCGATGCCCGATAAGGTGCGCATCTGGACCGACGGAGCTTGTTCGGGCAATCCCGGTCCCGGCGGCTGGGGGGCCGTGTTGATCTGGCGCGGCCACGAAAAGGACCTGTCGGGCGGCGAATCGCCCACCACCAACAACCGCATGGAAATGATGGCGGTGATCGTGGCGTTGGAAAGCCTGAAGCGCGCCACCAAGGTCGAGATCGCCACCGACAGCCAGTATGTGCATAAGGGCATCACCGAATGGTTGGCCGGATGGAAGGCCCGCTCCTGGCGCACCGCCGATAAAAAACCGGTGAAGAACGCCGATCTGTGGCAACGCCTCGATCAGGCGGTGAAGCCCCACGACATCCATTGGCGCTGGGTCAAGGGCCATGCCGGTGATGTGATGAACGAGCGGGCCGACAAGCTGGCCCGCGAGGCCATCAAGGGGATTAGGCCTACATCCCCGCCGCTTTGCGAAGGGCCTGATTGATTCTGGTCTGCCAGCCGGGGCCTTCGGCGCGGAAATGAGCTACCACTTCGGCATCCAGACGGATGGTGGTGGAGAGCTTGTCCTGGTTAACCGCGGACTTATGTCAGGCAGGAATGAGGCGGCAACGCGTGGATGCCCGGAACAAGTCCGGGCATGACGGTTTTCTCTACTTCGCCTGCCCCAAAGCCTCGATGACCGCTTGCTCGCTCAAGAGTTCGGGCAGGGGCAGGCCGTCGGGGGCGCTTGGGCCATACACCACGTTGAAGGGAATGCCGTAGCGCCCGAACTTGGCGAGATAGGTTCCGATGGTTTCGTTGGGCCTGGTCCAGTCGGCCTGCATTGCTACCACGCCGGGATCGGTCAGCAGGGCCTGAACCGACTCGCGGCTGAGGACCAGGCGTTTGTTGACCTGGCAGGTAACGCACCAGTCGGCAGTGACATCCACGAAGACCCTTTTGCCCTGTTGGACTAGGCGGGGAATCGCCGCCTCGTCGAAGGGCTGCCAGAAGGTTTCGTTCATGATCGCCCTGCGCTCGGTGTCGGGAACGAAACGGGGGGCGGGAATGGCCAGCAAAATCGCAATCAGAGCCGTATAGCCGAACAGCGGGGCCTTGAGGCGGTGGCGCAAGGCCAGCATAAACCCCGCCATGCCGAGCAGGGCCAGCACGACATGGGCCGCACCCCGCCCGGCTTGGGAGGCGATAACCCAGATCAGCCACAGCGCCGTGCCCACCAACACCCGGGCCAAAAGGCGCTTCAGGGACACCATCCAGGGCCCGGATCTGGGTAAGCGCGAGGCCAGTTGGGGTAGAGCGGCCACGGCCAGATAGGGTCCGGCCATGCCCAGCCCCAGGCACAAGAAGATGATCACGATCTCCAAGGGACCCGCCGCCAGGGCAAAGCCGACGGCGGTGCCCAGGAAGGGGGCCGAGCAGGGTGTTGCCAGCAGGGTGGCAAACATGCCGGCGGCGAAATGTTGAATCAGTCCGTGCGGATGACCCAGGGCGCGCCCGCTGCCGCCGATCCAGGCGGGCAGGCCGATTTCGAAAAACCCCGCCATGTTGGCGGCGAACAGCACCACCAGGGCGGCCAGGAAGGAAAGGAACATGGGCTCTTGGAATTGCAGGCCCCAGCCGACGGCATTGCCGGTCAGCTTCAAGCCCACGGCACCCAGGCCCAATAGCAGGAACGAGGTCAGAATGCCTGCGGCCGAGGCCACGAAGCTGAGGCGAATTTGGCGCCGCCCGGCCCCGCCGTGACTGATCAGCCCCAGCACCTTCAAGGACAGGACGGGCAGAACGCAGGGCATCAGGTTCAGAATCAACCCGCCCAGCAGGGCCAGGCCGATCATGCCCAGCCAGGAGGCTGGACTGGCCGAGGCAGAGGCGCCGTCCCCGGGAATCTGGCGGGCTTCCAATCCCCTTCCGCCATCGGCCAGGGTGATGGTCAGTTCCCTGCCTGCCAGCCCGTCTTTCGGCAGTTGGGTAGCCGCAATCTCGAAGCTGGCCCGGCGGTTGCGATCCGACAACAAGACCTTAGGGGCGGAAAACAGCGCTCCTTCGGGTCCCTCGATGAACAGATCGGGGGCGATGAAGGGGGGATCGGCCTCGGCCTGGGCGAAAAGCCGATCCTTTCCCCGGCGCTCAAGTTTCAAAAGCTTTAATCCGTGCGCGGCGCCGTCGCCGGGAACGCGCGACTGATATTGGCTGATGCGCCCCGCCTCATTGGAAAGACCGTCCGTGCCCGCAGGCAGCGAAAGACGTAGATCGGCCAGCACGGGCACGCAGATGTCGCTGCAGGCCAGCACGTCGAGACTGAGCTTGAGATCGAGCCCCTGGCCCTGGCGAATCGAGCGCGCGGTCAGGGGCAGCACCAGATCGCCCTTATAGCCCACCGTTTCGATGCCCAGGATGGTGAAACGCTCTGGCACCGGCCAGGAGATCGCGATCTCCTGCAGATTGGCCGAACCCGTCCAATCCAGCTTGGGGGCGTAGCCCGCCTCGCCGGGCGAGCGCCAATAGACCTTCCAGTCCTTTTTCAATTTGAATTCAAGGCCCAGGCGGATTTCGTGGTTGTCGTCCACCGCATTCCGGGCGCTGATCAGGCGCAGGCGGCCTACCTCGGTCTCGGCCCAGCTCGAAGCGGCGGCAAAGGCCTGTCCTGACCCCATGAGGACGGCCAGTAAAATCGGAAGGGCGCGGACGAGATTTGACATGGCGCAAGGCTAGGCCTATCTCATGTGGATGTCGAGTATCGAACCCAGGGGCGGCTTTCTGGCCGGTCAGCTTCTGATCGCCATGCCGCAGATGAACGATCCGCGCTTTTCGCGGGCCGTCATCTATGTCTGCGCCCATGGGCCTGAGGGCGCCATGGGGCTGGTGGTCAATCGCGTTCTCGATAGCTTCAATTTCGGCGATCTTTTGGAGCAGTTGGGCATCGTGGCCGAAAATGGCGTCCAGGACCTGATTAGCGTGCATTTCGGAGGCCCGGTCGAAACCGGGCGCGGCTTCGTGCTGCATACCGCCGACTATCGCCACGAATCGACCCTGATGGTCGATGATCATGTCGGGCTGACCGCCACCATTGATGTCCTAAGGGATATCGTAGGCGGTCACGGCCCCAAGAAGAATTTTCTGGCCTTGGGCTATGCCGGATGGGGGGCGGGCCAGCTTGAACAAGAAATAGCTGAGAATGTCTGGCTGACCGCTCCGGCCAGCGACGATCTGCTCTTCGGCGACGAAACCGGCTCGGCCTGGGAACGCGCCATGAAGCTGATCCATACCCATGTCGATCCCGCCTGGCTGGCTGGCGAAGCCGGGCACGCGTAATTAGCGGCCCTCTGGCGCCGGGTGGGCAGGCGGCTACTCGAAACTCACGGTCTGGCTCAATTCCTCGGCGGTGTTGGCGATGGTGGCAAGGCAGCTATTGGCCCGCCCTTCGGGAATGGCAACGGCAAAACGGATGATATAGCGCCGCCCGCCCTGCTGGCCTGGAACATGTTCGGCATTCATGGTCACGATATTGGCGTCGAAATTGCCGAAGACCTCGGACAGGCGGGCGATCAGGCCCGGTCGGTCGCCGCCCGTCACCGTGATGCGGTGCGTCACCCGGGCCGCAGGTCCATGTGCGGGATCGAGTGCAAAGGGCGTGACGTCCAACTTGGCCCCGGCCAGTTCGGGCAGTTGCAACAAGTGTGTGCGCAATTCCTCAGCGGACAGGGCTTCGGGAATTTCCGCCACGGCGCTCATCTCGGCACCTGTGCCCAGAACGGCGAAGCTGGCATCGCCCAGATTGGCCCCCAGCTCGAACAGGCGGCCCGCCACGGCGGCAATCAGGCCCGTGCGGTCGGGAGCGAAAAACGAAATCAAAACCAATGCCATGACGAAAACTCCGGAAGGACGGGACGGCGGGCCTTAAGGTTCAGGCCAGGACACCGTCGTAGAGATCGGTGTAAAATTTGGCGGCTGTGCGCGCCGCATTGGCCATGGCGGGCCATTGGCCTTGGGGAATGGGGGCCTGGCGCAGCACATCCATCAGGCCGTCGTCGGCGGGCTGTCCGCGATAGAAGAAGCTGGCCTGGGTGGGCTTGAGGCTCAGAATTTGGAAAAGCTTGGCGCTGTAATTCTGACCGAAGTTGGACAACAGCGCGTTCAACATGGCGATGATGGCCATGCGTCCGGCGGGCAGGCGCAGGGCGACATAATAGTTATAGGCAACGAAGGCCTGAACGGCGGGAATTGGAAACTCGCCCCGGGGGTCGGGCCCGGCGTAATCGGTGGCTTCGAGGTCGGACATCACCCAGCGCCAGTTATCCCGGGCGCGCTCGGCGTGGCGCAGCAGATAGTCGCGCACCTCCTCCATGCCGATCGGACACTGGGCGGCGGCCAGGGCCGAGACGTTGGGCGCTTCGTGGCTGATATGGAACAGGGTCAGCAGAACCTTGTGGTAATCGCCCCTGGTGATCTGGCCCGCCAGGACGCGTCGGCACAGCCTGTTGTCCGGAAAGGCCAGCGTGGCATCCGTAATGACTTTCAGCACCTCGTCCAGACCGGCCATCACCTTCTCTCCGTCAGTCCCCGAGCGTTTCCCGGCCCAGAGCATCCCCCAAGACACAACTGCCCGCCCTGGTAGTATCCTGGGTCGGTCGGCCCATGGTGCCTGAAGAACGCGCCGTTTGCCAGCCCCTGAAGGTGGGTCATTGCGATTCTTCAAGCCGTTAGGGGGTTAAGCCAGCCAAAATTCAGGCCAGGAAGGTTGCAAAACTTCAGGAAAACGGCGTATAGATCAGGCTTTCCTTAAGCTTGCGACAAGGACCAAGTGAGATGAGCGGTAAATGGACCCCCGAAAGCTGGCGGGGCAGACCGATCGTGCAGGTGCCGGACTATCCGGACCAGGAGGCGCTCAAGCGCGTCGAAACCACGCTCAAATCCTATCCGCCACTGGTCTTTGCGGGCGAAGCCAGGCGCCTGAAGGCCGCCTTGGCCAAGGTTGCCGGGGGCAAGGCCTTCCTGATGCAGGGCGGCGACTGCGCGGAAAGCTTTTCCGAATTTCATCCCAACAATATCCGCGACACCTTTAGGGTGCTGTTGCAGATGGCCGTCGTTCTGACCTTCGGCGGGGCCTTTCCCGTGGTCAAGGTCAGCCGCATGGCGGGCCAGTTCGCCAAGCCGCGCTCGTCGAACACGGAAATCGTGGATGGCGTCGAGCTGCCGAGCTATCGCGGCGATATGATCAACGGCCCCGATTTCACGCCCGAATCGCGCATTCCCGATCCCGAACGCATGATCCGGGCCTATAATCAATCGGCCTCCACGATGAATTTGCTGCGCGCCTTCTCGCAGGGCGGCTATGCCGATCTGCACAAGGTGCATCAGTGGACGCTGGGATTCGTGGCGGGCAGTCCGCAGGGTGCTCGCTATCAGGATCTGGCCAACCGGCTAGATGAGACCCTGGCCTTCATGGAGGCTTGCGGCATCACCTCGGAAACCACCCCGCAAATTCGCGAGACCGATTTTTTCACCTCGCACGAAGCCCTGCTGCTGAATTACGAGCAGGCACTGACCCGCGTCGATTCCACCACGGGCGACTGGTACGATTGTTCGGCCCATATGCTCTGGATCGGCGAGCGCACACGCCAGTTGGATGGGGCACATCTGGAATTCCTGCGCGGCGTCGGCAACCCCCTGGGTCTCAAGGTCGGACCCAAGGCGACTCCTGACGATCTTTTAAGGCTGATCGACACCTTGAATCCGGCCAATGAGCCGGGACGCCTGACCCTGATCACCCGCATGGGGGCCGATCAGATCGGCCAAAGCCTGCCGCCCCTGATCCGGGCTATCGAGCGCGAGGGCAGAAAGGTGGTGTGGTGCTGCGATCCCATGCATGCCAACACGATTTCCACCGCCTCGGGCTACAAAACCCGCGTCTTCGACCGCATCTTGGATGAAGTGAAGGGCTTTTTTGCCGTTCATAAGGCTGAGGGAACGCATGCGGGCGGCGTTCATTTCGAACTGACCGGCCAGGAAGTGACGGAATGCGTGGGCGGCGCCCAGGCGATTACCGAGGCCAAGCTGGCCGACCGTTACGAAACCATGTGCGATCCCAGGCTCAATGCCAGCCAATCGCTGGAGCTGGCTTTTCAACTGGCCGAACTTCTGAAGTCCGAACGCCAGGTCGAGGCGGCCAAGCTGGCGGCGGCGGGCTAGTCATGTATCCTGAAGTCGGCGATATCTCGCGCTTCACCGACAGCTATTTTGTGCGTACGCAAAAGATCGTCGAGAAATTCGGCGACTGTCGCGTCACCTATGCCGTTTTTCTGCGCCGTCCCTGCATTGCGGCGCCACGTCTTGCCGTTGATTGGTTGATGGATGTGGCAGGACAGCGCGGCACCGACTTCAAGATCGATCTCAATTTCAAGGAAGGCGATTGGGTGGGGGCGGGCGAGCCGTTATTGTACCTGACCGGCTCGTTTCGCCATCTGTCCGATCTTGAAACCCTGTATCTGCAAAAGCTGGGAGCGGCGTCGGTTGCCGCCTATAATGCCTACACCATGTGCGTCGATCTGCCGCATATCGCCTTCATGGCGATGGATGCCCGCCATTGCGCGGGCACCGAAATGGCCGAGATGATGGCTTACGGCGCTGCGGTGGGCTCGATGGCGGCCAGAAATCAGGGGGGCGCTATCGGCTTCGTGGGCAATGCCAGCGATGCCACAGCTCATTATTTTGGCCAGAAGCAGGGGCTGGGCACCATGCCGCATGCCCTGATCGGCTATGCCGGAAGCACGCTGAAGGCCGCCCAGATGTTCGTGGAAACTTTCCCCGACCAGGATCTGACCGTGCTGGTCGATTATTTTGGGCGCGAAGTCACGGATGGGCTGGAGGTCTGCAGGCACTTTCCCGAGATGGCCGCCTCGGGCCGCCTGGGTCTGCGTCTCGACACGCATGGCGGGCGCTTCATCGAGGGCCTCGACCCGCAAACATCCTATGCCGTCTTGGAGCGCTATGCTCCCAAAGCCATCCGCGGCTATCGCACCGAAACCGAACTGCGCTATCTGGTGGGCACCGGCGTTTCCGCCGCCGCCGTCTGGCACATGCGCGAGCAGTTGGATGCCAACGGCTTCGAGCGCGTCAAGATCGTCGCCTCCTCGGGCTTCGGCCCGGCCAAATGCAAGGTGATGGCGTTCTCGCGCACTCCCATCGATGTCATCGGCACCGGATCGTACCTGCCTGATATCTGGAGCGAGACCTACGCCACTTCGGACATCATCGCCTATGATGGCGTGGCGCGCGTGAAGATTGGGCGCGAATTCCTGCTGTCCAAACGGGGCGAGCAGCCGTGATCCGTCTGGCCCTGGCGCAACTCGATCCCACGGTGGGCGATCTCGATGGCAATCTGGCGCGGTTGACCAAGGCGCTTGGGCAAGCCAGGGACTTGGGCGCTGATTTGCTGGTCAGCGGCGAACTGGGGCTGATCGGCTATCCGCCCGAGGATCTGGTGAAAAAACCCGCTTTTCTGGATGCGGTGCAGAATCGGTTGGAGCGGCTGGCAAAGTCCACGTCCGATGGCGGCACCGCGCTTCTGGTGGGTGCTCCCTGGCGCGAAGACGGCAGGCTTTATAACGCGGCTGTTCTTCTGGACCAGGGTCGCATCGCTGCTGTCGTGCGCAAGGTCCATCTGCCCAATTACGGCGTCTTCGACGAAATGCGTGTTTTCGATGCCGCCCCCTTGCAAGCACCGGTCAATTTCAGGGGCCTGAAGCTGGGCGTCATGATCTGCGAGGATATGTGGTATCCCGACGTGGCGGCGCATCTGAAAGATCTGGGCGCAGGAGTGCTGCTTGTGCTCAACGGCTCGCCCTTCGAGATCGACAAGCCAGGCCTGCGCCTGGGTCATGCCCAAGCCAGGGTTGCCGAGACGGGGCTGGCCCTGGCCTATGTCAATCAGGTGGGCGGCCAGGATGAACTGGTCTTCGACGGTGCTTCCTTTGCGCTGGGCCGCGATGGCACGCCTCGTCTTCAGGCCCCCTTCTGGCAAGAATCGGTTCTGGCTTGCGATATTGGCGGCGACGGCGATATCGCCCCCGGGCAAATGGCTGAAACCCCCGACGAGATGAGCGCCATCTATCAGGCCATGATGGTGGGTTTGCGCGACTATGTGCAAAAGAACCGCTTTCCCGGCGTCATTCTGGGCCTCTCGGGCGGCATCGACAGTGCGTTGACCGCCGCCGTTGCCGCCGATGCGCTGGGGCCTGACAGGGTGCATACGGTCATGATGCCCTCGCCCTACACCTCGCAGGAAAGCCTGGACGATGCCAAGGCCTGTGCCACGCTGCTGGGCATCGGCTATGACATCCTGGGCATCGAACCCGCGATGCAGGCTTACGAATCGATGCTAGCCCCGGTTTTCGCGGGCAGGGAGCGTGACATCACCGAAGAAAACATCCAGGCCCGCGCGCGCGGCCTGCTTCTGATGGCGATTTCCAACAAGCTGGGGCTGATGCTGTTGACCACCGGCAACAAGTCGGAAATGAGCGTCGGCTACGCCACCCTGTATGGCGACATGTGCGGTGGCTATTCGGTCTTGAAGGATGTCTACAAGATGACGGTATTCGCCCTCTCTCGCTGGCGCAACACCCATACGCCGCCGGGTGCGCTGGGTCCTTGTGGCCCCGTCATGCCCGAGCGCGTCATCGCCAAACCGCCCAGTGCCGAGCTTCGCCCTAATCAGACGGATCAGGACAGCCTGCCGCCCTATGAGGTTCTGGACGGCATTCTGGAAGGGTTGGTCGAGCATGAGGCGACGGTCGATTCCCTGGTGCAAAAGGGTTTCGACGAGGCCACCGTCAAGCGCGTGGTCCGCATGCTGGATCTGGCCGAGTATAAGCGCCGTCAGGCCCCGCCCGGCGTCAAGATCACCCGGCGCGCTTTTGGGCGCGACCGGCGCTATCCCATCACCAATGCGTTTAGGCCATGATCTTCATGAACGCCCGCAGCCTTGCGCCTTGCCCTTCGAGATGGGCCTTCGGCCCTCCTCAGGGTGAGGCGAAAAAGAAATTCCTCATCCTGAGGAGCGAAGCGTCTCGAAGGATGAGGGACATATGATAAAAGTTCGCTTCGCCCCCAGCCCCACGGGCTTTTTGCATGTCGGCAATGCCCGCGTGGCCCTGATCAACTGGCTGTGTGCCAAAGTGCGGGGGGGGCGGTTCATCCTGCGTTTCGACGATACCGATCTCGAGCGATCGAAGCCCGAATTCGTCGAGGCGATCCGGCGCGATCTGGCCTGGCTGGGAATCAGCTGGGATGCGGAAGAATTTCAGTCTGCCCGATTGCAGCGCTATCAGGCGGCGGCGGAAAAACTAAAGGCCGATGGCCGTCTCTATCCCTGCTATGAAACGCCCGAGGAACTGGAATTCAAGCGCAAGCTGCAACTGTCGCGCCGCCAGCCCCCGGTCTATGATCGGGCTGCCCTGAAACTCTCCGACACAGAGCGGGCGAAGTTCGACACTGAGGGCAAAAAGCCGCATTGGCGCTTTAAGTTGTCCGAAGGCCGCGTCTCCTGGAACGATCAGGCCCGCCATCACGATATCGCCATCGATCTGTCCAGCGTCAGCGATCCCGTGCTGGTGCGCGAGGATGGAAGCTTCCTCTACACCCTGCCCTCGGTGGTGGACGATATCGAGATGGGGATCACGCATGTCATCCGCGGCGAGGATCATATCACCAATGCCGGTGTGCAGATCGATTTGGCCGCAGCGTTGGGGGCACAGCCCCCGTCCTATGCCCATCTGTCGCTGCTGATCGACGCCTCGGGCAAGGGATTTTCCAAGCGCGAAGGCAGTGCCAGCCTGCAAGAGATTCGCGAGAACGGCATCGAGGCGTTAACACTTTGCTCCTATCTGGCCCGCCTGGGCTCGCCCCACGCGCCCGAGCCGATTTCCAGCCTGGACGAGCTGGTCAAGGGCTTCGATCTGGCCTCCTTTTCGCACGCCACGCCGCATGTCGATGTGGCCGAGTTGAATCGCTTGAATGCCCGCCTTTTGCATCATCTGTCCTTTGATGCCGTAAAGGACCGCCTGGGCGTTGCCGAGGCCGACGAGGCCTTCTGGCTGGGCATTCGGGGCAATCTGCAAAGGCTTTCCGATGCCAAGCCGTGGTGGGATATTCTGCATCGGCCCGTCACCCCCGTGATCGAGGATGCAGGCTTTACTGAGGCCGCCGCCGATTTGTTGCCAGGCGAGCCCTGGGATGAGGCCACCTGGCCCACCTTTACCAACGCCGTCAAGGCGGCAACCGGGCGCTCGGGAAAGGCGCTGTTTCATCCTTTGCGTCTGGCCCTGACGGGCCAGGAACAGGGGCCCGAGATGAAAAGCCTGTTGCCGCAAATTGGACGCAGGCGCGCACTGGCCCGCCTCAAGGGAGAAACGGCATGAGCGGACTGAAGCTGCACAACACGCTTTCCAGAACCAAGGAAAGCTTTGCTCCGCTTGATCCTCAGCATGTGCGTCTTTACGTCTGCGGCCCCACGGTCTATGACCGGGCGCATATCGGCAATGCTAGGCCCGTCCTCGTGTTCGATGTTCTGGTGCGCCTGTTGCGCGGGCTTTATCCGCGCGTGACCTATGTGCGCAACATCACCGACGTGGACGACAAGATCAACGCCAAGGCCAAGATGACAGGACGGCCCATCGGCGAGATCACGGCGGAAACGACGAAACTGTTTCATGAAGACATGAAGGCTTTGGGGGCGCTGCCACCCGATATCGAGCCCAGGGCCACGGCGCATATTCCCCAGATGATCGGCATGATCGAAAGCCTGATCGGTCAGGGACACGCCTATGAAGCCGAGGGGCATGTCCTGTTCGCCGTTCCCTCAATGCCGGATTACGGCAAGCTGTCGGGCCGTTCACGCGATGAAATGATCGCAGGCGCCAGGGTCGAAGTGGCGCCCTATAAGAAGGACCCTGCCGATTTCGTTTTGTGGAAGCCCTCGACACCCGATCAGCCGGGCTGGGAGTCGCCCTGGGGTCGCGGGCGGCCCGGCTGGCATATTGAATGCTCGGCCATGAGCCGCGAATATCTGGGCGAGAGCTTCGATATTCACGGCGGCGGTCAGGATCTGATCTTTCCCCATCACGAAAACGAAATCGCGCAAAGCGAATGCTGCAACCATGCCCCCTTCGCCCGCCTTTGGATGCATAACGGATTCTTGAAGGTCGAAGGCGAGAAGATGAGCAAGTCGATCGGCAATATCCTGTCGGTCCATGAATTGTTGAGCGAGGCGCCGGGCGAGGCCATCCGCTTTGCCGTGTTGTCGGCGCATTACCGCCAGCCGCTCGACTGGACCGACGAGGGGCTGAAGGCCGCCAAGGTGGGGCTTGACCGCCTGTACCGCGCCCTGGAAGCCGCTCCGGACGCCAGGCCCGCCCCCGAGGCTCCCCTGTCGGTGCGGGCCGCCCTGATGGACGATCTCAATACGCCTTTGGCCATCAGCCATCTGCACGAATTGGCGGGCCTGCTTAACAAGGCGACCGATGCCGATGACAAGAACCGGCTGGCAGGAGCGCTTCTGGCCTCTGGGGCGTTGATGGGCCTGCTCGGAGCCAATCCACTGCACTGGAAAACGGGTGCTGGAGAAGCGGGGGAAGACAAGGGCGATCAGGCTATCCAAGCCCTGATCCTGCAACGCCATGAAGCCAAAAAAGCAAAGAATTTCAAAGAGGCAGACCGTATCCGTGACGAACTGAAGGCCCAGGGTGTTCTTCTGGAAGATAGCCCCGCCGGGACGAGCTGGCGCCGCGCATAACGGAATATGTCGATTTTTGACGAATTTGTGATATCATGTTGCGATGAATCACATGGTGCCGGTTGCCTCGATGCCCAGCTTGGCCTTCACACCCGACATGGCGACGGGTATTCGCGCCATCGACAATGATCACCGCATGTTGATTGACATTGCCAATGCGCTGTCCGAGGAAGTGGCGGCAGGCAACGCCAAGGAAAAGCTGGGGGCTGCGCTGGATGCTCTGATCCGCTATGTCGAGGAGCATTTCCGGCGCGAAGAGAAAATGCTGACCGACTGCGCCTATCCGCAATTGGCCGCCCATATGCGCGAACATCAAAATCTGTCGCGCTCGGTCTATGAGATTCACCATCTTTTCCGCACCCACCCCGAACAGGTGCCCTGGGGACAGGTGACGGCCTTTCTGGCCAATTGGCTGAAAAGCCATATTCTGCAAACCGACATGGCCTATGTGGAGTGCGTTCGCAATTTCGACGGCACCAAGAATGGCAACAGCCCTCTGCCCATTCAGCCGCTGACCCTGCATGTAACGCCCAATCGGGCCGACCTTCTGTTCCGCTGCTCCAATCTGCTGCTGGAAGATGGCGAGATGGCCCGCCTGCTCGAAGAGGCCGTGACCCAGATCGAAGAGCGCCAATCAACAATTGGTTGACGACGGCCGGGCTCGCCCTGCAACTTAGCGCGCATGAGCCGCCCAAACGCCCCGCTTGAACCCTTTGAACGCCTGGACTGGCTGCGTCTGGCGCGCTCCGAGCGCGTGGGGCCGGTCACCTTTCACCGATTGATCGAGCGTTTCGGCACGGCTGAGGCAGCGCTGAAGGCCCTGCCCGATCTGGCCAAGCGCGGCGGACGGATGAGCGGGCTTAAAATCTGCCCCAAGGCCGAGGCCGAAGGCGAGTTGGCGGCGGCGGACAAGCTGGGGGCCAAGCTGATCGCTTGGTGCGAGCCCGCCTATCCGCCCTGGCTGAAAGCCTGCGAGGACGCGCCGCCGCTGTTGTGCGCACTGGGCGCCGTTCATCTGCTTGCCAAGCCCATGCTGGGCATCGTGGGGGCCAGAAACGCCTCGATCAATGGACGGCGCTTTGCCAAGCGTCTGGCCGAGGGGCTGGGGGGCGCCGGACTGGTGATTGCCTCGGGCCTGGCCAGGGGGATCGATGGCGCGGCGCATGAAGGCGCCTTGTCCACCGGCACGGTGGCGGTTCTGGCTGGCGGCGTCGATAATATCTATCCGCCCGAACATGCCGATCTTTACCGAAAGATCGCCGAGGCGGGCGTCATTCTGTCGGAAATGCCACCGGGGACGGTGCCGCAGGCCAGTCATTTTCCCAGGCGCAACCGAATCGTTACCGGCCTGTCACTGGGCTTGGTCGTGGTCGAGGCGGCAGCCAAATCGGGTTCGCTGATCTCGGCCCGTCTGGCCGCCGAGCAGGGGCGCGAGGTCTTTGCCGTGCCCGGCCATCCCGACGATCCCAGGGCCTATGGCCCCAACCGGCTGATCAAGGATGGGGCGCATCTGGTCTCGGATGTCCGGGATATTTTGGAGGTTATAGGCGATCTGATGCGCCGCCCGCTGGGCGAACCACCCCAACGAGACCTGTTTACGCCGCCTTCAGCCACATTTGCCGAGGCGGAGCTGGACCGGGCCAGGGCGGAATTGCTTGAAGTTATAGGCCCTTCACCGGTTCCGGTTGACGAAATCCTCCGGCAGTGCCATTTGTCGCCCCCCGTGGTGGCGACGGTTCTTCTTGAATTGGAACTGGCCGGAAGGCTGGAGCGTCACCCCGGAAACCGCGTCGCCCTGTTGGCTGGGGCCTAATAAGTCTTATTTCGGGGTCACCTTTCGCCTCATGCACGTCGTCGTCGTCGAATCGCCCGCCAAGGCCAAGACCATCAATAAGTATCTGGGCAAGGACTATGTGGTCCTGGCCAGCTTCGGCCATGTGCGCGATCTGCCCGCCAAGGACGGCTCGGTCGAGCCCGGCAACGATTTTCATATGCATTGGGAAACCGATGCCCGGGGCAAGAAGGCGCTTTCGGAAATCTCCAAGGCCCTGAAGGGCGCTGATCAGCTGATTCTGGCGACCGACCCCGACCGCGAGGGCGAGGCCATTTCCTGGCATGTGCAAGCTGAACTGGGCAAGAAGCTGAAGGGAATCGACGTCAAGCGCGTCGTCTTCAACGAAATCACCAAGACGGCCATTCTGGCCGCCATGAAGGCGCCCCGCGCCATCGATCAGGAGCTGGTCGATGCCTATATGGCCAGGCGCGCCCTTGATTATCTGGTGGGGTTCACGCTATCACCGGTTTTGTGGCGCAAGCTGCCCGGTTCGCGCTCGGCGGGACGTGTGCAGTCGGTGGCGCTGCGCCTCGTCTGCGAGCGCGAATCCGATATCGAGCGTTTCCGGGCGCGGGAATATTGGACGGTCGAGGCCGATCTGGTCAGCAAGGGCGGGGCCGTGGTCACGGCCACGCTGATGCAACTGAACGGCAAGAAGCTCGACAAGTTCGATCTGTCGGGCGAGGCCGACGCCCTGGCCGCCAAGAAGGCTGTCGAGGCCGGGCCTTTGGATGTCTGGCGGGTTGAGAAGAAGCGGGTCAAGCGCCATCCCTTCGCCCCCTTCACCACCTCGACATTGCAGCAAGAAGCGTCGCGCAAGCTGGGCTTTTCGGCCAAGCATACGATGCAACTCGCCCAGCGCCTGTATGAGGGCGTCGATATCGGCGGCGAGACGGTGGGTTTGATCACCTATATGCGAACCGACGGCGTTACCATGGCAGAGGAGGCGATCGGCGCCTGCCGCTCGCTGATCACGCGCAATTTCGGGGCCGATTATCTGCCCGCCGCCCCCCGCCTTTACAAGACCAAGGCCAAGAACGCGCAAGAGGCGCATGAGGCGATCAGGCCCACCGATGTTTTCAAGAAGCCCGAAGAGATCGGACGCTATCTCGACCGCGATCAGTTGCGCCTTTATGAATTGATCTGGAAACGCACCCTGGCTTCCCAGATGGAAAGCGCTGAAATGGATCAGGTGGCGGCGGACTTTGCCGATGGCAAGCGCAAGACGGTGCTGAGAGCCACCGGCTCGACCATCGCCTTCGACGGATTCTTGAAGCTCTACCGCGAGGACCGCGACGATCCCGAGGATGACGAGGGCGAGGGCAAGCGCCTGCCTCCCTTAAACGAGGGCGAGTCGGTCAGCTTAAAGGACGTGCGCCCGCTTCAGCATTTCACCGAGCCGCCGCCGCGCTATACCGAAGCCAGTCTGGTCAAGAAGCTGGAAGAGCTGGGAATCGGCAGGCCCTCGACCTATGCGTCGATTCTCTCGGTGTTGCAGGAACGCAACTATGTGCGCATGGACGGCAAGCGCTTCATTCCGGAAGATCGCGGCCGTCTGGTCACCGCCTTTCTGGAAAGCTTTTTTGCCCGTTATGTCGAATATAGTTTCACCGCCGATCTGGAAGAGAAGCTGGACGAAATCGCCGACGGGCGCATCGCCTGGCGCAAGGTGCTGGCCGATTTCTGGCAAGCCTTTCACACCTCGGTCGACGACACTAAGGAGCTGCGCGTTTCCGACGTTCTGAACGCGCTGGACGACTCTTTGGGGCCGCATTTCTTTCCGCCTCGGGCCGATGGCTCCGATTCACGCGTTTGCGCCACTTGCGGCAACGGGCGCTTGAGCCTGAAATTGGGCAAATTCGGCGCCTTCATCGGCTGCTCGAACTATCCGGAATGCAAGGTCACCAAGCCTTTGGCCGTGGCCAATGGCGAAAACGGCGGAGCGGGCGAAGAGCAGGAAGGCCCCAAGCTTTTGGGCCAGTCGTCCGCAGGCTATGCCGTCACGCTGCGCCAGGGGCCTTATGGTCCCTATGTGCAGGAAGGCGACGCCGATACGCTGCCGCCCGTGGTCAAGGAAACCAAGAAGGGCGGGCGCAAGGAAAGCCCGGCCAAGCCCAAGCGCGTCTCGCTGCCCAAGGGGCTTGATCCGGCTGCGGTCGATCTGGAAAAGGCGCTGTCACTGCTGACGTTGCCGCGCGAGGTGGGGCTGCATCCCGAAACCGGCACCAAAATCCTGGCGGGCATCGGACGCTTCGGGCCCTACCTTAAATACGGCGAAACCTTCAAATCGATTCCTGCCGGCGACGATGTGCTGACCATCGGGCTCAACCGCGCCGTCATGCTGCTGGCCGAGCCCAAGGGCGGGCGCGGCGGCAGAGGCGCCAAGCCAGAGGGCCGCCCGCTTGGCAACCACCCCGAGGATGGCAAGCCGGTGATGGCCCATGCCGGGCGCTACGGCCCCTATGTGGCGCATGCGGGCGTCAATGCCACGCTGCCCAAAGAGGTGGCCCTGGATGCCGTGACGCTGGAACAAGCACTCCCCCTGCTGGCCGCCCGCAAGGCCAAGGGACCCGTTGCCAAAAAGCCCTTCAAGCGCGCAGCGAAGAAAAGTTAGCTTTCTGAACTGAGGGACTCGTATGCGGCCATCGGTCAATACCAGGGGTCTTGTTTCCTTTCTCGTTACTGGCGGTTTTCTCGTCATGACGGTGACCGGGCTCGTCCTCTATGTTGTGCCGCCGGGCAGGGTCGCCAACTGGATCGACTGGACCCTGTGGGGCTTGAGCAAGGACCAGTGGGGTGACGTCCACATCACTTTCAGCCTGATGTTCGTCCTAGCCGGAATCGTCCATCTGGTCTTCAATTGGAAGCCCTTCATGCACTATTTGGGCACCAAGCTTAAGGGGCACCTTGCCATGCGCTGGGAGGGCGGGGCCACTTTCGCCGTTCTCATTCTGATGGTGGTGGGAACCCTGGTTCCCTGGCCGCCCTTCACCCAGATTCTGGCCTTGAACGAGATGTTACGGGAAAGCTGGTCCACGGGGGCTGATGCTGAACCACCCTTCGGCCATGCCGAAGAAGTCACCTTGCCGTCTCTGGCCAGCAAAATGCGTTTTGATGCCGACGAAGCCTTAAGCGCCCTGCGACAGGCGGGACTGAAGGTGGAAAACACCGGCAGTTCGGTTCGCCAGATCGCCGACGCGAATAAGCGCTCTCCGGCAGAGGTCTATGCCATTATCTCGGGCGGCGCCAAGCGACAGGCCGCCCAGCCTTCCATGGGAGGGCTCAGCGCCGAGGAAATCGACGCGCGCTTTGCCGGAACTGGAGTTGGCCGTAAGACGGTTGCCCAGGCGGCGGCCGATGGTGGAATCACCCCGGAACTGGCCTTGAGCCGCCTGACACAGGCGGGCATAGAGGCCAAGGCGGACGAGCGGCTTAAGGACATCGCCGCCCGCGCAGGTAACCGCGAGGCGATGGATCTGTTCAAGATCATCCTGGCCGCTGGGAAATAACCTCCGGGATCAGGCACTTTTCCCATCATAGGGCATCACGGTCAGCTTCGACAAATCGTTGTCTTCAAGGCAGCGCACATTGATCGCCGCCGTGGGCGATCCGTCGGGCGCCGTGCCGAAGCCGAAGGGCGCACAGCCGCAGACCGGGCAGAAATGATGCCGGATGACGTGCTTGTTGAAGGTGTAGGTCGCCATCTCCGCTTCGGGCGTCAGCAGCTTCACGGCCGCACGCGGCAGGAACCACAGCAGATATCCCTTACGTTGGCAGTGTGAGCAATTGCAGGAAATGACGTTCTCGATCTCGCCCTCGGCCTCGAAGGCAATTCGGCCGCAATGGCAGCTTCCCTTATGGATCATATGCTCCCCCCTCCTCTGCTCAGCCGCAGTCTGGCAAAGATTTGCCAGTGATGCCATCGCTTGTTGAGGTCCGGCATTCGGGTTAGGCTGGCGGCACCATGACTCATCGCCCCAAACAACCGGCCCCCTTTCCCTCCCGCCAGCAGGTTCTCGATTTCATCCGCGATCATCCGGGCGAGGTCGGCAAGCGCGAAATCGCCAGGGCTTTCCGCCTGGGGCCGGGGGACCGGCAGGAACTGAAGGCGCTCTTGCGCCAACTGGTCGATGACGGCGCTCTGGAGCGCGGCCGCAAGCGGCGTGTGGCCCGTCCGGGAAGCCTGCCCGGCACCGCCATCGTCGAGGTGACAGGCACCGATACCGATGGTGAGCTGATCGCCAAGCCCATCGCCTGGGAGCAGGAGTCCAAGCCGCCGCGTATCCTGCTGGCCCCTGAGCGGCGCAGGCAGGGTGCTGCCATCGGGGTGGGCGACCGCGTTCTGGCCAAGCTGCACCGCATCAACGACCATCTCTACGAAGCCAGGCCGATCCGCCGATTGGCCGCCGAGCCTTCCCGCGTGCTGGGCGTGTTCGAGACCGGTCCTGATGGCAGCGGGCGCTTGGTTTCGGTCGAGAAGCGTGACAGGGCGGAATATATGATCGGGCGCGAGGAGTCCGAGGGTCTGACGCGCGGCGAGCTGATTCTGGCCGAACTGCTGCCCGGGCACCATTACGGCATGCGCCTCGTCAAGCCGGTGGAGCGTCTGGGCGACATGACCCAGCCCCGCGCGGTCAGCCTGATCGCCATTCATGCCAGGGGCATTCCCACGGAATTTCCCCAAGCAGCGCTCGAACTGGCGGCCAGCGCCAAGCAGGCCCCCTTGGAAGCACGCGAGGATTTGAGGGCCATTCCCCTGGTCACCATCGACGGCGAGGATGCCAGGGATTTCGACGACGCGGTCTTTGCCGAGCCCGATACGGATGCGTCCAATCCCGGCGGCTGGAAGCTTCTGGTCGCCATCGCCGATGTCTCCTGGTATGTGCGCCCCGATGATGCGCTGGACCGCGAGGCCAAGAAGCGCGGCAATTCGGTCTATTTTCCCGACCGCGTGGTGCCCATGCTGCCCGAGGCCTTGTCCAACGGCTTGTGTTCGCTAAAGCCGGGCGAGGATCGGGCCACCATGGCGGTGCGTATCACCATCGATGCCGAGGGCAATCTTCTGCGGCATGCCTTTACAAGGGGGCTCATGCGCTCGGCGGCGCGCCTCACCTATACCCAGGTTCAGGCAGCGCGCGACGGCAAGCCAGACGCCGCCCTTGGCCCTTTGATGCAATCGGTGATCGAGCCCCTGTTCGGCGCCTTCGCCTGCCTGATGAAGGCCCGCGAGAAGCGGGGCGTGCTCGATCTCAACGTGCCCGAGCGCAAGGTGATGCTGGATGACAAGGGCAAGGTGCTGGGCATCGAGCCCCGCCTGCAGTTGGACAGCCACAGATTGATCGAGGAATTCATGATTGCGGCCAATGTGGCGGCGGCCGAAACCTTGGAGCGTCTGCATCTGCCTTGCATGTACCGGGTGCATGCCGAACCCACCGCCGACAAGCTGGAATCCTTGCGCGACTTCCTGGCCTCGATGGAGCTTAATCTTTCCAAGGGCCAGCATCTGACGCCTGCGCACTTCAACCAGATCCTGGCCAAGGTGAAGGGATCGGCCAACGAGGTGCTGGTCAATCAGGTGGTGCTGCGCAGTCAGGCCCAGGCCTTGTACGCGCCCGAGAATGTCGGCCATTTCGGCCTGGCCCTGAAGCGCTACGCCCATTTCACCTCGCCCATTCGCCGCTATGCCGACCTTCTGGTGCATCGCGCACTGATCAAGGGGCTGAAGGCGGGGGCCGGTGGGCTGGTTGCTGAGGAAATCGAGGGCTTTGCCGACACGGCCGAACATATTTCAGCCACCGAGCGCCGGGCAGCAGCGGCCGAGCGCGATGCGGTTGATCGCTATACCGCCCTGTTCCTGGCCGATCGCGTGGGTGCCCTGTTCACGGGGCGCATCGGGGGCGTGACGCGTTTTGGCCTGTTCGTGACGTTGGACGATACCGGGGCAGATGGATTGGTGACGGCGGCCTCGCTGCCCGGCGACTATTATGTGCATGACGAACGCAGCCATTCCCTGATCGGACGGCGTACGCGCAAAAGCTACCGTCTGGGCGATCTGGTCACCGTGCGCCTGCTGGAGGCTGTTCCCGTGACCGGCGGCCTTCGGTTCGAGATCGTCAAGCACGGCGCCCCAAAGCGTTGACCAATGGCGTTGCCGGGTCTATTGTCCGCCGACCTTACATCAAGCTGACCATGCACCCCCTCATCCACGCGTTTCTCGTTCTGCTCGTCCTGACCTCCGCCCTGCCAGCGGCAGCCGGAACCGCGCCCGCGCCAACAGGCCCGAAGTCCGCGCAGTCCTGGTATTTGCGCGCCGCCAAGGCGGGCGATCCCTTGGCGCAATATCTTTTGGCCACGCGCTACGAGCGCGGGCTGGGTGTCGAGGCCGATGCGGCCCAAGCTGTCGAATGGTACCGGGCTGCCGCCCAGCAGGGCCAGCTTGAAGCCCAGTTCAAACTGGGCGTCATGCGCGCCAAGGGGCGCGGCATTGCCCGCGACTACGCGGCGGCCAGGCGCTGGTTTCGCCTGTGCGCCACCGAGGGCATGATCGAGGCGCAGTACAATCTGGGCCTCATGATAGACCAGGGTTTGGGCGAACCTAGGCGCGCCGAGGAGGCCGCCGAATGGTACCGGGCTGCCGCCGAGGCGGGTTTGGCCGCCGCACAGCGTCGCCTGGGGCGCCTTTATGAATTGGGCGATGGCGTACATCGCGATTATGCCCAGGCCTTCTTCTGGTACGAAATGGCGTCCCGCCAGGGCGATCAGGAAGCCAACGCCGCCAGGGACCGCCTGACCGGCGATATGAGCAAGCGTGATCAGGAAGCGGCAAGCGAGCAGATCGCCACGCGCCTGCGCGAATCGCGCGTTCCCGCCTTCCCCCAGTCGCCTGCCGGAAAAAAGTAGCACTGGCGCACGGTCACTTAACCCCGAGTCACTCGCGTGACTTGGGGTAAACCTAATCACATCAGTCTCTAAGGAGCCACACAGAGGGAAAGTGGGGCAATCATTCTTGATTGTCGGCGCATTCTTCTCTATCTGTTGTTGAGCATGGCATAGCCTTTCGGATCAACCACGGCAAGGAGAGCAGATAATGCGTCTTCTCCTGCGCTTTGGCGCACCACTGGTCGCGGTACTGGCCGTGCTTGCGGCTCTCCTGACGCCAGTTGCCGATCATCTCGTTTCCCGCTGGTTTCAGCACGACGTCGAGATGCGCTCGCGTCTGATTTTCAGTTCCGTTCATGACTCGCTGACGGAATTGATGCGAAGCTCATCGAACAAGGAAATCAAGACTCTCTTCGACCGCATCGCCGAGGACGAGCGCGTTCTGGCGGTTGGCTGGTGCGGGCCTGACGCCAAGCTTCGATTGGCCAGCAAGAACTGGCCGCGCGTCTTGACTTGCCGCTCCAATTCCGGGCCGCTGACTCAGTCGTTCCACACCGAATCGTTGACACACGGCTCAGTCCTTCATGGCCTCTTTCCGTTGTCTGCCGAGGAGCCCTCCCTCGGCCAGTTGGCGATCCTGCACGATCTCACCTTCATTGAACGGCGCAGCCTAACGGCAAGGCTCTACATAATGGGCTTCCTGGTTCTGCTTGCCATTGCCGCCGCCTCTGTCACGGTCCTCATGGCCCAACTGACACTGAGGGGATGGATCAAATCCGTCCGCATGGCCTTGAACGCCCCCGCTAGCGACTATGGGCAAAGCCAGGGAGCCGATCCTCAACTGGTGCCCATGATGGGGGAGATTCGCCAGCTCTTGCGTGATCTCGACATCTCACGGCGCACCGCCACTGGAATTCGCGTTGACTGGTCTCCCGACACGCTACGACAGGTGCTGGACAACGAACTGCCGGGCGTGGATGTTCTGGTGCTTTCCAACCGTGAACCCTACATCCACAACCGGGATGCATCGGGAAACATCGCCATGCAGCGCCCGGCCAGCGGGCTGGTAACGGCGCTCGAGCCCATCACACGCGCCTGTCGGGGAACCTGGGTGGCGCATGGCAGCGGGTCAGCGGACCGCGAAACCGTGGACGGGAACGATCACATCGGCGTGCCGCCGGACGATCCGGTCTATACGCTGCGCCGGGTATGGCTTTCCGAGGACGAGCAGAACGGCTACTACTATGGCCTGTCCAACGAAGGCCTCTGGCCGTTGTGCCACATCACCTATGTGCGACCGGTCTTTAGGGAGCAGGACTGGGAGCAGTATGTTTCGGTCAATCGCAAATTCGCCGAAGCGATTGTGACGGAAGCGAAGCGGCCCGATCCTTTGGTTCTGGTGCAGGACTATCACTTCGCCCTGGCGCCGCGCATGATCCGCGAGCGCCTGCCCGATGCCACCATCATCACTTTCTGGCATATTCCCTGGCCCAACTCTGAGGTATTTGGCATTTGCCCCTGGCGCGAAGCCATTCTGAACGGGCTGCTGGGCAGTTCAGTGATCGGGTTTCACACGCAGTTGCACTGTAACAATTTCATCGAGACGGCCGATCGTTTCATCGAGTGCCATATCGACCGCGAGCAGTCGACGATTTCCGTGGGCGGACATTGCGCCCTGGTCCGGCCCTACCCCATCTCCATCGACTGGCCTCCAGCGGCGCTGAAGGGGCAGGCCCCGGTTTCTGAATGCCGTAGTGCCGTCCTTGATCGTTATCATCTGCCCAAGGAGACGCTGCTTGCCGTCGGAGTCGAGCGCTTCGACTTCACAAAGGGCATTCCCGACCGCTTTCGCGCCGTCGAACTGTTGTTGGAGAAACATCCCGAGTGGATCGGTCGCTTCGTTCTCATACAGGTGGCGGCACCCAGTCGCAGCAAGCTTGCCGTCTACCAGGATATTCAGAATGAAACGATAATGATCGCCGAACAGATCAACCAACGCTTCGGGCGCGCAGGCTACAAGCCGATCATTCTGGTTGCCCAGCACCACGAGCCGGAACAGGTCTACGAGCTGTTCCGGGCAGCCGATCTGTGCATCGTCAGCAGTCTTCACGACGGCATGAATCTGGTTGCCAAGGAATTCGTGGCGGCAAGGGACGATGAGCAGGGCGTCCTGATCCTCAGCACGTTTGCAGGTGCCTCGCGCGAGCTGATGGAAGCCTTGATCGTCAATCCCTTCGACGCCAAGGCGACGTCGGACGCCATAGATCAGGCGCTGCGCATGGCCCCTGGCCTGCAGGCCGAGCGCATGCATTTGATGCGCGAGATGGTCAGCGAGAACAATGTCTACTACTGGGCGGGGCGGATGCTGCTGGATGCGTCGCGCATCAGAAAGCGCGGCCGCATCGAATCCAGCATTGCCAAAGCGAGTGGAGCGCTCTGAGAACATGGTGGACTCACTGCCTGCCCCCAGGAATGACCAGCCCGCCTGGGCCCTGTTTCTCGATGTCGACGGCACTCTCATAAATCTGGCCGAGCGCCCCGACTCGGTCATCGTTCCTGAAAGTCTGCCCGCCCTGCTTGGCCGCCTCAAAGGCGCTCTCGGAGGGGCTTTGGCCCTGATCAGCGGACGCAGCCTGGCCTCGCTCGACGCGCTGCTGGGCAAGGTGGAACTGGACGGGGCGGGCTGCCATGGTGCCGAGATCCGGATCGCGGGCAGGGTGCATGTTCATTCCCGGGCCGATGATGTTCTGTCGTCAGTCGCCAAGCGTCTGGCAGGCTTGACGGAAGGCATCCCTCTGAGCATGGTCGAACTGAAGTCGCATTCGATTGCCTTTCACTACCGCCCCCCACGGCTGGATGCTTTCGAAGCTAGGCGTCTGGCTCTGGCGGCGATTGCGGGCGAGGAGGGAAGATTGCGTCTGCTCGATGGCAAGCAGGTTGTCGAGATTCTGCCTCAGGCTGTGGGCAAGGGCGAGGCCATCTCGTATTTTCTTGGGCAACCGCTCTATCGCGACCGCCTGCCAGTGTTTGTCGGCGACGATGTGACCGATGAGGAAGGTTTCCGAGAGGTCAACAGTCGAGGCGGGTTATCGATTCGGGTCGGGCGAGAGGGTGCTACTGAGGCCTGTTTCCAAGCGGGGTCGGTTGCCGATGTGGTGGCCTGGCTGGCAGGGCCGGTCTGCCACGCTCTTGGGTGCGACAAGGAAAGGAGCGCTTCGTGACACATCTGAATCTGGGTGTTATCGGCAATTGCAACCTGGCCATGTTGATCGACAATGCGGCGCACATCGTCTGGGGATGCTTTCCAAGGCTGGATGGCGTGCCGATCTTCAATGCCCTGGTGGGCGGCGAGAAACCCTATCGTCCCGAGGATCCCGCCAACGGTGGGTATTTCGTGATCGAATTGGCCAATCAGTTGCGCAGCGAGCAATTCTATACGCCGAACACGGCCGTTCTTTGCACGCGCCTCTACGGCGAGGACGGCAGCGCCGTCGAGGTGGTCGATTTCGCCCCCCGCTATCCCCAATATGACCGGATGTTCCGGCCCCCGGCCATCGTCAGACGTATTTTTCCCTTGAACGGAAAACCAAGGCTGCGCGTAAGGCTCCGTCCGCGCTTTGGTTGGGGCAATGACATTCCCCGTGTCACGTTGGGCAGCAACCATATGCGCTTCGTCTTTGGCGACGCGGCCTTGCGGCTGACCACCGACGCGCCCTTGTCCTATATTGCCGAGGAAACGCCCTTTCTGCTCGACTACCCCGTCAGCCTGATTCTGGGGTCGGATGAAAGTCTGATGGCTGGAATCGAGGAGACCGCGCGGATCTTTCACGAAAAGACGCTGGATCATTGGCGCAACTGGGTGCGCTCTCTGTCCATTCCCTTCGACTGGCAGGAGGCTGTCATTCGGGCGGCGATCACGCTGAAGCTGTGCAATTACGAAGAAACGGGGGCCATCGTGGCGGCCCTGACCACCTCGATCCCCGAGGCCCCAAATACCCAGCGCAACTGGGACTACCGCCTCTGCTGGCCGCGCGACGCCTATTTCGTTATCCATGCGCTGAATCGTCTGGGGGCCACCCGGACGATGGAGGAATATCTGGGTTACATCACGAACATCGTAAGCGAGTCAGGCTTGCAACCGGTCTACGGCATCACGCGCTCGACCAATCTTGACGAGAAGATCGCTCCGGCGCTTGCGGGCTATCGCGGCATGGGTCCGGTCCGCCTGGGAAACCAGGCTTATGAGCAGGTTCAGAACGATGTTTATGGCAGTGTCGTCCTGGCGGCCACGCACGTCTTTTTCGATCAAAGACTGCCCAGTTCCGGGAATCACCAGTTGTTCGAGCGGCTGGAGATGCTGGGGCGCAGTGCCGTCCTTGCCTTTGACAAGCCAGATGCTGGCCTGTGGGAGTTGCGAGGCAAGCATGCCGTTCACACCTTTTCCAGCCTGATGTGCTGGGCCGCCTGCGACCGCTTATCGAAAATTGCAGGCGTATTGGGTCTGAAGGAGCGCGCGATCTTCTGGCGGGTCGAATCCGACCGCCTGCACGAAACCATTGTCTCCCACTGCTGGAACGAGGCCAAACAGAGTTTTGTCTCGACCTGGAACGGCGCCGAACTGGATGCCAGTCTGCTTTTGATGCACGAACTCGATTTTCTGATGGCCGACGATCCCCGCTTTGCCCTTACGGTCGATGCCGTGGGCAAGGAATTAAAACGCGGCGACCTGCTCTTGCGCTATGCCGTCGAGGATGATTTCGGGCTGCCCGAAACCGCTTTTACCATCTGCACCTTCTGGTACATCGATGCCCTGGCTTCGCTGGGTCGCAGAGAGGAAGCCCTGGCCATCTTCGAATCGATTCTGGCCCGTCGCAATCCACTGGGACTGCTCTCGGAGGATATTCACCCGCTTACCGGCGAGCTTTGGGGGAATTTTCCGCAGGCCTATTCCATGGTCGGCCTGATCAACGCCGCGATGCGGCTCAGTCGCAGTTGGGAAGAGGTATTTTAGAGCCGATACTTTAGCCTTTTGCCTTCGCCCGCTCGAAGCGTGTGCTGGCGATTTCATCCAGCATCTTTTGTTCCTTGAGATTGGCCTCTTCCAATTCCTTTTTGGCGCGGTTCTTCTCGACTTCCTCATAGGTCTTCAATTCGCGATAGGCGGCGGCCAGGCGCTCCTGGGCCGCCAGAATTTCGCGCCCGATGGCATCCAGCAGGCGCACCAGATTGCCCTTCATTTCCAGATAGCGCTGGGCGTAACCGCCATAGGAAAATCCGGCCAGCGTGGGGTCTTCGGCGGCGGTCTTCTGCTCTTCCACTAATTCCTGCTCTAGCCCGGTCAGCAGGGCCTGCACTTCGTCTTCGCGGGCCAGCAGGATGCCGAGTTCCCGCCTGCGCTCGTCTACCGTCCATTTGTGCAGACGGATCAGGGTTTTCAGCTTTTTTGCCATACGGGTTTACTGCGCCAGGATATCGGCCAGCAACTGGTAGCCGCTGGCCAGATCAGCCGCTTCCCGTTTGCCCTGGGCCAGGAAATCCTCAAGTGCCGCGTAGTATTTGATCGCCTCGTCCACCGCCGGGTCGCTGCCCTTGCGATAGGCTCCCAGGCGAATCAGCTCGGCCATGTCTTCATAGACCGCCAGAAGTTTTCGGGCTCTGGAGACGATCAGATTCTCTTCTTCCGAATTGCAGCCCGGCATGGTCCGAGAAACGCTGCGCAGAATATTGATGGCCGGATAGCGGCCTCGCTCGGCAATGGCGCGGTCCAGCACGATATGGCCGTCCAGAATGGCGCGCACGGCGTCCGAAATGGGCTCGTTGGTGTCGTCGCCCTCGACCAGCACGGTGAACAGGCCGGTGATGTTGCCCTGGCCCGGGCCGCCGGGTCCGGCGCGCTCCAAGAGCTTGGGCAGTTCCGCGAAGACCGAGGGGGTATAGCCCTTGGAGGCCGGGGGCTCGCCCGCCGACAGGCTGATCTCGCGCTGGGCCATGGCAAAGCGCGTCACCGAATCCATCAGGCACAGCACGTCATTGCCGGCATCGCGGTAGAATTCCGCCACCGACATGGTGACATAGGCGGCCTGGCGGCGCATGAGAGGTGATTCGTCCGAGGTGGCGACCACCACCACCGAGCGTTTCAAGCCTTCCTCGCCCAGATCATCCTCGATGAATTCGCGGGCCTCGCGTCCGCGCTCGCCGATCAGGCCGATCACGCTGACCTGGGCCTTGGTATGCTTGGCCATCATGGACAGCACACTCGACTTGCCAACGCCGGAGCCCGCGAAGATTCCCATGCGCTGGCCCCTACAGCAGGTCAGAAAGGTGTTGATGGCCCGAATGCCCAGATCGATCTTGCCTGCCACGCGTTGGCGCGAATGGGCAGGCGGCGGGCGGTTATGGATGGGATAGGGCTTCTCGCCGCCGGGCAGGGGGCCCTTGCCGTCGATGGGCTCGCCCATGGCGTTGATCACGCGGCCCAGCCAGGAGGGGTCGGGATAGAGCAGCGGCTCGGCATTGGCCACCTCGACCCGGCAACCCAGCCCCACCCCGTCCAGGGGGGAAAAGGGCATCAAAAGGGCCCGGCCCTCGCGGAATCCCACGACTTCGCAGGTCACCTGCCGGTTCGCCCGGGCCAGAATCTGGCAGCGATCGCCAACCGATAGGTTGTTTTGCACGCCACCGATTTCCACCAGCATGCCCTGAACCGCCGTTACCCGGCCATAAATCTGATGGTCGGGGACGCGTTCGATGTCATTCAAGAGATTGCGCAGCAGGACCATGGGAAACCGCAGCTTGAAACGTTAACGATCTCGGCTTAAGGTTAACATAATGCTAAAGGGGGTTGGCATGCGCGTTTTATTGGTCGAGGACGATCCGGCAACAAGCAAGAGCATCGAATTGATGCTCAAAAGCGAAGGCATGGTGATTGATACCGCCGCCCTGGGCGAGGACGGTCTCGATATCGCCAAGCTGTATGATTACGATATCATCGTTCTCGATCTGCTGCTGCCCGATATGGACGGTTTCGAGGTTCTGCGCCGCCTGAGGGCCAACAAGGTGGAAACGCCGGTCCTGATTCTGACCGGACTGGTCGACACCGACCGCAAGATCAAGGGCCTCTCGGGCGGGGCCGATGATTACCTGACCAAGCCCTTCGACAAGGGCGAACTGATCGCCAGGCTTCAGGCCATCGTGCGCCGCGCCAAGGGCCATGCCCAATCCATCATTCATACCGGCAAGCTGGCGGTCAATCTGGAAAGCCGGGTGGCACAGGTCGACGGCGAACCTCTGAAACTGACCGGCAAGGAATATGGCATCCTGGCACTCTTGAGCCTGCGCAAGGGGGCCACGCTGACCAAGGAAACCTTCCTTAATCACCTGTATGGCGGCATTGACGAGCCCGAGCTTAAGATCATCGACGTCTTCATCTGCAAGCTGAGGAAAAAGCTCTCTCAGGCCACCGGCGGGGACAGCTATATCGAAACCGTCTGGGGACGTGGATATGTGCTGCGCGATCCCGACGACAAGGGCCAGCATCCGCCAGCGTGAGCCGGGCCTCACCTCCCATCGTCATCAACTGGCAGGCGGGCACCGGCTCGGGCTGGGGGCTTTACGGATTCCATCTGGCGGTGCGGCTGGCGGCCCTGGGTCGCGGCTGCGAGCTGTTGTGGCCGGTTTCTGATTGGCAGGCCCCGCCTTTGGAAAGCCGATTGTTCCAGGGCATGGTAGAGCGTTCGCTGCCTCTGCAGGAAAAATTCCGCGCCCTGCCCAGCGGTGAGACGTATGAAACACTGTCCACGGTGCTGAATGGATTGGGCGAGGAATTGCTGCCCTTGCCCCTGGGGGGGCGGCGCCTTCACGGGCAGCGCAATTTCGGCGTCACCTTCTTTGTCGATCCGGCCTTGGGGGCCGAGGCCCGGGCCATCGGCGCTGGCCTGGATGGTGTGATCGCAGGTTCGACCTGGAATGCCGTTCTTCTCGAGGCGGCAGGTGTTCCCCGCGTGCATCTGGTCATTCAGGGCATCGATCAGGGCGCTTTCCATCCAGCCCCCAAAGCAGGCCTGCTGCCTGGGCGTTTCGTCATCTTCTCGGGCGGCAAGCTGGAATTTCGCAAGGGCCAGGACATCGTGCTGACCGCCTTTCGCCAGTTCAGAAAACGTCATCCCGAGGCGCTGCTGATGGCGGCTTGGAACAATGAGTGGGCCAATTTGGCCGCCAGCATAGCACTCTCGCCCCACGGCATGCCCGACCTGCCCCTGAAGGCCGATGGCAAGCCGGATATTCGGTCCTGGCTGGCCCTTCAGGGATTTACCGAAGACGAGGTGCTGCTGCTGCCCGATCTGCCCAACAGCCTAATGGCCCCGGTGCTGCGCGAAGCCGATCTGGCCGTCTTTCCCAATCGCTGCGAGCCGGGAACCAATCTGGTGGCGATGGAGGCCATGGCCTCGGGCCTTCCCACCATCCTCGCGGCCAATACCGGGCATCTCGATCTGGCCGATTCCAAGCTGGCCTATGTGCTGGAGCGCCAGGACAAGGTGCAAGACGTTCCCTTCCACCGCTCGACCGAGGGCTGGGGCGAAAGCAGTGCCGAGGAATTGCTGGCTTTGATGGAGCGGGCCTTTGCCAAGCGAGACGAGGCAAGGTCACTGGGCAGCGCTGCGGCAGCGCATCTGAAAGCCTTCACCTGGGAGCGCCAGCTTGGGCAATTGATTGCGATCGTGGATGGGTGAAGAAGCTCTATTTCCCCTTGGAGGCAGGCGGATCCACTTTTCTAGACACACACCAGATACGGATCAATTGAAGCCCACCCTGCCCCTGATCACGAAACAGGCTTCTGCATTGGGTTAATTTCTCTGGAATCGGCAGATTTAGCCGGGAGTTGTCAGCAAAGCCGCAGATTAGTCGGGGTCGCCAATAGGTGATGTGGGAGAAGTCGAACTCATGGGTCACCAGATCACCTTCCTGGGTCACGCTGTCGGGGGCATGTGCTTTCTCCATCAAAGAAAGCTCGAACATGCCTATACGCAACGCAACAGGCTCGCCCCATGGCTTGACCTTGGGGCATTCCGTCGTGACGTCATCGGCCAGGCCGTCGCCAGCAGCTCCGAAACCAAGCATCAGCACAAATAGCCAGAACAGCAAGCGCATCGCTTTCCCCCCTCACTTAAGAGCCATTGTTCCGACTTAAAACCGATCAGTCACTTTTCCGTTTTGGCTCCAGCACATCGTCCGAGATGCACCAGACGTCGAGCCATTCTGTAGGCTTCTTTCTTGAATCGTAATTGCGCAGGGTCATGCCGCAGCGAAGCAGAAGACCGGGGATCGGAATCTCGATGCTCGAGCGATCCTTGAACTCGCACATCAACACGGCTTTGTTGGAGTTGTAGTCGAGAAAATCACGTTCCAGCAAGACAAGCCCATTCTTCCTTACTATGCTGTCCTGCTCCCAGTGTGTCGGATAGCCCTCAGGCCAAATTTCTCCATAACGAAAGGGAACGGCATCGCCCCAGGGCTTGGCGGCAGGGCAGAGCGTTCTCACTTCGCCAGCTAATACGGGATAGCTCAGGGTAATCGCCACGAACAAGGCCACTCGTGAGAAAAGTTTTTGCACCACTGGCACCATCACTTTCCCTTTCGAATCACCGAGTAATTTTCCATGCGGCTGGTTGGGTTTTTCGAGTTGCTTTCAAAAGCGAAAAACATCCTGCCAGCTTCCTTGTTCCTATGCTGATCCAGCACCCAGTATCCATTCTTGCCGTTCTGTTCGCCGGGTTTGATGACAATGGCGGCATGGTTGCCAGTGTCGTTGTTCTGATACTTACCGTCCTTGAAGGTAGCAATTGCCGTGCCCGGCGCAAGGGGAGGATCGTCCGGCCCTTTGATTTTCTCGCCCTCCTTCCAGTCCTTGGCGCTTCCTATACCGGGGACGGCCTGTTTGACCAGGGCCACACACACATGCCCGTTCTTGCCTTTTTGACAGCCCCGGCACAAAC
>JADFZV010000016.1 GCA_015232335.1 Alphaproteobacteria bacterium | reverse complement strand
CCGCGACTGAATTGAAGCCACCCATGGCGGGTCTCCTGTGATGAGGTTGAGACAATAACCAGCCCAAACGCAAAAAGCCGCCCGGAGGATCCGGGCGGCTTTTAGACGCAATAAGGGCGGTAATGGCTTTGTACATATCCTATTGCGGGATAAATGTCAAGGCCTTTTTCAGGATTTGGGCCGGGGGACGGGCAGAAAGCGTGTGCGAGCACGTGAATCCGCTCTACCAATTTGTTTAAGCGAACGATTCACGTTTTAATCCGCGTCCCAAAGTGACTCGGATTAAAACGATCGTGCGCTAGATGCGCCGCCCGGTTGACTTCCCCCCCTTAACCCGCTATAGGACCGGCTCGATTTTTGACGACCAGTTCCAACCGGAGTTACCCCCGTGAAGCGCACTTATCAGCCCAGCAAGATCGTCCGCGCGCGCCGCCACGGCTTTCGCGCCCGCATGTCGACCGTCGGTGGCCGTGTTGTCATCGCCAGGCGCCGCGCCAAGGGCCGCAAACGCCTCTCGGCCTAGCCTTCCGTGACCAGGCTCGGCCGTCTCAAGCGGCGGTCCGAGTTCCTGCGACTGGCGGGAGCGGGCCGCAAAGCCGCCTCGCCCGGCCTGGTTCTCCAGGCCGCCCCCCGGCCCGAGGTCGGGACACCAGCCCAAGAAACCCTGCCCCGCACCGGCTTTACCTGCTCGCGCAAGGTGGGCAACGCGGTGGCGCGCAACCGGGCCAGACGGCGCCTGAAGGCCGCCGCCGCCGAGATTCTGCCGCTGCATGCCCGCCTTGATTACGATTATGTGATCATCGGACGGCCAGAAACCTTGGTCCGACCCTTCGCTCTGTTGTTGCAAGACCTCCTGGGGTCGCTTAAACGTGTGGGCGCCCTCAAACAAGCCAGCCTGGATTCTTAAAGATTGACCCTATGAGCCCCGCCGCCCGCCTCTTGAAGCTTTTGATCCGCGGCTACCAGTTGGTGGTTTCGCCGCTGCTGCCGCCTTCCTGCCGCTATGCGCCCTCCTGCTCGGCCTATGGGCTGGAAGCGGTTGAGACCCATGGTGCTGTGAAGGGCGGCTGGCTGGCCGCCAAGCGTGTCTGCACTTGTCATCCCTGGGGGGGCTCTGGCTACGACCCCGTTCCGCCCGCGCAAGATATCTCGTTAAGGAAATCCGCCGATGTCATCCGACAACCGTAATATTATCCTGGCCGTTGTTCTGTCGGCGATGGTGCTGTTCGGCTGGGAATATCTGTTTGGCCAAAAGCCCCAGCCCGCCCCGGTGGCGACCCAGACCTCGGCGCCTGTGGGCGACGCCTCGGCTCCGGCCCCGACCTCCACGGCTGCCCCCGCCGCCGTGGCGATGCCCCCGCTTGACGACGAAATGCGCCGCGCCAAGGCCCTGGCCGATGCGCCCCGCCTGCGCATCGCAACGCCCAAGCTGCATGGCTCGATCACCCTGATGGGGGCCAAGCTTGACGACATCACCCTGGCCCAGTTCCGCGAGACCCTGGACCCGGCCAGCCCCGAGATCACGCTGTTTTCGCCCCTGGGGTCCGCCGCCCCCTATTACGCCGAGTTCGGTTGGGTCGCCACCGGCGAGGCCAAGCCCAAGCTGCCCGGGCCCGATACGCTCTGGTCAGCCGATGCCCCGGCGCTTGAACCCGGAAGGCCCGTCACCCTTAGCTGGTCGAACGGCGAGGGCCTGACCTTCACCAGAAGGATCGAGGTGGACGCCGATTACATGTTCACCATCACCGACGGCGTCAAGAATGCGGGCGCCGAGGCGGTGAATTTGGCGCCCTATGCCCTGGTGGCGCGCACCGACAAGCCCAAGGTTTTGTCCGACATGTACATCTTGCATGAAGGGCCGCTGGGCGTGTTTGGCGGTCAACTCAAGGAAGTCAAATACAGCGAGTTGGACGAAAAGGCCCAACTGACCGAAAAGTCCGCCAAGGGCGGCTGGATTGGCTTTACCGACAAATATTGGCTGGCCGCTGTAGCCCCCGATCCCAAGGCCGAGGTCGATGCCCGCTTCCTGCATCGCCGCTCGGACCAGCATGACAAGTACCAGACCGACTTTCTGGGCCGCTCTTCAAATCTGGAAGCCGGGGGAAGCCTGACCTTCACCTCTTATCTGTTCGCGGGCGCCAAACATGTGCGCATGCTGGACGCCTATTCCGAAAAGCTGGGCATCGAGCGCCTGGACCTGGCCATCGATTTCGGCTGGTTCTATTTCCTGACCAAGCCCTTCTTCTACATCTTGCAGTATCTGCATGGCGTGTTTGGCAATTTCGGCATCGCCATTCTGGGCATGACCGTGATCCTGCGCCTGCTGCTCTTCCCGCTGGCCAACAAGTCCTACAAGGCGATGAGCAAGATGAAGGCGCTGCAGCCGCAGCTCAAGGAATTGCAGGAGCGCTTTGCCGACGACCGCAACCGCCTCAATCAGGAGATGATGGCGCTTTACAAGGGCGAAAAGGTGAATCCGATGGCGGGCTGTCTGCCCATCTTCATCCAGATTCCCATCTTCTTTGCACTCTACAAGGTGCTGTATGTCACCATCGAAATGCGCCACGCCCCCTTCTATGGCTGGATTCACGATCTCTCGGCGCCCGATCCGACCAATCTGTTCACCCTGTTCGGCCTGATTCCCTGGAGCCCGCCCACCTTCCTGATGCTGGGCGTCTGGCCCCTGATCATGGGTGTCACCATGTGGCTGCAGCAAAAGCTTAATCCGCAGCCGGCCGATCCGATGCAGGCCCGCATGTTCATGATCCTGCCCTTCGTCTTCACCTTCATGCTGGCCAGCTTCCCGGCCGGTCTGGTGATCTATTGGGCCTGGAGCAACACGCTTTCCATCCTTCAGCAATGGGTGATCATGAAGCGCATGGGGGTGAAGGTCTGAGCCCCGAACCCGCCATGGACAAGAGCGAGGCGCCCGACCTTGAGGCCGGACGGCTTCTTTTTGCCAGGCCCTGCCGTTTCGTCAAGGGCGTGGTGGCGGTTTCGGGTCTGCCGCCCGAATTGGGCACCGAGGTCGCCTTTGCAGGGCGCTCGAACGTGGGCAAATCGTCGCTGATCAACGCCCTGGTGGGGCAGAAGGGGCTGGCGCGCGCTTCCAACACGCCGGGGCGCACCCAGGAAATCAACTTCTTCGATCTGGATGGCATTCTGGCCCTGGTCGATCTGCCGGGCTATGGCTTCGCGAGCGCCCCCAAGGACAAGGTGGAGGCCTGGACGCGTCTGATCAAATCCTATTTGAAGGGCCGCTCGGTGCTGCGCCGCGCTGTTCTGCTGATCGATGCCCGCCACGGCATCAAGGACACTGATCGCGAGATCATGAAAATGTTGGATACCGCCGCCGTGGTCTATCAGGGGGTGCTGACCAAGGCCGACAAAGTGTCGGCCTCGCATCTGGCAGCGGTAACCGAGGCGGTGATGGCCGAGCTTAAAAAGCGCCCGGCCTCGCATCCCGTTTTGCATGTCACCAGTTCTGAGACCGGGCAGGGCATGCCTGAGCTTCGGGCCGAACTGGCACAATTGGCAGAATTCGACAAAGGAGCCATGTCATGACCAGCCGCAAAGCGCCGCCCCAGGGCGACAAGGACTCGCTTGCCAAGGCCAAGGTTCTCTCGGAGGCGCTGCCCTATATGCGCCGCTTCGCGGGCGAGAATTTCGTGATCAAATATGGCGGCCACGCCATGGGCGAGGAGCATCTGGCTCAGTTGTTCGCCCGCGACGTGGTGCTCTTGAAGCAGGTGGGAATCAATCCCATTGTGGTGCATGGCGGCGGCCCCCAGATCAGCAGCATGCTGGAACGCTTGCAGGTGAAAAGCGCCTTCGTCGATGGCTTGCGCGTGACCGATCAGACCACGGTGGACGTGGTCGAGATGGTGCTGTCGGGCTCGATCAACAAGCAGTTGGTGACCGCCATCAATGCCCAGGGCGGCTTCGCGGTGGGGCTTTCCGGCAAAGACGGTAATCTGATCAGGGCGCGAAAGCTGAAGCGCACCAAGAAGGACGCGGCCTCTAACGTCGAGCATATTCTCGATCTCGGTTTCGTGGGCGAGCCTTCTGAAATCAATCCGCATATCCTCGACTTCTTTGCCGAATCAGACATCATTCCGGTGATAGCACCCATCGGCGTGGGGCCCGAGGGCGAAACCTACAACATCAATGCCGACACGGCGGCAGGTGCTGTGGCCGGCGCCATGGGGGCCGCCCGCATGCTGATGCTGACCGATGTTCAAGGTGTGTTGGACAAGGAAGGCAAACTGATCGCCGAACTGACGGTAGGCGAGGCCAAGAAGCTGATCAAGGACGGCACCATCAAGGGCGGCATGATTCCCAAGGTAGAAACCTGCCTGGCCGCCGTGGAAAGCGGTGTTGAGGCCGCCGTGATCGTGGACGGACGGGTGGAACACGCCATTCTTTTGGAAATCTTCACCGAAAAGGGTGCGGGCACGCTGATTAAAAGGGCGTGATTTCTAGAGCAGGTCGCCTGAAATCGAAGCCGTTAAACGGCTTCGCTTGAAGGCGTGAATCTGCTCTAGCAATTTGTTTTGAGCTGCCGATTCACGTTTAACTCCGGGTCACCGAGGTGACTCGGAGTTAAACGATCGTGCGCTAATAGGCAGAACCGATTTCAGGCGACTCGCTCCTGGCTTCTGGGCAGCGTGAAGCAGAAGCTGCATCCCTGCCCTTCGCCAGCGGATTCCACCCAGATGCGCCCACCATGGCGTCCGACGATCTTGCGGCAGACCGCGAGTCCAATGCCCGTTCCTTCGTAAGCGTCCTGGGTGTGCAGGCGCTGAAAAACCTGAAAGAGCCGTTTGATCTGGCTGGGATCGATGCCGATCCCGTTATCGGTTATGCTGAATTTCCATCCCTCGGCATGAGGGGCGACATCAACGCTGACAACAAGATCGCGATCCGGCGCTCTGTATTTAAGGGCATTCCCGATAAGATTCTGAAACAGGCGCGTCATTTCATCGCGGCTGCCCATGATTTTGGGAAAATTCTGCCCGATCCTGATATCGGCATGGGCGTCTGCGATGGCCGGGGATAGGAAGCGAAGGGCCTCTTCCACCGCCTCCCGGCTTTCCATGAGAGACATCGGCTCGCCCGAGCGTCCGATGCGCGAATATTCAAGCAGCGATGTCAGCATATGATCCATGCGCAAGGCGCCGTCCTTGACGAAGTGCAGGAAGGTACGCCCCTCGTCGTCAAGTTTGTCGCCGAGTTTGCGCTCAATCAGGCTGGTGTAGCTGTTGATGGCCCGAAGCGGCTGGCGAAGATCGTGGGATACGGCGTAGCCGAATTGCTCAAGCTCAGCATTCGAGCGGGTGATTTCTTCCTGGGCGCGTTTGCGCTCGGTAACGTCTCTCGTGACGGCCAGTTGCACGGTCTTGCCATTCACCAGCATCGGCACAGCATGGGTCTCCATCCAGTGCCGCCCTCCCTTAAGGCCAATCACCTCGAACTCCAACTGCACGGCTTCGCCGTCCAGCACCCGCTCGTGCATGCTTGCAAATGAATCCTTATGTTCCGGGGCGACCAGATCAAGAACCTGCAATCCCGCCACTTGCTCAAACCGGTCGGCCTCGATCATCGCCAGGCCGGCGGGGTTCATCTGCGCCAGACAACCCCGCTCGTCCACGATCTTGATGCATTCCGGTTCATTCCAGATGATTGCCCGTAGATGCGCTTCGCTTTCAACAAGCTCTCTTTCCACCCGCTTGCGGTCGGTGATATCGTAAAGGGTGACCAGATGATCTCCCTCCAGCCATGAGCCAAGCGGGGCCGCAGCAGCCAGAACCGTTCTGCTGCTTCCGTTCTTGCACCTGACGCTCACTTCCATCGGCTCGAACTGAGTCTTTTCCCGCACCGCCTTTTCCAACTGCACATCCCACCTTTTCGTCACCTGCTGGCGATAGGTCGGGTCTGGATAGGCCTTGGGCCACCATTCTGCCAAGGTGGGGATATCGTCAAGCGTGTAGCCGAAAGTGCGCGTGAAGGCGGCGTTCAGATAGGTGATGTTCAGCGCCTCATCATTTAATGCGATGGGCACCGGTGATGCCTCGATGATTGCCCTGAAGCGCGTCTCGCTGTCGCGCAAAGCTGCTTCCGTCCGTTTGTTTCTGTCGATGTTTTGGCGAAGCCCCCTGTTCCTGGCGATAATGGCGGCAAAAATGATCAGGCCAAGAATGCCGGTTGGAACGACCCAAAGCAGAATCGTCTTAACATCGACGCCAAAGTGAATTTCGACAGCAAGCCATGTGTTCTCGATAGACGACTTTTCGTGGCTGCTCATGGCTTCCAGGCTCTTGTCGAGAAGGCTGGCCAGTTCCGGCCAGTCCTTGCGCGTCGCCAGACTGAGTTCGAACTTGTAGGGCGTGGGAGCCGAAATTTTCACATTGGCCAGGCGAAGGCGCCGTGCCTCGTAGGTGATGGCGCCAAGATTGTCGACGAAGGCGTCGATGGCGTCTGAATCGAGAGATTGAAGCCCGGCATCAAGGTTCTCGAAGCCGATGAGATTGATGGCCGGATAGTCCTTGGCCAGAGACTCATGCGTAATATAGCCCTTGACCACGCCCACCTTGCGCCCGGCAAGATCGGCAATCTCAAGGATCTTCGGCCCTTCGCGGTGCGTGGCGATGACGACAGGATAGCTTATGTAGGGCTTGGTGAAATTCAGGAATGCTTCGCGTTCCTTGGAGCGCACGACGGCCGGCAGCATGTCGACCTCGCCGCCTTTCACCTTTTCCAAGACCTGTTCCCAGGTCAGGCCCAGTACGGGCTTGATCCCAATCCCCAGGCGCTTGGAAATGGAAGCGACGTAGCCCGAGCTGATTCCGCTATAGACTCCTTGCTCGTCCAGGAAGGCGAAAGGCGGCCAAGCGAAATCATCGCCCAGACGCAGATTGGGATGTGCGCTCAGCCATGCCCGCTCCTCTGCGCTCAGCGCCAGGGCTTCCAGGCCTTTGACAGATTCCTCAGCCCTCAAAGACTGAAGGCCGATCAGGAGAGATAAGGCGATAACTGCTAAAAGGAAAGTTATCCGCGATGCCACATTCGTCATTCACAACCGCGCGAGACAGTTCACGACGAGCAGTATGACATGACATTGGATAGGCAGAAAGTGGGGTTATTGACCGTTGCGTAGATCAAGCGAGCCTGACGCCCTGGCCGATGGTGGAATTGCGGACCTGCGAGCGGGTTGATGGGTCATGACCCTAGAGCATCCTGCGATAAATCTGACGCATTTCGCGGATTTCCTGCCAGGCGCGCTCGCCCAGGCCCAACGAAACTGCGTCAGATTTATCGCAGAATGCTCTAGCTATGTCCGGCGGTCATCCAAAGGCAGAGCAGAGCACCTTGCGACCTTCAGGTATTCTAATATTGCGAGAAGCTGGCGTATCCGCCCTTCTAAAGAGAGCGGCGTAGGCGCGCAGCCCCGCCAGGGGCCGCTGCCAGAAATGACTGGCAGCGGCTGGCCGGTTACTTAAGACGCATATCGTTTTTGACCGTGGTTACGCCACGGACTTTTCCCGCAACCTCGACAGCCTTGGTGGCTGAATCTTGAGACGTGACGAAACCGCTCAGTTGAACGATTCCCTTATAGGTCTCGACGTTGATCTCGGCAACTTTCAAGGTCGGTTCCTCAAGAATGGCTGCCTTGACCTTGGCCGTGATAACGCTGTCGTCAATATACTCGCCCGCCGTGGGGCTAGTGTCGCCAGCCTTCATTCGCTTCTTGGCGTCTGCTTTTGCCGAGTCTTCAGTCAGTCTTGCGTCTTTGACGCAGGCCGTCTTGGCGGCACCCGTCTGTTCATCGCAGCGCTCTTTGGCGACTGAAGCGTCCGCTTCGGCACGGGCAACGCGGACTTGATAGTGCGAATTTCCGCTGGGCATGTATGCCGCTTCCAGTTCGGCACGTGCTATTTTTTCCTTGCCATTGGCCTCTGCCATACAAATATCGTTCTGATTGCCAGCCATGGATCCGCAAGCTGATTTTGCAGTCTTGAGATCGGCTGAAATCTTTTCCTTGTGCGCCTTGTACTCGGTTTCAGGCATGCCTTGAGCCAAGGCGCCCTCACTGCAGGCAACGGCAAGAATGAAAGCAGCCAGACTTATATTGAGCTTGTTCATAGAACTTCCCTTATGTGAAGAAATTGCGTGCGAAACGGGCGAAGCGCGCACGACAGTCAAAGACTGACGTGCGCCCCCCCCAATCACTTGATCTGCATGTCATCCTTGACGGATTTCACGCCGGAAACACCCCTGGCAACACCAACGGCCTTATTCGCGGCATTGCGCGAACTCACAAAGCCGCTAAGCTGAACGATGCCTTTGAAAGTCTCGACATTGATCTCGGCAACCTTCAAAGAAGGATCGTCGAAGATCGCGGCCTTGACCTTGGTCGTGATGACGCTGTCATCGACATACTCACCCGTTCCTTCTTGCGACGAAGTGGATGAGCATCCAGCGGCAGGCAATAAAACCAAGGCCAATATGACGACGGAAAGATACTTGCTAAAACTTTTCATGAGTTATGACTCCTGTCATGTAAACGAGAAACTTTGGGAAAAATGTATTCTTAAAAACACCGACCGTCGGTACGCTGGCACACATAGAGGCGTTAAGCGCAGGTCGTCTGCCAATCGCAAGTGCAGCAAGAATGCTTGAGCCGTGCTTGCATCGGCTATTACTGCGTCAAATGCCGTTCATACGTCTTCCAGCGCGTCCCAGTTTCTGGAAGTCGCCTCATTGGCCTTTGCGATTTCGTCTTGAGTCCAGGGCGTGACGGGCTTCTTCCAAGTTAGAATTTCCGGACAGTCTCGGCCAATTTGCTCGATGTGACGCTGAATATCAAAGATCGAATCCTTGTCGCAAACGATGATAAGTTGTTCGCCGTCATCGCTCACGATGTGCATCTCGACGTATTTGCCATCCAAATAGGCGGCAAGCTCCATAGAAACAGCGCGGAATCGCGTGGGTGCAGAGGAGGCGCTCATAGTCATCCCTCAACCATTCAAGCAGAAGAAGCGCTTCTACCCGTTTAAGCGACGGCAATACCCGGCAGAAGGCGGTCAAACTCTCGCTTCACCACGGCGTAGCACTCGCAGGACCGCGCTTCGAGGCCGTGCCGGTTGATTGCGGTAATGTGTCCACGGCTGTACTCGATCAAGCCGGCTCTTTGCAGGTTACCTGCCGCCTCGGTAACGCCTTCTCGGCGAACGCCCAGCATGTTGGCGATGAGTTCCTGCGTCATAACGAGCTCGTTTGTAGGCAGGCGATCAAGGCTGAGCAGCAGCCAACGACAAAGCTGCTGATCCAAGGAATGATGGCGGTTGCACACCGCTGTTTGCGCCATTTGCGTCAAAAGCGCCTGCGTATAGCGCAAAAGCAAATTTCTTAAAATTGGAGAGCGATTAAACTCGTTCAGCAGCAATTGCCTTTTCAGTCTGTAGGCATTCCCAGCGCTTTGAACGACGGCCCTGCTGGGCGTTGTATCTCCGCCCATAAAAATCGAAACACCAACAATACCTTCATTTCCGACAACGGCAATTTCCGCCGAAGAGCCGTCTTCCATTACATACAGCAGGGATATAATCAAATTTGTTGGAAAGTAAACGTGATGCATCTCTTCGCCGGATTCGCAGAGCGTATAACCCAGAGGCAATTTCACCAATTCGATAAAGGGCAGAATGCGCGAGCACTCCTCTTGCGGCAAGGCGGCAAGAAGCTGATTAATTTGGGGGGGGTAGGGGTTGAACATATGCCATTTCCGAATTAATCATGTCCAACTGAACAGGCAGCTCTAAGGCTGCGACAGAATGATAGCGCAGGCCTAATTGTTACTCTCAAACGCGAATCGATCATATTCAGCGCCAAGGCGATGGCGAAAGCCTCGGAAAATACTCAGAAACATTGAACTTCAAACATCTCAGTTATGTGGCCTATCAGACAGACATGGATATCCGATCCCCATAAATTCGCCATCCATAAGCATTCAGTCGAACAATTTCCCGCCGCTTGAAATTCATGTTCCTGCGGCTTCAACTTGGCGATGGGTCGAGAGCAATTGGCAAATATGCCCGTGAGCGCATCCAGCGTCTTTTCAAAGGAACGAAAATGAACAAAATCCACCTCAGCGTATCTGTCGCTGTGCTTGCCTTTTCCTTTGGCACGGGCGCGGTTGGGCAAAGCATGTCGGAAAGCGATTACAAGGCGGGTAAGGAGAAAGTCGCCTCCGAGTTTAAGGCTGCCAAAGCGGCTTGCGCATCGCTGTCTGGCAATAGCAACGATATCTGCACGGCCGAAGCCAAGGGCAAGGAAAATGTAGCTTTGGCCGAGTTGGAATATGCCAATAAGCCGTCTGCTAAGATGCAATATCAAGTGCGTGTTGCCAAAGCCGATGGCGAGTATGACGTGGCAAAAGAACGCTGCAACAACAAGGCGGGCAACGTAAAGGATATCTGTATCAAGGAAGCAAAAGCGGCAAAAACTGCGGCTAAAGCTGATGCCGAGGCGCAAATGAAAACCTCTGATGCAAACTCGGAGGCCAACAAGAAATCCACGAAGGCTCGCAATGAAGCAGACGATAAGGCAACAGACGCTCGCATGGAAGCGGCTGCAGAAAAGCTTGACGCCAACTACGCCGTGGCAAAAGAGAAATGCGACACGTTTGCGGGCGCAGCCAAGGATAGCTGCTTGAGCGATGCCAAGACGCGCTTTGGAAAGTAGCCAGGTGCTTTGTTGGATGGCGAGAGAGGCAAGGCGAGCCCCTCTCGCCCGCTTTGAAGAAAGCGGCGCGGGTCCGCATGAAGATTGCCCGCTGTTTCCGCGACTTCCATGCACGGGTGGCGCTTCTGGGTAATTTCCGAGCCTATCGTCTTTTCAGACATTACCCGATTGTAATGAGTATGGAGGCCATCTCTCTCTGTTATGGGTTTTTATCGACTGAGCGGTCAGTCGGCATTGAGTTGGTGGTTTCAGGAGGTCATTGTGGCAAAGCGAATCAAGCATTTTAGCGACAAGGGTACGCAAGACCTTGTTGACTTGACCGGTTCTCAGAGACATGTCGGACTGGAAGAGCCATGGAAGACTTGCTGCGTCATTACCTTCCAAAATAACCAGGCAATCTTGACGAATGAAGACAGAAATCTGATCAGGCAGATTGCTCCCCATCTGACAAAGAATCCTCCCCTCCAGACGGCTGTCGATGGCTTTTGTGATCCCAGCAATCAAGATTTGAGCGATCAGCGGTCAAAAGCTGTTTATAGCGCCTTGGTCGTGGCAGGAGTCACGCCGGAGAGAATCCTGATTGGTGCCTTTGGCGATCCGCTATTCGACCGCAAAAACAGGGTCGAAGTGTTGTCTCGACCCAATTCCAGTCGCGACAAGCAAGGCCTTGCTTTGACATAACTTCATTCAGTTTTTTCAATTTACAACTGGTCGGATGTCCAGGCTGCGCCTTGTACGCACTCTATCCACCCGCCGCTTAGGAGAAAGAAAATGACGACTTTCAGTACACGTTCTATCAAGATGCAATTGGCCGCATGCGCGGTTACGGTGGCTGCGGGTTTGACCGTGGCTTCCTGCGCCCCGCAAAACACGTCGCCTACGCAGACGCAAGCCAGCAATCCAAGTGTCACCTATAAATTCGAAGGCGACAAAGAATTGGTCCAGGCCAATCATAATGCGGCGACTTTCTGTAACCAGTATCAGTCTGTACCGAGGACGGCGAACATAACCGACGATCCTGATCGGAAGACCGGAGTCAAGTCTGTCGTCTACGAGTGCGTCAAGCCGCCGCCTCAGCCGCAGGCTTACATGCAGCCATATCCCTATCCGCCCGCCCAGTATAATCCCAACCTGACTTATACCTACCGGACGGATCAAGAGCTGCTGGACGTGTCGCAAAACGCCCAGAACTACTGCATGAATTATGGCTCGCGTCAGGTCATTTCCAACATGGGCACTGATTCCAGCGGTAACAGGGTTATCTCGTTTCAGTGCACACCGCGCGGATAAGTGACGACCCATTATTAACTGGCAATGCAAAGGGACAGGAATTATGCAAGTCATTTTGACGGCGTTTGCACTGTCTCTTCTGCTTGCCGGCTGTTCGTTGGCATCCCAGCGTGAGACTTCAGACACAGATCCATTTGGTTTTGACTGTAAAGACAAGTCAAATGCAGCCACGCCCGAGCGAGCGGTGAACTACGATGCCATGAAGCGGATTTAGCAGATGCTGCGACACAGCAATCTTTGGCAAAGGTTTCTGACGACATTCGCATTGTCGGACTCACGCGCTGCCGAGGCTTCCTTGTTCAGGGCAAGACCTTCGCACGGTGCGACCAAGGATGAAGCGATAATTGCCACGATATCGGCACGCATTCACGACAAGTTGGGTCAGTTGGAAATTGGTGTCACATCCGCACAGAGCCTGGTTCAATTAAGTGGCCGCGTCGATACACCGCAAATCAGGGCCAGGGCAGGGCGCATCGCAGGTGACACTTGCGGCGTTAGAAGTGTTCGCAACAGCCTTATCGTTCGCCTGGCGAAAGCGGAGCATCCGATATGTACACAAAACGTATCATAGGCGCGGTCTTGTTCGCTCTGGGTGTGGCGTTTCTTGTCTTTGCCAGTCAGCCGGTTAATGGGCCGTCAGAGTATCTGCCCTACACGCTTGACGGCCATTCCGAGCTTGGGAAGCTATGGTTTCTCTTTGCTGGAATTGCAACGACCGTCTTCGGTGGGGTTCTGACCATGTCGGGAAGTCGCAGAAGGCGTATCCGCAGCACGTCAAATACATTTGGGAGAGGGCTATGAGTTTGGGAAACATCCTTATCATCATCTTGCTGCTTATGTTGGTGGGCGTTCTGCCAACCTGGCCACACAGCGTCAACTGGGGCTATTTCCCTAGCGGCGGCCTGGGAATCGCTTTGATCGTTGTCATCGTGCTACTGGTCTTGGGCAGGATATAAGCACGCTGGCAGCGTCTCCTGGATATCTTTCTCTCAGTGGGTATAGACGAATTCTGGCAACGCCTTCAGGCCTTCCTTGGTTGCGCCCTTCAGCATAACGCCCCTTCCATCCGATGATGGGCGCAAATCCTCATAGCGCACGGCAATCAGCTTGTCGCCGATGCCAAGATAGCCGCCCACGGAAAGCACCGCATAGATCGAGCCTTCGTATTTTGAAACGATCAAATCATCAACCTTGCCCAGCACTTCATTGGCTTCGTTGGTGACATTGGCACCCAAAACCTTGCTGGCCCGGTATCCCGAGGAGACGGCTCTCACGTCAATGACGCTGACCACCTGCTGTGGGCCTTGGGCCCAAGCGGATGGGGTCACAAACAAAACGGCGGCCACCATCAGAGCGCGCTTGGTGGAAGCGGATAGCTTGTACATGTGGTTTCCTAGCGTGTTATCGGCTGGCGGCGCATCTGACAGTCGGATGGCAAGCGCTGAATACGAGACGTGAATAAAGCCGATCCTATTCAGCTTAGCGATGGCTCTCCTGCTTTGGAACAGCCGGAAACTACTTAATCTTCCAAGTCAGGTCGTGCTGGTGGCTCTGCATTTGAGACTGCACGCTATAAATGATAGCCATCGCCTGAGTAGAAAAAGTATGATAAAACTAAATTTGGCGTATGTATAAATACGCAGCCTTTGGCGGAAGAATTGCATATGCAACGATCGATCAAGCATCTAGGCAAGCCTGACGGCAAGAAGGCGTCTCCCGATTCTTTAACAGAGCAAATTGAACCAATCAGGCAGATCAGTTTTCCAGTCGTCGGTATCGGCGCCTCGGCTGGTGGCCTTGAAGCTTGTAATAAACTTGTGGCCAGCCTGCCCGCCAACAGCGGCATGGCTTTCATACTTGTTCAGCATCTTGACCCGACCCATGAAAGCATGATGGTCGATCTGCTTAGCGGCCACACCTCGATGCCTGTCTTGCAAGCGTCTGATGGCTTGCTTCTTGAGCGCGATCATTTTTATGTCATTCCACCAGGTAGGTATCTCACGGTCGATCAGGGCGCTTTGTGCCTTTCCCAGCCCGAGCCCCGGCAGGGCGCTCGTTTGCCTTTCGACTATCTGCTGCTATCGCTGGCCAAAGAGTGCGGTCGACGCGCCATCTGCGTGATTCTTTCTGGAACGGGAGGCGATGGCAGCATCGGCCTTAAGGCCGTGAAGGAGAATTCCGGTTTTGTCATCGTTCAGTCTCCCGATGAGGCTGGATATGACGGCATGCCGCGAAGCGCCATGCTGACAGGCATGGTGGATGCTGTGCTTCCTGCCTCGAAAATTCCAGAAGCGTTGATGAAATATGCCCATAGCCTATGCTTTGGCCCGGATGAGAGCGGCCCGGCACCATCGGCTGATGCAAGGAACTGGCTGGACGAGATCATTGCCATTCTGCGGGAAAAGGCAGCGCAAGACTTTACCTTGTATAAAACAGGAACGCTGCAGCGCAGGATCGAGCGGCGCATGGTAATGCGTTCCATCAATGCCGAAGACAAGATGCGCTATATTGAAATTTTGAAAGTCGACGCTGACGAGGTGCAGCTGTTGGCCAAAGACTTGCTGATCAATGTCACGAACTTTTTTCGCGATCAGACAGTGTTCGATTATCTCGCCGCAGAAGTCGTTCCCGATTTAATTCGCAATCATGTGTCCGACCAGCCGTTGCGCATTTGGATCGCCGGATGCAGCTCGGGCGAGGAGGCCTATTCCCACGCCATTCTCATTCAAGAACAGATCGAGGCGCAGAATAGCAACGTCAAACTTCAGGTGTTTGCCTCAGACGTCGATGAGGATGCCGTGATCAGCGCCCGAGAGGGCCTTTACTCTGACTCTATCGAGGCCGAGGTTTCGCCAGACCGTCTTGCCCGTTTTTTCTCCAAGGAAGGCAACGGTTACAGAGTGGCACCCGACTTGAGGGCCTCGGTGGTTTTCACGGTGCAAGACGTGTTGGCCGACCCACCCTTCTCGCGCCTCGACATGATTTCGTGCCGCAATTTACTGATCTATTTGTCACCCGAGGCCCAGGCCAAGGTAATTTCACTGTTCCACTTTGCCTTAAGAAGCGGTGGGCTCCTTCTTCTTGGCAATTCAGAGACGATAGGCAACACCAATGATCGCTTCGAGGTGATCTCGAAGACCGAACGTCTCTACCGTCATATTGGCCCCAGTCGACATGGCGGTTTCAGCCCCGCGCTGGAAAGCAACGTTCGCGTTCCCGTTCGCTCGGGCCAAGGCACGGTGCCGTCGCGCCAAGCCTATCTTGCCGAGCTTTGTCGGCGGATGGTGGTGGAGTTGTATGCGCCTGCCGCAGTGCTGACCAACCTTAAACATGAATTTCTTTATTCCCTTGGGCCAACAGATCGCTATCTACGCGTGGCTCCGGGACATCTCACGAATGATTTGCTTGCCATGGTGCGACATGGCATGTCGGCAAAGCTCGCTTCGGCAATCACTAGGTCCAAACTGGATAAGGCGCGCATTACCGTTGATGGCGGGCAAATCAGCAATAATGGAGACACCGTCCCCTTTTGCATCACGGTGCAGCCGGTTCCAAGCGATGGCGAAGATCTTTTGCTGGTTTGCTTCATCGACCAACCGAAGAAGGAGGCGAAACGCTTCGCACCTGCCACACCCGAAGAGTCTTCGCGTGTCACCGAGCTAGAGAATGAGCTTAAGGCGACAAAGGCAGAGCTGCGTTTGATTACGCGCGATCTTGAGATTTCGAGCGAAGAGCAAAAGGCGATCAACGAAGAAGCTTTGTCGGTCAATGAGGAATTTCAGTCCACGAATGAAGAGCTGCTGGCCTCGAAGGAGGAGTTGCAGTCGCTGAACGAAGAGTTGACCGCGCTTAACAGCCAACTGCAAGAAACACTGGAGCGTCAGCGCACTCTTTCCAATGACTTGCAAAATGTTTTGTACAGTACGGACGTGGCAACGCTATTCCTGGATGCCGCGCTGCATATCCGCTTTTTCACCCCGGCCACCAGGTCTATCTTCAGCGTCATTCCCGGCGATATTGGAAGGCCGCTGGTCGATCTTCACTCGTTGGCGTCCGACAATCTGCTGCCGAACGACGCCCGAGAGGTGTTGAGAGCGCTGTCTCCCATCGAAAGAGAGATCGAGGGGCAGGGCGGCGTTTGGTACGTTCGGCGCATATCGCCATACCGGACACAAGATGGCCTGATAGAAGGCGTCGTCATCACTTTTACCGACGTCACGGAACGCCGCCGCATCGTAGAGGCGCTGAATGCCGCCAAGCGCCAAGCCGATTTGGCGAACGAGGCAAAGTCGCGATTCCTTGCCGCCGCCAGTCACGACATCCGCCAGCCGCTGCAAACCCTGACCTTGCTTCAGGGGCTTTTGCAAAAAGAAGTCAGGGGCGAAGATGCGAAGAAGTTAGTCCTAAGGCTCGACGAGACATTAAGCGCCATGTCGGGAATATTGAACTCGCTTCTCGATATCAGCCGAATCGAAGCGGGCAATGTCCTGCCAGAAATGGCCGATTTTCCGATCAATGATCTGTTGATGAAGTTGGGTGAAGAGTTTGCCTATCTCGCCCATGCCCAGGGCTTGGACCTGCACATCCAACCCTGCAAGGTTCTGGTCCACAGCGATCGTGCCCTGCTTGAACAGATGATCAGAAACCTGCTTTCGAATGCCCTGAAGTTCACCAAGAAAGGCAGGGTACTTCTTGGCTGTCGGCGCCACGAAGGAATGCTTAGCATCGAGGTGTGGGATACGGGAATTGGCATTCCTGAAGGCGAACTTCAAGCCATTTTTGATGAGTATCATCAGCTTAACAATCAGGCGCGCGAGCGGCGCCTTGGCCTTGGTCTTGGCCTTTCCATCGTGCAGCGTTTGGGCAATCTTCTTGGCAATCGGATACGCGTCCAATCCCAGAAGGGAAGGGGGTCCATGTTCGCCATTGAAGTCATGACCTCAGACAAAATTACCAGCGCCCCGAAGAAAGCTGCAAAAAGCGTCAATGGCGATTTAATGGAAAAAAATGCGGACTACAGGGGCAAAATATTGATTATCGAAGACGATACCGAATTACGGGATCTTCTTGAGCTCACGCTTAATCAATGCGGCCATCATACGGCAGCCGCCCATGACGGCTCAAGCGCTTTTGAGCTGATGGCGAAAAGGAACTTTAAGCCGGATATCGTTTTGACCGACTTGCGGCTTCCTAGCGACATGAATGGAATCCAAATTGGCGCAAAACTGCGCGAGATGCTGAACCCAGAAGTTCCGGTCATCATTCTGACTGGCGACACCTCGACCGACACCTTGCGAGAAATCAATCGCCATAATTTTGTCCGCCTTAGCAAGCCGGTCAAAGTGAAGGATATGACGAGCCTCATTCAACGGCTTCTTGTAAATCCCAAAACAATGGATAACAAGACGGTGTTGCCGCCTGCAAATGCGGCGAAGGTCAACAAGCGAACGACCATCTTCATCGTTGACGACGACAGCCATATTCGCCAATCGCTAAGAACCGTCCTTGAGGAAAGGGGATTGGCCGTGCAGGATTATGGAAATGCTGAGGCCTTTCTTGAGAACTTTACGCCAGGGCAAGGTGGATGTCTTTTGATTGACGCATATCTGCCAGGAATGAACGGATTCGAGTTATTGCAGCATATGAGGACTACAGGAAATTTGTTGCCGTCGATCATGATCACAGGCTATGGCGACGTGCCGATGGCGATTCGCGCCATGAAAGCTGGCGCATTGGATTTTATTGAAAAGCCGGTTGGCCGGGCTGCGCTGTTGGACAGCATCGAGCGCTCACTCATGCTGTCCGAGGACGCCAATATACTTTCAGATTGGCGCGAGAATGCGGAAAATAAGTTGGATATGCTGACCAAGCGCGAACGTCAAATTCTTGACTCTTCTCTCTTGATCATGCGCTCGCCCGACTTGTTCAGAATGATCTGAGTAGTTTCCGGCACTATCGAATTCTTGCCCGCAGGGGTTACTCTGCAGCAGATGAATTAGATGTCTGAACAGCCACAGGTGCCTGTTCGGCGCATGCCGCGGCCTTGGCGTTTGCGCTGCTAGAACCAAACGTCTTTGGTAGATCCAATCAATGCATCCAACGGGAAGCATCAATCTAGGTGGCTAGGTTCGGCATCTCTTGCAGCCAGATAGGAGCGTTTCCATGTCACTTGGCACAATCTTACTTATAATTCTGATCCTGATTCTGATCGGCGCCTTTCCTCGGTGGCGGCACAGTGCCAACTGGGGATATTTCCCAAGCGGAGGCGCGGGCGTCGTTCTGATCATTGTGATCGTTTTGCTGCTGACTGGGCGAATCTAACAGGAAGCGCCGCGCGAATGGCCCATTCAAAATGGGAAGTGTTGGAATATTCCATAACATTGTTCTGCACGTTAAATCGCGCAGCAAATTAGGAGAGTCATTATGAAGACGAACATGAAGGTAAGAGTTCTATTTGCGGCACCGTTTCTGCTGGGTGGATTGGCCGCCTGCAACGGCACACCGGCAAACGGCTATATTCCAGGCAGCGTTTATCAGCTCGAACAGTTGAACAAAACACCGGCAACGGGATCTCCCTTCACGCAGGCGCTGGCCACCAACTATCGCGTCTTTGCCCAAGACGAGAAAGATGAATATGACTGGTTCGGTCAGAAAATCTTCGCCACAAAGGGACTTTTAGCAGCAGCAGGAAAGGCGCCGCCGCCTGAAGAGCTTGGCGAGTGGAAGGTCTCCGACCCTGTTGCCGCCAATGATTTGAAGATGGCGCGCTCTCGTCTGGTGACCATGCTGGGGGGCTCTGCGCCGTCTCAGTATCCAGTATGGAGCGCAGCCGCTCAGACCAACTTTGATTGTTGGCTTCACGAACAATATGAAGGTTGGGAGTTTGACAAGATCGCCTTGTGCCGAAAGGACTTCATGAAGGCGATGGACAATATCAATGCCCCACCAAAGGCAGCCCAGGCTCAACCTGCGCCTGCCCCGGCCAAGGCTTCGCCGCCGCCTGTTCCCTACCTGGTGTTCTTCGATTTTGACAAGACGGAGCTGCTTCCTGAAGCCCGTCAGATCATCGCGAATGCAGCAAAGGCGATCGGAGAGGGCAAGGTCATCAGGATCAGAGTCGTCGGTTATACCGATACTTCTGGCTCCAATGACTACAACAACAGACTGTCAATGCGCCGCGCCGATGCCGTTAAGCAGGAACTCGTTCGCGACGGGATTGCCGCCAACAGCATTGGCGTTGATGGCAAGGGCGAGGGAGATTTGCTCATGCAAACGCCAGACGGTGTGCGTGAACCGCAAAACCGTCGCGCTTCGATTGAGTTGATAAAGCAGTAAAACGCACAAACTTGTCATGGGGGTGTCGGAAATGAACCGGCATCCCCAGACAAGCAGGCAGACACAAGCAGATCCAGTAAGGCAGGTCAAAGTATAGAGAAGCAGACTGTCGCCACCCTAGTGGTTGGATGTTGCCATCGAATGAGCTGCTTGCTTTTTGATGCTCAAAGATGCGCCTCCCAAATGGTTTGGCAGGACACTTTCTCGTCTCTTGGCTTGCCTCCCCATTAATAGGAGAACAGTTATGAACCGTTTCATTCTTGCTATGACACTAGTCGCTACCATGGCAGCCCTCACCGCCTGCGGATCGTCGAGAAGTGACCGCGCCATGAGTGGCGGCGGCATCGGCGCCGGTGTTGGTGCGCTTGGCGGCTTTCTGGTCGGAGCCCCCATCGAGGGAGCGCTTATTGGCGGCGCCGTTGGCGCTGGCACAGGTGCGCTGACCAAAGAGAACCAAATCAATCTTGGGAAACCGATTTGGCGTTAAGCCTAACAGCCATTCCAACGCAACAGGTTATGGAGAACAACATGTTTCAGATTGCAAAAGTCATACGGACGCTTGCCGCGTCACTTCTACTTGTCGCCGCCGCTGGCTGCGCCGAGCAGGCAGCAACGCCTCAGCGCACGACATCCGCCCCTCCCATGTCCAATGACCCTGAGTTGGCTGGCGCTTGGTATCAGATCTTTTTCGACACCAACAAGGCGGAAATCGACACCAGGGGCCAGATGGTCATAAAGAACGTGGCCTACGTTGCCACAAGCAACGAGATGACGCGCGTGACGGTGATCGGCAAGACCGACCGTGTGGGCGACGCGGCCTCCAATGTTGCCTTGTCGCAGCGCCGTGCCGATCAGGTTCGCGATGCTTTGATTGCCGCCGGGGTTCCAGGTGAGCATATCGACACGCGCTGGACCGGGGAAAGCAGTCAGAAAGTATCGACCGTCGATGAAGCGGCCGAGCAACGCAACCGGGTTGTCGATGTTACGGTGATCAAGCTGTTGCCGCGCAAGCCGTAACGGTCGAGCCAATTCTTGGCCCCCAAAGCATTTTGACGATTATTGCTTTGGGCGCATGCCTTCCTGAGGGAAATTGCCAAGCTTTATGAGCTTTGGCAATTTTCCTCAATCTAACAATTTGATGTTGAGATTCAGCGGAGCGGCCAAGCGTTGATGCCCATAGCCGATCAATCGAAGCCAGTTCATGAATTGAAAGAGTATAACCAACCTTCGACGACGCCAAAACCATGAGAACTCTGACGCTCGGCGACTGAAGAACGCAGCACGAGCATTCCGATCCAGCGTTGTTTGAATACTTCACCAGAAACCAAGCGCATTCTTGCGACATCTTTGAATGGAATTCAGGGCACATTATGGATCAATGGCGTACCAAATGCCCTAGATCCAACTTTTTCTAGCCAAAACGATGTCGTGATCGTGTGAATGACTTTGTCGTGCCTTCAACAACAGGAGATACAAATGGCTAAAGGACAAAAACGAAGCGGGCGAGAGCCAAAAAAGCCAAAAATGAAAGAGAAGAAGGTTGACGTCGTCACTTCCATATTCTCTGAAGGTCAGCAGGCGAATATCAAAAAACCGATGAAAGCGCGCGCGACAAGTAACTAGGCGCAGTCAGTTTCCAGACAATCTGCAGATCACATGATGCAAGTTATGAAGGTGAATCGCTGTTCGAATTCATTTTAATGCGGACAGGCTCTGAGTGAATTCTGGAAAACGAGAGCAAAGTAGATAGCAACAATAGGAAGGGAGACTTGATTTGCGAGAAGGCATGAGAGTTTCTAGTTATTTGAGCCTGGTGAAGAGTTGGTTCAAAGAAAAGCCGTGGCCCAAGATTTCGACGGGAGAGGCGCTGCCTTTGCGCGCCGAACTCTTCAACGCAGGCCAAATGGAGCAGCATGGTAAAGCTCTGGCCGCCTTGCACAAGTTGGCAGAGATGAATGCGCCAGACCAATTGCTGGAGCGTCTGGCAGATAACGAAGCGGCTCTGATCGATGTTTGCAAGATGATGGCCGCTGTAGCAAACGAGAATCGCCAAGTCACGCCAGCAGGCGAGTGGTTGCTGGATAATTTCTATCTGATCGAAGAGCAGATACGGACGGCCAGACGGCATCTTCCGAGGGGCTATAGCCTGGAGCTTCCACGACTGGCTAAGGGGCCATCCGAGGGACAGCCCCGCGTCTATGATATTGCGCTTGAGATCATCGCTCATGGCGATGGTCGTGTTGATACGGAGATACTTACCCGCTTCGTAGGCGCTTATCAGAGTGTTGCCTCCCTTAAGCTTGGCGAGCTGTGGGCAATTCCCATTATGCTGCGCCTGGCGATAATTGAAAATCTTCGCCGCGTCAGCGTGTGGATTGGGGCGGGATGGCTAGAACGCGACTTGGCCGCTACTTGGTCTGAACAAATGATTGAGGCGGCGGAAACCGACCCCACAAGCCTCATTCTCGTGATAGCCGATATGGCTCGCTCGGAGCCACCGATGGCAAGCGCATTTGTCGCTGAGCTGGCCCGTCGGCTGCAGGGGCGCGGCCCAGCCTTGGCCTTGCCCCTGACTTGGATCGAGCAAAGACTTTCAGATTTAGGACTTACCATCGAGCAGTTGGTTCAACTGGAGAACCAGCAGCAGGCAGCCAATCAGGTTTCGATCAGCAACTGCATTGGAAGCATGCGGATCCTTGATGCGGTTGACTGGAAAAAATTTGTCGAGACGATGAGTGGCGTTGAGCAGGCCTTGCTTCAAGATCCCTGTGGGACATATGGGGGGATGGATTTTGCAACAAGAGACCGCTACCGCCATAAGGTCGAGGCAATCGCCAAGGCCAGCGGAATGGCAGAAATCGGTGTGGCCTTGACTGCGCTTGCACTGGCAAAACGGCGCAGCAAATTTGAAGCAATCAACGCATCCGTCAATTCCGCTGCGCATGTCGGCTATTACCTTATTGGTCATGGATTGCCATTGCTTGAGCAGGAAATCAGCCTGCGCCTTTCTGGCTTGAAGAGACTGTATAGATATGCGGCCAAATTCCCTCTGTTCTGGTATTTGGGCGGAATCCTTCTAAGTACATTTTTGCTTTCAGCAAGTCTGTTGACCTTGGCGCGTGCCGGGGGACAGGCAGTTTGGACGCTGCCGCTGCTGGGCATACTTGCGACACTGGCCACCAGCCAGCTTGGCGTAGCGTTAATCAATTGGCTTGCCATTGTGATTGTAAGGCCGCTTTTGTTGCCTAGGATGGACTTCTCAGAGGGAATACCTCCTGAATTCAGAACGCTTGTGGTGATACCCACAATGCTGACGAATGCAGAGGGGGTGGATCGTTTGTTGGAAGCGCTGGAAGTTCGCTTTCTTGCCAATCGCGACGACAGCCTGCATTTCGGCCTTCTCACCGACTTTCAGGATGCAGAGCAGGAATCGCTAGCAGAAGATGAACCCTTACTGCAGTTGGCTCAAGCAGGAATCGACGCGCTTAACAGGAAATATGGGTACGCCAGAGACTCTAGCTTAGGCTCCATATTTTTCCTATTCCATCGACCGAGGACTTGGAACCCGCAGGAACAAGCCTGGATGGGATTTGAGAGAAAGCGCGGAAAACTTGCCGACTTGAATGGCCTGTTGCGAGGGGCCAATCATCGATATAGATTTTCACTTATTGTTGGCGATACGACGGCGCTTCTTAGTGCTAAATACGTCATCACGCTGGATACGGATACGGAACTTCCCCGCGATTCAGCGCAGCAATTCGTTGCCGCCATGGCGCATCCACTGAACCGCCCCCATTATAGCGAGGCAAAGCATCGTGTCACCTCAGGCTATGGCATCTTGCAGCCGCGCGTGGAAGTCAGCCTTACAGGGGCAAATCGCTCGCGCTATGCCCGGCTTTATGGCGGCAATCCCGGCATCGACCCTTACACGCGAACTGTCTCGAACGTTTATCAGGATATATTTTCCGAGGGCTCATTCATCGGCAAGGGAATATACGACATTGATGCATTCGAGCAGGCATTAGGCGGGCAGTTTCCCGACAACCATGTTCTCAGCCACGATTTGCTGGAAGGTTGCTATGCCCGTTCTGGATTGCTGAGCGATCTTCACTTGTACGAGGATTGTCCCTCAAGTTACCGCTCCGACGTCGGTCGTCGTCATCGCTGGATTCGCGGAGATTGGCAATTGGCTGGATGGTTGTTCAGTCAAGTTCCGGGAATGGAAAAGTCTGAAAGGCACACCAATCCTCTTTCGATGCTGTCGCAATGGAAGTTGATTGATAATTTGCGGAGAAGTCTTGTTCCATCCGCTCTTACGATCCTGCTGATTTGGGGTTGGATAGGACCGATGCCGACATTTCTGTGGACGATGTCAGTGCTAGGGGTCCTGCTTGTTCCGCCGATCTGCTCCATTTTCATAGATATTCTACGCAAGCCAGCCGAGATGCAGTTTCGCCTGCATCTCGGCTCGGTCGCCCATTCAGCGCACAAACGTATGACGCAAATTTTGCTCGAACTAGCATGGCTTCCCCATGAGGCATTTTTCACTTTGGATGCGATTATCCGAACGGGCATAAGAGTGCAGATTACACGCAAGTGCCTCCTTGAATGGCAAACAGCGAGTGAAATGGATTTGAAGCATGCCAGCTGCGGTCAAGGCACGCTTGTCGCTAGTTATCTGGCGATGTGGTTCGCCCCTGTATTGGCGACAATAATGGCAATCTATCTTTGGTTATGGTCCACCCAAACCCTGGCCGTCGCTGCCCCGATATTGTTTTTGTGGCTTGTCTCTCCAGTTGCTGCTTGGTGGATAAGCCTGCCGCTCTCAAAGCGTAAAAGCTCATTGACGACTGATCAGATTATTTTTCTACGTAACCTTGCGCGGCGGACCTGGGGGTTTTTCGACCAACTTGTCGGCCCCCAGGACAATTGGCTTCCCCCTGATAATTTCCAGGAGTATCGCGTTTCATCAGTCGCACACCGCACCTCACCTACCAATATCGGCCTGTCGTTGCTGTCCAATCTGGCTGCATATGATTTCGGATATATTCCCTCTGGGATATTGCTAACGCGCACGGCGAGTACGTTTGGCTCAATGGAGAAGCTTGAGCGCCATCGAGGTCATTTTTATAATTGGTATGACACCGAGACACTTTTGCCACTAATGCCACAGTATGTTTCAACGGTTGACAGCGGAAACCTTGCTGGCCATTTGCTGACTTTGCGAGCGGGATTGCTGGCGCATGTCGACGATCCGCTCTTCGGCATAGGTCTTTTCGAAGGCATGCGCGACACGCTTAGACTACTTGCCGACGTCGCCGGAAAAGCGACCTTAGGAGAGATAGCCAATCTTCAAAGCGACCTGGAGGTGGCGATTAGTTGTTCGCAAGGCAATATCATTGCGAACCATGTTTGTGTAGAGCGCCTGCTGGCTAAAGCAGAAAGTCTGGTGAACAATCTCAAGCACAGTTCAACGAATCTACATGGCGGTACCATGACATGGGCGGTTGCCTTTGCGGCGCAAATTCGCAATGTGCTAGATGAAATGACATTTTTGGCCCCCTGGCTGACATTGCAACCCCACCAGCCGGGGTTAGATGAAATGTCAGGCATTGGCGATAACCTTACGCTCAGAGAATTAGCTGGTCTGGATGCAAAGCTGCTTCCTGTCATCGAGCATCGGCTTCAGGCGGACATTACGCAGGCTGATCGTGAGTGGCTTGCTCTTCTTCAGATGCATGTCAAACATGCAAGTCTGCGCGCAAGAGAGAAAATTTCCGCCACCGAGCGCTTGGCAAGGCAAGCAGGTGAATTCGCCAGCATGGAATATGATTTTCTGCTCGACCACACAAGACATCTGTTGGCGATTGGCTATAACGTAAGCGAACGCAGGCAAGACGCAAGTTACTATGATTTGCTGGCTTCAGAAGCCAGGCTTAGCGCCTTTGTGGCAATCGCACAGGGACAAATGCCGCAAGAAGGTTGGTTTGCTCTGGGCCGCCTTCTTACAAGCGCTGGCAGAGAGCCAGTGCTCATGTCGTGGAGCGGCTCGATGTTTGAATATCTGATGCCGCTTTTGGTAATGCCAACTTACGAAAACACCTTGATTGATCAAACCTGCAAGGCGGCCGTGGCATGTCAGATAGAGTATGGCGAGCAGCTTGGCGTTCCCTGGGGCATTTCTGAATCCGGCTATAATATGGTCGATGTAAATTTGAACTATCGCTATCGCGCCTTTGGCGTGCCAGGCCTAGGCCTGAAGCGCGGCCTGGCCGAGGATCTTGTCGTCGCTCCCTATGCCTCGGCGCTGGCGCTAATGGTTGCGCCGGAGGAAGCGTGCAGAAATCTCCAGCGCCTTGCCCAAGACGGCTATATGGGCGAGTTTGGCTTTTTTGAAGCGATTGACTTTACATTAGCGCGACAAAGGCGTGGCCAAACAAGCGCCGTCGTGCAGGCTTACATGGCGCATCATCAGGGAATGATCCTGCTGGCCCTTGATTACCTGTTGAAAGACCGGCCGATGCAGCGCCGCTTTGAGGCTGATCGACTGTTTCAGACCGTCATGCTGCTGCTTCAAGAGCGCATCCCAAAGATTTCGGCTGAAGCGGCCTATATCTCGCAATCGTTTGAATCGCGCGCACCGCAAGCAAACACAGAGGCGCCTATTCGCGTCTTTACAAATCCAGACACATTAACGCCAGAAGTGCAGTTGCTGACGAATGGTCGCTACCAGGTGATGGTCACAAATGCGGGTGGCGGCTATAGCCGCTGGAAGGATTTGGCCGTTACCCGTTGGCGTGAGGATGGCATCTGCGATAATTGGGGGTCATTCTGCTACATTCGCGATCTGATTAGCGATAAAGTCTGGTCAACGTCCTATCAGCCGACATTGGTGCGGCCAGAGACTTATGAAGCTATTTTTTCTGAGAGCCGCATTGAATTTCGCCGACGCGATTCATTCGGAACAGGCAAGGGTTCTATTGAGACGCATACGGAAATTGTCGTCTCCCCGGAAGATGACATCGAGCTGCGCCGTATCCGCGTCACAAATAGGTCGCAGAGTCGCAGGATTATCGACGTTACCAGCTACGCCGAGGTTCTTATTGCGCCGCAGGCGGCTGATTCGCTGCATCCGGCCTTTAGCAATCTCTTCGTCCAGACCGAAATACTTAGGAGTCAGAACGCAATTTTGTGCTCGCGACGGCCGCGTTCGCATGCCGAGGAACCTCCTTGGATGTTTCACCTGATGGTGATCCGTGGAGCAAAAGCCGGGGTTGTCTCCTTCGAGACTGATCGTCTGCGTTTTATCGGTCGAACCAATAGCGTCGAGGCCCCCCAGGCTGTAGGCAACAATGCGCCGCTCTCAGACAGTGAAGGCCCGGTCTTGGATCCGATTGTCGCCATTCGCCAGCGTATTACGATCGATCCAGAGCAATCTGTCATGATCGATGTGGTAACAGGCATTGGCGAAACCAGGGAAGGCGCCTTAAGTCTTGTTGAAAAATATCAAGACAGTCATCTTTCTGATCGTGTCTTCGATCTTACCTGGACTCACAGCCAAGTAACACTGCGCCAGTTGAATGCAACGGAAGCCAGCGCGCAGCTATATTCCCGTCTGGCGAGTTCAATCATCTACGCCACCCCTGCCTTACGCGCCTCTGGCGATATCCTAATGAAGAACCGTCGCGGCCAGTCCGGACTTTGGGGGTATGGCATTTCTGGCGATTTGCCAATTGTGCTTTTAAAGATCGCTGACGAAGCCAATATCGATCTCGTCCGTCAGATGGTTCAAGCACATGCCTATTGGCGGCTTAAAGGGCTTTCAGTTGATCTGGTCATTTGGAATGAGGATCGGGCAGGATACCGGCAGCGGTTGCAAGAGCAAATACTCAGCCTGATCGCATCAGGAACTGGCGCCAGCGTGATCGATCGCCCAGGGGGCATTTTCCTGCGCCTTGCCGAGCAGATTTCCAGTGATGATCGCGTCTTGTTCCAATCGGTTGCAAGAGCCATCATCGCTGATAGCCTTGGCTCATTGGCTGAACAGCTTGATCGCCGCAGCCTTGTAAGCCCACCAGCTCCAAGATTAATTCCCAGCCGCCAGCATCAAGCTGAACTTTCGCCTTCAGCTAAACATGTGCGGAGCGACCTAATTTTATCCAACGAGCTGGGAGGCTTTACTGCTGATGGCCATGAATATGTTATTTCACTGGCACCCGGTCAAGTTACGCCGCTCCCCTGGGTGAATGTTCTTGCAAACCCGCATTTCGGGACTGTCGTTTCGGAGAGCGGGTCTGCCTATAGCTGGAGCGAGAATGCGCATGAATTTCGCCTAACTCCCTGGCACAACGATCCTGTATGCGATCCAGGCGGAGAGGCCATTTACCTGCGCGATGAGGAAACGGGTCATTTCTGGTCACCAACACCATTGCCATCCCCGGCAATGGCGAATTACACGGTCAGGCATGGCTTTGGGTACAGTGTTTTTGAATGCAGATCAGACGGCATCTGTACGGAGCTTTGGATATACGTGGCCAGTGATGCCGCCGTCAAATTCTCGCGGCTTAAAGTAAGAAACGAATCCGGTCGCATCAGAAAACTATCTGCGACGGGTTATGCGGAATGGGTGTTGGGCGATCTTCGCTCAAAATCTGCTATGCACGTTACTACGGAAATCGACCGCGACAGTGGCGCGATTCTCGCAAAAAACACATACAGTGCCGAGTTCAAAGATCAAGTAGCCTTCTTCGACGTTGATAAGCCAACGCGCAACCTGACCGGGGATCGCAAGGAGTTCATCGGCCGCAACGGATCTTTTCGCAATCCTGCCGTCATGTCACGCATGCGTCTTTCCGGCAAGTTTGGAGCAGGGCTTGACCCCTGCGCGGCAATTCAAGTGAACTTTGATTTGGCCGATGGTCATGAGCATGACATTGTTTTCAGGCTTGGCGTCGGTCGCACAGAGGATGAGGCAAAACAGCTTATTCAGCGTTTTCGTGGAACCTTCGCGGCACGCGCAGCACTCGAGGCCGTGTGGCTTTACTGGAACCGCACGCTGGGCGCCGTACAGGTAGAAACGCCCGACGCATCGGTCAATGTGCTGGCCAACGGCTGGCTGCTCTATCAGACCCTGTCCTGCCGCCTATGGGCGCGTAGTGGTTATTACCAATCAGGTGGTGCATTCGGGTTTAGAGACCAGTTGCAAGATGTGATGGCGCTTATTCATACCGAACCCGCTTTGGTGCGAGAGCATCTGATCTTGTGCGCAAGCCGCCAGTTCCAGGAAGGCGATGTTCAACATTGGTGGCATCCTCCTTCGGGGCGAGGCGTTCGCACACATTGTTCAGACGACTATCTCTGGTTGCCTTATGTGGTTTGTCACTATGTGTCCAGCGTTGGAGACACCGGCGTACTGGACGAATCAATACCCTTCCTTGAGGGCCGACAGGTCAATCTAGAAGACGATTCCTATTATGATCTTCCTGGCCGCTCGGCTGACCAGGCTAGCCTCTATGAGCATTGTGTGCGTGCTATCCGGCACGGTCTGCGCCTTGGCCCGCACGGCTTGCCGTTGATGGGGTCTGGCGACTGGAATGATGGCATGAATCTGGTGGGATTGCAGGGCAAGGGCGAGAGCGTTTGGCTGGGATTCTTTCTGTGCGACGTGTTAAGTAAGTTTGCAACACTAGCCCGTGCGCGTGAGGACGTCGTATTCGCCGAACTTTGTCAGGTGGAAGGTGCCAGGCTTCGTCAGAATATCGAGCAGCATGGTTGGGATGGCGCCTGGTATCGCCGCGCCTATTTTGATGATGGAACGCCGCTTGGCTCGAGCGACAATCAGGAATGTCGAATTGATTCAATTTCACAAAGTTGGTCAGTCCTGTCAGGCGCAGGAGATGCAACACGCGCGCGCATGGCGATGCAGTCTGCTGATGAGCGGCTGGTTCGAGGCGATGTTTCACTTATCAAGCTTCTTGATCCCCCATTTGACGCGTCCGGTCTGAATCCCGGCTATATTCGCGGCTATGTGCCGGGGGTTCGTGAAAATGGTGGGCAATACACCCATGGGGCTATCTGGATGGCGATGGCCTATGCCGCCTTGGGCGATGCCAAGCGCGCATGGGAACTCACCTCCATGATCAATCCGACGAACCATGGATTGTCCGCACAGGCGATTGCCACCTACAAGGTCGAACCATATGTCATGGCCGCCGATGTTTACGCTGCCTCGCCTCATATCGGCCGCGGTGGATGGAGTTGGTACACTGGCTCCGCCGGCTGGATGTATCGTCTTGTCGTAGAGTCGTTGCTGGGTCTGCGGCTTGAAGGAGACAAACTTTCCCTAAAGCCGTGCTTGCCCGCAACTTGGCCGTCGATCAAAATCCATTACCGCTACCGCGAAACCGTCTACCATATTTCAATGTCGCAACCCTGCTCGGATGATGAGACGGAATCTCTAGCAACATGCTTTGAAGTGGATGGTGTTCGCCAGCAGGACAATTCAATCCACTTGGTTGATGATCATCTTGAACATGATGTCAAGGTGACCTAGTGGGCGCCCCCCCCTCATTGCCATTGCCTCTGCCACAAGGCTGGCTAAGCGTTACATTAATGCCATCACCCATCCATTCGATATCATGGAAATACGGTGTTATTGGCGCAAACATCAGTATTTCAGGCTTTCCAACTGACGCGGAAAGTGCACAAGATCTGCTTCGCCGTGCAGATATCGCTCTCTATCGCACCAAAGAAATGGGCAAGATTAAATGCTGCAAATTCTCCTCTGATCTGGAGAAGTAGAGTAGATAGGGGCAGAGTAGTTTCCGAGCCTATCTCTTCGGACAGGCCGCTCCTATGGTGGAGCATGGCAGAAGCGCGGTGGCGCACATGCATGCGTAGATCACAAATCGCCCGACTTCAATTCAGCCAACGATGCGACCTCATAAGAGGGCTTGTGTTATCTCCCAGATAATCATGAGCGATGCGTTACATCGATCCTTACACAGTCTTTAGAGGAGCTTCCATCATGAAGCGGATTATTCTTACTCTTACAATCATTGCTGCCACTGTCGGCCTTGCCGCTTGTGGCTCATCCACGGGCGATCGCGCGATCAGCGGCGGCGGTATTGGCGCCGGTGTTGGTGCGCTTGGGGGATTTCTTGTGGGCGCACCGCTTGAAGGTGCCTTGATCGGCGGCGCCGTTGGCGCAGGTGCTGGTGCGCTTACCAATGAGAACCAAATCAATCTAGGAAAGCCAATCTGGCGATAAGCAGTGCTTATTGCCAAACATCAACAGATAGTGGAGATCAAGATGTTCCATGTAAATTCCATCCTTCGATCGTTAGCCGCAGCACTTGTCCTTTTCGCTGTTGTGGGCTGTGCCGACCAGGCGGCCCAACCGAAAACGTCGTCGGCACCCACGTCAGGAGGTCCCGAGCTTGTGGGTGCCTGGTATCAGGTGTTCTTCGATTCCAACATGTCCGACATTGATGCCAGGGGCCAGACGGTCGTCAAGAACGTGGCCTATGTCGTGAAGAATAACGATACGACGCGCGTCACGGTTATTGGCAAGACTGATCGTGTTGGAAGTGCTCCCGCCAATATGGCCCTGTCACAGCGCCGCGCCGACAAAGTGCGCGATGCGCTGGTCTCTGCAGGCGTCCCTCTTTCGCATATCGATACGCGTTGGACCGGCGAAACCAAGCAGAACGTGTCAACGAATGATGACATGGATGAACAGCGCAACCGGGCTGTCGATATTACTGTCATTAAGCAGCCTCCGCACAAAAAATAGTCGGTTTCCCCCTCAACCGATTTTGTGCGGTTCACGGCGCCGTCTTTGGGTTATGCTCAGGGGCGGCGCCGTTTCTTTGATTGGAACTGTTTATGATGGATTATCCGTAGCCAAGAAAAACCCGGCATGAAGAAGCTTCATGCCGGGTGTAATAATCTGTAGGTCGTTAGCGATTGACGCCTGGAGGACCAGACGGGCCGGGGGCACCTGGCGCTCCTGGCGAACCGGGAGACCCAGGCGAACCCGTTTTACCGACAGCGCCTGACGCGCCAGTGGCTCCGCTGGCTCCGGTTTCTCCGATAGCGCCAGCCTTGCCGCCAGCACCTGCTGCCCCGATCGCACCAGGGGCGCCGGTTGCACCAGGGGCGCCGATTGCGCCGCTAGCACCCGTAGCGCCAACATTTCCGGCTTTGCCACCCGCTCCGGCAGCGCCGGTCGCACCTGTTGCGCCGACATTTCCGGCCTTGCCGCCTGCTCCTGCTGCGCCGGTCGCACCCGTAGCACCGACATTTCCGGATTTGCCGCCCGCTCCGCTCGCTCCCACAGCGCCGGTTGCACCTGTTGCCCCAGCCGCTCCGCTTGCTCCCGCAGCACCAGCAGCACCAGCGGCGCCATCAGTACCTGCGGCACCGGCTGCGCCCGTGGCCCCGGTTGCGCCCGTGCTACCAGCAGTACCACCCGCGCCACCCGCGCCACCCGCGCCGCCCGCAGTCTGGGCTGTCGCGAGGCTTGCTTCAATAAGAACGGGGGTAATATACATGGCCGCCATCATCAGGCCGATTCGGAACATCCGCCGCCCAGGTCCGGGATCGGCGCGTGCAAGACGAACTTCGTTTGTTTGAAAAGCGTTCATTGGGTACTCCTGTCGACGTTGTTAAGATTCAGTGAAGTGTCTTCTAAGGCCAGAAGACATCGGCTTAGTTCCAATAGCTTGGCACTTCGAAATAGCCGTCAATCTTGCGGCCCGTTTCCGGCGTCCATTCGAACTTCAAATTGATGTCGTAGTTTGGAGCACCTTCCAGCTTCTTTTTGTCCATATTGACAACATAGCCTTCCTTGTCGGTGTCGTATTTCAGAACGGCCCATGGCAGAGGGTGGTGTCGCCCACCGAATCCCAAAAAGCCGCCGCAAGACAGAAGGGCATAGATCGCGTTTCCGGTGATCTTGTCGATCATGATGCCGTCAATTTCGCCGATTCGCTCGCCCTGAAAATTATAGACGTCCGTGCCATTGACTTTGTCAGCGGCGATAAGGGTTCCCGTGGTAACGGAGGCCAAATCGTTCACGCTAAACTCCATTTGTCTTGCTGTTCAAACATTCAAAACGGCGGGCCATATTGAGTGTCAGTCATTCTCGCCAAGCCTAGATAGAAACGGAATATACCTAGCCGCATTAACTGTGGTGACTCAGTCGGTTGTCCACGTCTGACCGCCGTCGGCTGATGGGTGATTTCTTCTTCACACTATAAATAAGGTCATTGGGACCCTGCCGGGAGCCGGACGAAAGTTGGGTCTCGGGTCAACCCGACTCGGGGGGCAGCGACTCGTGGGTCAGAAACGAAGCAGCGCTGCTCTGGCTCTCTTTTTCGAGAACAATTCGACAGTAAGAATCGCAGGATCATTAACAACACATTAACAATCCCCGGATTCCTAAGCCAAGACTAGGTAGTTTCCGAAGCAGCAAGGGCACTCTCTCGGAGGAGCGAGGATGAATCATGCCCGGTTTTGAGTAGTTTCCGAACCTACCTTTGAGAAAGCCATTCCCGTAATTCTATTCCACAGTTTGGTTATGCAGAGTGCAGCGAATCTGCATAGAGCGATTTCAGCCGTGACGTTGGGGCTGAACTCTAAAAGGAAATGATGGCTATGAAGGATGAGAAAATGAGTGTGTTCCGATCGAGAGTACTGAACTCGACTGCCTTGGCCATCGTCTGCACCTTAGGCCTATATCCAAACATTGCTTTGGCAGGTAACTCTGCCAATTTGGTTGGCACGACTGGCGCGACGGTTCCTCCAACAGTAGCCGGTAATACGCTGACGATCGATAATGGCACAACAAACTCGATTTGGGACGCGACCGATGGGCTGGGTACTACGACATCGCACATCTCATTTACCGGCGGTGCCGGTGGCGCCTCGTCGATAAAGATTGAAGATAGCGGAGCCCCATCCGGCACCGCCCTTATCGGGAACGTGACCATCGTTGATGACGTCAACACTTCGACGATCAACATTGATGGCACCAGTGGCGCCGTCAGCGTCAACATAAATGGGAATATCACCAACGGAGATGGCGCTACTCCCGCCAATAATGTTGCCCTGGTGCTGACCGATACGGACGCAACGCTCATCCTGGGCGGAAGTTCAGCGCAAACACTTCTGGCCAATATCAATGGACAGGCAGATGGAAGAGGCATTCTAAGCGTCACCAACACCGCTGGCGTTACCGTCAATGGGAGTGTCGGTTCCAGCACCACCGGTTTGGTGTCCATGGGAATTGCATCAGGTGCGAGCCTAACGGTTAAAGCCCTGACAACCGCAACCGGGGCCATCACTTTTGATTCGACAGGAACTGTTAACAATGGCTCAGGCGCCACCGGCGGCACGTTGATTCTCAGTGGCGGCAACGCCGCGACGAATGTGGCAGGCAGCGCGATGACCCTGGCGACCATCACAGGCAACTCAATGCTGACGGCTTTAACCCTATCCGGCGGTACCGGCTCCGCTGCTTCTGGGGTAATTGCGGGTGCAGCAGGCGGTGCCTTTACGCAAGGCATCTTTTCCGGGACCACGGCGGCAGCCACGCTTAATATCACGGGCGGCGCGGGTGGTGCGGGCTTAAGCAATACAGGGAACGCCGGCGGTGCTGGCGGTGCGGTCGGTGGCTCAGGCCTTACCTTTACCGGCCTGGTGACGGGTAATACGACGGTGACATCTGGCTCCGGCGCGTCAGGCGGCAATGGTGGCGGTGCGGCCGCAGGTGGCTTGGGCGGTGCTGGCGGTGCTGTTACCGTTACGGATATGGCTGGCGGCATTACTGGATCCTTGACCGTTAATGCGGGCTCAGGCGCCACAGGCGGCACCTCAGATGCCGTCGCGGCCAGTGCTGGTGGTGCGGGTGGCTCGGGTGGTGCTGTGACCCTCTCGGCGATCGGGGGCGTTAGCTCTACGATTAATGTGACCACGGGATCAGGTGCTGCGGGTGGAAATGCTTTAGGCGGTGCGGGCGCAGGCGGCGTGGGTGGCGCTGGTGGCGCGGTCCTTATGTCGCTTATTGACGGCGCGGTGGGCGGTAACTTCACGGTCACCACAGGTGGTGGCGCGATCGGTGGCACGGGCAGTGCCGGTGGCGCAGGCGGCGCAGGTGGCGCAGGCGGCGCGTTTACTTTAACCGACATAACGACGGGTGCCATTACAGGCAATATATCGCTTAGCACAGGCGCCGGTGCAGCCGGTGGCGCCAGCGGCGCTGTCGGCGCTGGCTGTGCTGGCGGTGCGGGTGGCGCAATCACTGTGACGGACATTTCTGCGACAGCAATTACCGGCAATGTGACGGTTGTGGCTGGCGCAGGCGCCAACGGCGGCGAGGGTGTTGGGGCTGCGACGGGTGGTGCCGGTGGTGCTGGTGGCGCGGTCACTCTTACCTCGTCACAAACCATTACGGGCAACGTCTCACTTACGTCAGGTGCTGGCGGAAATGGTGGAGCGGGTACGGTCGGCATCGGTGGTGCTGGCGGCGCCGGTGGCGCGGTCACGGCAACCTTTGAACAAAATATTACGGGTACGTTGACGACCACAGTTGGTGTCGCAGGCGTGGCCGGCGTCGGTGGCGCCAGTTCCGGTGGCGCATTGGGTGCGGGCGGCGCGCTGACGGTGACCGTATTGGGCGCGGTTGGCACTGGCGGCGGCGGCGGCGACGTACTGACCTTTACGTCAGGCACAGGCGCTGCGGGCGGAGCCGGTGGCGCGATTGTCGGTGTTGCGGGCGCAAATGGTGGCGCAATCACAACGAACAATATCGCGGGCGCAGTTACCGGCAATCTCACTGTGACCGCTGGGTCGGGTGCTGCCGGTGGCGTTGGCGGTGCGGTTGGCGCCGGTGGCGCAGGTGGCGCAGGTGGCCAGTATACCCTGACTGACTTTACGGGATCGGGCATCTCGGGCAGTGCCTCATTTACCGCAGGAAACGGTGCGGCCGGTGGCGCTAGCGCCGCAGCGGCTGGTGGTAACGGTGGTGCTGGTGGTGCGGTCGTGGTGACGGACATTACCGGCAACCTGAATGGCGGTTTGATCGCCACGGGTGGTGCGGGCGCCGTCGGTGGGGCAGGCACCGGGGCGGCAAATGGTGGTACCGGCGGCGCCGGTGGTGCTACCACAATCAATGTTTCGGGAAATCTTGTTGGCGGCGCCACTCTGACGGCAGGCGCTTCTGGCAATGGCGGGGCTGCAGGTAGTGGAGCCGGCAACGGCGGCGCCGGCGGCAACGGCGGCAACGTAACCGTTTCCTTTGAAGGAACGACCGCGGGGACCATTACGCTGAATGACGGAACGACCGGCTCGACCGGCGCTACGGGAACAGGAACACCTGGTGCCGCAGGCACCGCCGGCGTGGCGACGGTAAGGTTCATTGGGGCAGGGGCGCAAGCGGTTGGAGCCACCATCGCCGCTGCGGCGAATAACGAAGGTGCCGTTGTTGCCAACGCAGGCGGGCAGGTTACCTTCTCTTCGACAATCGGCTCAAGCAGCGCCAGCGTGCTGTCGATCGACAACGCATCAGCCCAGATTGCGCAGTTTGGGGGCAACGTCTACTCAAAGGGCATAACCTCCTCCGGCAACGGCGCCTTGGATTTCAACGGTGATGTGACTGTCGGAACCAACAAGCTGGTCGTCGGTACCGGTGACGCCACTTTTGCCAAGAGCCTGACGGGTGACATGACTCTGGCTGCGGGCAAAGATGCCACCTTCGACGGTACGACAGCTCAGACGATTAATGGTCTGATCAATGGCGGTGGCGCGCTAAGTGTGACGAACACGACGGCCCTGGTTACGTTCAATCAGGCCATTGGCTCGACCACGCCGGTTGGCGCCATCTCAATGACTGGTGCCACCTCGACCTCGTTCGTGTCCACGGTTAGTGGCGCATCTTTGACGCTTCCTGCGGCGGCGGGCACGACCACCTTCGGGGGGGCTGTTACCTTGACCGGCGCGATGGCGGTTGGCGCAGGGCAGACAATCAACCTTGCTAACACGGTCAAAAGCGGCGATACGGTCTTCTCGCACGCTACTGGTGGCGCTGTCGCTGGCGGCGCGATTAATGTCAACATGCCGAGCACATTCAATTCAGGTTCCATTACCCTGTTGACTGAGACGGCGAATGCTGGCTCGGCAGCCGCAGACATCGCGAACATGACGCTGAACAGTGGCACGTTGGCGACATATACTTTCACGGCAGATGCGGGCAATGACGATGTCATCGTTACTGCGACCAAGAAATCGACAGATGCCGTCGCGAGCACACTCGGCGTTTCCACCTCAGCCGCCACGGCACTTGACAATGGCGTGACCGCCTCTTCCGGGGATGCCTCGATTACGGCTGCCTATAACAGGGCTCTGTCGGCTGGCGGTAGTGAGGCAAAAAAATCAGCCGAACAATCGCAGCCGTCGTTGACAGGAATGGCTGCTCAGGCAACAACTTCAGCGGCGCGCGGTTCGGCTGATGCTGTCTCGGTCCGTCTTGCTTCGGCTCGATCTGGGGTCGACATTGTCGGCTTGCAGCAAGAGGAAGGTGTCGCATCGGGTGATAACACCAAGCGAAGCGCTTTGTGGGGAAAGGGCTTCGGAAGTCATTCGACCCAGGATGTCCGCAATGGCGTGGCCGGGTACACAGGAAATACCACAGGCTTTATGCTGGGGGGTGATAGCTTATTTAAAGAGGATTTTCGTCTTGGCCTATCGGGGGGATATGCCTTTTCCAACATAAGCGGAGATGATTCTGGCAATAGCAAAACCAAAATCAAAAGCTATCAGGGGGCAGTTTACGGATCCTACGAACCGGGGTCGTATTTCCTTCAAGCTCAGTTAGGCTATGGCCGAAACAATACGGATACGACACGCGATATCACCTTCGGGGGTCTCAACCAAAGGGCTTCTGGTAGTTATGATTCGAACCAGTACATGGCCAACTTTGGTGCCGGGCGGCCCATTATCCGCAAGAACTTAGAGATCACGCCGAAAATGGGCTTGTTCTACAGCCATGTTGACTCCGACAGCTACACAGAGACCGGGGCTGGCGTTCTCAATCAGACGGTTACACCGAACAGTTCCAACGTTCTTGAAGGCAATGTGGGGGCATCGGTGGCGTATGAAATCAAGGTTGCCAACGGAAAAATCCGCCCAGAGTTACGCGGGGCACTTCTTTATGAGTTCCTTGGCGACGAAGCCAGCGCAACCTCCAAATTCTCAGGCGGTGGTGCCACCTTCGATACCAAGGGCCTCAAGCCAGCGCAGTTTGGCAGCACAGCAGGTGTTAGCGTGAGCTACACAACGGCCGACAGCAGCATGAATATCGGCGTTAACTACGACGTCGAGAAGCGAGCTGACTTTTTGGGTCACAACGGAATGCTGATAGGACGCGTTGGTTTCTAGACATTATCGCCGAACCGCCGGTCGCAACATATGCTAATATCGTTGCGTCCGGCTGTGGCCATTTGCCGGACTGATCCATATCCGATACACTTAAGTTCTTCGGGCGGGTTTTAGGCGGGTAAACTGCATTCTCTGGCATGGCCCTACTTCATCGTTTGAACGTGCTTGATAAGGAAGCTGAAATGAAAGTGCACGCCCTCTGGCATTTTGTGGCCGCCCTTTTCGCTGTGTCTATTCACCTGATTGGCGCACCTGACGCCGCGGCGCAGAAAATTGGAGAGAAAATCGGCGACTGGACTTTTAACTGCACGGCAGTAGAAGCCAATAAGACCGAGTGCGCATTGATCCAAGACCTGAACCTAAATGTGAATGACCAGCCGCGTGGGCGTCTGCTTAGGGCTTCTTTTACATTATCCAAAACGGGCTTCCTGCTGGAGACGTTGCTTCCGCTCGGCATCGACATTCCGCAAGGTGTTACGGTTAAGGTTGATCAAGGCGAAGTGAACAAAATGACGCTGCACAGATGTATCACTGCAGGATGTTTAGCTTCGCTAAATATCACTCCTGGAGTGTTGGCGGCGCTTAAGAAGGGCCAGAATATGCTGGTTAAATTTGTTGTAGGCGCCAAGTCGCTGGAAGTTCCCGTTTCCGTAAAAGGCTTGAACGACGGACTGGGCAAATTAAAGTAAGTCACAGGTTGGCAATGTCGGGATTTATCAACGCACTTGCCTTTGCAGTACTGCTCGTGGGCTGTGCGGTTGGGCCGTTTAAGGATGATCGGTTGGACGACGCCCTGGCCCTGGGGAATGCAGCCGGGATGAAATCCAGTTGGATCAACACTGGATCATTCTCCTTGTTGGCCCAGACCAGGATCAACCAACCAGGCCTGCCCATACGTGTCTATATCGAGGGCGACGGTTTTGCCTATGTTACCCGAGGGCAACCATCAATTGATCCAAGCCCCATAAATCCCGTTGCTCTGCGCCTTGCTGCCGTTGATACGTCAGCCAACATTGCTTGGGTGGCGCGACCTTGCCAGTATGTCATGTTGGCTCAGATTCAAGATGACTGTCCGCTGCAATACTGGACCTCGCATAGAATGGCTCCCGAAGTGGTCGAGGCTCTCGGTGCAGCCCTGTCTAAGATCGCAAATGGCGGAAAAATTGAACTCGTCGGATATTCGGGCGGAGGCGCTGCGGCGGTTCTTTTGGCCGCCCGGCGGTCTGATGTAATCAATGTGCGGACAGTGGCTGGGAATCTCGATCTTGAAGCCTTTGCGCGTCATCACAGGCTAGCGCCGATGCGCTATTCATTGGACGCGAGTAGTGTCGCTGATCGTGTTAGCCACCTGCCGCAACTGCATTTTGTGGGCGCAAAGGACGAAATAGTTCCACCAGAGCTGCAATACAACTTTATTAAAAGGGTAGGGGAAGCAGGAAAATCAGTCACGGTAGCAAGTGCTGACCATCAAAAGGGATGGGGCGAAGCATGGCCGGGATTGTTGCAGAGGCATTTCCCAACCAAACATTGAAATAGACTCCGACATCACTGTGCGGCTTTGTAATTGTCGAGCTTGAGGAACGAACTTTGGCTGGAAACAAACGCAGAAAGTTGACGATATTGGCAGCAACCACCGCGCTGTCGCTGACTGCGCCGGTCGTGCTGGCCGCCGATCCTCCCGCAAAGCCACAGCAATTCGATAAATGGGAAGTCACTTGCGATAAGAATGCTACGGCAAAGGCTGAGCGGTGCATCGCCACTCAGGTCCAAACCCTTAAAGACGGTGGGCTGAGGTTAATCCAAGTGAGTATCGGCAAACTGGGGCCGCAGGGTGAGCCAGTAATCGTAACAGCTTTGCCGCTTGGCATTTTTATTCCCGGTGGAGCTGCGTTGAAGATCGATGGCATGGCGCCAATACCCTTAACGATAACGCAGTGTACTGCAGTTGGCTGCATGGCGCAGGCCCAGCTTTCCGATCAGACGATGACCACCATGTCTGACGCAAAGCGCATTGTCGTGAGCGTACAGCCGGTAGGCGCAGTACAGCCGCTTGACATCAATCTGCAGACTGAAGGCATGAAAGCTGCCCTGGCAAAGCTCAAATAGGCCTTTCCATTATTTGAAAACTTGAAATTGCCGCTGAAATTCTCTGGCCTTACGTGCGCTATCGCACCGAGTGGAAATCCTTCCTTAGTCATACTGTGGCAATGTGCAGAGATGACGCCCTTTTTGTCGAACGACAGACAGGCCGTAGGCGCCTAGCTGCGTCGTTCGTAACCATTCATCACATAACTATGAATTCGAGTGGCGAAATCGCCTCTCGGCAGGAGATGCAACCCTAAAGCAAAATCGAGAAACTTATGAAAGATAAATTAAAACTTTCTGCTTGGCTGTTCGGCGCAGCCATCTTGGTGTCAATGGCGATTGCGTTAGCTCTTGTGTCATTTCAATCAATAGAGACAACGGCAGAAGAGCGAAAAAGGACTTTCGTTTTGCTAAATGATGCTGCCCATTGGCACTTACAGCTGAAGGATGCTGAGACCGGAGAGCGTGGCTATTTGCTGACCGGCGATGAGAAATACCTGGAGTATTACGTCGAAGCGCGCGACAGCCTTGGCTCGGACCTGGAAAGCATGCGCAAGCGTACGCATGTTCCAGAAGCGCAAAAGCATCTGGACGCCCTTGTCCCCTTGATGAACCGCAAGCTTGTTCATATGGAGAAAAACATTGAGCTTCGCCGTAAGCGCGGTCTAGAAGCCGTTCTTCCTGATTTGAAAAGCGGCGTTGGCAAAGGGATGATGGATGCAATCAGGGATGAGGTGAAAGCCTACATCGAGAATGAAGAAGTTGCACTGAAGTTGCGTGAGCAGCAGTTTGAAGCAAATATGCGCAGGATGCTTATGGTTATCGTGGCTTCAAGTGCCATTGTTCTGCTGCTCTCAATTTCCTTAGCCTATGGAATCCATCGCGCATCGCGCCGACGGATCGATGAATACATGAATCAACAAACGCTCAAATCGCTTGAGCTGCAGACAGAAGCCAACAGAAAACTGCAGCAGCTTAACGACACTTTGCTGATCAGTGAAAACAAGCTGTCGGTTACGCTGAATTCCATCGGAGATGCCGTAATTGCGACGGATAAAGATGGAAATGTCACCCTGCTGAATCCCCTTGCCGAGCATCTAACCGGCTGGACGCATGAAGGCGCCAATGGTCGGCCAATCGGTGACATATTCAACATTGTCAATCAAGAGACGCGCCAGCCTTCAGCCATTCCGGTTCTTGAGGCTTTGGCTAAAGGAACGATCCAGGGATTGGCCAACCACACGCTATTGATCTCTCGCGACGGCTCTGAATGCAGCATCGCCGATAGCTGTGCTCCGATCCGTGATCGTTCCGGGCAAGTCATCGGCGCTGTCTTGGTGTTTCGAGATGTAACGGAAGAATATATTGGCCTGCAGAATGCGCGCGATAGCGCGGCTCTTATCAAGACAATTCTGAATACGGTTGTCGATGGAATTATAACGCTTCACGCTGGCACGGGCGCCATAGAAACGGCAAACCCCGCTACAGAACGCATGTTTGATTACACGCTAGACGAATTGATAGGAAAAAACTTCAGCCTTCTCATTCCTGATCTGGATCGTGGGCAGCATGATGGATCATTCGAGACATTCAGTGAGGGCGATGAACACAGTGTCATTGGTATTGGACGCGAGGTTGTCGGCAGATGCAAAGACGGAAGCGTTTTTCCATTAGAGATCGCCGTCAGCGAAATGTGGATAAACGAAGAGCGTCACTTTACCGGCGTCTTGCGGGATATTACGGAAAGAAGGCACGTCGAGGCCGAACAGAAGAAACTTGACCAGCGTCTGCACGATTTGCAGTTTTATACCAGGTCACTGATTGAATCGAGTATTGACGCTCTTATGACGACTGATCCTGCGGGCATGATCACGGACGTCAATATGCAAATGGAATCCCTAACAGGTTGTACGCGCGATGAGCTGATTGGAACACCATTCAAGAACTATTTCACTGATCCAATTCGGGCGGAAGCCGGTGTCAAGCGTGTGCTGGTTGAAAAGAAGGTTACAAACTACGAACTCACCGCCAAGTCAAGAAACGGTAAGGAAACCGATGTCTCCTATAATGCCACGACTTTCTATGATCGAGACAGAACACTTCAAGGCGTGTTTGCTGCGGCGCGCGATGTAACTGAACGCAAGCGTCTTGACTTGGAGCTTCAGGAAAAAAACCTTGAGCTTGAAAGTGCAACCGGGCTGGCCGAGAAAGCCAATCTGGCGAAGTCGGAATTCCTGTCAAGCATGAGCCATGAGCTGCGAAGCCCGCTTAACGCCATTCTGGGCTTTGCGCAGTTGATGGAATCTGATCCACAGCCACCGACAGACACTCAAAAGGAAAGTATTGCGCAGATTTTACAAGCAGGTTGGCATTTGCTGAAGCTGATCAACGAGATTCTTGATTTGGCAAAAATTGAATCAAGGCAGGTTCCCATGTCAAAGGAACCTGTGTCATTGGCTGAAGTACTTATTGAATGTCAGAGCATGATTGAGCCTCAGGCCCAGCAGCGCGGCATTGTCATGACCTTCCCCAAGTTCGATACAGACTGCTTCGTTACGGCTGATCGGACGCGCGTCAAGCAGGTCATCATCAATCTGCTGACAAATGCCATTAAGTACAATGTTCGCCAGGGGCTGCTCAACGTCAAGTGCGAGGAAACCGGACTTGATCGCATTCGCGTCAGTATTGTTGATACGGGTGCAGGAATGTCAGAAGTTCAGTTGGGGCAGTTGTTTCAGGCATTCAATCGTCTTGGGCAGGAAGCTGGGGGCGAAGAAGGAACCGGTATCGGCCTTGTCGTTGCCAAGCAGCTTGTCGAGCTTATGGGCGGCGTTATTGGCGTGGAAAGCACGGTAGGTGTTGGAAGCGTCTTTTGGTTTGAACTTACATCTTCCGCGGCACCTTTGTTAATCGCATCGGAAGACAACTCTGTAAATTCGATCTTGAAGCATGTTCCGCGTGGCTCATTGCAACGCACGTTGCTCTATGTCGAAGACAATCCCGCTAATTTGAAACTTGTTCAGCAGATTGTGGCCCGTCACCCTGAACTCAGTCTATTGACGGCGATCGACGGAAATCTAGGCGTGGAATTAGCACGCACTGAGCTGCCGGAAGTCATTTTGATGGATATCAACCTGCCAGGAATAAGTGGAATTCAAGCCCTAGAATTGCTGAAGGCCGACCCAAATACGGCCCATATTCCAATTATTGCCATTAGCGCCAACGCCATGCCACGCGATGTGAAGCGTGGAATGGAAGTCGGATTCTTTCGCTATTTGACAAAGCCGATCAAGCTGAACGAATTCATGGAAGCCCTGGATGCCGCGCTGGAGTTTGTGCAGAGCGGAACCCGGCAAGAAAGTTAGAAAGGGAAGAACATATGGCAAGTTCCGAAGCGATTTTAAGCGCCAAGATCCTGATTGTTGACGATTTGGAGGTGAATATATTGCTTCTGACGAGAATGCTGGCATCGGCTGGGTATTCATCTGTTTCGTCAACCAGCAATCCTCGTGAAGTCTGCGACTTATACAGCAAACACCGCTATGCCCTGATCCTGCTTGATCTTCAAATGCCCGAAATGGACGGTTTTGAGGTTATGGAGAAATTAAAAGTCGCCGAGCCTGTGGGATACCTTCCAATTCTCGTTATTACCGCGCAGCCAGAAAACAAGCTGCGTGCTTTGCGGGCCGGGGCAAAAGATTTTATTAGCAAACCGTTTGAGTTGGCCGAAGTATTGGCCCGCGTACAAAACATGCTGGATGTTCGCCTGTTGCATGAGGATGCCATCGAGCATGGCAAGGACCTGGAGCAAAAGATTCAGGAAGTCAGAGAAAGCCACGAGCTGATTCGCCAGAAAAATGAAGAGGTCACATTTCTTTACGAGAAAGTCGTTGCCGAGCAGAAGCGGTCAATCGAGCTAAGCCTTCAGCCCGGAGCCATGGTAGGTGTTGAAAAGGAAGAGCGTCTTTCCACAAAATGGATCCGCAGTCTCTGGCTTCGGCATCCATGGCTGCAATTAAACCTTCTTACCGCCTTTGCCGCAGGCGCCGTGGTCAGCATATTTCAAGGCACCATCGATCGGCTATTAATTCTTACGATATTTCTGCCTGTTTTGGCCGGGCAATCAGGCAATACCGGTAGTCAGGCCCTGGCAATCACGCTGCGTGGTTTCACATTGGGTGACATGAAGCAAGGCAGGGAATTCACCCTGGTAAGAAAAGAGGCTTTGCTTGGCCTGCTGAACGGCGCGCTGGTCGGATTCGTTGCCGCCGTCGGCATGTATTTTGTCGCCAAGGTTCAGGGTTCTCCCAACGCAGTCATGTTGGCCGTCGTTGTTCAACTTGCCATGATTGGCAGTTGCGTTATCAGCGGCGTTTCTGGCGCCATTGTACCGCTCTTACTTAGGCGGTTCGGAGCCGATCCGGTCACGGCATCTAGCATCTTTCTTACGACCGCGACGGATATTGCCAGCATGGGAATGCTTTTGGGATTGGCAACGGTTTTTGTGAAGTAGCATCGCACAAAGGATTGTTTCTGAATTGCATAGAAGTTTTCAGAGACCTAACAGGAACGGAAAAGAGCATGTTAAACCCATCTGATGTTCTTAACGGAAAAATTCTTGTGGTCGATGATCTTCCTGCAAATGTGCAATTGCTTTCACGAATGTTGACCACGGCAGGATATCTGCGTGTTTCATCAACAATGAATCCACAAGAGGTCTGCGCACTCCATTCAGTGAACCACTACGATCTAATTCTTCTTGATCTTCAGATGCCTGTCATGGATGGGTTTCAGGTTCTAGAGATGCTCAAGCAGGTAGAGCCAGGTGGATATCTGCCGGTGCTTGTCATAACAGCCCAGCCCAGCCACAAACTTAAAGCGCTTCAGGCAGGAGCCAAGGATTTCATCAGCAAGCCCTTTGATCTGGCCGAAGTGCTGGCGCGTGTTCAGAACATGCTGGAGGTTAGGCTTCTATACACCGAACTGCACAAGTTCAGCGATGAATTGGAGCAGCGCGTCAAGGATAGAACATCTGAACTAAAGGAAAGCTATCTCGAAACAATTTTCACGATGACAAGAGCGGCAGAACATAAGGACGAAGATACCGGGGCTCATGTTCAACGAATCAGTTATTATAGTCGCGATCTTTCCGTGATGCTGGGCATGGATGAAACCTTCGTCAACAATGTCTATTTTTCCAGCCCGATGCATGATGTCGGCAAGATCGGCATACCAGATCAAATTTTGCTGAAGCCGGGCGGACATACGCCGGCAGAATGCGAAATCATGAGAACACATGCGGCAATGGGGGCAAAGATTCTAGGCAACAGCAAGTCGGTCTATTTAAAAATGGGCGCTGAGATTGCGCTGAACCATCACGAGAGATGGGATGGCGGAGGCTATCCGAACCGAAAGTCTTTGGAAGAGATCCCCTTGGCGGCCCGCATCGTGAATATCTGCGATATTTATGACGCACTAAGAAGCAAGCGTTCCTATAAGCCTGCCTTCGATCACGCTAAGACAATGGCAATTCTGACGCTCGGCGACGGCAGAACGCAACCCGAGCATTTTGATCCAGCGGTGTTTGAAAAATTTACCCAGAACCACGCTCACTTTTGCGACATTTTCGACAAGAACTCAGGGCACAGCTTGAAGGAGCATCAGCCTTAACATCTGAGTAGTTTCCGAATCTAACAAATCAATATCTTGTCGTGTATGAATGGCAAAGCACCATAGCTAGTCGGTGTTCCGACAATGATGAGAAACGCTCTTATGCCGGTCATCTTCAGAACAGGCGCTGTTCATATCTTGGAAATGCGAAACCGAGCCGGGCGCGCTGCTTTTGGACAGGGGCCGAGGGGAAGATGAACGGCTCAAGGGCGTTCTCTTTATGAAACCGACGTTCCGCTCCTGGCGCAAACCAAGCTTCATTCTGCCGCTTCTGTTGATCGCTCATTGGCAAGGCTCCTTTGCCGCGACACCTTTGGATGCAGGCGGGCAATTGAAGCAGATTCCGCCCGCTCCCGCTTTGCGAAAAGATGCGCCCAAAATCGACATATTGCCCAGCCCGGCTCCTGCCCCTTTGGATCCGCAAGGCGAAAGAATCATGGTCAAAAGCCTGAAGATTGCTGGGGCGGAATTCTATACTCAGGATGAACTGCTGCGGGTCGCCGGTTTTAAGCCGGGAAGCCAGATGACGCTGTTAGACTTGCGCGACATGGCGACAAAAATTGCGGATCACTATCATAAAAACGGCTACTTCGTCGCCCAGGTCTATCTGCCGCCGCAGGACATTGTAGACGGAAGTGTTACCATCGCCGTGATGGTCGGGAAATATGACAACTTCACGCTTAGAAACGAGACTAATCTCTCCGATAATCTTGCCAAGGGTATTCTTGAAGGCCTTAACAAGGCTGATCCGATCAAGTCGGCTCCGCTTGAGAACCGCCTGCTGCTTCTCTCCGATATTCCAGGTATCTTCGTCAAATCAAGCTTGGTTCCAGGCGCTTCGGTTGGAACCTCCGACCTTATCGTGGATATTCTACCCGGAGAACGGATGACAGGAAGCCTAGACGCCGACAACGCGGGAAATCGCCTGACCGGACTCTATCGACTGGGCTCTATGACAAATATCAATAACCCAAGCGGCCTGGGGGACGTTGTTTCGCTACGAACACTAACCTCAGGCGAGGGGCTTAAATATGCCCGTGCTTCCTATCAGATACAAATGGGCAAGGCGACGGCCGGAATTGCCTATAGCGGGGTAAAATACGCACTTGGCAAAGAGCTCGATAGTCTGGATGCAACGGGAACGGCGAGAATCGCCAGCATCTTTGGTCGCTACCCGTTGGCCCGGTCACGCCAAAGCAGCCTTTACGCACAGCTTGCTTATGATGCCAAAACGTTTCAAGACAAAGTGGCTTCAGAACTAACGGTCAGTGGGAAAAGGGCTCGGGTATTGATGGCCAGCCTGTCTGGAGACCATCGCGATGATTTTGCCGGAGGCGGACAAACGGCATTTTCAGTGACGCTCACATCGGGCAATGTTGACATAAAAACCTTCGTTATGGAGACATTCGACACCGAAACAGCACGAAGCGATGGTCAGTTCAGAAAGATTGGCGCCAATTTCTCGCGACTGCAAAGCGTGACGGACTCCTTATCACTGAGCGCCGCCTTCAATGGGCAATTCGCATCAAGAAATCTGGACGCGTCAGAAAAGATGGAGTTGGGGGGCATGTATGGGGTGCGGGCTTACCCGGAAGGCGAGGCCTATGGCGATCAGGGCTATGTGGCGAATCTAGAGGTCAGATATCTTCTTCCTAAGTTCTATCCATATCTGCCCGGTCAGATGCAGTTGATTGGCTTTGTTGATGTTGGAAGCGTTATGATCAATAAAAGGCCCTGGGCATCAGGCCAGAACGGAAGAACGCTGGGCGGAGCGGGGTTCGGCGTCACTTGGGCTGAAGCAAATGATTATAGCCTAAAAGCATACTTCGCCCACGGGCTCGGCAACGAAGCGGTCGCATCAGACCCGAAGAGTGCTTCAAGTCGATTCTGGATGCAGGCCTTGAAGTTTTTTTAGAGCTTATGAAGTTGTCTACCTTGATGTGAAGTCTCAGGAGGTTGTCCATTTGGCTCCTCCTGTTCAGCCAATGTCTCGACAACATCAGCTTCCCAGGTCCGGGCCGAGTGAACAACCTCCTGAGACTTCACACCTAGCGGCCTGTCCCGTCTGCGGACGCATAGAAAAATAGACGCAGTTGAACGGCCCCGATGGCTCGCCATCGGGCCGTTAATTGCAAGGCTTGAAATGCCCTAGCTCTTGGCGGAGCCGCCGCCGGAAGAGCCTTCGCCGCCGCCCGTTGAAGTTCCGCCACCACCGCTGCTGCCGCCCTCACCGGGCGTCGGTGTTGCCGGAGCCGGAGCCGCACTTGTCTCTCCGCCCGTGGCACCCGACTTCGGCTCGGGTGACATCGACTGACCCTGATGGGCCACGACCTCACCCTCGCGGTAGCGTTTGACCACCGTTTCGGAAGGAAATTGTGCGGTAACGTCTCCCGACATCTTGTCGCGATACTGCAAAATGGCGACGCCAGCTTCGCTGTCGACATGGATGACTGGGCTGATAAAGCCCATTCCCTGTCCAGCCTGCTTGGCTTCGGGTTGAGGTGCCGGTTCAGGCTTTACGGCTTCTTGCCGCTGCACTGTCGGACTTGGGCTGTCTAATGGTGCTACTCTCATTGTGGCCCCCATGCGTTCCTTTCTAGAACACGATAGATCAATCTACGCACATTCCGGGGTTAACGCAAGTACACATTTGCTAAATTAACAACAATAATTCTGCGTTTTTTACCCAGATGTTTCGAAGGGTTAGCGGCTTAGGCCATGATAGTCGGGATTCGGCATCATATCGAGCCCATGGGCCATCCTGTTGGTGTAATTGAAGAAAGCCGTTACGTCGCAGATATCGAAGATGTCGCTTTCCAAAAATCCGGCGTTTCTAAGGCCCTGGCGGTCGGCCTCGTTGATCCCCTGGGGGTCAGCGGTCAGCTTCCAGGCAAAGTCCAGCATGGCCCGCTGGCGACCAGAAAGCTCCGCCACCCGGTAGTTCATGACCATCATCTCGCCCAATTGCGGGTCACCAGAAAGCTGGCGCACCGCCTGTCCATGGGCCACCAGACAGTAATAGCAGCGGTTATGCGACGAAACGACAACGGCAATCATCTCGCGTTCGAGCTTGGAGAGGCCCGATTCGGCAAGCATCAATTCGTTGTAGAAGCTGATGAAATTGCGAAGTTTCGAGGGTCTTGCCGTATAGGCCTGCAAAACATAGGGCACCAGCCCCAGCTTCTCCTGGCACTTGGCGAAATATTTTTTGAGGTCTTCGTCCAGGCTGTCGGGTGAAGGCAGGGGTATGCGGACGATATGATCGGGTTGGGGCATGGGGCCTCCTGGATAAGGGATCAGGGAGAATATGCGTTCTTTTGCGCAGCCAGCAGGAACTCGACATTGCCTTCCGGGCCCAAAATCGGGCTGGGCTCGATTCCCAGGACCTGCCAGTCCTGAAGGCCGCCGATCCAGCCGGAGATGCGTTCGCACACTTCGGCATGCAAGGCGGGATCGCGCACCACGCCGCCCTTGCCCACGCGCCCCTTGCCGACTTCGAATTGCGGCTTGATCAGGGCGACCAGCCAGGCTTGCGGCTTGGTCAGGGCCAGGGCGGCCGGCAAGATGGTTTCAAGGCCGATGAAGCTGGCATCGCAGACCACCATGTCCACCGGCTGGGGAATCTGCTCTTGCGTCAGATAACGCGCATTGGTGCGTTCCAGGACGACGACCTTGGCATCGGTGCGCAGCTTCCAGGCCAATTGTCCATGGCCGACATCGACGGCATAGACCTTGGCGGCGCCATTTTGCAAAAGCACATCGGTAAAGCCTCCGGTACTGGCGCCGACGTCAAGGGCCACCATGTCTTTGGGGTCCAGGTTAAAATGAGCCAGAGCATGAGCCAGCTTCAATCCGCCACGCGAAACAAAGGGATGATCCTGGCCCTTTAGCTCAATCGCTGTTTCTTCGGCCAGGGCCAGCCCCGGCTTGTCGAGCCGCCTGTCGCCCGACCAGACCAGACCGGCCATGATCAAGGCCTGTGCCTTGGCGCGGCTTTCGGACAGCCCGCGATCCACCAGCATCTGGTCAAGCCGCAGCTTTGCCACCTTAATACCCTCGCGTCTGGTGAAGAACTTCGTAGAGATTCATCAAGATGCCCGCCGTTGCCCCCCATATGAAATGGCGGCCATAAGGCATGGCAAAATAGCGCAGTTCTGCCCCGCGAATTACTTTCTCACAGGTTTGGTGGTTGTTGGGGTCCAGCAGAAAGGAAAGCGGAACCTCGAAAATCTCCGCCACTTCGAAAGGATCGGGTTCGATGTCGAAGGGCGGGCGAATAAGTCCTACCAGCGGGGTAACGATAAAACCCGTGCCGGTCACATAATCGTCAAGCCGCCCGATTAGATCGATATGCGAGCGGTGAAGCCCGATTTCCTCTTCGGTTTCGCGAAGCGCCGCCTGGGCCGGGGTGCCGTCCCTGTCCTCGATTCGCCCGCCAGGAAAGCTGACTTGTCCGGCATGATGGGCCAGATGCTCGGTGCGCCGGGTCAGCAAAACCGTAAACCCCTCTTCGCGCTCAACCAAGCCAACCAGCACGGCAGCCGGGCGAGGGGCGGCCAAGGGCGTCATGCCGGGATTGAGATCGGCATCGCCGCGCAAAGGCTGAAGGCTGGGGCTTGTCCGTCGGCCTGGTCTGCGGCTGGAAAGCAGGTCGGACAGGCTTTCGCGCGTAAAGGAACAGGATCGCTCCGTCACGCCTCTTCCAGCTTGCCCAGGGGAAAGAAGATGCCGCTGCTCCATAGACCGAACTGAGTTCCTTGGGCTGTCGTTTCCTCGTGGCCCAGCGCCACCATCTCATAATATACTGGACGAGCCAGTTTGGCTTCCAGCCCGTCGCGCACCAGGACATAAGGCACAGGCTCGCCGGTTTTGGGGTCGGGCTCGATTCGCAAAGGGTGCAGGCGGTCCACCGTCACCAACTCGTCGATATTGGTCCTGAAGCTGACCACCCGCAGGGCGCCCGAGCCCGAGGAAAACAGCTCGACGGCCAGAAAGGGGGCGTCCTCGACCTCGATCCGGGCGATTTCGACAGGCGTGATCAGCCAAAAACTGCCGTCTTCCTGTCGTTTCAGGGCGGAAGCGAACAGGCAGACCATCTCTTTGCGGGTGATGGGGGAGCCTTTGTAGAACCAGACGCCGTCGCGCCCAATCCGCATGTCGATGGCGCCGCACATGGAAGGAGCGGCCAAAGGGAGGCGATTATCGCTCATCTTCAGTCTCTAAGCCGAAAAACAGGGTTTTATCGATCCCTAGTTCAAAAGAGATGGGAACGAAGCGGCAGGATACAAGGTGACTTTCATATTCTGGTAGGCAAAGCCTGGCTCAAAACTAGGTCTTGTAGGGGGGACTTGGATAGCGAGAAATCCGTTGACGCTAAAGGGGAACCGATGGACCCTTGAGGGAGTATAATAAGGATATCCGATGGCCGAAGAATTGCGCCCGCGCCCGGGACCGGGCGGAAGCTCGCTCAAGATCGCCTACGACGCTGAAAAGGCGGCGCTCGAGTCTGCCGCGGTCGAAGCTTTGCCGCCGCCGCCCGTTGCGGAGCCACCAGCGTCGCCGCCGGCATCTCCCCAGCCCCGCCAGGAGGAGTTGTTCGAGCCCTTGGTGCGTCCGATAAGGCCCGAGCGGAATCGGCGTCCCGCCAGTTTGGGGCGGCGTCTTCGCCTGTGGGGCGGGCTTGGCCTCAGTCTGGCCTGGGCGGGACTGGCCCTGTCCTATGTCGATGAATCGATCGGTTTTGCCAATCTCTTCTCGATGCTGCCGCACGAGTTCGGGGGGCTTTTGGGCGGCGTCGCCTTGCCATTGGCCCTTTTGTGGCTGGTCATCATCCATTTCGAGCGGGCGAGCGGACAGAGCGCTTCTTTGCAGCGCTTTGAAGAGCGCCTGGGCTTGTTGCTCTTTCCCGATGCCGAGGGGGAAGAGCGCGCCAAGGCGATTTCCGATCTTTTGGCTCGCCAATCGACGCAATTGACCAGGGCAGCCCTTTCGGCGGCGCAGGATGTGGCCGCTGTGGGCAACCAATTGAAGCGCCATACCGACGAATTGGCCGCCGCCGCTGGATCGGTCGAGGATCGGGCGCAGACGGCGGTGCGTCTGCTGGGCGAGCATGTGCGCGAATTTTCAGGCGTGGCCGAGGCGGCATCGGGCCGGGCGCGTGAGGCCGAGGCCATGCTGCGCCATCAGGTGGGCGAAGTATCGGCGGCATCGGAATCGGCGGCGACCCGAGTCCGCGAGGCTGAATCGCTGCTGCGCACCCTGGCTGGAAATCTGACCCAGGCCGGGCTGGAAGCCGAAACGCGCACCAAGGCGATCGGGGAACTGACCCGCCAGCAGCAGGAAAATCTGAGCAAGGCCGCCGAGACGGCACAGATCAAGACGGAAGAAATGGCCCGCATCGTTGATGCGCAGACGGCGAAGATGGTGGCCAGTGCCCAATCGGCTGCCGAAAGCCTGTCTGGTATGGGCGTCCGGTTGGCCGATGAAACCGGCAAGTCGCAGGAATTACTGAATCTGCGCGCTCTCTCGCTGGACGAGGTGGGGCGGCGCGTTTCCGAAACCGGCGAGCGTATCGATGCCATGCTGGGCCGCCAAGTCGAAGCCATCGAGCAGGTTTCCGGCCGCGTGCTGGGCCGGGTGAAGATCGTCGAGGAGGCCGTTTCCGTGCAGTCGCGGGAATTGGGCCAAGCCAGCGATACGGCCCTCGAGCGTTTCCGTTCGGTCGAGGAATCCTTCACCCGCTCGCGCCGCGCCCTGGAAGAGGCCAGCACCGATGCCAAGGAACGCATCACAGAAATCGGGGGTCTTGTTCAGGCCCGCGCCGATGAGCTGAATGCCAGCACCGACAAGGCCAATGCGGGCATGCTGACCCTGGGCGAGCGCTATCAGGCTCAGGCCAAGGTGCTGGCCGAGGCCGACGAGCGCCTGACCAGCCGGGCGCAAAGCCTGTCCGAGGCCATGAAGGAATTGATTGCCGAACTGTCGCGCGGCGGCGATCAGTCCCAGCGACTGGCCGAACAGATCAGGGGTGCGCTCAAGAAGCAGGCGCAGGAACTGGCCGACATCGCCAATGTGGTGGCGGCCCAGGCGAAATTGTCCGAATCCTCGTTGTCGCAGCAGTCGCGCCACCTGACCGCCACTTCGGATCAGGCGATGGCCCGCATCAAGGCCATCGGCGAAGTTCTCAGGGGATCGACCAGCGACCTGACGTCAACCTCAAGCCGCGTCGCCTTCGATCTCGAAGCCCTGGGCGAGGCCTTGCGGACCCGGGCCTCCGAAATGGTCGATGCCGCCGAGCAGGCGGCAACGCGCACCAATGTCATGGGTGAATCCCTGGAGCGGCGCACCCAGCAACTGGCCGAGCTTTCCGATACCGCGACATCGCGTCTGCAAGTGGTCGGCGAGACCTTGAAGCGCCAGGGCGAGACGCTGGCTCATGTGGCCGATCAGGCCGAAACCCAGGTCAAGGACGTTGGCAGTCAGATCGAGCGCCAGAGCGATACGCTGGCCCGAGTGTCAGGTGAGTCCCTGGCGCTTTTGAAAGCCTTCAACGACGCCTTGAAGGAACAGTCGCAGGACGTGGCCGAGGCTTCGGATCAGGCGCATATGCAGGCGCGCAGCCTGACCGACGTGTTGCGCCAGACCGGTTCCGACTTTGGAGAAAGTGCCGGGCGCACCTCGGCCAATGTGGCGGCGGTCAACGACATGCTGCGCCAGAGCATGCGCGAATTGGTGGGATCGAGCGAGCGCGCCGTGGCCCATGTGCGGGCCGCTGGCGAGAATTTCCGCCGTCAGGCCGCCGATCTGGGCAATACCGCCGAGGGGGCGGTGCGCGAGGTCGAGGATGTCTATGGCAAGCTGAAATCGCAGACCGGCGAGTTGTTCGCCACCGGCGACCGCGTCGCCGCCAAGGCGGAAGAGTTGGGCGGCGTCTTCGAGCGTCAGGTGGGCGAGCTGATCCGCACCTCGGATGCTGCTGCGCAGCAGGCGGCGTCGCTAAAACAGATGCGGGCCGAGGTGGGCCTGGAAAGCTTCCTGCAGGGAGCCGCCTTTGTCGTCGAGCGCCTGCAATCGATCGCGGTCGATGTGGCCCGCCTGTTCCAGCCGGATATCGACGATGAAACCTGGCGTCGTTTCCAGAAGGGCGATCAGGCCGTCTTCGTGCGCCGCCTGCTGAAAACCCTGGATCGCAGCAAGATCGATCAGGCAAGACGCAAGGTGGCCGAGGACGGACAGTTCCGCGATTACGTGGTGCGCTATGTCAACGAGTTCGAGAACTTGCTGTCCAGGGCCAAGTCCTCTGACCGTGCCGACGTGCTGACCGCCACCTTCACCTCGGCCGAAGTGGGCAAGCTCTACCTTCTTCTTGCCCGCGTGCTGGGGCGGATCGAGTAGGGGGAGAGGATGAGGGATTCGTTTTAGGCTGGGTCATGGACAGAAAAAAAGCCATATCGGAATTGAAGTCGCGCGAGCTGCGTTTACGGGAGCTGGGCGTCCTTTCGCTTTATCTGTTCGGTTCGACGGCAAGAGGCGATGCGCTGCCCGGAAGCGACGTCGATCTTTTTATCGACCATGAAGAGACGGATATGTTTTCTCTGTTTGATTTGTTGGAAATAAAATATTTTCTTGAAGATAGCATTCATGCGCCCATAGACATTATGACCCGTAGATCGATCCACCCTGTTCTAAAAGAGTCGATTTTGGCCGAAGCAGAGCGTGTTTTCTGATGAATCTTCGCTCGATGCTGGCTCGCTTGACGGACATTTACGAAGCGATTAACGCCATCGAAAATCATCTGCTTGTCACCCCGTTGGATATGTTCGAAACAAACTCTCTTGTATACAGAGCGGTTGAGAGGGAGCTTGAGATCATTTCAGAGGCAAGCAGGCACATCGCAGATGAAGAGAAGAATAGGTTTCAGGATATTGAGTGGCGCAAGATGGCTGATCTTGGCAATCAATTGCGCCACGCCTATCAGCGGGTCGATCCTAATTTGTTAAAGCAGGTCATTCGTTTTCATCTTCCCGCGCTTGAAAGAGCTGTCGGAATAATGCTGGAAGAGGCAAGGAGCCTTACTCCCCCCTGATCTCGAAGCTGTCCAGCATGGCCTTGGCGGTGGGAAGGGCCTGGGGGAAGTCTTCGAGCGGGCCGGTGAAGATCCAGACATGCAGAATGGGCGCCTTGGTCCGGGGCAGGATAACGATCCATTGGCGAAAGGCGTCGCCGCGCTTGGCGAATTCGGCCACCATCTGGGCTCCGGTGACTTTGCTTCCCTTCTTTTCATAGACGAAGGGATTGCGGGTCAGCACTTCAAGCCCTGTCGTCTCGTCGCGGATGCGTCCTTCAAGGCGCGCCAGTTCGCCCATGACGGCGGCGATCTTGTCCTTGGTTTCCGGCGTGCGGACATTCTGGATGCTGACTGTGGTGTGATAGGCCGCCGTTCCCTGACGGCCTGAGAAAACCACGGCATAGTTTGACGGCTCGACCTTGGTCCAGTCGACAGGATAATCAATGCGATAACCCCATCCCTCGGGGCCGAAATCGGCGCCCAGCTTGATGTCGTCGGCAAAAGCCGGAAGGCCCGCCATCAGAAAGACGGCGACGAGGGTGGCGGACAGGCTGAATTTCATCGGTCGAAAGCCTCGTGAAGGACTTTCAATCTCGCCATGAGGGCGCCAGGCGCATAAGGGGCCGCTGCACAGACACCCCAAACCGGTTTCGGCCAGGCAAGATCATCCTGATAGCGGGCGATGACGTGAATATGCAATTGGGGAACCATGTTGCCAAGGGCGGCGACATTCATCTTCGAAGGCGTGAACAGGCGCTCCATGATTTCCGAGACATAGGCAATTTCTTCGATCAGCACCATGCGCTCGGCGGCGCTTAATTGATGCAACTCGCTGATAGCGGGTTTTTCCGGCACGAGGATGAGCCAGGGCCAATTTGAGTCATTCATCAGCAGCAACCTAGACAGGCCCAATTGCTTGACCGGAACGGTATCGGCTTCCAGGCGGGGGTGCAGGGAAAAGTTCATGGGTTTCATGCCTCAGAGGAAGCGATGGGCGGGCGCTTTTCGCGCGCCAAGGCGGCCGCTTCCTGCTTGGCCTTTTTGCGGCTTTCCGTTTTATCGATGGCAGCGTTGACCTGGCGGGCCAGATCGTCCGGTGATATGGCGCTTTTGAGGCCCAGATTGATCGCCTGGGCCAGCTTGCGCAAAAGCTCGATATCCATGCCCAGGGGAGGGCCGGGCAAGGCATTGCCGATGCGGTTGGCGACATCGTCCAGGGTTCTGGCCAGCTTGACGATCTGCTCATTGCCGCTTTCGTCGATGCGGCGCAGGAATTCCATCAAAGCCAGCTTCAGGTCCTTGAGCGCGAAGGGCGCTTCGCGAGATCCCTGTTCGGCCAGAGGGGCCAGCCGCTCGGCTTGAAAGGCAAGCTGGAAGGCAAGGCGGATCACCATCTCGCCGTTCATTTTCCCCAAGGCATCGTCGATCGCCCTTTGCAATTGATTGGTGTCAAACTTGCGGTTGGCGGCTTTCAGCTTCAGCGTGTTGGGAACGTGGAAGGTGGGAACATCAGCGCCTTCCCTGGCACCTTTGCGCCGGTCGGGACCGATATAGCCCGACGTGGCGACAAAGGGTTTGCGCCGCTCGATCAAGGCCTCGATGCGCTTGAAGATCACCTGGGGCGCCACAGGCTTCAGAATGATGTGATCCGCCCCTGTATTTACCAGCTTCTCGATATCGTCGATCTTGCCTTGCCAGACGGTCAGAATGACCGACATGAAGGGATTCGATCTCTGTAGGTTGAACCGGAGGCTGCGCACCAGTTCGCAGGCATCGCCTCCGGGCGCGTGGACGTCGATGAACAGCAGATCGGGTGGGTCGCTTTCCAATCCGTCCTTCATCTTCTCGATCGAGCTGAAATCATGCACGTTGCGAAAACCGGCGCCCATCAGGGCTTGGCGGAGGCTGTTGCGCAATTGCGTATCCGGCTCGACCAGAACGATGCGGATCAAGCTGCGGGCGGTAGGAGCGATGGTTTCCAGCATGTCTGTTCCGGGCGTCCTGGCTTGCTCGGCGAAAAGCTATTTTCTTGGTAACAGGTTTGAATTGTACTAGAAGAGTTGGGGGATGGAAAGGCAGCACAATGAGTAAGGTCAAAAGTGGCCTATGGGTTCAAGCGCTGCTTTGGCGCCTGAATCGCTTGGCCGTTCCCGTCGTGGTGCGCCAAAGAGGCGATGGCGATGCCGGGGCGGTTCTTTTGAAGCTGAGCTATCTGGATGGGACCGCGCTGGTCCTGTCCCAGACGCGGGACGGCTTTGGCAATCCGGCCTGGATACGGGCGACCGGCCCTGACCCCGCATCCGAGGAAAAGGCCGAGGCCTATATCGAGCGCAGCCTTAAAATCGACGGAGACTTGTGGGTGCTGGAAATCGAGGATCCCCGTAAAATCTTCGCCCCTGAGGAACCGATCCTGTAGCACTTTTCATTGTTCCTTCACAGTAAGGGGAGACAGTGGCCCGGACAAAGCCATGAACAAGCCCGTATCCCGACTTCTGACCTGGATGAAAGCGCAAAGCCGCAGCCTGGTTGCGCGCCTGATCCTGCTGGCGATTTTCATGGTCCTTTTCGGATTCCTGATCCGGATCGTGATTTTGATTCCTTTCATTAAGGACAAGCTGGCCGAACTCTCGGCTTCCCGCCAGCTCTCGATCGCTGAATATGTGGCAAAGGATATCGACGACAAGATCAAAGAGCGTCTTTCCCTTCTGGAAAATTTGGCAGCTCGCTTTCCCCAGGGCCTGTTGAGGGATACCGTCAGGTTGGGAGGGTGGCTTCAGGAGCGCCACGAAACCTATCCGAAATTCTCCAACGGCCTGATCGTCGTCGCCCGTGACGGCAAGGGATCTCTTGGCGAATATCCTGTCAGGCCAGGGCGGGGCGACTTGGATTTCTCCCAAAGCGACTGGTTTCAGATGGCTTTGAAGGACAAACGCCCGGTCATGGGTCGGCCAACGCGGGGCAGGGCCTCTCAGGAACCGCTTATTATCATGGCGGCGCCGATTCTCGATTCAAGAGGAAGGGTTCTGGCCGTTCTGGCGGGCGTCACGGCGATTGCCGCCCCCGGCTTCCTAAGCCAGCTGCAAGAAACGCATATCGGCAAAACGGGGGGATTTCTGCTGATCTCGCCCAAGGACAATCTGTTCGTTGCCGCCACCAAGCCTGAAATGGTGCTGAAACCCCTGCCCAAGCCGGGAGCCAATCTTCTGCACGACAAGGCGATGGCGGGGTATCGGGGAACTGGCATCACCATCAATGCCTTTGGGGTGGAAGAGCTTTCGGCAATGGTTTCCGTGCCCAGTACGGGCTGGTTCCTGGTGGCAAGGCTGCCCACCAAGGAGGCGTTTGCCCTGATCGATGAGACCAAGGCTTTCCTATTCAAGAACATGACCTTGATCGGCCTCTTCGCCGTTTTCTTCCTGCTTTATCTACTGCCTCGCGTGTTCAGGCAATTGACGGTTGCCTCCAGGCAGATTCACCGTATGGCCGAGGGCGAGATTGCGTTGCAGCCGGTGCCGGTGGTCAGTAAAGACGAAGTGGGGAATCTGGTCGAGGGCTTCAACATTCTGGTAAAGCGCCTTGAAGAGACCACGGACCAGAAGCAGGCCGAGCAGCGCCTGCGCCTAAGCGAGCGCGAACGGATGGAGGCCTCGCTTCGCCAGTGGATGACCGATACGTCGCACGAATTGCGCACCCCCGTTTCCGTAATTCGAGCCCAGATCGAAGCTATTCAGGACGGCATTCACAAGGCCGATGCCCAAACGCTGGATGTTCTGCATCGGGAAACCATGGGGCTGTCCCATCTGATCGACGATTTATATGCCCTGGCCCGCTCGGATGTCGGCTGTCTTGATATTCTGCATGTTCCCCTGGCCCCTCTCGATATCTTAGAAGAAGTCGTGAGCGCTTTTTCCGTACGCTTTGCCGAAGCGGGACTGGCGCTTGATTGGGCGGGAAGGCCCGGCCAGCGCCCCATCGCTCAGGGCGACCCGGCGCGCCTGAAACAGGTCTTTTCCAATCTGTTGGAAAACACATTACGCTATACGGATTGCGGGGGACGGCTCAGAATCGAAAGCGCCATTCTGGCGGACCGCTTGCTGATCTATTTCGACGATACGCCCCCCGGGGTTCCCGAGGAGGCGCTGGCGCATCTGTTCGACCGTTTCTTCAGGGTCGATGCCTCGCGCTCGCGCGAACAGGGCGGGTCGGGCATCGGCCTGGCCGTTTCGCTTAGCCTTGTCGAGGCGATGGGGGGAAACTTGAAGGCCCAGCATTCAGACTTGGGGGGGGTGCGCATGGTTCTATCGCTGCCATGCAAGGTGGGAGAAACCGCATGACGCCGAGCGCCAAATCCATCCTGATCGTCGAGGACGAACCGACGATTGCCCAGATTCTGCTGGATTATCTGAAGAAGGCGGGATTTGCCCCTGCCCATCTTGAAGACGGCAGGGAGGCCCTGGAGACCATCCGCCGCCAGCCTCCCGATCTGGTGCTGCTCGATCTCATGCTGCCGGGAATGGATGGTTTGTCGCTGTGCAGCCAGGTGCGCTCCTTCTCGAATGTCCCCATCATCATGGTGACGGCAAGGGTCGAGGAAATCGACCGCCTGCTGGGCCTGGAGGCCGGGGCGGATGATTATATCTGCAAGCCCTTCAGCCCCCGCGAGGTCGTGGCGCGCGTTACGGCCGTCCTTCGGCGGATGGCCCCGGCACCTTTCCTGCTGCAGCCAAGTCTGGTCGAGATCGACCTGGAGGGGCAGCGGATCAGTTTCGGCGGAAAGCGCCTGGACCTGACGCCGACGGAATATCGGGTTCTAAGCCTTCTGGCGGCACGTCCGGGCCGTCTGTTCTCGCGGGCGCAGATTCTGGATTTGGCCTATCCGGAGGACGAGGACGTGTCGGACCGCATCGTCGACAGCCATATCAAGAACATCCGCAAGAAACTGGCAGCCATCCTGCCCGAGGCCGATGTCATCCACTCCGTTTACGGCATCGGCTACCGTTTTGAAGTGTGAGTTGTAACAACCATTCATTTTTTCTCCCCAATGCTTCATTAGAAACTTCTGTCAGGATATGACCTGCGGATGGTGGCAAATATGACAAGCCTGGCGGAAAATACTGGGGATCGCGGCGTGCGTTGCCATCAGGTGGCCCGGACAGCCTTGGGGCTGGTCTTAAGAAGGCTGGAAACCGAAACGGCGGACGGCGTCGTTTCCATCGAGCGCGTGCGCAAGATCGCCAGAACCTTGGCCAGCGATGGCGCCCTGCTGTCCGCCTGCTGCGGCAGAATGGAGCAGGAATGTGCCGCCGATTTTTCGGCAAGGCGCTACGAAGGGATGCGCCACAACTACTTTGGACGCATCGCCGTCTGCCCCTTTGCGGGCCTGCTGTCTTCTGGACCCGAGGGGATTGACCGTGGGCATCTGCCTCAGTTCTTCACGGCCTTGCGCATGATGTTGGGCAACGAGACGCATGCAAGATTGGAAGCCCAATGCAATGAAGGGGCGGCTAGTCATCGCGGCTTGGGGCGGCGGATCGATTGGCAGGGTTTCTATAATGATCCAGCCATGCTGGCGGCCTATGAGGCGGTGCTGGTTGCCATTGCCCGCTCATTTTCCCGCTTTGAAGCCCGCTCAGACTGGATGCTGACCATCATGAACTCGAACCCGAAGGGGGGATTGAAGTTCACGACCGGCCATCAGTTTCTGATTCTGGGGGCGATGCTGGCGCCAGACCGTATAGGGAAGTTCTTCAGGGCAGATCGGGCCGGTTTCACCGGCAGATGGGGGGAAGCGCCCGAGAAACTGTTTGGCCCCATTCTGGCGGGACTGGGGACGCTGGAGCAGAATTAGCAAAAAACAAACCCAGGGACTTTGAGGTCCCTGGGCTGTTGGGAAATGCCTTCGCGGCAAAAGCCGCAGAAGTCAACCTTAGGCGGCCGGAGTCAGCGCCGGTGCCGGAGCAGGCTTCTTAGC
>JADFZV010000015.1 GCA_015232335.1 Alphaproteobacteria bacterium | reverse complement strand
GCCGCCGATGAAGCTTTTGCCTTTCCAGGTGCCGGATTGGCGGGTCCAAGGGGCCAAGCCTGCGAGGGCGGCGATTTCACGCCGTCCCAGCCGACCGAGTTCGGGCAGTTCGGCCAGAAGGGTGCGGGCGACGACGGGTCCGACGCCTGGGACGCTGCGCAACAAGTCTTCGGCCTCGCGCCAGGCCGGGGTGCCCCTGATCTGCTCGTCGATTTCACGGTCGAGTTCGGCCAATTCCTTTTCAAGCGCCGAGATGAGGCGGGCAATGGAACGCCGCACCCGAGGCTCGGCAAGGCGCTTCTGGCGTTGCCGTTCAGAGGCGATCATTTGAACGATCTGACGACGTCTGGCGACCAAATCTGCCAGCAACTGGACTGCGGCATCAGGCAGAGGCCTCGGCTCTGGGCGAGTGGCCTCAACGAAATGGGCAATGACCTCGGCATCAATCGGATCTGTTTTCGCCCGCCGCCCCAGGGCCTTGGCAAAAGACCGGACCTGAGCCGGATTCACCACCACCACCGGCAGATTGGCACCCGCCAAACCGGCGGCAACCACCGTTTCGAAACCGCCAGTCGCCTCGATGCCAATGATCGTCGCCCCCAACGAGGCAAGCTTTTCCGCCAACGCCGCGATGCCTTCTCCGTCGCGCGCGACGAAGAAGGCATCGCCATGCGGCAGAATATGGACATCAAGCCGATCCTTCGAAACGTCGATGCCTACTACGATAAAACCTTCCATCCGCACCCCTCCTTGTCTAAACGGGCTCGCTTGGCGGCCCCGGCGACTGTTCGGGTTCGACAGAAGAAAAACAGGAGAGTTGCCGAGCTGAGGAACGGGCTTCAAATCCCTAGGATGAGACGGCATCTCTCCCGCTACCGCTTCCGACAGTGTAGCCGAAACAGCGGGATTCAAGTTACAAGGATGAGGTAAAACTCATGTCAGCCATCTGGCTCAATTCCACATCAAACGTCGAAGAGCCAAGAAGAGGTGGTTTAAACCATCGGCGGGCGGAAAATACCGGCTAGCAATTCATCGACCCGCAAGATCAACTGCTCGGTCATTTCCTTGTAGAACTCCTCGAGATTGGTCGCCCTGGCATGGCTGAAGCGCACCTGCGGCCCGATATGCTCGACCACATAATCCCGAAGTGACTGGCGCACGATTTCCTGGCCCTGCTCACGCGTGACGCCCCATTGGCGGGCATGCCAAGCAATCCGCTCATCCACATTCTCGGTAGCAAAGTGCCAGAATTTGATGTCGCCGAACAACTCGGCGAAATCTTCGCTGGAAAGAATTTCGATGGCCTCCCACAAGCCCACGCGCAAGAGATACACGCCCTCGGGCCCCATCAGGTCTTCCAGGCGCACGCCGTTCCTGGGTTCGTCCTCCTGATTGCCCACCGCCTTGCAAAAGACTTTGCCCGCCACCATGCGCTCCAGCTCGTCTTTGTCGACGTAATGCAGCCAGGCCTTGCCCTTGGCCGCTGGATTGATCGAAATGCGCGGCACGATGCGCACCAAAGGGGCCAGAGGATAATCGCCGACGCGCATCATCTCGCCCAAGCGCCAAAGCGCTGCGGCGGCTCCGGTAACATGAGGTTGGGTCGGATCTGCCGGATCGCCGCCCAGTAACAGAACCAGAACCCGCTTGGCCGGGCCGCGCGGCAGCATCTGACCCGGCTTTATCTGGCAGCGGGTGCGATCATAGCTGACGCGCTGCGCAACCAGAGGCCCGCCAGCCCGGGCTTTGGCCAGAGCGGCCTTGACGTAATCGAGATCGTCGGCATTCAGATTGGGCCGACTGCGCTGAAAGACGATCCCTGCGACATAATGCGCGAAGTTGGCCGCCTCGTTCAGCTTGAAGCGCTCGGGATCGGAGAGGAAGTAGGCCGCGATGGAAGCGGCAAAACTGTCGCCGCAGCCTGTGTCCTCGCGAATGGCGGAATCGACCTGAACGACATTCTCGTGAATCAGGGGCGAATAGACGAAATCGACCTGCCCGCCCCTGGCCTTACGGGCCAGGCTGGCACCCTTGGCGCCGTCGGTGATGACGACATGCCATGCCCCCAATTCCAAGGTGCGGCGGCTGATTTCGCGCGCCACCATCTTGCGCAGTTCCGAGGCGTCGCGGTGATGCTTGCGCAAAGACTCGAAGCCGAAAAAGCCCGTCGCCTCGGCCAGATTGAAGCTGACCACATCGACCACCGACAGGAAGTCGCGGTATTCGGTGTAGAGCTGCTTTAGCTGATTGCCGCCCACCAGCCAGAAAACCTTGAGCGAGGGATTGCCCAGCTTGGCCTTGCGCACCAGATCGAATTTGTGCGAATCGACGGGTTCCTGCCCGATGAAGATGAAGGCGTTGCGATTGCCATAAAAGTCGCGTTCAACCTGAAAGGGATCGATTTGATTGCGCTCCCAACTGGGGCCCTTTTCGGTCAGGATCAGTTTGGCAAAGCCTTTGTCTTGCAAAATAAGCGACGTCCGGGACCGGCCGGGCACTGGAATGGCGCCGAAATGTTGGGCCGAATCTTCCCAGGACAAGTGCTCGATGGGCGGAATGGCGAACTCGGCGCCAAAGGCGGCCAGCAGCACCTTCATGTCGCTGGCCATATTGGCCAGCCCGCCGCCGGGTGTGCGCACGATCTCGCCGACAGAGGCGTCGGGCAGGAAGATTTCCTCGCCCATGCCCCCATCCAGGGTCACGCGCCAGCCTTGTTCGTCATGCAGAATGCTTTCGACCGGCACCTTCACCCCATCAGGTGCAGAGCGGCGCAAGCGATCCAATTGCGGGCGAAGTTCGTTGGCAACTCGGGCGGCGAACAGATCGACCGTCTGCGACCACAAAAGCGAGATGGCCACCACCTCGCGCTTGCGGTTGATGTGTCTGATCGCCGCTTCGCGGTCCGCCATTGCGGAATCGGCCATCTTTTCCTCCACCCCATGCCTTGTCTTTTTTGAAAGGATACCTTTATTCTAAGCCCAGGGCTATCCTTGCCAACGACCGGGAATGTGCGAGGTTTCGATGAAATGCGATGGACTGAGCGATCAGGCGCCCTGCGGCAGCAAGGCCTCCGTGACGACCAAAAGCGGGCGGCATTTATGCAGGGATTGCGCCGTCGATTACGGCGGCGAATTCGCGACACCTGAGGATGAAAACCGGGTCAAGTGGTTCATCGATTCCCTGATGGAAAGCGACGACGGAACCTGATTAGTCTTCGTTCCCGGGGAAGAGTCGCGCATCCCGTTTCAGGCGGATCTGAATGTCGTGACCCTTGGCGCTGTAATAGCGCCGCCAAAGTACGGCGGCGGCAATGGCCAGCCAAGCCCCCATGACGGTGTCGGACAGGTAATGCACCGTGATCATCACCCGGCTCAGCGCGATCAGGAAGGCCAGGGCCAGATAGGCCGCGTCATAGCGCGGATAGATGAAATAAAGCGCCATCATGGCGGCGAAAATGGCCTGCGAATGGCCCGAGGGAAACGAGTTCATGCCCCAGTCGGTATTGAGGGGCTGGAAACCGTAAAGCCCCTGCTCAAACAGATGCCGGGGCCGGATGCGCCCGATCAGGAATTTCAGCAGATTGACCAGAATGCCCGACGAGGCCATGACCAGCAGGGCATAGAGCGCCGAACGCCCCCAGGCGCGGTAGCGCTGGAAATGCGTGGTCTTAAGCGAGGAATGCGCCAGGGTGCGCAAAATTAGCAAGGCCACCGCCGCCACCACCAGATAGCCCGTGGCATCGCCCAGCACGGTGATCGACTTGAAGAAGTTCTCGGTCTCGGGGCGAATGGCGCTTTTGATCGCCAGGGCCAGCGGACGATCGATGAACAGATAGGAGAAGACGCAGAAGATCAGCACATAGACAAAGGAGGCCGACAAGGGCCAGGCGCGCGTCAGCGATAAGAGGATGGCAAAGGCTTGGCGCAGGCGGATCACGGAGCACTCACTTTTTGGTAAAGCCTTAGGATCACGGGCTTGCCGCGCGAATAGTTTAGCCCCTCAATGCTTGCCAGCTCTTTAACCGAGGCCCCCTTCAGCGCCGCCTGGAAGGCCGCCTCCTCGCGCCCCTCGACCAAAGCCAGCGCGGCTGGCGTGTTCAGAAGATGGTCCGCCGCAGAAGCGCCGCCATCGACCAGCCGGGTTTGTGTGCCCAGCAGGAAAACCAGGCTGGGCTCGTGATAGCCCGCAGCCGCCACGATCGGCTTGTCGCCCTGCGCCGCCACGGCATCCGCCGCCCGCCGACTGATCGCCAATTGATCGAGGCCGGGCAGAAGGGTCGACAGAATCAGAACGACAGCCAGAGCGCCCGCCAGTCCGCCCTGCACCAGCGCCCGGGCCTGATGGCCCGCCCACAGGGATTTGATCGCCAGGGCCGATGCCAGAAGAGCCGCCAGTGCTGCCGGAGCCGACCAGAAGCCGATCCCCGACCCGTAACGTGCCGGGGCGATGAAGCAAGCCGCTGCCAGAACAAGGCCGATCAAACCCCAGGCCAGTCCCCAGCCCTTCAGCCATCTGCCGGAACGCCCCTCATGCTCGAAGGCCCAGACGGCGATCAGCAAAGCCAGCGCCGGATAGAGCGGCAGGACATAATGGGGCAGCTTGGTGGGAATCAGTTCAAACATGATCCAGGCCGGAAGGATCCAGGCCAGCAGAAAGCGCGTGGGCGGCGTCGCGCGCTCGCGCCAGGCAGAAGCCAGGGCAGGCCACAGCAGAGCCGAACCCGGCCACAGAAAGACGGGAAGCAGCAGCAGATAAAGCCCTGGGAATCCGCCGTGCGATTCCTGAGCGCCCAGCAGTTTGGGCAAAAGATCGCGCCCCACCGCCTCGCCCATAAAGGCGCCCTGGGTGGCGCTGTTGATCGAAACCAGCCAGGGGCCAACCATGGCGGCCGTGACCAGCAACCCCATCAGCGGGCGCAGTTTCAGAAACCAGCCCAGGCCTTTGTCAAGGATAGCCAGGCAGGCCAGGGTCAAACCCACCACCATGGGCAGCACGGGGCCTTTCAGCAGAATGCCCGCCCCCAGGGCCAACCAGAAAACCAGCGCTGCACCCTGCCCCGGCGGCGTTACGGCGCGCCCTTTGGCCTGCACATAAAACCAGCCTAGCGCACCCATGGCGGCAATGGAGGAGGCCATCAGCGAGGCGTCGGTCTTGGCTTGATGACCCTCAAGGATTACCAGCAGGCTGGTGGCCAGAACTCCGGCCCCCAGCAACGCCGCCGGAGGCGATACGAGGCGGCGCCCGAAATGATAAAGCATCAGCACACCCAGCCAGACAGCCAGGGCCGAGGGCAGGCGGTAGGGCCAGATGGCCTTGCTTTCGGGGCTTGAGAAAAGGTTTACCGAAGCCGCCTGCAGCCAGTAGATCCCCACTGGTTTCTTATTGCGCGCCTCGTCTTGATACATGATCCGGATGTAATCGCCTGATTCCACCATCTGGCGCGAAGCCTGGGCGAAACGCGATTCGTCACGGTCCAGGGGCGGTATCTGGGCCAGACCGGGAACCAGCAGGCCCAGGCAGAGCAGACTCAGAAGAAGATAGGGTTTAACGCCCTGGAACACGCAGACTCCTCATCATAAAAACAGCCCCTTTCGGGGCTGTTTCCATACAAGAAAACACGTCCCTTAGCGGGTGGGCACCGGCTTTTCGCCCGAATAGTCGTAAAAGCCGCGCCCGGTTTTGCGGCCCAGCCAGCCCGCCTCGACATATTTCACCAGCAGCGGGCAGGGACGGTACTTGGTATCGGCCAAGCCGTCGAAGAGAACTTGCATGACGGCAAGGCAGGTGTCCAGACCGATGAAGTCGGCCAGTTCCAGAGGGCCCATGGGATGATTGGCCCCCAGCCGCATGGCGGTGTCGATGGCATCGACCGATCCGACCCCTTCATAAAGCGTATAGACCGCCTCGTTCAGCATGGGCAGCAGGATGCGGTTGACGATGAAGGCCGGGAAATCCTCGGCGCTGACCGGGGTCTTGCCCATTTTTAAGGTCAGGGTCTGCACGGCCTCGAAGGTGCCGGGATCGGTGGCGATGCCCCGGATCAGCTCGACCAGATGCATGAGTGGCACCGGATTCATGAAATGCATGCCCATGAACTTGCCGGGACGGTCGGTGGACGAGCCCAGGCGCGTGATCGAGATCGACGAAGTGTTGGAGGCGATCAGGGCTTCCGGCTTCAGATGGGGGCAAAGCTTGGCGAAGATTTCCTTCTTCACCGCCTCTTTCTCGGTGGCGGCCTCGATGACCAGATCGCACTCGGCAAAGGCGGAATAATCGGTGCCGGTGGTGATGAGCGACAATCCCTTGGCCTTGTCGGCCTCGGTGATCTTTTCCTTGCTCACTTGACGGGCCATGTTCTTGTCGATGACCTTGAGGCCCGACTGCAGGCGCTCTTCGGAAATATCGACCAGCTTGACGGAAAAACCGGACAAAGCCGCCACATGGGCAATGCCCGAACCCATCTGTCCCGCGCCGATGACGCCGATATTCTTGATCATGATGACCGATCCTTGCGATGAGGTAGGAGAGATGTGGTTCATAGAGGTCAGAGAGCCTTGTTGAGTTCGGGGATAGCTTGGAAGAGGTCGGCCACCAAGCCGTAATCGGCCACCTGGAAGATGGGGGCCTCTTCGTCCTTGTTGATGGCGACGATGACCTTCGAATCCTTCATGCCCGCCAGATGCTGAATGGCGCCGGAAATGCCGATGGCGACATAAAGCTCGGGGGCTACGATTTTGCCAGTCTGGCCAACCTGAAGATCGTTGGGCGCAAATCCGGCGTCGACGGCGGCGCGCGAGGCGCCAACGGCAGCACCCAGCTTGTCGGCCAGTTCTTCCAGCATCTTGAAATTCTCGGCACTTGCCATGCCGCGTCCGCCCGAAACGATGATGCGGGCCGCCGTCAGCTCGGGCCGCTCGCTTTTGGTGATTTCGGCTGAAACGAAGCTGGACAGACCCGCATCAAAGCTGGCCGCCACGGCCTCAATCACGGCATTTCCCCCCGAAGCCGAAGCCGCATCGAAGGCGGTGCCGCGCACGGTCATCACCTTGATGGCATCCGACGAGCGCACGGTGGCCAGGGCATTGCCGGCATAAATGGGGCGCACGAAAGTGTCGGGCGATTCGACGGCGCAGATTTCGGAAATCTGCGCCACATCCAAAAGGGCGGCCACGCGGGGCAGGATATTCTTGCCGGTCGTGGTGGCGGGCGCCAGAACATGGCTATAGCCCTTGGCCAATCCGGCCACCAGGGGCGCCAGGGCCTCGGCAAGGGGATGGGCCAGCGAAGCATCGTCGGCAATCAGAACCTTGGCGATGCCCGCGACCTGAGAAGCCGCCTCGGCAACCTTGCGGCAATTGTGCCCGGCAACCAGCAGATCGACGGAGCCTCCAATCTGCACCGCCGCCGTCACGGCATTAAGCGTTGCGGGCTTGAGGATGGCGTTATCATGTTCGGCGACGACAAGAAGAGCCATGTCAGATCACCTTCGCTTCGTTCTTGAGTTTATCGATCAATTGGGCGATGTCGGCCACCTTGACGCCTGCTTGGCGCTTGGGCGGCTCGGTCACCTTCAGGATCGTAAGCCGGGGCTTCGTATCCAGCCCCAGATCGGCAGGCGTTACACTGTCGATCGGCTTTTTCTTGGCCTTCATGATGTTGGGAAGGCTGGCATAGCGCGGCTCGTTGAGGCGCAGATCGGTGGTGACCACAGAGGGCAGCTTGACCTTCAAGGTCTCAAGCCCGCCGTCGATTTCACGCGTCACCAGGACATGCCCCTCTTCGGGTGTCAGCTTGGAGGCAAAGGTCGCCTGACCCCAGCCCAAGAGGGCCGCCAGCATCTGGCCGGTCTGATTGCAATCATCGTCAATGGCCTGCTTGCCCAGAAGAACAAGGCTTGGCTGTTCCTTGTCGCACAGGGCCTTGAGGCCCTTGGCGACCGCTAGGGGCTCCAGAATATCGTCGGTCTGCACCAGGATGCCGCGATCAGCCCCCATGGCCAGCGCCGTGCGGATGGTTTCCTGACAGGCGACCGGCCCCATGGAGACGGCGACGATCTCACTGGCCTTGCCAGCCTCTTTCAGGCGCACGGCCTCTTCGACGGCGATTTCGTCGAACGGATTCATCGACATCTTGACGTTGGCCGTCTCGACACCTGTTTGATCGGATTTGACGCGGATCTTGACGTTGTAATCGACCACGCGTTTGACGGCGACCAGGACTTTCATGTCTCCCCGCAGCGTTCTGAGATAAGGGTCCGCCCAGGCTGGTGCCGACCTGGAAAGCGGCATTCGAGTACCAGTATATGCACCGCACAATAACCCCGGCCCCACAGCCTGTCAACGCGCCTCAAGAAGCCGAAGGGGCCTTGGGAGGGGGGGGGCTGTCCGCCAGGGGCTGACTATCCTGAATTTCCTGCGCTTTACGCTCCAGATCGCGATAGGACTTCAGCGCGAAGGGGATCGAGGCGGCATAGGACAGGCCAATGGCGGGCAAGGTCACCCAAGGGGCTGTGATCGAGAAGGCCGCCACCAGGGCGAGGCCCAAAAGGGCAGGCAGAACATAGGGATGCGGAATGCGCACGCCCTTGAAGGAAAAGGTGGGCAAGCGGCTGACCATCAGAAAGGCGACCAGAACCAAAACCGCCCCGACCAGGACCCGGCTGCCGAAAAAGGCGTTTCCCAGCTCGAAGGACAGCATGAGGGGCAGGAGCGCCATGCCAGCCGCCGCCGGGGCGGGCACGCCTGTAAAGAAATTATAGGCATAGGGGGGCAGGTCGGCCTGACCGATCATGGTGTTGAAACGGGCCAGACGCAGGGCCGAACAGACCGGGAAAAGCAGGGCCAGGGCCCAGCCCAGGCTGCCCGCGTCCTTTAGGGTCCATTGATACATCAGAATGGCCGGAGCGACCCCGAAGCAGACGAAATCGGACAGCGAATCGAGCTCGGCTCCGAATTTCGAGGTGCCTTTGAGCAGCCGGGCAACCCGGCCATCCAATCCATCCAGAATGCCCGCCAGAACGATGGCGATCACCGCATGTTCCCATTTTTCCTGCAAACCAAAGCGGATCGAGGTCAGTCCGGCGCACAATGCCAACAGAGTCAGCATGTTGGGAATCATATGGTTGAGCGAAAGCCCCTTTAGCCGGGGAATGCCGCGCCGCTTCTTGCGCCGAGACCAGCCGCCCCCTTCCCGATCAGCATCGGTCTGCATCAGCGGATCTCGCCAGCCCTGACGGATTCGGTTCCGGTCAGATCGGCCAGGACGGTCTCGCCCGCGATGGCGCGTTGCCCCACGGCCACCAGCGGCGCAACCCCCTCGGGCAGATAGACATCAACCCGGCTGCCGAAGCGGATGAGCCCGAACCGCTCGCCGGTGCGCACCTTCTGGCCTTCCGAAAGCGGGCAGACGATGCGCCGGGCCACCAGCCCTGCAATCTGCACGAAAGCCAGATCGCGCCCATCTTCCAGGGCCAGCTTGACGGCCATGCGCTCGTTGTCGTCGCTGGCCTTATCAAGGCTGGCATTCAGGAACAGGCCGGGGCGGTAGAATTTCACCGCCACCTCGCCCGAAACCGGAATGCGGTTCACATGCACGTCAAAGACCGACATGAAGACGCAGACGCGCGGGCGCAGGGCATCGCCCATACCCAGCTCGGCGGGCGGCTTGGCCTGATCAACCAGTTGCACGAAGCCGTCGGCAGGGCTGATCACCAGCCCTTCGCGCGTCGGCGTGACACGGTCGGGATTGCGAAAGAAGTAGACGCACCACAAGGTGGCGACGGCGCCGACCCAGCCCAGCGGGGCCCACAGCCAGTGCAAAACCAGCGTGCAGACGGCAAAAAGGGTGATGAAGGGCCAGCCTTCGGGATGGATGGGAACCAGGAGATATCGTTTCAGCATGCTGGCTTTATAAAGCAAGTTCGGCCTGCTGAGTAGAGGTGAATTCAGGCCAATCAGTCGTTTTCATGTGGGAAAACCCTGTGTTAAGGTGTCGCCGTCATGACATCCTCCGACCTTTCCGGCGAAGTTGTCCGTCACGCCATCCCCCTGCACCGCCTGGGCAAAGACGCCGAAGGCCGGGTGATTCTGCGTGAGCGCAAGGGACCGGTGCGCTTTCAGTTCCAGTATTTGGGCCAGGTCGTTCACGGCGATATCGAGGACAGCGAAACCCATTCGCGTTTGCGTTTGCGGGCCGAGCTTGGGCGCGTTCCCTATACGGCGGAATCCGGAGACTGGCGTTTCAACGTCCTGGCCCTGGCCGAGGCGGCCAACGAGGCCCTGGGTGGGGTGGTGCGCATCACGCCCGACCAGCGCATCATCGCCGTCTATGACGATGAGATGATGTCGCCGCTGACCGGCGCCTTGCTGATCGGCGCCATCACGCAATTTCTGCTCCATATCAGACCCTATCTGGAGCTGATCTTGATGATAGCGCCGCGCGTCAAGAAGCGCCGTGTGCCCTTTACCTTCCCGGCACAGCCCGTCAAGCGGGGCTGAGCTCCCCCAAACCGGTCAGAAACACGCCGCTGGCCAGAAAGGCCAGAAACCGGTCGCCGATTCCCATCGTATCGGCCTGACGCAGCACCTTGGCGGCCTGACGGCGGGTGCAGGGCATGACCAGGGTTTTTTCCGGCCGATCCGGCAGATCGTTGCGTTCGGCCAGGGCGGCGACGATTCTTCTGGCCCCATCGAGCTTATCAGCAACAACGACGGCAACAAGGCGATGATCGGTAAAGACCGTCCATAATGTACGCTTCATGTTTGTAATTCCCTATCTCTGAGGATCTTGATCGGCTTCCTCCGAATGGGCCGGAGGGGCCGGTTGACTTCAAGACGTCAGAGAATGGGAGGGGCCCGGGGAGCGGCCTGGCGATAAGGATCAAGCGGCGGGACGAAGGCCTGGGCTAAGGACAAGTAGCCGGTTTTGGTAACCGGATGCAGCCGGTCGGTCAGCGCCAGGGAAGCGGGCTGGTCGAGCCCACCCTGCATCAAGGGCAGGCAGAAAACACACAGGCCAGCCGATTCGGCATCGGCGCCGGGAAGGGTGAGGCCGCCATCCGGACCGATGGACTTAAGGCCCAGGGTGGTACAAATCAGCCCCCGGCCTTCCAAAACATCCGCGACCGACTGACCCAAGGGGTCGGCGGCCTGAACAGGCATCAAGGTTCCAGCGATCAGATTGAAAGCCAGAAGAACCAGTCCAGTCCAGGACATAACGCGGCGGCGCATGGTGATCATGCGGTCAAGGTAGGCAAGGCCATGGGGACTGTCAATGGCGGGGCAAAAGAATCTCCACCTACTTCCCCAGCAGGAAGAGGCCGTTCTCGCCCATCAGATTGGCTTTCCAGTCGGGCGGCGTGAAGGGCCTGATCTGGCCCGAAGAATCGATGGCCAGGCCGCGCTCGATACGCGCCCCGATGGCCTGAGCCAGATCAATGAAGTCGTCGATGGTGCATAGATGGATGTTGGGCGTGTCGTACCAGGTAAAATCCAGGGACGAGGTGACCGGCATGCGCCCACGCGCCAGCAGGCTCAGGCGCACGCGCCAATGGCCAAAATTGGGCAGGCTGACGATGGCGTGTTTGCCGATGCGCAGCATCTGCTCCAGCACTTCCCTGGGATTGCGGGTGGCCTGCAGGGTCTGCGACAGGATCACATAATCGAAAGCACCCGCCGGATAGTCCTTAAGGTCGGTGTCGGCATCGCCCTGAATGACCGAGAGGCCTTGGCGCACCGCCGCCGCGACACCCGCCATCGACAGCTCGATGCCGCGACCGTCCACCTTCTTGGTGTCGCGCAGGAATTTCAGCAGCTCGCCCTCGCCGCAGCCAACATCAAGCACGCGCGTCTTGGGGGCCACCATGTCGGCGATCAGGCGCAGATCGAAACGCAGTTGCGTGGGGCTCATGAGTCCACGCTCCGTCCCGGCAGCAGGCCCCGATGCTCGGCCGCTCCGTCCAGAAAGCCTTGCAGCGTCTTGTGAAACTCTGGTTCGTCGAGCAGAAAGGCGTCGTGGCCCTTGTCCGAGTCAATTTCAACGAAGCTGACATTGGCCGCCACGGCATTCAGCGCATGCACGATGGCCCTGGATTCCTGAGTGGGAAACAGCCAGTCGCTGGTAAAGGAAATCACGCAGAAGCGGACGGGCGTGCCCTTGAAGGCATTGGCCAGCTTGCCGCCATGCTCGGCCGCCAAGTCGAAATAATCCATCGCCCGCGTGATATACAGATAGGAATTGGCGTCAAAGCGTTCGACAAAGGTCGAGCCCTGATGGCGCAAATAGCTTTCGATCTGGAAATCGGCCTCGAAACCATAGGTCACGTTCTGGCGATTCTGCAGCTTGCGCCCGAATTTCTTGTGCAAAGCCGGCTCCGAGAGATAGGTGATATGGGCCGCCATGCGCGCCACCGCCAGACCGCGATGCGGATTGGTTCCGTGGGAATGATAGTCGCCTTCATGCCAGTCGGGATCGGCCATGATGGCCTGGCGCCCGACCTCGCCGAAGGCGATGTTCTGGGCAGAGTGGCGAGACGAGGTGGCGATGGGCAGGGCAGCAAAGACCCTTCTCGGATGGCTGGCCGCCCATTCCAGAACCTGCATGCCCCCCATCGAGCCGCCGACGACGCAGAAAAGCTGCTCGATGCCCAAATGGTCCAGCAACAAGGCCTGGGCGTTCACCATGTCGCCGATGGTGATGACAGGAAAGCCAAGACCCCAGGGTTTGCCGGTCTGGGGATTGATCTCGACAGGTCCCGTGGTTCCCATACATCCGCCCAATACATTGGAACAGATCAGGAAATAGCGGTCGGTATCGAACAGGTTGCCAGGCCCAACCAGCGTATGCCACCAGCCAGGCTTGCCGGTAACGGGGTGGGAATCGGCCAGATATTGATCACCTGTCAGGGCGTGACAGACCAGAATCGCATTGGATTTGTCGGCATTCAGGGTGCCGTAGGTGCGCCAGGCCACCGTGATGCGCTCCAACACCACCCCGCAGTCGAGTTTCAGCGGGCCAAGCTCGGCGGTCGAGCAGGCCTGGGTGCGCGGATCAATTCCGCCGGGGGCGAGGACTGGAGGCAAATTCATAGCTGAAAACACCTAGGGCGGGGGGGGCCCCCTGTCAATCCCTTTGATTTCAGGGCCAACGGCGGCTAAAACGGTTTTGTCTTTGATAAAGATGGACCAATGCCCAAGACACCAACCCTTGCCCAGCTGCGCGGCCGCATCGACAGCATCGACAGCAAATTGCACGATTTGCTGATGAAGCGCGCCTTGGTCGTCGAGTCCGTGGGTAAGCTCAAACATGCCGCCGGAGGCGGCCCCCCCTTTCGCCTGGGCCGCGAGGCCGAAATTCTGCGCCGTCTGGCCAGCCGCCACCAAGGTCCGCTGCCCTTTGGGGTGATTGCCAGGCTTTGGCGCGAGATTATCGCCAGCTTCACCCAACTCGAACTGGCCTATGCCGTAGCCCTCTGCCTGCCCTCACCCGACTCGCCGGTCAAGGATCTGGCCAGGGATCATTACGGCGGCGGCGTCACCCTTTTGCCCTTTGCCCAGCCGGGCGCCGCCCTGACCGCCCTGGCCGACGGCAAGGCCTTGCAGGCCGTGCTTCCCTGGCCCCGGCCCGATGAGGAAGCCCCCTGGTGGCCCTTGCTGATGGATGGCGGGCAACCGCCGCGCATCGTTGCCCGCCTGCCCTTCGTGGGTCAGCCCCAGCCGGGCCGGGAAGCCCTGGTCGTGGCCCGTTTTGCCCCCGAGCCTTCGGGCGATGACCTGACCCTGATCGGCCTGGAAACCCGGGAACCGGCCAGCCGCTCCAGTCTGAAGTCCGAGTTCGAAAAGGCCGGATTTACCGTCCGTCCGATTTTTGCCGGTCCGGTCAGAGGCAAGCCGCTGGCTTTGATCGAACTTGACGGCTATGTAGAGGCCAGCGACGAGCGCCTGGACAGAATGGCCCTGCCCCGCCTTCAGGTGCTGGGAGCCTATGCCCGGCCCATCATCGACTGAAAAACGTAGAGAGAGACGCATGACCCTGCCCCAGCCCCGCCCCGGCATCATGGATATCGCCCCCTATATCGGCGGCGAATCGAAGATTCCCGGCGTCGAACGCGTGATCAAGCTGGCCTCGAACGAGGGGGCTCTGGGCCCCAGCCCGCGCGCTGTCCTGGCCTATCGGGCGATGGCCGAAGATCTGCACCGCTATCCCGATGGCGCCTGCGCCGACTTGCGCGCCGCCCTGGGGGCTCGCTGGGGCCTCGATCCCGCCCGCATCGTCTGCGGCGCCGGATCGGACGAATTGCTGGGCCTATTGTGCCGCGCCTATGCCGGACCCGGCGACGAGGTTCTCTATTCCCAGCACGGCTTCCTGATGTATCCCATCGCCGCCAAGACGGCAGGGGCGACACCGGTTACCGCGCCCGAAAAGAATCTGACCATGGATATCGACGCCATGCTGGCGAAGGTGACCGAGCGGACCAAGATCGTCTTCGTGGCCAATCCGAACAATCCGACCGGCACCTATGTGCCGATCGACGAGATCAAGCGTCTGCGCGCCGGCCTGCCCCAGCATGTGCTGCTGGTCATCGATGCCGCCTATGCGGAATTCGTCAGCCGAAACGACTATGCGCCCGGCAACGAGTTGGTCGAGGCGGGGTCCAACACCGTGGTCACGCGCACCTTCTCGAAAATCTACGCCCTGGGCGCGGTGCGCCTGGGCTGGGCCTATTGTCCGGCCAATGTCGCCGACGTGCTGAACCGTGTGCGCAATCCCTTCAATGTTCCCGCCCCGGCGCAGGTGGCGGGACTGGCGGCGCTGAAGGACGATTCGTTCTTCGCCCTGGCCAAGGCGCACAACGACATGTGGCTGCCCTGGCTGTCGGACCAGTTGAAAGCCCTGGGCCTGGAATTGACCGACAGTGTCGGCAATTTCGTGCTGGTGCGCTTTCCCAAGACAAGCGGCAAGGATGCCGATCAGGCCGACAAATTTCTGACCTCGAAGGGGATCATCGCCCGCAAGATGGGCGGCTATGGCCTGCCGGATGCGCTGCGCATCACCATCGGGCGCGACGACGAGATGAAGGCCGTGGTGGCGGCCATGACGGAGTTTATGCAGCCGTGACCGCAGCCCCCCTGTTCGACAAGATCGCCGTAATCGGCATCGGGCTTATCGGCTCGTCGATTGCCCGGGCGGCAAGAAAGCAAGGCCTTGCCCGCAGCATCGCGGTGGGCGACATTCGGGAAGATCATTGCGCCAAGGCGCTGCAACTTGGCTTGTGTGAGACGGCGACCACCGATCTGCGCCACGCGGTGACTGGGGCCGATCTGGTCTTGTTCTGCGTGCCCATCGGCGCCAATGCCGAGGTGGCCGAGAAGACCGTTCCCTTTTTGAAGGCGGGAGCCATCGTTTCCGACGTGGGCTCGGTCAAGCAGGCCGTCGTGCGCGATATCGGACCCTTGCTGCCGGAAGGTGTGCATTTCGTGCCCGGCCACCCCATCGCGGGCACCGAGTTTTCAGGCCCCGAGGCCGGGTTCGCCGAGTTGTTCCAGGGCCGCTGGTGCATTCTGACTCCCCCCAGCGGCACCGACGAGGCGGCCACTGCCAAGCTTTGCGCCTTTTGGAAGGGAATGGGATCGCTGATCGAGATCATGGACCCGGCGCATCACGACATGGTGCTGGCCATCACCTCGCATCTGCCGCATCTGATCGCCTATACCATCGTGGGAACGGCGACCAATCTTGAAGAATCGGTCAAGGGCGAGGTCATCCGCTACTCGGCCAGCGGCTTTCGCGATTTCACCCGGATTGCCGCCTCCGACCCCGTCATGTGGCGCGACGTGTTCTTGAACAACCGCGATGCGGTGCTGGAAATGCTGCAACGTTTTACCGAGGACCTGACCGCCCTTCAGCGCGCCATCCGCTGGGGCGAGGGCCAGGTGTTGGAAGATTTGTTCACGCGAACCCGGGCCATCCGCCGCGGCATCATCGACGCCAAGCAGGATAGTTGAGTTATTCCTCCGCCCAGGGGGGAGCGGGCAGGCGGGCCAGACGGGCCGGGCCGACGAACAGATCCTGCCCCTGAAGTGTCAGCGGCAGACGCATTGATCCGGTCTCGGAATCGGGCGGTTCCTTGGCCAGCACGGCCAGCGCCAGCTTGACCACCATATTGTTTGCGGGCTCGATCAGGCCCCGCTCGGCCAAGGCGTCCAGCGCCTCGGCAGCGCCCCTGACCTTGAGGCCGAAGGGAGCAATCGGCATCAAGGCGCGATCCAGGGCCAACGTGCCATCACCGTCCAGAAGCAGCGGCCCCCATTCCAGGTGCAAGGCTTTCAAATCGAGAATGCCGCCCGCCTCGCTCCAGACCTTCAAGGAGTCAGCTTTCAGATTTTCCGGCACCGGACCGAACAGCGCCAGGGTCATGTTGAGTTGCGCAATGCTTTCGCCTAAGGAAACCTTCAGGTCCGGCGGCAGGGAAATCTGTTCCGCAAAAAGGGTCAGCGACGCCGAAGGGGTTTGCAGATCGTCCGCGGCCACATCGAAGCGCCTAGCGGCATCCAGCGTCAGGCGAGGCAGGCGCAGCGGCTGCGCATAGGCGCCATTCACCTCAACCCCCTCTAGCGCCAGATGCAAGGCGGCAAATCCCTGCATCGCCATATCCAGACTGCCATCGGCCTTGGCAAGCGTGAGAGAAATCTTTTTGCCTCCGGCTTCGATCACATGTGCGCCTTCGGCCTGCATCCTCAACAGGCCGGGGGCCTGCGCCGTGATGTGCGCCATCAGCTTTTCCGGCCCCTGCCAGGAGAAGGGGTGCGCCCCAGCCCAGTCAAGCCTGGGATTGGCAACAGCCAGTTCGAGCTTGAGCGGAAAGCCTGCCGTCGTGATCCCCTGGTGGCTGATCTCGAATCCTGCCTGGCGCCTAGCCTCGATCCAGCGTTCAAGCTGGGCCCTGGACGCATTGGCGGCGCGCTCCCACCACAGGCCATAAAGCCCCGCCGAGATGAGGAGGGCGGCCAAAACCAGACCGGCGGCGCGCCCGGGTCTGGTCATGGCTCGCTGCCCGGCTTCCTGGCATATTGCGGCCAGTGCAGGGCAACCACATTGCCATCACCCTTAAGCGCATGGCAGCGGTCAATGATGCTGGGTTTCTTGCGATCCGCCCTGGAAGCTTCCTTGGCTTCGCGCACACTCCAAAGCGTTTGATAGGCCGTGGTCAGCACCACCGTCATCAGCTCGTTCAGATGTGTGCAGCCCTTGGGGCCGCCGAACATGTCCTCTACCACCTCCAGAAAATCCGAACCCAGGCGCATGCCGGTCAGACGGGCAAAGCCGGGGGCGGCGGCAGCACAGACCGCAAAGGGGGAATGATCGGTCGAGGCGGCGGCATCATGGATCAGGAAATTCTCGTCCACCGTAACCCGAACCGACATGCCGTGCAGAAGTTCGCCGGGCGGCAGAACGCCCTTTTCCATATTCTCGTAGGCGACATCCTTCACGTCATTGAGTTCCGCCTCGATATCCCAAAGCCCGTCATGGCGTTTAAAGCCTTGCGAGACGATTCGCCTTGTATGATGGCGATCTCTGGGGGCGGGTGGGGGAAGCGGCATGGCTGTCTCTTGAGGAAAGTCTGGACCTTGATGTCCCACCAAGGATAACGTCTTGGCATGCGTGAAATCCAGCCCCACGATTCCGAAGCCGATATCCGCCTGCTGGCGGGGCGCGACGAACTGGCCCGCTTACTGGGTGTAGAACTGGTCGAAGGGGGGGCGGGGCGCGCCGTTCTTAAAATGACCATTAAGCCCGAGCATCTGAATTTCTATGGCGGGGGCCATGGCGGAACCCTTTTCGCCTTTGCCGACATGGCCTTTGGCCTGGCCTCGAATTCCCGGGGGCACATGGCCTTTGGAATCGATGCTCATATCGCCTATTTTGTGGGTGTTAAGGAGGGCGATGTGCTCTATGCCAGAGGGGTCGAGATCAGCCGCTCGCGCCGCCTTGGGACCTATCGCATCGAGATCGAGCGCGAGGGCGGCACCCTGATCGCCAGCTTCACCGGCACAGTGCATGTCACGGAGAAGCCGGTGGTGTGAGCTGGGTCTGTCCATCGCTGGCAGGCAGGGTGAAATGGAAGACCGAGCCCTGGCCAAAGGTCGATTCAACCCAGATGCGCCCGCCATGCCGCTCGATCATGCGCTTGCACAGCGACAATCCAATGCCTTCGCCCGTCGCATGGCTGGGAGGATTTAGGCGCCTGAAGACCTGAAAAACGTCGGAAGCGTAGCGTGGATCGATGCCGATGCCGTTATCCTTGACCGAAATCACCCATTCTTCGCCGCGCCTGTCCGCTTCAATGGTGACGACAGGAGCAACGCCAACTCGGTGGAATTTCAGGGCATTGTCCAACAGATTACGAAACACATTGACGATCTGGTCGGCATTGACGAAGACGCTGGGCAGGGGCTTGACGATCACCTCGGCCTGCATCAGACGGATTGATTCCCGCATATGGGCCACGGCTTTTTGCGCCAGATCGGTTAGGTTTGCTTCCTCCCGATTAGCCACGCCTTCGCCAATTCGGGCGTAATCTTGAAGACCCTGTACCTGGGCCTGCATGCGCTTGGCTGCAGTGATTAGAAAGTCCAGGTATTCCTTGATTTTCGCGTCGTGACTGTCACGCAGATGGCGCTCGAGAAGCTGGCTGAAGCTGACGACGCTGCGCACGGGTTCCAGCAGGTCATGCGCCGCCGCATGGGTAAAGCGCTCAAGCTCGCTGTTGGCATCCATCAAACGCTCGACCGTGATGGAGAGCGCGTGACGCGCCTCGACACTTTCCGTGATGTCCTCTTGCGCGACGATGACCCGGTCCAGACTGTCATGGCTGGCCGGTGGAACCATCAGGTGAATGACGATGTTGCGCACCTCACCCGACAGGGTTTTGATTTCGCTCTCAAAGGCCTGTTCGGTCTGGCCGTTCATCAGAGCCACGAGTTCCGAACGGAAGGCATGCCAGGAAACGTCGGTGAATATCTGGGGCAGCCCCCTCAACAGCTCCTCTTTTGATTCGGCATCATGCATGCGCAGCGTACTGCCATTGACATCGATCACGCGCACCATGGCAGCACATTCCGCCACCAATTGAGGCTGTGCCGCCAGGATGGCTTCCAAACCCCGAGGGTCCTCAAGAAGCGGCGCAAGCCGCTGCCTGACGGCTGAAAAATCCTCTTCCCACAGTGAGATGGGCGAACTGGTGAACAGATCGCGGAAGCGGGCCTCGCTGGCCTTAAGGTCGAGCAGTGCCAAAGCCACCTTCGCCTGCATTTCCGAAAACGACCGCAGAAGATCGGAAAACTCATTGTCAGAGTGATAGAGGTCGAGGCTGGGGGGCGCCGTCTCGGCCAGAGCGCTGTGCCCCAGGCCGCGCGCAAAGGCGGCCAGTCTTTCAAGGGGGCGGGCGATCAGCGATTGCACCATCAGGAAAATAAAGGCGGACGCTGCCAGAATAAGAATCAGGCTGGTCGCTCCGATGATCCAGACGCGGTGGAGCGCCTTTGCCTGAATCTGCTCCAAGGTGGTCGATACGCTTAGGCTGCCGATGGGAAGGGGACGTCCCTTATATTTTTTGGTCAGCGGAATGGTTTTCCAGACACGCCCGGCGTCAAACGAGCTTCCGGCCGCGCTGAGAAGCGTATTGGCAGGATCGCGCACTTCGACCCTCTCGACATTCGGCAGGCGGGCAAGTCCCATGGTCAAAAGGGCCAGACGGTCCCGGTCCTCCAGCCAGACGGCTTCGGTCACGCTGCCCAGATAGCCTTCCTCGATCTGCGACAGAACGGCGTCAATCTGCCCCAGATCACGGCGGTATTCGACAAAAACGGCAATGGCCGTGGTGACCAGCGCAAACAGGCTTCCCACCGCAGCCAGACGCAGCATAAGCTGGCGGGCAACGGAACGGCGGGGGGGGGCGGAGACCATCGGCATGGCTCAGGGTTCCAGACGCGCAGGCTGCCCAAGCCCCTTGAAGGCTTGATCGGCGATCGCCTGATAGGAGCCGTCGGCTTTCATGGCAGCCAGTTCCTTGGCCAGTCGCGGCGCCAGACTGGCGTGCCGTTGATGCAGATAAATAAACATCTCGACACGCGCCAGCGGCGGCTCGAGCGTCTTTAAGCGCAGCCCGATCTGGCTGGCCTGCCACAAGGCCTGCCAGCGCTCATGCAGAATCAGGTCGGCCTTTCCGGCTTTCAGGAGCGCGAAAAGCTGCTCCGAATCCTTGGCCAGCAAAAGTTCGCGCACCGGCTTCAGATTCTTTTCGAAAATCTGCCAGCCGATGATGTGGCTGACGCTGAAGGGGGCAAGGCTGTTCCAGTCGGCCCTGGATGGTCCCTTGTCCAGCGTGCAGGCCACGAAGTCGTTGACAAAAATGGGCTCGGGCACGCGCACGAGATTGGGGTATTTTTCCTCCAATCCGATGATGCGCGTCGCTAGACCATCGTCGATGCCGTCATTGGCCAGAGAGATTCCTCTGGCAGAAGCGTGATTGACCACCAAGTCCGCCTCGATCCCCAACCGCTTGAACAGTGCGGGAATAATGACGTCGATGAAGCCCTTGTGACCCTCGGTAGTCCAGGGCTCGACCATGCTGGTTGAGAGAGTTAAGCGCTCGGCGGCCAGAACGGATGACGCTTCCGGCAATGCAAGCAGCAAAACAATGGCAAGAAGCCCACGCATGCCGAATGTTTTTTTCTTTTTGCCGGTCATAGCCCGATCTCCCTGCGTCACCTGCCAAGACTACTCTTTTCATTCCAAGATGAAAAGAATCATGAACTTCGGAGGAGAATTAGAAAAAACAATTCTGCCGCTTTCTTGGTCAGGACATCGGGGTGGCGATATCCTCGGCACGAAGCAGGGTCAGATCGTCGCGCGAGGGCTTGGCATTGGCCGCCAGACGGTTGGCGTGCCCGGTCAGCGCTGCTTCGAAGGCGTTGCGCACGGTTCTGCCGTTTCCGAAGTTGCGGTCGCGGCGTTGATGAAGGATCTTGAACATCTCCTGGGCCTTTTGCCTGGCCTCCGGGGCCAGCCGGTAGCCGCCTTCGCGGACATATTTCTCGAAAATCGCCAGAAGATCTTCCGGCTCGTAATCCGGGAAATTGAAATAGCGCGAAAAGCGTGAGCGCAGCCCCGGATTGGCCTCGATAAAACCTTCCATCGGCTTGGAATAACCGGCCACAATCACGGCCAGATTGCCCCGCCGGTCTTCCATCGCCTTCAAAAGAACGGCGATGGCCTCGTTGCCAAAATCGTTCGATCCGCCCCCGTTCTTGGCCAGGGCATAGGCCTCGTCGATGAAGAGAATGCCCCCCATCGCCTTCTCGATGGCTTCCCGGGTCTTGACCTCGGTCTGACCAATATATTGGCCGACCAGACCGGAACGATCAGTCTCGACCATCACCCCGGACGAGAGAATGCCCATATGGGCGTAGATGCGACCCAGCAAACGGGCCACCGTGGTCTTGCCGGTGCCGGGATTGCCCGTGAAAACCAGATGCAGCGAGATGTCGGGCGCGGGCAAGCCCTGGCTTTGGCGCAACTGGCGCACGCGCAGCAGATTAACCAGGGTCGATACCTCGTTCTTGACGCTGGCAAGGCCGATCAGAGCCTCAAGCTCGGCCCGGCATTTATCCAGGCTGTCGCCCGTTTGCGCTTCCTGCGACTTGGCGGCTGGCGCAGCACTGCCCACCCCTTCTGGCATGATAGGCTTGCGCTTGCCGAAAACGGGCCGCGAAAGGCCGGGCGGGGTAAGCGGCTGAGAGGGCGCAGAGGGCGGCGCGGACGGGCCAAGAATTGCCGCAGCAACGTTGCGGGCACGGCTTATATAGCCGGTCAGCGCCTCGGTCTCGCTGCTTGAAACCTGCTCGTCGGCAGCCAGGGCCAGAAGACCCAGCGTTTCGAAGGCTTCGATCATGCGCTTGGCCATGCCGACATTTCCCGCCTGATCCTTCTGGATGGCGCATTCGATAAGAAACGGCACTTGGTTCGAAAAGCTGATCATGGTCTTCTGGTGACGCTGCATCTGGCTGGTCAGCGAGACGATCGATTCCTGGCGGCCTAAAACGGCGTTGAAAATGCCGACCTCGCCCGGATGGATCTTCCCGTCCACCGCAAGCAGCCAAAGTAGGAAGAGTTGCAGATCGGTCTCGATCAGTTCCTCAGGCGTGGGCCTGGGCGTGAAGGGGACCCAGCAATTCGCCGCCTCAAGCTGACGGGCGTCACTCAGCATCTCTTTGGCCAGAAACAGGGCTTGCTGGGCGAGGCTGGTCGTCATGAGCGCCATCCGGATGAATTGCGAGGCGGACCCAGTGTGAACCCCCTGCTCTTGGGACGCAACCCATGGGGAGCCCTTAGCATTTGATCAACATCATCAGGCGGTTACGAAAAAGGCCCGGCATGAAGCCGGGCCTAAATCTGGTAGCGGAGGAGGGATTTGAACCCCCGACCAAGGGATTATGATTCCCCTGCTCTACCACTGAGCTACCCCGCCGCGGCGTCCCTGAGACGGGTCGCCAGAAAGTGCGACCGGCCTATAGCCCCTATGCCCCCACCTGTCAAGCCATGCGGATGACGGTTGCAAGACAAGCCTTTTGCCGCCTTGCTAATTCTTAACGCAGGGGCGTAGTCTTAAGGCCAGGAATTGCCGGGACAGGGCATGCAAGGGAGAGCCAGGGCATGATCGAAATCCGAATTCACGGCCGCGGCGGCCAGGGCAACGTGGTCGCCGCCTATGTGCTTGCCGGAGCCGCCTTCGAGGAAGGCAAGCGCTGCCAAGCCTTCCCCAATTTCGGCGCCGAGCGCCGGGGAGCCCCCGTGGTCGCCTTTGTCCGCATCGCCGAAAAGCCAATCTTGCGCCGCTGCCAGGTCGAGGCCCCAGGCTTCCTGATCATCCAAGACGAAAGCCTTTTGCATATTCCCTCCGTGCTGGAGGGGCTTAAGGACAAGGGGGGGGTGCTGGTCAATTCCCTGAAGAGCTCGGAAGAACTGACCAAGGAATATGGCCGCCCGATGATTGCCCTGGCAGGCAGCCAGATGGCCCAGGAAATCGTAGGCCGCCCCCTGGCCAATGTGGCCCTGCTTTCGGCCTTTCTGACACTTTCCGCCATTCTGCCGCTCGAAGCATTGAAGAAGGCGCTATCCAAACGCTTCAAGGGCGACGTGCTGGAAAAGAACCTGAAACTGATTGACGAGGTGGGCGCTCATGTGACCGCCGGCCAGTGGAAGAAGGAGGCCAAGCATGTTGCATGCGCTTGAAGGCTCGCAGGCCATTGCCCAGGCGGTAGCACTCTGCCGTCCCGGTGTCGTCGCGGCCTATCCCATCACGCCGCAAACGCATATCGTCGAGAATATTTCCAAGCTGGTCGCCGACGGAAAGCTGAAATGCGAATTTGTCAGCGTCGAAAGCGAGTTCTCGGCGGCTTCGGTGGTGCTGGGTTCTTCAGCTGCCGGGTCGCGCTCCTATACCGCCTCGTCCTCGCAGGGCATCTTGCTGATGGCCGAGGTTCTGTTCGACATCGCGGGCATGCGCCTGCCGGTGGTGATGACCTGCGCCAACCGCGCCATCTCGGCCCCCATCAATATCTGGAACGATCACCAAGATTCGATGACGGTGCGCGATTCGGGCTGGATTCAGTTACATTGCGCCGACAATCAGGAGGCCATCGACACCTCGATTCAGGCCTTTCGCATCGCCGAGCGGACTGAGTTGCCGGTCATGGTCTGCATGGACGGGTTCGTTCTCACCCACACGCTGGAAGTGGTCGACATGCCCTCAGCCGAGCAGGTGGATTCCTACCTGCCGCCCTTCACCTTCAAGAACAAGCTGGACCCCAAGCATCCTTTAAGCCTGGGCACCCTGGTGGGTCCGGAATATTACACCGAAGCGCGCTACTCGCTGCACCGTGCCTTGGAAAAAGCCCTGCCCGAAATCGAGGCAGCGGACGCGGACTGGGCCAAAATCTGCGGGCGCGCCTCGGGCGGATTGCTGACGGTCGAGGGGCCCGAAAACGCCACCACGGCCGTATTGGCCATGGGGTCGGTGGTTTCCACCCTGACCGAATCCAACGAGATGTTGCCCGGCAACAAGCGGGTCAAGATCATCAAGCTGCGCTCGTTCCGCCCCTTTCCCATCGAGGCTTTGCAAATGGCCTGCGCTGGACTGAAGGAACTGATCGTGCTGGAGCGCGCTTTCTCGCCGGGCTTGGGCGGCATTCTGGGCACCGAGGTGCGGGCCGCTCTGGCGGGCATGCAAAAGCCGCCGCAAGTGCGCAATTTCACGGTGGGCCTGGGCGGGCGCGACATTCCGATGTCCACGCTGTCCAAGCTGATCAACGCCGCCAAGACGCAAGCGCCCGGAGGCTTTGCCATTCTCGATGTGGAGCCCGAGCGGCTGCCACCCGAAGACCGCTGAAGGAGCGCCAGACCATGGATTCCACACAGTTGAAGAAAGAGATCCAGGAGCGTCGCCGTCAGGCCCAATCGGCCCCCAGCGAGGAGTCGAGGCCCGCCGAACACAATATGGCGGAACTACGCAAGCTTCAGCCGCGCTATCGGGGCCTTGAGGCTGGGCACCGCGCCTGCCAGGGCTGCGGCGAGGCACTGGCCGCCCGTCTGGTCACCGAGGCCGCCGGACCCGACGTGATTCTGACCAACGCCACGGGCTGCCTTGAGGTTTTCACCACACCCTGGCCGCAATCGGCTTGGCGTCTTCCTTGGATTCACTCGCTGTTCGAGAATTCGGCGGCCGTTGCCTCGGGCGTCGAGGCGGCACTGAAGGCGCAGGGGCGCAAGACCAAGGTGATCGCCCAGGGCGGCGATGGCGGCACCTTCGATATCGGCTTTCAGGCCCTGTCGGGCATGCTGGAGCGTCAGCACAACATCCTTTACGTCTGCTACGACAACGAAGCCTATATGAATACCGGCATTCAACGGTCGGGCAGCACACCGCACGCCGCCATGACCACCACCAGCCCGCCCGGCAAGGAACGCATGGGCAAGCGGCATCTGAAGAAGGACCTGCTTTCCATCATCGCTGCGCATCACATTCCCTATGCCGCCTCGGCTTCGGTGGCCTATCCCGCTGACATTCGCCGGAAAGTGCGCCGCGCCGTATCGATCGAAGGCCCCACCTTCCTGCTGATCCACAGTCCCTGCCCCTTGGGCTGGGGCATCGAAAGCGACATATCGATCGAAGTGGCGCGCCTGGCCGTGCAGACCGGCCTGTTCCCGGTGGTTGAACTGGAACGCGGCGAACTAACCGGCGTGATGCCCATTCGCCATCCCAAGCCGGTCGCCGACTATCTGAAACTTCAGAACCGCTTCAAGCACCTCTTCACCGAGGATCCAAGAGCCAGGGAGGAGCGCGAGCATCTGCAAGCCCTGGCCGATCACAATATCGAGATCTATCAATTGAAGGGCGATGGCATGGATGCGCTTGACACCGACGGCGCCGATACGGTGCGCCGCGGCGGAATGGTCGATTAGGAAAGGGCCCCCAGATGAAACAGCTCTCGCGCGGCGCTTTTGCCCTTCCCGGAACGTCGCTGGATTTCAAGACCGGCACATGGCGCAACGAAATGCCGGTGCATAACCATTTTGGCGCACCCTGCCATGTCGCCTGCCCGGCGGGCGAGGATGCCCAGGCCTATATCGCCAAGCTGATGGAGGGCCATGAAAAAGAGGCCTGGGAAATTCTGGTCAGCGCCAATCCCCTGCCCGCCACGACGGCCCGCGTCTGCCCGCATTTCTGCGAGCAGGCCTGCAATCGAAAGCATATGGATCAGCCGATTGCCATTCATCTGATCGAGCGCTATCTGGGCGACGAGGCGATCAAGCATAATTGGGCCTATCCGCTTGACGCCAAGCGCATGGAGGGCGAGCCCGTCTGCGTTGTGGGTGCGGGGCCTGCGGGCCTGTCGGCAGCCTATCATCTGCGCCGTCTGGGCCATCCCGTTACCCTGATCGATGCCCTGCCCGAGCCGGGCGGGCTTTTGCGCACCGCCATTCCCGTGACCCGCCTGCCCAGGGACGTGCTGGATGCGGAAATTGGCCGACTGCTGAAGCTGGGCATCACCTTCAAGCCGCGCACGGCTTTGGGCCGCGATGTCCGCCTGGAAGACCTTTTGGCCCAGCATGCCTATGTGTTCCTGGCCCCGGGTGCCGCCAAAAGCCGCCATTGGAGCGTTGATGGCGCGGTGCCCAGCGATCTGCGCGAGGGCTTGGGCCTTTTGAAGGAATGGCTGATCGTGGGCGATATTCCCAAGCCCAAGTCGGTTGCCATCCATGGCGGCGGCAATACCGCGGTCGATCTGGCCCGCGTCATGAAGCGCGCCGGTGTTGCCGAGGTGCATGTGATCACCGCCTCGGGCCTGCCCGGCCCGGACGCCGATCCCAAGGATGTGCTGAACGTGGTCCCGCGCGAATTCGATCAGGCGGTCGAGGAGGGCATCGTTTTCCACGCCCACCGCACCATTCAGCGGCTGCTCATGCGCGGCTCAAAACTGGTGGGCCTGGAAATGGTCCATTTGAAGAAGCTTCCCGGGGCTGGCGGGCGCTCGTCACGCGTCGCCTTCGAGGGAACGGAAACCGTTCTGCATGTCGAGATGGTGGTGCCCGCCATCGGCGAAGTGGTCGATGCCCAAGGTTTCGAAAGCCTGCTGGGTCAGGCCGATTATTTCAAGGCCGACCCCTTGGGCCAGATCACCACCTCAGACCGCGTGCTGGTGGGCGGAGACGCCAGGGGCGACCGTGGCACGGTCACCGCCGCCATCGGCGATGGCCGCCTAGCCGCCGCCGCCATTCACGCCAAGCTGACAGGGGAGGCCCTGCCCGATCCCAAGCGGCGCCCCTTCATCGACTACGACAAGCTGAACGTGAATTATTTCGAGCCCTCGCCCAGGGCCGAGGAGACCATGCTTCCCGTGGGCAAGCGTACTGATATCGATGAAATCGAGGGCGGCCTGACCAGGGCGCAGGTCACGCATGAAATCGGGCGCTGCTTCTCCTGCGGCAATTGTTTGGCCTGCGACAATTGTTGGACGCTTTGCCCCGACAATGCCGTGATCAAGACCCAGGAGCGGGCCAAAGACGGCTCGCACTATGTCTTCGATTACGAATATTGTAAGGGCTGTGGGCTGTGTGCGCATGAATGCCCTAGCGGCTATATCGTCATGACTCCAGACTGAAGCGGGTAAATCTCGCTGCCGTTTCCTTGACTTTCGGGCACTTGGCCCGCATTCTCGGGGCTTGGCTGAGAGGGAAGGGGGCCCATTGATGACCCGTGTTGCAGGATTTTTTGTCGCGGCGGCAATTTTGGCGCTGAGTGGGCCGTTGTCGGCCCAGACGCAAGACCGCGTCGAGGCCAAGCTGTCGACCTTGTCCTTTGCCGCCATTGATCGTGCCCAGCCCCTTCAAGTGCGCCTCCAGGACGATTCGGATGACAACAAGGCCGTAAAGGCGGCGTTGGAGCAAGCCCTGACCCAGGCGGGCTTTCGCCTAGCCCCCGACGCACGGTTTGTCATGACCTTTGATGCCACGAATTCCCTGACCAACAATCTGTCGTCACGCCCCACCGTCTTTTCCGTCGATGGGCATAAAAGCTCGGCTGGCGGCGATACGGTCGAGGCCCGCGTCAAGCTGTTCTCGACCGGCGAAGACAGTGTGTTGAAGCGCAGGCCCGACGAGGGGCCGCAGGGCACGGCGGGCAGTGTGCGCCTTGATCTTGGGCTGATGGATCGCGCCGATGGCAAGCGTCTTTGGCAGGGCTGGGCGCAAATTCCGGCCCATAGCTCGGATACGCATGCCCTTACCCGTGCCCTGGCTACGCCTCTGGTCGGCCATATCGGCCAGGCCGTACGCAACAAGGTCGTGCCGGTTTCTCTAAAATAGAGCGGGTTATCCCTGCACCAACTTGAGACGGTGGTCGAGCCTTGTCACCACCTCCTCGATGCGCTGGGCCTGCATCAGGCGTTGCGGTCCCTGCGACACCAGAAAATCGCCCCCCGGACCCAGGCTGCCTGGACGGAATTTGGCGATGGTGTAAAGCGGGCGCTCCATGGCGCTTTTGAAGACGGTGAAGGCCGCCATGCCGGGACTGAGACGGATCGCATAATCGCGCCATTCGCCGCGCCCGACCCGCCTGCTATACAGGGCTAGAAGCTGGTTGATCTCGGCCCTGGTGAAGCACACCGGATCGGACCGGCGTCGGCGTTCCTCGGTCAGGCGAACCAGCTTACCCATCGTCTCATCCTGATGTGTGACAAGGGCTATTGTTGACCAGCCGCACGGCAGCGGTCAATGATTCGGATTCAGTGGAAAATCAGCGCCTTACTGTGGATTGCCGGTCATAGGCCTCAATGCCCACCGCCTGCGCCCCATCTTGGAAGGGATCGGGTTCGCGATAGCAGCTCACCTGACCCAGCGTGCGGTAGCAATAGACATCGGGACGTTGCAAGGGCGGATTGCGGCTGACGCAATATTGGCCCTCGTCCTTGGCCCTTATGGTCGAGCAATCCTTGCCCGTCACCAACGAGGTGACATGGTCGCTGGCCGTGCGTCCCGTGGCCACCAGAGAAACCACCTCGGCCTGCAAGAAGCCGCTGGTCATGGGATATTGCCCGGTCGTCATATCGTAGCCGCAGGCCCCCGCCAGCAAGGGCAGGGCCAGAACGGCAAGACGGAAAAATAGCTTTTTCATGGTGTTCCAAGCCTCTTTACCGGCTTACAGACTATCAAAAGCCGGTTAAGGAATGCTGAATCCAGATGTCAGCGGTTAGCGCCAGGAACCCACAAGATATCGTTGTCTCCCTGACCATTCAGGCTGCGGGACATGACGAACAAAAGATCGGAGAGGCGGTTGGCATAAGCCAGCGCCTGGGGGTTGATCGCTTCTTCCTCCGCCAGGGCAGAGATCAGGCGCTCAGCCCGGCGCACCACGGTCCTGGCCTGGTGCAGATGGGCCGAAGCAGGACTTCCCCCCGGCAGAACAAAGGAATCGAGCGGCTTTAGCTTGGCATTCAGGCGATCGATGTCACGCTCCAGGCGCTCGACCTGACTTGGCTGAAGGCGCAAGCCCTCGGTCTGCCCGGGTGCGCACAAATCAGCCCCCAGATCGAACAGATCGTTCTGAATGAGGGCCAGCAGGGCATCGGCATCGGGCTGATCGGCGGTAAAGAGGCGCACCAGACCCAGGGCGGCATTGGCTTCGTCGATCGTGCCATAGGCCTCGACGCGCAGACTGTGCTTGGAAACCCGCTCACCGTTGCCCAGCGATGTTTTCCCCTTGTCGCCACCCCTGGTGTAGATGCGTGAAAGAAGGACCATCGACCATTCCCTGCCGTTCTTTGATATATTCTTCATATAGCGCTTCCCGGCTTGCGCGGCGAGCCTATTTCAGTCCAATCTTCGCCCATGATTCGCCTGTCCCCCACCTTGAGCCTGTATATTGGCCGCCAGTTCCTGGTAGCCTTTATGGGAACGCTGGCCTGCGTTTCGGGCATCGTTTTGATGTTCGACGTGATCGAACTGGTGCGCCGCGCCTCGGGCAAGCAGGGCGCCGGATTCCTGGTCCTTCTGGAGATGGCGCTGTGCAAACTGCCGCAGATGGTTCAAACCCTGCTGCCTTTCGCCGTGATGCTGGGGGCCATGATCATTTTCTGGCGCCTGACGCGCACACGCGAGTTGGTGGTCACCAGAGCGGCCGGGGTCAGCGTATGGCAGTTCCTGGCTCCTGTCATGTTGCTGGTTTTTTTCATCGGTGTCTTGATGGTGGTGGCTTTCAATCCCCTGGCCTCTACCCTGTTTTCCCGCTACGAAACCATGCAAGACAAAATTCAGATTCGCCTGTCCAATCCCTTAAGCTTCTCTCAAGGCTTCGGGCTTTGGCTGCGAGAATCACAAGGTAACCGCCAGGAAATCATCCATGCCGGGCATGTGCGCCAGGATGGCCACAGGCTGTTGCTCTCGAAGGTCAGCATCTTTCACCTGGAAGACAACCGCTTTACCTATCGCCACGATGCCGAGACCGGGCAGATCGCCGACGGACGGATCGATTTAGATAAGGTGTGGGAAATCGTGCCGGGAAGGCCATCGGAGCCCCGCCCCCACATCACCCTGCCGACGACGCTGACCATTTCGAAGATTCAAGATAATTTCTCCTCGCCGGAAACCATGTCCTTCTGGGCGCTTCCGGGCTTTATCAAATTCACCGAGGAAGCGGGCTTTTCGGCCCAGAAGCATCGAATGTATTTCCAGTCGCTTCTGGCCTCGCCCGTGCTGCTCTGCGCCATGGTGCTGGTGGCCGCCGTCTTTTCGCTTCGGCCCAATCTGCGCATGGGCGGCGTCATGCTTCGCCTGGGCGGCGGCGTTGCGGCGGGTTTCCTGTTCTTTTTCTTTTCCAAGGTGGCCTTTGCGCTGGGCCTGTCGGCAACGCTTCCCCCTACCCTGGCAGCCTGGAGCCCGGCCATCGTCACGCTGCTGGTGGGTCTGTCCACACTCTTTCACCTCGAGGACGGGTGATGGACGGCATGCAAGGCGGGCAGGCCGGGCGCAACCCTCTTATCCTGTTTCTGACAGTCCTGTTTCTGATCACAGTTTGGCGGCTGCTGGTGCTGGCGGGCAGTCCCTACGATCTGTCCTTTGATGAAGCCCAGTATTGGCTTTGGTCGCTGGCGCCCGACTGGGGCTATTACTCGAAGCCGCCTTTCGTCGCCTGGTCGATTGCCCTGAGCGGCCGGGTCTGCGGCGAGGCGGAGGCCTGCGTGCGCCTGCCCTCGACATTCGCCTATGCTATTGGCTCACTCTTCGTCTTTCTGGCTGCACGCCATCTGTTCAATGCCAGCATCGCCTTTTGGTCCGGCCTGGTTTTTCTGACCCTGCCGGGTGTCGCCTATTCCTCGATGCTGGTAACGACCGACCCGCCGCTTCTGATGTTCTGGGCCGTGGCCCTGTTCGCGACGGTGCGAGCTTTGGACGATGATCGGCCAGTGCTGTGGTGGGCACTTCTTGGCATCGCGATCGGGCTTGGCCTTCTGGCAAAATACGCCATGATCCTGTTTCCAGTGTCGCTGGGGCTTTTTCTGGCAAGCTCGCCCCAATATCGCAAACGGATTGCCTGGAAATCCGCAGCCCTTTGCGCTTCTCTTGCCCTGTTGCTCTACCTACCCAACTTCTTCTGGAACGCCGCCAACGGCTTTGTCAGCTACCTGCATACCAAGGATAACGCGAATCTAAGCGGTCCCTTGTTCCACCCGGCCAAGATGGGCGAGTTCGTGCTGTCGCAATTCGCCGTGTTCGGCCCCTTGCTGTTCGCAGCCCTGCTCTTGTTTCTGCCGGGACTGAAGCGTCATCTGCAAGAGCCCCGCTTGCGTCTTCTGGCCTTTATGGCCTTGCCGATTCTTCTGCTGATGACGGTGGAAAGCCTGCTGTCGCGCGCCAACGCCAATTGGGCAGCCCCCGCCTATGTGGCGGCTTCGATTCTGATGACGGCATGGCTGGCCGAGAAAGGGCGGCTATTCCTTGTCCGCCTTTCCGTGGTTTTGCATGTCGTGGTGGCGAGCCTGGTCTACAATTACGAGGCCGTGCTGGCCATGGCGGGTGTCCCTCTGACCGCAAAAACGGATATCGCCAAGCGCTTGAAGGGCTGGACGGAGGTTGGCCGCGATGTCTCGGCCCTGCTGGCGGCCCATCCCGCCAGCCGGTTGATGAGCGACGACCGCAAACTAATGGCCTCGCTCTCCTACTATGTGCGTCCCTATCCCCTGAATGCCGCGAAGTGGAATCCCTCGCCCGTCATCCGTGATACCTTCGATCTCAACAACCGCTTTATGGGCGACGACGAAAGCCGGGTGGTTTTCATAACCGAACGCGCAGACATTGCCGAGATTGCCCAGCGCTTTGCCACTGCCGAGTCATTGGGGCCGATCCAGCGCGAGATTCATCCCGGTTTTGCCATCGAGCTTCACGCCTATCTGCTTTCCGGCTTCAAGGGTTATTGAGATGAGAAGCCTTGCCGTCTACGCGCTATTTGCCCTGCTGGGAAGCCTGTCATTCCTGCGCGAGATTGATTTGGCGGTCTCGGGGCTTTTCTACAACGAGGCGGAATGGTTTTTCTGGCGCTATGCGCCGCCCTTCGAATTCGTGCGCAAGGGGCTGCCCGCCATCATCCTGGGCGCAGGCGTTTTCTGTCTGCTGATCGGTTTGGCCAATCTGTGGTTGAAGGAGCGCATTTTTGGACTCACCTGGCGCTCCATGGCCTATCTGACCTCGACGCTGCTTTTGGGTCCCGGCCTGATCGTCAATCTGTTGTTCAAGGATCATTGGGGACGTGCGCGCCCAACCACGATTGCTGAATTTGGCGGTAAACAGCATTACACGCCGCCTTTCGTGATGACAGATCAGTGCGCCGATAATTGCTCCTTCGCCTCGGGCCATGCCTCGATCGCCTTCTGGACTTTCGCGTTTGCCATGCTGCTGCCGCCGCCCTGGCGCGTCAGGGCCGGATGGGCGGCCATTTCCTTCGGATTCCTGATCGGCATGGTGCGGGTCATTCAAGGTGCGCATTTCCTAAGCGACGTCGTCTCGGCCGGCCTGATCACGGTCGGCGTCGCCTTGGCCTTGCGCCCGTTGCTTAATGAGAAGAAGGCGCCGCCGGCAGCGTAAAATAGAAGATGCTGCCCTGTCCGGGCGTCGATTCCACCCAAAGCTGGCCGCCATGGCGTTCGACGATGCGCTTGCAGACGGCCAGGCCGATTCCCGTTCCCTGAATTCCGCCCTGCGGATTGATGCGCTGGAACAGCATGAACAGGCGCTCGAACTGGCGGCTTTCGATGCCGATACCGTTATCGACGATGGAGAACAGCCATTTCTCGCCGACCGGCCTGGCTTCGATACGTATCCTGGGATTGCGATCAGCTTCCCGGTATTTGAGGGCATTGCCGATCAGATTCTGAAACAGGCTGATCAGTTGCGTCGAATCCGCCTGCACCTCGGGCATCGGTGCAATGTGAATTTCCGCCAGGCTTTCCGTGATGGCGGATTCGAGATTGGCCAGCGCATCCTTGAGGGCTGCTCCGCTATCGACCACCTCGAAGGTCCGCCCCTGTGTCGTGATGCGCGAGAAGGTCAGAAGTTCGCGGATCATGTTGGACAGACGCATCACGCCATCGACCACAAAACCGATATAGTCGTCAGCATCGGCATCCAGACGCCCCTTGTAGCGTCTGGACAGAAGCTGCACATAATTTCCGATATTGCGCAGCGGTTCTTGCAGATCATGCGAAATGACATAGGCGAAGCGCTCCAGGTCCTCGTTCGAGCGCGCCAGTTCCTCGGTCCGTTCCGCCAGAGCTTTCTCGGCTTGCTTGCGGCTGCCAAGATCAAGGGCCGCCGCCAGGCACAAAGGCCCCGTCCCCTCGTCCATGCCCTCTATCAAAGAGGTTTCCAGAATGACCGGCAGGGCGGGAACATCTGGGGTATCGAGGGCAAGCTCGATCTGGCCGGAGCTACCCGCAAAGACCGACTGGAGATGATGGTCAAAGGCGGGCCGCGCCAGGGGGGTTATGTATTTGGCGAAAGGGGCACCCTGCAAATGCACAGGGCTTTGACCCAGAAGGGCGGCTCCCTTGACATTGACCTCGCGCAGGATGCCGTGTTGGTCAATCAGGAAATAGCCGATCGGCGAATGATTGAAGAGATCGGTGTAGCGACCCAGCGCCTTTTGCAATTGGTGGCGTGCGTTGCACAGTTCCTCGCTTTTGGCGTCCAGACGCTCTCGGCAGCGCTCGCCTCCCTCCAGGGAGCGCAGGAATGCTTCGCCCGTCTCGCGACTGAGGGCTTCCAAGGCCTCGTATTCGCCAAGACGTGAGCGCAGGCAGGCCAACTCGGCTTCCAGCTCCTGGCGGCTTTTAGGCGACAAAACGTCCACGGTTCAGGCCCCATTCCTGGTCATGGCTTGAGGGGGCAGGTGTGCGGCCCCCGCCTACACAACCGCTCGTTGGAAGACAACTTACAGGAGATGCCGCACCATGTCACCTACCCGCGCATAAGGGTTGACCCGGAAGGGCCGAGTGCCGATGCTTCAGCGTCATGACAAGGACACATCCTTTTTCATTTCTCTGGGTTCAGGCGGGCTCTTGCGGCGGCTGCACAGCCTCGGCCTTCGAGCATGAATCGGGGCTGCTGGCTGGCCAGCAGCCCGAGCTGAAGCTGCTGGCACACCCGGCTTTGAGCCAGGAAAGCGGAGAGGAATTCAGCCGGGTCGTCGAGCAGATCCTTGAGGGGACGCTTTTGCTGGATGCGCTGCTGGTCGAAGGGGCTGTTCTTCTGGGCCCGAACGGCTCCGGGCGCTTTCAAATGGCGCTGGGTTTTGATCGTCCGATGAGCCGCCTGATCAGTGAATTGGCTGGTCAGGCGCGCCATGTCGTGGCGGTGGGTAGCTGTGCCGCCTTTGGCGGCGTGGTGGCCGGCGCCTCGGGCCGCACCGAAGCCACCGGCCTTCAATATGCGAATGGTTTGGCCGGTGGGCTTTTGTCCGCGGGTTGGCGCTCGGGCTCTGGCCTTCCCGTGATCAATATTGCCGGATGCGCCCCCCATCCCGGCTGGATTGCCGAAACCTTGCTGCTGCTGGCCGACGGCGCTTTGTCGCCAGATGATCTCGACAGTTTCGCCCGCCCGCGATTCTATGCCGACCATCTGGCCCATCACGGCTGCAATCGGAATGAATATTACGAATACAAGGCCAGCGCCCATGAACCTGCCCAGCAGGGCTGCCTGATGGAGAATTTGGGCTGCCGGGCAACTCAGGCCCCGGGCGACTGCAACCGCAGACGCTGGAATGGAACAGGCTCTTGCACCAATGCAGGCTTTGCCTGCATCGCCTGCACCGTGCCGGGATTCGCCGACGGGAGCGAGCCCTATCTTGAAACCCCCAAGGTGGCGGGCATACCGGTAGGTTTGCCGGTCGATATGCCCAAGGCCTGGTTCGTCGCCTTGGCCGCCCTTTCGAAATCGGCCACGCCGGGGCGCGTTCGCAAGAATGCCACGGAAAGTCGCATCGTCGTGCCCCCCGCCCCGCGTATCAGGTCACAGAAATGACCCGCTTGATCATCGGCCCCTTCAACCGCGTCGAGGGCGACCTTGAAGTGCGATTGGAGATCGAGAACGGCCAAGTGCGCGAGGCCTTCGTCAACGCCTCCCTCTTTCGCGATTTCGAGCAATTGATGGCGGGAAGGGCCGCCCTGGATGCCTTGGCAATAGCGCCGCGCATTTGCGGCATCTGTTCGATTGCGCAGTCGGCAGCAGCGGCGGCGGCCCTGGCCAATGCTGCCAAGTTAAGCATGCCGCCCAACGGGCAAGCTGCGCTCAATCTGCTGCAGGCCACCGAGAACGCCGCCGACCATCTGGTGCATTTCACCCTGTTCTTCATGCCCGACTTCGCAAGGCCCGATTACCAAACCAAGCCCTGGCACAGCGAGACCCGAAACCGCTTTATGGCCGGTCAGGGCAAGATGGCGGCGCTGGTGGCGATTGCAAGGCGCGCCCTGTTCGAGATAATGGGTATTCTGGCGGGGAAATGGCCGCATTCACTGGCCTTGCAGCCCGGCGGCACAACCAAGCCGGTGGATTCGGCCGAGCGCGTCCGCCTGAAGTCGATCATCGCAAATTTTCGCCGATTTCTCGAAACCCATCTTTTCGGGCTGTCCCTTAAGCAAATCGCCGCCCTGGCGTCGCAAGACGCGTTGAACGCCTGCGATCAGGGCGATTTTGGGCTGTTTCTCAAGATTTCCCGCGATCTCGACTTGTGGCGGTTGGGAAAGTCGCAGACCGACCTGATGAGCTTTGGAGCCTTTGCCGACCCCCAGACCGGAGAGTCTTTATTTGCAGGCGGCATATGGCGGAACAATGCCCTCGCTCCTCTCGCACCCGAAGCCATCACCGAGGATATCGCCCATGCCTGGTATGGCGGCGAGCAGGCTTTGCATCCCAGCCAAGGCGCTACGATTCCCAATGCCGACAAGCCAGAGGCCTATAGCTGGAGCAAAGCGCCCCGCCTGAATGGCCAATCCGTCGAGGTGGGCGCGCTGGCCCGCCAGCTTTTATCGGGTCAACCACTGATCCGCGACCTGCATGCCCGGCATGGCTCGACCGTGGCGGTGCGCGTCGTAGCCCGGCTGATCGAGCTGGCGCGCCTTGCCTTGGCGATGGAAGACTGGGCAGAGGCGCTGGAGCCCAAGGCCCCCTTCTGCCACCCCTTCAATCTGGAGAGGACGGTACTGCGCGGCGCTGGCTTGATCGAGGCGGCCCGAGGCTCATTGGGCCATTGGCTGGAAATCAGCGAGGGGCGCTTGCGCCGCTATCAAGTGATTGCGCCAACCACCTGGAATTTCTCGCCTCGGGATGCAAAGGGTCAGCCCGGCCCCTTGGAGGCGGCGCTGGTGGGAACCCCGGTCAAGGCCGGGGAAAGCACCCCTGTTGCCGTGCAGCATGTGGTGCGTTCCTTCGACCCCTGCATGGCCTGCACCGTACACTAACTTTCCATCAGGTGGAAGCACGCCTTCCATCTTGGCTTTTATCTGATTTTGCTGATTTAAGCTGAGTCCCCCGGATTCCCGGCGACTCCCCTGGCGGTGCGACTTGGCACGATCCTTGCCCCACTTGTGGGTAGGGTGGCTCCCCGATTTTGGGTTGCACCTGCTAAGACCGCGAACCATGCGGCAGGCTTCATGGGGAGGGCTTTTCCCTTCGCAAGGAACCGGCCAAAGCCGGGCCGCTGCAATGGCAGCAGGCAGACAGTGTGGTTGCGCTCTTTGCCGATTGCGGTTGAGCGCCAGAAGAAGAGGTAGCGACATGTTCCAAGACGAAATCGAAGCGCTGGAAGCCAAGCTGGGACTCGAGCGCCGTGCCTTCCTCAAATTCTGCGCCGCGCTGGCGGCCACCATGGGCTTGCCCAAGGGGGCGGATGCCCAGATCGCAACCGCGATCGCCTCGCCCGCCAAACGGCCCTCGGTGATCTGGCTGCATTTCCAGGAATGCACGGGCTGTACGGAATCGCTTCTCAGGGCCGAACATCCGACCATCGAGAAACTGATTCTGGAGATCATCTCGCTCGATTATCACGAAAGCCTGTTCGCCGCCGCCGGACATCAGGCCGAAGCGGCGCGCTACGCCGCCATGGCCGCCAACAAGGGCAAATACGTCCTGGTGGTCGAAGGCGCCATTCCGGTCAAGGACGGCGGCATCTATTGCAAGATCGGCGGCAAGACCGCACTCGACATCTTAAAGGAATGCGCCGCCGACGCCGCCGCCATCATCGCCATCGGCTCCTGCGCCTCTTGGGGCGGCATGCCCAGCACACCGCCCAATCCCACGGGCGCTTCGCCGGTCAACGCCATCATCAAGGACAAACCCGTCGTTACCATTCCCGGCTGCCCGCCCAACCCCTATAATTTTCTCTCCACTGTCGTTCACTTCCTGACCTTCGGGGCACTTCCCAAGATCGACGAGCAGGGACGCCCCCTCTTCGCCTATTCGCGCCTCATCCACGAGAATTGCGAGCGCCGGGCGCATTTCGACGCCGGACGTTTCGCCATGGAATTCGGCGACGATGGACACCGCAAGGGTTATTGCCTCTACAAGCTGGGCTGCAAGGGTCCCGAAACCTACGCCAACTGCCCCTCGATCCTGTTCGGCGACGTCGGTTCGGGTTCCTGGCCAGTGGGCACCGGCCATCCCTGCTTTGGCTGCACCGAGAAAGGTGTCGGCTTCTACAAGCCCATTCACCAATTGGCCGACGTCAAGAATGTGGTGCCGCCCGCCTCTTATCCGCGCATCGTCGAGGAGCAGGGCGTGGGCGCCACGCTGGGTTCGGCAGCGGTGGTTGCCGCCGTGGCCGGTCTTGCCGCCGGAGCGGGCTACAAGCTGGCCGGCAATCTGGGCAAGGACAGTTCCGACAAGGATGCCGCGGAATAAGGAGCCGGACCATGACGCTCGATCGGCGTAATTTCATGAAGGCGACGTTGGGCGGCTCGCTCGCGGTCGGTGCTGCCGTCGCCCTGGCGCCAGGCGATGCCCAGGCGCGCGCAAACAAGCAGATGCCGCCCAAGGCCCTGGGGCTTTTGTTCGACTCCACCTTGTGCATCGGCTGCAAATCCTGTGTTAAATCCTGCAAGGAAGCCAACGGCATGCCTGCGGAATTCTCGACGCAGGACAGATTGTGGGACACCCCGCTCGATATCTCCGGCAAAACGCTCAACGTCATCAAATATTATGCCGAGGGCACGGCCGATCATAAGGATCAGGAAAAGGACGGCTACGCCTTCGTCAAGAAGTCCTGTTTGCATTGCGTCGATCCCTCCTGCGTCTCGGCCTGCCCGGTGGCGGCGATGACCAAGAATCCCGAAACCGGCATCGTGGGCTATGATCCCGACATCTGCATCGGCTGCCGCTATTGCGTGGGGGCCTGCCCCTTCGGCGTGCCGCGCTTCCAATATGACACGGCAACACCGCGCATTCAGAAATGCCAGTTGTGCAAGCATCGCCTGCCCGAGGGCAAGTTCGCCGCCTGCGCCGAAGTCTGCCCCACCGGCGCTACGCTCTTCGGCCCGGTCGAGCTTTTGAAGGCCGAGGCTAAGCGCCGCCTGGAGATCGAGGCGGGAAGCCTTGCGGTCTATCCGCGCGGCAATATCGAAGCCCCCTACCCCTCGCACGAAAAACCAGCACCCGCTTACCTCAAGCGCATTTATGGCGAGAAGGAAATCGGCGGCACCCAGATGCTGATGCTTTCCGGCGTGGCTTTCGCCAAGCTGGGCTATCCCGATCTGCCCGAGCAAAGCTATTCCAGCAAGTCGGAAACGCTGCAGGGCACTTTGTATGGCGGCATGATCCTGCCCTTGGTGGCGCTGGGCGGGCTGGCCTGGGCGACCAAAAGAACGGTCGGCAGCCATTCTGACGAGAAGGGGGAATAGCATGAAAGCGCAACCCATCGGCGGCAGGCTGATTTCTCCGGTAACGCTGGTTCTTTCGGTCCTGGTGCTGCTCGCCGTCTTCTTTGCCGCACAACGTTTCCTGTTCGGTTTCGGCTCGGTCGCCAACATCAATGACGGATTCCCCTGGGGCATCTGGATCGCCTGGGACGTGGTGATCGGCACCGGCCTGGCCTGCGGCGGCTATGCCCTGGCGCTGCTGGTCTATATCGCCAACAAGGGCAAGTATCACCCCCTGGTGCGCCCCGCCCTGCTGGCAAGCGCCTTCGGCTACACGCTGGGCGGCATTTCGGTCATTTTCGATCTGGGCCGCTATTGGAACTTCTGGCACATCCTGCTGCCCAATTATCAGCAATACGGCTCGGTCATGGTGGAAGTGGCCCTGTGCGTGGCGGCCTATATCCTGGTGCTGTGGATCGAGTTCAGCCCGGTGCTGGCCGAAAAGTTCGGCTGGAAGGGTGTTCAGGCCTTCACCGACAAATGGATGTTCCTGGCGATTGCGTTGGGCGTGTTGCTGCCCACCATGCATCAATCCTCACTGGGCTCGCTGCTGATTGTCTTTGGCTATCAGATCAACCCGCTTTGGCAGACCCTGTTCCTGCCGCTCTTGTTCCTCATCTCGGCCATCGCCATGGGTTATGCCGTGGTCGTCTTCGAGGCCTGCACCGCCTCGGCCGGGTTTAAGCGCAGCTTGAAGGATGAACTGCCCCTGATCGCCGATCTGTCCAAGGTGATGGCCTGGCTTCTGGTGGCCTTCATTCTTCTTCGTCTGGTCGATATTCTGGTTAGGGGCGAGATTGGCGCCATGTTCACCTCAGGCTTCAAAAGCTTCATGTTCTGGGTCGAGATGACGCTTTTCACCCTGCCAGTGGCGATGCTGCTCTCGCCCTCGGCCAAGCGCGATGCCCGCACCTATTTCCTGGCCGCCTGCTCGATGCTGCTGGCTGCCGTTCTATACCGCATCGACGCCTTCCTGGTCGGCTATGAAACCGGTCCGGGCTGGCATTATTTCCCCGCCGTGCCCGAAATCATGATCACGCTCGGCATCGTCGCCGTCGAGATCCTGGGCTACATCATTTTCGTCCGCTTCTTCCCCGTTCTGCCCGGGCATAGCCCGGACAGGGCGCACTGAATAGGAGACCTCGCCGTGTCCAAACGCATTACGATTGATCCCATCACCCGCATCGAAGGCCATTTGCGCATCGACGTCGAGGTGGACGGCGGCAAAGTCACGAAGTCGTGGGCTTCGGGCCAGATGTGGCGCGGCGTCGAGCAGATTCTGCTGGGCCGCGATCCCCGGGACGCCTGGATCATCACCCAGCGCTTCTGCGGCGTCTGCACCACCGTTCACGCCATCACCTCGGTGCGCGCGGTGGAAAACGCGCTGAACCTGGAAGTGCCGCTGAACGCACAGTACATCCGCAACATGATCGCTTCGGCGCATGCCATTCACGATCATATCGTGCATTTCTATCATCTGGCAGCCCTTGACTGGGTGGATGTCACCAGTGCGCTGAAGGCCGATCCGGTGAAGGCGGCGGCCTGGATCGAGCAATATACCGACTGGCCCTTGAACAACCGCCATGTCATGACCGACGTGAAGAACAAGCTGGCCACCTTCGTGGGTTCGGGCCAGTTGGGTCCCTTCACCAATGGCTATTGGGGCCATCCGGCGATGAAGCTGTCGCCCGAGGTCAATCTGGTGGCCGTCGCCCATTATCTGCAAGCGCTTGAAGCCCAGCGCCACGCCAACAAGATCGTCAGCACCTTGGGCTCGAAAAGCCCGCATGTGCAGAACATGGCGGTGGGTGGCGTGGCCAACCCCATTTCGCTGGACAGCCAGTCGGTCCTGTCGATCGAGCGCCTTCTGCTGGTCAAGGAGCAGATCGACAAGCTGAATGACTTCATCCAGAAGGTGCTGCTGGTCGATGTGGCCGCCGTGGGTGCTGTCTATGCCGACTGGACCAAGTATGGCGCAGGCGTCACCAACTATCTGTCGGTGCCCGACATGCCCACCGACACCAAGGGCATGCAGTTCCAGATGCCGGGCGGCTATATTTCCGGCGGCGACATTTCCACCTTCAAGCCGATCACCAATTACCAGGACGCCTATTTCCGCGACGGCGTTGCGGAAAGTGTCAAACATTCCTGGTACAAGGGCGGCAAGGGTGCTCTGCATCCCTGGAAGGGCGAAACCCTGGCCGAATACACCGACTTCCAGGACGAGGGCAAGTATTCCTGGGTCAAGGCCCCCACCTTCTACGGCAAACCCGCCCAGGTGGGTCCGCTGGCCAACGTGCTGTGCATGTATGCCGCCGGCCACAAGCCCACCCAGGCCTATGCCACCAAGGTGCTGGATACGGCCAGTGCGCTTTTGGGCCAGAAGATCCCTCTGGCCGCCCTGCATTCCACCATCGGACGCATCGCGGCCCGCGCCATTCGCTGCGCCGTCATGAGCGAAGTTCTGGCCAGCAATTGGCAAGCGCTGATCGACAATATCGCCAAGGGCGACACCAAGACCTTCAACGCTCCGGTCTTCCCCAAGGGCGAGCAGATGGGCTTTGGCTATCACGAGGCACCTCGCGGTGCTTTGTCGCACTGGGTGGTCATCAAGGATGGCAAAATCGCCAATTACCAGGCCGTGGTGCCCACCACCTGGAATGCGGCACCCAGGAACGAGGACGATGCCATCGGGCCTTACGAGGCATCGCTGCTTGACAATCCGGTGGCTGACCCCGAGCGTCCGCTCGAGGTGCTGCGCACTGTTCATTCCTTCGACCCCTGCCTGGCCTGCGCCGTGCATTTAGTCGACCGTGAGAAGCGCAAGATCGTTCAGGTCAAAGCGCTTTAAGAAAAGATTACGGCAGTCCGCCCCTTCCCCCCGTTGCTTTCGCAACGGGGGGATTTTATTCTAGCCAAGCAGAGGAGACGGCGGATGCGCGTGATGATTCTGGGAATCGGCAATATGCTGATGAGCGATGAGGGCATCGGGGTGCGCGTTGTCCAAGAGATGGAAAGCCGTTTTCGCTTTTCTCCCGACATCGAAATCGTCGACGGCGGCACGTCGGGCATGGAGCTGCTGGAGCCCATGATGAATCTCAACCATCTGATCGTGGTCGATGCCGTGCGCTCGGGCGATCCCGCTGGCACCCTGATCCGCCTTGAAGACGACGAGGTGCCCGCCCTGTTCCAAACCAGACTTTCGCCGCATCAATTGGGGCTTTCCGACGTGCTGGCCACCTTGAAACTGGCGGGCGGCTTTCCCCTGCATCTCGTGCTGCTGGGCTGCGAGCCGGAGTCGCTTGCCACCCATATGGGGCTGACCCCCAGCGTGGAAGCCCAGGTCGAGCCCCTGATCGAGGCTGTTCTGGCCGAGCTTGCCAAAATTGGCCTGGCACCCTTAAGCGGGCTGGCCTGATCATGTGCATGGCCATCCCCTCCGAGGTGATCGCCATCGAGAACGGCATGGTGACCGTGGAATGTTTCGGCGTTCGACGCCAAGCCAGCCTGCTCATGATGGAGGAGGGCGAGGTCGCCTTGGGCGATTATGTCCTGATTCAGGCGGGTGGATTTGTTGCTGAAAAACTGGACCGCGAGACGGCGCTGGCAACGCAGGCCCTGATGGCCGAGGCCCTGTCGGCCCAGGCCTCATGAATGTCCTAGCTTCGGAAGGGGCCATCGGGGCAAGGCTCATTCTGGATGGCGGGCGGATTTCTGCCGTCGAGATCACCCCCAGGCCAGCCCCGCCCCTCAATCTTCTGATGGCCGGACTTGGCTTTCGCGAGGCCGCCCAGCGGATTCCCACCCTTTTCAGCCTGTGCGCCATGGCCCAGCGCGATGCCTGCCTGGGTGCTTTGGAGGCCGCCTTCGGGATCTCGCCGCCCCCGGCCTGGGAGGCATCTCGCAAGCTGCTGGTGCTGGCCGAAACGCTTGAGGAGCACGCCCGTCATCTCCTGCTCGATGGCGCCCTGCTACTGGGAGCGGTTCCGGATGCCGAGGGGGCGAAGCGAATTCGCCGCCATGTCAAGTCGCTGGAGAAGGCAATTCATCCGGCCCCCTTCGTGGTCAAACCCGAGGCAGCCCATTTGGCGGGCTGGCTGGAGGAACTGCGCGGACTCGTCCTCGAGCGGATCATGGGCGGGCGTGATGTGTCAGCCCTCTCAAGCTTCGCAAGCCTTCAAGATTGGGGGCGAGGGCTTCCCCCCGTTCCCGCCCTGGTACTCACGCGTCTTCAGGAACATGACAGGAGCGCTCCCCCGCCTGCCACGGCGGTGCTGATGGGTGGACTCGATCCAGTATGGCTGGCCGACATGCTGCGGGGCGACAAGCTTGGACGTTTCACCAGCAGACCGGCCACGGACGAAGGGATCTGCCTGGAGACGGGTCCTCTGTCGCGACAATGCGACCATCCCTTGATCGGGGCCATCGAGGAGGAACTGGGCTGCGGACTGACCGCCAGGGCTTTGGCGCGTCTGATCGAGATCTCCCAGGCCATGGTTGCGATGGCCATGATTTTGCCGATGCTGGAACCCTGGGAGCTGGGCCAGGGCCCAATGGGATCGGGAGAGGGCATCGGACAGAGCGAAGCCGCCAGAGGGCGCCTCGTCCACTGGGTCCGGGTCGAGGAGAGCAAGATCAACTCCTACCGGCTTATGGCCCCCACGGAGTGGAATTTCCACCCCGAGGGTCCCTTCGTGAAGGCCCTTCTCGGCGCACCGGCAAGAAGTCCTGAAGCCGCCTCGCATCTGGCAAGACTTCAGGCCTATGCCTTCGACCCTTGCGTGGGGCTTCTGATTGAGGTGTATGATGCATGAAATGTCGCTGGCCGACGGCGTTGTCAAACTGATCGAGGATCAGGCGGCGCACAATGACTTTCAGCGCGTTCTGGTGGTTCGCCTGGAAATCGGCCAATTGGCCCATGTCGATGCCGACGCCTTGGCTTTTTGTTTCGAGGCGGTCGCCAAGGGCTCAAAGGCCGAGGGCGCCCGCCTGGTGATCGAGCGCAAGCCGGGCCTTGTCTGGTGCTTCGGCTGTTCGACCCAGGTTGCCATCAAGGCCTGGGGCGAGCCCTGCCCGGCCTGTGGCGGCTTCGATCTGAAGGATGATGGCGGACAGGATATGCGGGTCTTGGATTTGGAGGTCGAGTGATGTGTACGGTCTGCGGTTGTGGCGCTGGAACCTCTCCTCACTCCCATGATCATGGTCATGATCACGGGCATGGGCATGGGCATCATCACCATGACCACCAGGATTCCTCGCCGGATCAGGGGCGCCTGCTGCGCATCGAGCAGGATATTCTGTCCGAGAACAATCGCTGGGCAGCGCTCAATCGCAAGACCTTTTCCGACCATGCCACGCTTGCCTTGAATCTGGTCTCCAGCCCCGGCTCGGGCAAGACAACACTTCTGGTCAAGACCATCGAAATGCTGAAAGGCAAAGCGCCGCTGTCGGTGATCGAGGGCGATCAGCAGACGGCCTTGGATGCCATGCGCATTGAAGCCACGGGCATTCCGGTTCATCAGGTTAATACCGGCAAGGGCTGCCATCTTGATGCCCATATGGTGCGCCATGCGCTGGAAACCCTGCCCATGCAACAAGGTGGTGTTCTGTTCATCGAGAATGTGGGCAATCTGGTCTGCCCGGCGGGCTTCGATCTGGGCGAGGCGGCCAAGGTGGCCGTGCTGTCGGTAACCGAGGGCGAGGACAAGCCGCTTAAATATCCCGACATGTTCCGGGCGGCATCGCTGATGATCCTCAACAAGATAGATCTCTTGCCCCATCTTGATTTCGATGTCGAAAAGTCCATCGACTACGCCAGACGCGTGCATCCCGGCATCGGCGTGATCAAACTGTCGGCCCGTTCCGGCGAGGGCATGGCGGCCTGGCTTTCCTGGATCGAGGCGCAGGCCGCCCTTCAGCGCGCTGCGGGATGATCGAGATCAAGCTGCCCTTCGACGCCCCCCCGGTGCTGGCGGTGGGGGCCTATCTCAAGAACAGCGTGGCCGCCGCCAAGGGGCGGCTGGCCTGTGTTTCCGAGGCCGGCAACAATCTGGATTCGCCTGATGATATCCGCCGCTTCAAGGATGAGCTGGCCCGAATGCAAGACTGGCTGGGCGTAGCCCCCCAGCGCATCGCCCATGATCTCCATCCCGATTTTCCCAACACGCGCCATGCCCTGGCGCTGGGCATTCCCACACTGGCCGTGCAGCATCATCACGCCCATGTCGCCGCCGTCGCCGCCGAACATGGCGCCACCGGCCCGCTGATCGGGCTGGCACTCGACGGCTTCGGTCTGGGGCCGGGCAATCAGGCCTGGGGCGGCGAGGTGCTGCTAATCGACGGGCCTCGCTTCGAGCGGTTGGGCCATCTTCTGCCGCTGCTCCAGCCCGGAGGCGACGTGGCGGCGCGCCAACCCTGGCGCATGGCTGCTGCTGTGATGCATGCGCTCGGCAGGTCCAACGAGATCGCCCAAAGATTTTCCGATCAGCCGGGGGCCGCAATCCTGGCTCAGATGCTGACCAAAGGCCTGAACTGCCCGCCGACAACCAGTTGCGGGCGCCTGTTCGACGCCGCCTGCGGATTGCTGGGTCTGATGCCGGTGGCCGAGTTCGAGGGCCAGGCCCCCATGGCGCTGGAAGCCCTGGCGACGGCACCCGAGATTATGCGAGATGGCTGGCGCATCGAGGGTGAGACGCTGTCCTTCCTGCCGCTCCTGGACAGGCTGGATGGGATGGCGCCAGCTCTTGGCGCCAATCTGTTCCATGGTTCACTGGCAGAGGGCTTAAGCGTCTTTGCTGCCCAGGCCGCCAAGGGACAGCGACTGGACCGCATCGTCCTTTCTGGCGGATGCTTCTTGAACAAGGTTCTGGCAGCCGAGATGAAGAGCAAGCTTGCCAGCCAGGGGCTTGGCGTTCTGACAGCGCAAAAGCTTTCTCCCGGCGACGGGGGTTTGGCCCTGGGTCAGGTCTGGGTAGCGGCTTTGACTTAACCACTTGAAAGAAGGTTTTGCTTGGCTTAACATCGATATGACTAGTTAACTAGTTATGGCTTTGCAGGATAGCTCATGCCTTCTCCCGCGCCCAGTTGGTCTCTATTCGACGCCAAGGCCCGTTTCAGCGAGGTGGTGGAACGGGCGCGTCATGACGGCCCGCAATTCGTGACCAAACGGGGCGAGCCGGCTGTGGTGATCGTTTCCGCCGAAGATTACGAGGCGATGAGCGGGTGCCAGAGGAACAAACCCTCCCTGAAAGAGTTTCTGATGGCCGGACCCAAGTTGGATGACGACGTCATCGCGCTTATCAACGAACGGGCCAGGGATTTCGGCCGCGAGGTCGAGTTGTGAAATATCTGCTCGATACCAATGTTGTTTCCGAAATCCGCAGAAAGTCGCCTGACTCTCGCGTTGTCTCCTGGTTTGCGCAATCCGAGACTGACTCGCTGGCGATCAGCGCGCTTACCCTAGGCGAAATCGTCAAGGGGGCGGAAAGCCTCGCCCGGCGCGACCCGGCCGCCGCCCAGTCGCTTCTTGCCTGGCTGGAGGAACTGCGGCTGGGCTTTGCCGATCGTATTCTGGGAATCGATGACGCCATAGCGATGACCTGGGGACGGCTGTGCGCCGCCCGCCCTCTGCCAGTGATCGACGGGCTGCTGGCCGCCACGGCGCTGGTTTACGATCTGACCGTGGTTACGCGCAATACGGCAGATTTTACGCATTGCAAGGTGCGACTTTTCAATCCCTGGACGGCGCTTGCCTAGTCCATTGGCAAGCGCCATAGTCGGCTAAATTCCAGGAGCCGCATCATGTGCCTAGCCATGCCTGCCCGAGTGGTCGAACTTAAAGATGACGATCAGGCTATCGTCGAGCTTGAGGGTGTTCGCCGCGAGATTTCCCTGGCCCTGATCGAGGCGCCGAAGATCGGCGATTACGTCATCGTGCATGTCGGCTATGCGCTCTCCAAGCTGGACCCTGAGGAAGCGATGAAGACCCTGGCCCTTTTTGCCGAAATGCAGGCGGCCGGAGCAGCTTCGTGAAATTCGTCGATGAATTCAGGGATGGCGATTTGGCCCGCGGCTTGGCCGACGCCATCGGCCGCGAAGTGCGGGAAGGCACGCGCTATCATTTCATGGAGTTTTGCGGCGGCCATACACACGCCATTTTCCGCTATGGCATTCAAGACCTGCTGCCAAAAAGCGTGCGCATGATTCACGGCCCCGGCTGTCCGGTCTGCGTGCTGCCCATGGGCCGCATCGACGGCGCTTTGCACCTGGCGAAACTGCCCGGCGTCATCCTGGCCAGCTATGGCGACATGCTGCGCGTTCCGGGATCAGGGCGCGATAGCTTATTGAAGGCCAAGGCCCAGGGTGCCGATATCCGCATGATCTATTCGCCCGCCGACGCCGTGGGTTTGGCCGAGGCGAATCCCACAAAGCAGATCGTCTTCTTCGCCATCGGGTTCGAGACCACGACCCCCCCCACCGCCCTTGCCATCCGTCAAGCCCATCGCCTTGGCCTCAAGAATTTTTTCGTCTATTGCAACCATGTGCTGACCCCTGCCGCCATCAGCAGCATTCTGGAAAGCCCCGAAGTGCGCGATCTGGGCACCGTGCCGCTGGACGGCTTCATCGGACCCGCCCATGTCTCCACCATCATCGGCAGCCAGCCCTACGAATTCTTCGCCGAGGAATATCGCCGCCCGGTGGTGATCGCCGGATTCGAGCCCCTGGATGTGCTGCAAGCCATTCTGATGCTGATCCGCCAGGTCAATGAGGGCCGCTTTGAGGTCGAGAACGAATTTTCCCGCGCCGTTACAAGGGACGGCAACGCCAAGGCCAAGGCCCTGGTCGCCGACATGTTCGAGCTGCGGCGCAGCTTCGAATGGCGCGGGCTGGGCCAGGTGCCTTATAGCGCGCTTCGCATCAAGGAAGCGTGGAGCGCCTTCGACGCTGAAGTCCGCTTTCAGGTGCCCGACTTCAAAAGCGAGGATCATAAGGCCTGCGCCTGCGGCGCTATCCTAAGGGGCCTTAAAACTCCAGCCGATTGCGCCCTGTTCGGCACCGCTTGCACGCCCGAGCATCCCATCGGTTCCTGCATGGTCTCGGCCGAGGGAGCCTGTGCCGCCTATTACACCTATGGACGCCAACGGAGAGCCTCATGAAGCTGGATCTGGAAAATGGCGTCGTCGAGATGGCCCATGGCGGCGGCGGGCGCGCCATGGCCCGGCTGGTCGAGGATATCTTCGTCCGCTCCTTCGACAATCCGCTGCTGGCGCAGCGCAACGACCAGGCCTGTTTCGACCTGAGTGCCGGGCGCGTCGCCATGACCACCGACAGCTATGTCATTCAGCCTCTATTTTTCCCGGGTGGCGATATCGGCTCGCTGGCCGTGCATGGAACGGTGAATGATCTGGCCATGGCCGGGGCCAGGCCACTTTATCTTTCTGCCGGATTCATTCTGGAAGAAGGGCTGCCGCTGGCCGATCTGGCCCGCATTGTCGCCTCGATGGCCCGTGCCGCCGCCGAGGCAGGTGTTGCCATCGTGACCGGTGACACCAAGGTGGTGGAAAAAGGCAAGGGCGACGGCGTTTTCATCAATACCACCGGTATCGGCCTGGTGCCTTCGGGCGTGGCCCCCTCGGGCGAGAAGGCTAGGCCCAATGATGCCATTCTGATTTCCGGCACACTAGGCGATCACGGCGTTGCTGTCATGAGCTGCCGCGAGAATCTGTCCTTCGAGGTCGATCTTCTCTCGGACTCGCAATCCCTGGGCGGGCTGGTTAGCGTCATGGTCGAAGCAGTGCCCGATATCCATGTGCTGCGCGATCCGACAAGGGGCGGTCTTGCCGCCACCTTGAACGAGATCGCCCGTCAGTCGAAAGTGGGCATGGCATTGCAGGAAGCCGCCATTCCCATTCGCGGCCCGGTGCGCGCCGCCTGCGAGTTCCTGGGGCTCGATCCTTTGAACGTCGCCAACGAAGGCAAGCTGATCGCCATCTGTGCTGAGGGCGATGCCGAACGTCTGCTCTCGATCATGCGCGCCCATCCTGCAGGCCGGGATGCCGCCCTGATCGGACGCGTGGTCGAGGATGCCGATTGTTTCGTGACCCTGAAGACCAGCTTCGGCGGGACGCGCATGGTCGATTGGCTGATGGGCGAACAGCTTCCCCGGATCTGCTGATGCGCATTCTGCTGCTGGCCCATTCCTTCAACAGTCTGACCCAACGCGTCTGGGTCGAGTTGGCGGCCAAGGGGCACGAGCTGGCCCTGGAACTTGACATCAATGATCGTGTCACCGAGGAGGCGGTGGCCCTTTTTAGGCCCGATCTGATTATCGCCCCCTTTTTGAAGCGAGCCATTCCCGCCACGATCTGGCAATCCGTGCGCTGCCTGATCGTGCATCCCGGACCACCCGGCGACAGAGGCCCCGCCGCCCTGGATTGGGCCATTCTGGAGGGGCGTTCGGAATGGGGCGTTACGATTCTGGAGGCGGTGGCCGAGTTCGATGCCGGGCCGGTTTGGGCGCATAGACCAATCGCTTTACGCCCCGCTTCAAAGGGCAGCCTTTACCGACGCGAAGTGACCGAGGCGGCGATTGCAGCCCTTCTCGAGGCGCTGGCGAAGATCGAGGCAGGTGAATCGCCTCAACCCGCCCCGCCCGGAGACTTCCGCCCCGCTCCCACGCAGGCCCAACGCGCCATCGATTGGCAAAATGACACAACAGACCGTGTGCTGCGCAAAATCCGCTCGGGCGATGGCGCTCCTGGCGTTCTGGATCAAATCGGCGACAAGGCGTTTTATCTGTTCGATGCAAAACCTGCCGATCTGGAAGGCCCGCCCGGCCAACTGATGGCGCGAGCCGGAGGCGCTCTGGCCCGGTCCACGCAAGATGGCGCGGTCTGGATCGGCCATCTGAAACCTTTGGGCCGCGAGGCGCTCAAACTTCCCACCACGCATTACCTGCCCGACGAGGACCTTGTTGACGTCGGACATGCCGATATTTGCTATGAGGAGCAAGGGGCAGTCGGCATCCTCTCCTTTCCCTTCCACAACGGCGCCATGAGCACGGACCAGTGCCGACGCCTGCGCGATGCTTTTCTAGAAGCAGCCAAGCGCCCCACCCGCGTCATCCTGCTTAAGGGCGGCGATGATTACTGGTCGAACGGAATCCATCTGGGCACCATCGAGGCGGCAAGCAATCCCGCCCTTGAATCCTGGGCCAACATCAACGCCATCGACGATTTGGCTGAATCCGTCATCACCTGCACCAGCCATCTGACCGTGGCAGCCCTGTCGGGCAATGCCGGAGCGGGCGGCGTTTTTCTGGCATTGGCGGCAGACCAGGTATTGATGCGCCCCGGAATCGTACTCAACCCGCACTATAAGGGCATGGGCAATCTCTATGGCTCGGAATACTGGACCTATCTGCTGCCCAAACGGGCCGACGCCGTGCAGGCCAAGCGCATTCTGGAAGCCCGCCTACCCATGGGGGCTGATGAAGCTTTGTTGCTGGGCCTGGCCGACGGGCATCTGACCGACGCCCTGGCCCAGGCCAACATCTTTGCCAGCAGCGAGGAATTCGACCGCCGACTGACCCAAAAGCGCCAGACGCGGGAACGGGACGAGGCCGCAAAACCCCTGGCCGCCTACCGCGATGAAGAGCTCCTGCACATGCGCCTGAATTTCTATGGCTTTGATTCCAGCTATCATGTGGCGCGCTATCATTTCATCTTCAAATCGGCCAAGTCGCGCACCCCTCTTTACCTGGCACCCCATCGCCGTGTTAAGCTTGCCTGATGGACAAGCCCGCCATTCTGGTCATCGACGACGAAGTCCGCTCGCAAGAAACGCTGGCGCGTGTGCTGGGCGAGGAGTTTCGCGTCCTTGCGGCCAGCAGCGCCGCAAAGGCGGAAAGCTTTCTCGATCAGGAGCGCATCGAAGTCATTCTGTGCGATCAGCGCATGCCGGGCGAGAATGGCGTTGATTTCTTAAAGCGCGTGCGCGAAAGCTGGCCCGACCCGCTTCGCATCATCATTTCGGGCTATACCGATTCCGAAGACATCATCGCAGGCGTCAACGAGGCCGGCATCTATCAATACATCACCAAGCCATGGGGGCCGGAGCATCTGCTTTCTGTGGTGCGCGAAGCATCGCGCCTTTACCGCCTGCAAAGCGAGAATCAGGCAGCCAGCCTGGAGATCAAGCTGGATTCAGACACGCTGGGCAAGGTCGTCGCCAAAAAGCACAAGGCGTTGAAAAGCCGCTTTGGCTTTGACCGCCTGCTCTGCGCCGAAAACAGCCCTCTGAAAAAGTCGGTCGAGCTGGCCAGCCGAATCGCGGGCTTTGACATTCCCGTCCTGATCACAGGCGAATCGGGCACAGGCAAGGAATTGCTGGCCCGCGCCCTGCATTACAATTCGCATCGCGGCGAGAAGCCTTTCGTCGTCGAGAATTGCGGCGCCCTGCCCGATACGCTGTTGGAAAGCGAGTTGTTCGGAACCAAAAGAGGCGCCTTTACCGGCGCCCTTGAGGATCGCATCGGCCTGTTCGAACAGGCAACCGGCGGCACCATCTTCTTAGACGAAATCGGCGACACCTCGCCCGCCTTCCAGGTCAAGCTGCTGCGCGTTCTGCAAGAAGGCGAGATCCGGCCCTTGGGGGCGCGCCTCTCTCGGCGCGTCGATGTGCGCGTGATCGCCGCCACCAACCGCAATCTGGAAGAGGATGTGGCAAGTGGGCGCTTCAGGCGCGATCTTTATTACCGCCTGGCCGGGCTTCGCTTGCATGTGCCGCCTTTGCGCGAGCGCCCCATGGACCTGCCGGTGATCGCTGCCAAACTGGTCGAGCAGGCGGCAAAATCCTTCGGCAAGTCCATCGACCGGATCGCCCCCGAAGCCATGGCCCGGCTGGCGGCCTATGACTGGCCAGGCAATGTGCGCGAGATGCAAAACGAGATCAGCCGCATGGTCGCCCTGGCCGACGACACCGTGCTGGGGCTTGATCTCTTAAGCGAGCCGGTGCGCAGTCAAAGCACGATCCCCCTGGCTAGCTTTGCGCCGATGTCGCTTTCCCAGCCCACGGGGCCCTTGAAGGATCAGGTCGAGCAATTGGAGGAGCGGGTGATTGCCGAAGCGCTTCGCCGCCACCGGTACAATATCAGCCATGCCGCGCAGGAATTGGGCCTGTCGCGCGTTGGCCTAAGAGCGAAATTGCAGCGTTATGGCCTCGAGCGTCTCAACTGACCGGGCCTATCCGGACATTCTGGAACAGGTGGGGGGCCTCAACCTTTCCAGCCTGCAGGAAACCGCCTGGATCGAGGTCATCCGCAAGATGGAGGAGGTCTATTCCGATCTCATCCGCCACGAAATCGATCTTGAAAGCAAGAACGAGGCGCTGGAGCAGGCCCACCGCTTCATCGGCAGCGTTCTCTCTTCGATGTCCGACGTGCTGCTGGTCTGCGACGGGCTATGCGAAATCCAGCAGGTCAACCAAGCCCTTCTCGATCTGACCGGCTATGCCGAGGAAGAGTTGCTGGGCGAGCCCCTGACCACGCTTCTGCCCTTTGCCGACCGCAATCTGATCGATTCCCTATTGGGTCTTACCGGCGCCCAGCCGGTGCAGGACCGCGAAGTGCGCTTTCTGTCCAAACCAGGCGAGCCTACCGGTCCGGTAGCCTTGAATGCGTCGCTGAGGCGCGATTCCCTGGGCCAACCAGCGGGCTATGTCCTGATCGGACGCCCCGTCGGAGAATTGCGCCGCGCCTATGAAGCCCTCAATGCCGCTCATGCCGATCTCAAGGCCGCTCAGCAACAGATCGTCCAGTCGGAAAAGCTGGCCTCGCTGGGCCGTCTGGTGGCGGGCGTTGCCCACGAACTCAACAATCCGGTCAGCTTCGTCCTGGGCAATCTGCATTCGCTGGCACGCTATCTGGACAAGCTTTCCGGCTATATCGATGCGGTTCACGAGGGGGCTTCTGCCAAGACCCGCGAGGCCTTGCGCCAGGAATTGAAGATCGATGCCGTCATGTCGGACCTGGTTCCCTTGATCGAGGGTACGCGCGAAGGCGCCGAGCGCGTTGCCGAGATCGTGCGCAATCTGCGTCGCTTGTCTTTTACCAATCCCGGAGGGGCCGAGGCCTTCGACCTGGCCCAGGTGGCGCGCACGGCGGGTGAATGGGCTGCGCTGGGGCGCAAGACGCGCATTGTCCTCGACTTCGATCTGCCCGACGAATTGACTGTGCCGGGGAATGCCGGGGCCATTCATCAGGTGCTGGTCAATCTGATCGAGAATGCGCTGGACGCCTTAGAGGAGGTGGCCACACCCCGCCTGAAGCTGTCGGTGCGCAAGGAAGGCGCATATGCCGTGGCGATGGTCGAGGATAACGGCCCGGGGATCGCTGCCGATTCCTTGCTGAAACTGTTCGATCCCTTCTTCACCACAAAGCCGCCGGGACGCGGGACCGGCCTTGGCCTCTGGATTTCCTGGAACATCGTCAAGGACCATGGCGGAGCCATCGAGGCGGGCAATCATCCAAACGGCGGCGCCGTCGTGCTTTTCACGCTGCCGCTTGCAAAAAAGATTAAAGCGTAGCGGCGATCCTCAGAAAGGCCGCGATCTTCTCTGGGCTCTTGCGCCCCGGCGCCTCTTCGACGCCAGAGGAAACATCGACCGCCCGGGCACCGCTGGCGGAAACGGCATCCGCCAAATTCTCAGGGGTCAACCCACCGGCCAGCATCCAGGGGACAGACCAATGCTGACCCTTCAGCAAGGACCAGTTGAAACTGCTGGCGTTGCCGCCGGGCCGCGTCGCCCCTTGGGGTGGCGGCGCATCGAAGAGCAGGCGATCGACCACGCCCTCATAGGTCCTGGCCTGCTTTAGATCCTCGGCCACGCCCAAAGCCAGCGCCTTCATGACGGGTTTTTGGAAATGCTTTCGGATGAAAGCCGCGCGGGCCGGTGTTTCCTTGCCGTGCAACTGAATGAGATCGAGCGGCGCATGATGCAGAATTTCCGCAAGATACGCATCAGTAGGATCGACGAACAAACCCGTCTTGACGATGGCAGGAGGCACCCGATGCATCAGCCCCGCCGCGAGTGGAGCTTCGACATGGCGCGGGCTTTGGGGAAAGAAGACAAAGCCGACAAAGGCAGCCCCGCCCTCTACGGCGGCATCGACGCCAGACGCATCGCTAAGGCCACAGATTTTCGCGGCGATCACGATCCGCCCAGCGCAGGAGGCGTGGGCGCGGTTCCAAACGCCTTCAACTGACGGGCGCGTTCACGCGACAGGCGTCGCGATTTCCCCCCCGCCAGCCAGGCGGCCATGCCTCCCAGAAAAACCCCCAGCGCCAGGGGCGCCAGGGCCAGAAAGAAGACCGGAGTGGCCACCTCGAAGGGCAATGGCCAGAGCGAGACCAGGGCCGTCTGCCGGTTGGAAACCGCAAAGACGACGACAATAACCGCTATCGGCAGGCCGATCAGGGCTTTCAGCAAGCGCAGCACGGGTGTGGCTTAACCGGCCGTGTTCAGGCGTTCGCGCAGTTGCTTGCCGGTCCGAAAGAAGGGCACGAATTTCGAATTGACCGAGACGGACTGGCCGGTGCGGGGATTGCGGCCCTGCCTGGCATCGCGCTTTTTCACGGAAAAGGCACCGAAACCGCGCAATTCAACCCGGTCACCGCGGGCCAGGGCCTCGCCGACCTCATCGAAGATCGTGGTCACGATGCGCTCGACATCGCGCTGATAGAGATGGGGGTTGAGTTCCGCCAGGCGAGCAATCAGTTCCGATTTGGTCATAGGAAGCCCCTTGTCTCGTGTTTCGTCAAAGCTGCCAAATGGAAGGCAGTGCGTCAAGCCTTCTGCAAGGAAAAAATCATTATAATGCAGGAAGTTTTACCGGAGGTAGGCCCGCCTGCTCCCTCTTGACCCGGTTTGGGGGCAAACGCACGATGACTTGGGTCCCTTGGCCGGGCTCGCTTTCCACCAGCATGGTCCCGCCGTGAAGCTCGACCATGTTCTTGGCCAGCGGCAGACCCAGGCCCGTTCCCTCCTGACGCCGGTTCATGCCGCTATCGACCTGCATGAAGGGGGTCAGCGCCTTTTTGATGTCGTCTTCGGTCATGCCGATGCCGGTGTCGGCAACGGTCAGCCGCATGGCGCCGTCCGTGTCCAGGCGCAGGCTTAAACGCACCTCGCCCCCTTCGGGGGTAAATTTGACCGCATTCGACAGCAGGTTCAGCAGAATCTGCTTCATGCGCCGCTCGTCCGCACAGACGGCGGGCAATGCCTGGCCGGGCAGATCCAGGACAAGGCTGCAATTGTTCTTGGCCGCCCTGGCCTCCAGCAAGCGCAGACAGGCCCGCGCGGTACTGGCCAGATCGAACACCGTTTCAAACAGATCCAATGAGCCGGCTTCCAGGCGCGAGATGTCTAGAATGTCGTTAATGATGTCGAGCAGATGGCGCGCCGAAAGTTGAATGTCGTGGACATAGGCCTTGTAGCGCGGCGTCCCCAACGGCCCCAGGATTTCCTGCTCCATGATTTCGGCAAAACCGATGACGGCGTTCAGGGGCGTTCTCAGCTCGTGGCTCATATTGGCCAGAAATTCCGACTTTACGCGATTGGCCATCTGTGCGGCGTCACGCGCCGCCACCAGTGCGCGCTCGGCCTCCTTCGTCGCTGTGATATCGCGCAGCGAACTGACATGCAGCAGGCGTCCGCGAAAGAACAGATCGGCGCCTCGAACCTCGGCCAGAATGGTGCGCCCCCCCTTGCAGCACAGGCTGATTTCACGCTGACCAAGACCTGCCCCACTGCCGGAGTTCTGGAAATACTCGGGATCATCCGAATCGATCAGATCAAGAATTGACATGCGCTTGATGTCATCGGGCGAATAACCTGTCATCTCGACCAGGCGCCGGTTGAAGTCGTAGATATGCTGCCGGTCATGGATGACCAAACCTTCCCAGGCGGCTTCAGCCAGACGGCGAAAGCGCTCTTCACTTTCCGTCAGCTCGCGCTTGACCTCTTCTCGCCCCTCAAATTGAAAGCGAAAGCGAGCGGCGGCGCTTACAAAAAGGCCCGAGAGGACCGAAAGAGCGGCCAGCAGGGGCAGACCCAGAATCCAGAACCGCGACCGTTGGGCATAATCGGCCGTCCATCCCCGCGAGGGCACGGCACCCAGCCGCCAACTGCCTCCGGGTATGGGCATATCAAGGGCAACCGGGCGCTCGTCGAACAACGTCTGTTCGCCCCAGACCATGGCTCCGGCGGCCCCCTTGCCGTCACGTCCGCGCACAGCCACTCTTATTCCCTCGTGATCGGTGGCAGTCCTGAAGCCCGACTCGTCAAAGATCACGTCGGCCTCGATAAGGACCGAAACCAAGCCCCAGTAGCGCTGGGTTCCCCCCTCCACGGGCATAAACACGGGTGCGCGCGCGGCCAGGGCGCTGCCGCCTTGCACCAGGGCAAAGGGACCGGCCAGCACCATCGATCGCTTGTCAACAGCACCCCTGATGGCGGCAGCCTGATCCGGTCGCGACATCAGATCAAGACCCAGCGCCGCGCGGTTCCCTTCTTCTGGAAACACATGCGTGACGATATTGTCGCGCGCCAACGTCAGGTTGCGAATGCCCGTTCGGCCCGCCAGCATGACCCGCGCGATCATATTGAAGTCGCCAGGCGTGATGTCTTGCTGGCTTTTGACCAGGGCTTCGAGACCCTGGCCGATGAACAGGCGCTGATCGAGTGCGCTTTCAAGCCCATTCTTCAGCAGGGACAGTTTGAAGCGGACCTGTTCCGTTTCCTGTTCAAGATGCCGCTGCTGATTCTTATTGTCCAGATAGAGCAGGACTGCAATGCCGCAAAGGAAAAATGCGACGGCGGCCAACAGCGAGGGTAAAATCCGCCTTGGATACAACAGCCCATCATCTGCGGATACGCCGGACGCACCCGCCAGTCCGTCAGTCAGCTTGCTCATGTCACCCCGTGCCGCCCTCTCCTTTTGTCGCGCAGGAGAGGGGGTCGGGGAAAATGTTATACGCTAAGCGGTGGGCATGGCAATGCACGCGCTTGACTGGGCTGCGCTTGCAGTAGGACGGCCTTTTTCAGCTTCTCGAAGGCCTTGACCTCGATCTGGCGCACCCGCTCGCGCGAAATGCCATATTCGGCGGCCAGGTCTTCTAGGGTCACCGGCTCGTCTTGCAGACGCCTTTGTTCGATGATGTGCCGCTCGCGCTTGTCCAGAACCCCCAGTCCCTGGCGCAGCCAGGCCAAGCCGCGCTGGCTTTCCTGATGATCGGCCAGCCGCGTTTCGACATCCATTTCCTCATCCGCCAGAAGATCCTGACGCTCGACGGCGGATTCAGACCTGACCGGCTGATTGAGCGAGCTATCGCGCCCGAAGAGCCGTCGATTCATGGTGACAACGTCGGCTGGCGAGACATCGAGCGTCTTGGCGATGCTGGCGGCATGGGCCGGTTCCAGTTCGGCCATCTCCGAAACGCCCAGCGCTTCTTTCATACGCCGCAGATTGAAAAACAGCTTTTTCTGAGCCGCCGCCGTGCCGATCTTGACCAAAGACCAGGACTGCAAAACATATTCCGTGATCGAGGCCTTGATCCAACACATGGCGTAGGTGGAAAGCCGAAAGCCGCGTTCGGGCTCGAATTTCTTGACGGCCCGCATCAGGCCGATATTGCCCTCGGCGATCAGATCGGCCACCGGCAGGCCGTAATTGCGAAAGCCAAAGGCGATCTTGGCCACCAGCCGCAGATGGCTGGTCACCAATTGATGAGCGGCCTTGATATCGCCCTCTTCGGCGAATTTGCGAGCAAGCCGCAGCTCTTCCTCGGCACTAAGCACCGGAAAGCGGCGGATATCCATGAGATAGCGCTTGAAGCCGTCCTCAGCGGGAACGGGCAGGGCCGAAAAAGACGGAGTAAGGGCGGTCGTCGTCATCGTCATATCCTCCTGAAAGCAACATGACATAGGTTGAACCCGCCCATCATGGGCCGAGCCCGAGGCCAGGACGCCCGCCAGGCAGCGCGTCCGATAACCCTCTACCTGACAAAATAGCAGGAAACCCGCCTCAGGGTCAATCCCAATCCGCCAATAGTTCCTGTGCCGACCGATATTCAAGCGGCTTTCTAGCACCTGCCGTCACCTGGTCGAGAAGAAGCGGCAGACGCAAATCGGCCCAGCCGGGGCCTTTGTCGGAAAGCCCCCGGGAGGCGATGTGGGGATGGTCAAGCGCCTCGCTTGGCGCCAGCACAGCCTCAAAACAGCAATCGACCTTTGCCAGCAGGCTTTGCCACGCGTCCAGGCTGCGGCTTGAAAACAGGGCTTCCATCGCTGCAATCAAGGCCGTCTGTGGAAAGGGGTCGCCGTGGCGCCCCGCCAGTTCCCCATGTCCGGCTGCTTCGCAGAAGGCCTGCCAGAATTTGGGTTCCAACGCGCCCAGGGCCGCGAACCGACCATCCTTGCAGCGATATATCCTGTAATAAGCCGCCCCGCCGTTGATCAGCCCGCCTTCCCGCACCGTTGCTCCCTGGGGTCGCTGGGAGGCTGTCAGTTCCAGATAAGTCCAGGACATGGCGGATTCGAACAGGCTGACATCCAGATAAGCCCCCTGTCCCGTGCGCAGGCGCCGGATCAGCGCTGCCAGAATGGCGCTCACGGCTTGCAAAGCCCCGGCATGGTCAGCCAAGGGGGGATCGGCCACCACCGGCCTTTCCGCCGTACCCTGTGCGGCCAGGGCTCCGGCCAGAGCGACATAGGTCAGATCATGCCCGGCCCGCAGGCGGTAGGGGCCGGTCTGGCCAAAGCCAGAGAGCGCACAATGAATCAAGCCGGGATTAAGCTCCCGCAAGCGCTCCGGCCCGAAGCCCAGGCGCTCGAGCGTTCCCGGGCGAAAACTTTCCAAAAGCACGTCGGCCCCGGCCACCAGCTTTTTGAAGGCTTCCTGCCCGTCTTGCGCCTTCAGGTCCAGCCGCACCACCGCCTTTCCTGCATTTATCACTTTGTAATATATTGATATTCCATCATCGTCGGGGGCGCCGAAGCCCTGCATGGGATCGCCCTGGGGCGGCTCGATCTTGACCACGCGCGCCCCCATATCCGCCAATTGGCGGGTGGCGAAGGGGCCAGGAATATACTGGGAGAGGTCCAGCACCTTGATGCCGTCCAGGCAGTCCAATGACATCGTTTCACCCTTTCCGTTGGGTCCACAGTCGGGGTTCTTCGCCAGCAAATCAAGCCGGGCCTTGCGCTGGATGGAGCGATCCGCTATAAGGCCGCCTCGATTTCTGAAGGACCGTGCCATGAAAAGCGACATCCATCCCGACTATCACGAGATCAACGTGGTGATGACCGACGGCACCGAGTTCACCACTCGTTCGACCTGGGGCAAGCCCGGCGACACGATGCGGCTCGATATCGATCCCAAGTCGCATCCTGCCTGGACGGGTGTCCACCGCCTGCTTGATTCCGGCGGTCAGCTCGCCAAGTTCAACAAGAAGTTCAAGAGCTTCGGCATCAAGGCCTGAGTTCTTTCGTCCTGTCTTGGTCCGCCGCTTGAAGGTCCTGCTCAGCCCGCCAGCCGAGCAGGACTTTTTTAATTTCTTTCTTTATACTTACGGGCAAGGTCGCGATAACAACGGCATAGTTCAAAAACAACAAAGGCGGGAGGCGCCCGAAATCCGGGCACCTGGATTGGCCGATGGCAAAGCGTGAGGCGCGAACGGAAACCACCTACGAGATCTACGTCCTGGAAGGGCGTGGGTGGCAGTTGCATGCCCGTTACCGCAGCAATGAGCGGGACAGTGCCGTAGCCGAGGGGCGCGATCTGGATCGCCGCGGCGAAGTGGGCGGCGTCAAGGTGGTCAAGGAGGTCTTTTACCCGGACTTCAACAAGACCGAGGAATCTGTCATTTTCGTAGGCCACAAGGCATCCCGCTCCCGCCAGCAGCAGGGGGACAGTGATTCCGGCTATAGCGGCGACCCCTTCGCCCAGTCCGAGCAAAGCGTCAGGGGCACAGGTCAGGCCGGTTCCTTTTCTGGGCTGTTCATTGCCTGGCGCATCATCGTTATCACCATCTTCAGCCTGGGCTTTGGCATACTCCTGGCCCTTGCCACCTCGATGGCCATGGGCTACATGGCCCGCGTCGGCATCGGGACCGGCACCAATGCCAAGAACGTTGTCTTCATCGTCTTTCTTCTGGGCGTCGTGGTGATCGCGCTGCCGATGCTGACGTCGCTGGTGATCACGCTGACCCGATCCTCCTCCGCTCCCTCCAGGCCTGCCCCGCCCGCTCGGGCAAAGCCGCGCCGCAAGCCACGTCCCGAGCCGGAACCGGAACCCGAGCCAGAGCATGACCACGGCTTCGACTTCGACTTCAAGGAAAAGGAATCGTTTTCGTCCGCATATACGGTCTCGCCCGTCAACGAATTTGGTGAGGAGATCGAAGAGAAGGCGCCCTGGTGGCGCCTTAGCTGGTTTGGCAAAAAAACAGCCACGGATGACGAGGAGGAAGCCCCCTCTTTTCCAGCGACGCTGGAGGCGCCCGATCCCCAAGAGGAGCCCGCCTTTCAAGAGGTGGAGCACCATGATGAGGAAGAGGAGGTCGAGGAAGAAACCAGACAGCCCGACGAGGACGGCGAGGCGCCAGATTTCGAGCGTCACCGCATGACGGTCATGCGCTTCCTGGGCGGCGCCATCGCAGCCATCAAGACCGTTCGCCCGCAACTGGACGCCTATACCAAATTTGCCGTCGATCTGGCTTTGGCCGGTGCCTGTGAACTCGTTGCCGCCAAGGCTGGCTTGAGCGACAACGACAAGCGCGTGATCTTGAAGGATTCGGTCGAGCTGATCGGCACCAAGCCCGATCTGGCCCAAGCCTTCGCCGAAAAATATGAGAGCTATTTCGTCGAGGCGCGCTACAAGCAAATGGCGGAGCTGGGACGCGAGGCCATGAACCGCTTCATGGCGGGCGAGCCCATGCCCTTCATGGCTTTGCCCGCAGCCCTGGAGTCCTGGGACAAGCCGCAGATGAAGCCGGGCACTCAACAGTCCATCATGACCATCTTTTTCACCGACATGGTCGGATCGACCGATATGACCCAGGAAAAGGGCGACATCGCCGCCCAGGAAATCGTGCGCCGCCACAACGCCATCGTACGCACGGCCCTTTCCGAACATGCCGGAACGGAGATCAAGCACACCGGCGACGGCATTATGGCCAGTTGCCCCACCGCACCTTCGGCGGTTCAAACCTGCATCGACATTCAGCGCGCCATCGCCTCGTTCAACGCAACCAACCCGCCGATTCCGCTTCAGGTGCGCATCGGTCTCAATTCAGGCGAACCCATCGTCGAGGAAAACGACCTGTTCGGTGCTACGGTTCAGCTGGCGGCCCGCGTTTGCGCCCAAGCCAAGTCCGGCCAGATTCTTTGCTCAAAATCAGTGGTTGATCTCAGTCGTGGACGCGAGGATTTCTTTACCCCCCTGGGCGAGGTCATGCTGAAAGGCTTCAAGGAGCCCGTTGCCGTTTTCGATATCGCCTGGGATGCGACGGCGCCAAAGCTGGCTGCCGTTCTGCCTGCCTCTGCCCAACCGGAAGCAGCGGCTTTTGTGCCGGTGGGAAGCCCACCGCAGACCTAAACTTTCCGGTGTCCTGCTGCCCGGCAATTTGCGCTGCCATTTTGAAAGGGACTCATGACAGACAAGCCCCGAACGGATAAGTCAGCCTCACCGGTTCTTGATCAGAATCCCCACGCGCTTGAGGGGGCGCGCGAAAATTCACTTGAAGCCTCGATCGGCCGTCAGGTCCGCGAGTTTCGAATCAAGCTGAACATGACCGTGGTCGACCTGGCGCGTCAGGCCGATCTCTCGGCGGGTATGCTGTCCAAGATCGAGAACGGCATGACCTCGCCTTCGCTGGGCACTTTGCAGGGCCTGTCGCGAGCCTTGAATGTTCCGGTTACTGCCTTTTTTCGCAAGTTCGAGGAAAGCCGCGACGCCACCTATGTTGCGGCAGGGCAGGGGCTTGCCATCGAGCGCCGGGGAACGCGCTCAGGTCATCAGTATCAGCTTTTGGGCCACAGTATCGGCAACAAGGACATCGTGCTGGAGCCCTATCTGGATACTTTGAGCGAAAAATCCGATGTCTTTCCCGTCTTCCAGCATTCAGGCCAGGAATTCATCTATCTTCTGGAGGGCGAGATGACCCATCGCCATGGCGCCAAGCTTTATCCTATGAAGGCTGGTGATTCTTTGTTCTTCGACGCCGACGCGCCGCACGGGCCGGAGGAGCTGCACAAGCTGCCCATCCGCCTGCTGTCGGTGATCGTCTATCCACGCGGCCAGACGGACTGATCCGCCGATGACCGCAAGCACCGCAGCAAAGCCCAGGCGTTACATTCTCACCATCTCCTGCCCGGACACGGTGGGGATCGTTGCCGGTGTTTCGGGCTTTCTATCCGGTCATGGCGCCTTTATTGAGGAATCGTCGCATTTCGGCGATCCGACGACACAGCGCTTTTTCATGCGCACGGTGTTTCATGAACCTCCCGGCATGCCCGAGATTGCAACGATCGAGCAAGGCTTCAAGACCGTGGCCGAAAACTTCGCCATGGATTGGCGAATTCATGAGGCAGAAGGAAAACCCCGGGTTCTTTTGCTGGTCTCAAGGTTCGATCACTGTCTCAACGACCTTCTGTACCGCTATCGCACCGGCCAGTTGCGCATGGATATACCGGCCGTAGTCTCCAACCATCGCGACCTTGAACGGCTGGTGGAATGGCACGGCATTCCCTTTCACTTCCTGCCGGTCGACAAAGCCACCAGAGCAGCGCAGGAAGCGCAAATATTGGAAATGACGGAGCGGCTGAAGATCGATCTGGTCGTGCTGGCGCGCTATATGCAGATTCTATCACCCGCCATGTGCCAGGCTCTCAAGGGACGTTGCATCAACATCCATCATTCCTTCCTGCCTGGCTTCAAGGGGGCCAAGCCCTACCACCAGGCTCATGCCAGGGGGGTCAAGATCATCGGCGC
>JADFZV010000014.1 GCA_015232335.1 Alphaproteobacteria bacterium | reverse complement strand
TCTCAGCCAAGCCGCTTCGGGCTTGCCGATTGGGGCCAGAGCCAGGGTTTCCAGCCAAGCCTTGAGGCGGCGCTCGCGCCAGGACGAGGTCTCGAAGGGCCAGACGCCCATCGGCAGGAACAAAACCGGCGATTTCAGAAGGCCGAACTTGCCAAGGGCTCCCAGGACCAGGCCCTGGGCATTCGTGGTGGCGACAATGGCCCTGGCACGGTTCAGCCGGTCCAACGCTATTGCAGATGAGAGGCGGGCCAGGGTCTGGGCGTTGAGAGCTGTCAGGGAATCGAGAAGGCGTGTCGAGAGGCGCTCGACTGGCCTGCAAAGCCAAGCCGGGATTGGCAGGTCTTCCTCTTCCAGCATGTCAGCATGGATTCCCCACTCTGCCATTTGCGTGAAACCATAGAAGAATTCGCGCGGCCCCTGATCGGCCAATCTGGCCCTGCGTCCAGATTTGAAGAGAAAAAGAACGGGGGGGGGCATATGCTCAGCGTTCCAGCAGCGGGCGGTAGACAAGGTCATAAAGCTGCCGCCCCACGGTTCGCCAATCATAGGCGGGAATCTGTCCCAGCCCCTCGTCAACCAGGCGTTGGCGCAGGGACGCGTCTTCGAGCTGGCGTTCCGCCTTGCGGCAGAAGTCTTCGAAATCACCGGGTTCAGCCATCCGCGGATCTTTGGGATCTGTAAAAAGATCCTCTGCCATGCCCACGTGGTTGGAAACCAGGGACACCCCGCTGGCCAGACATTCCAGCAAAGCCTTCGGTCCCCCCTCCTCGCGCGAGGTCATCAGATACAGGTCAAGCGCCTGATAGGCCTGGGCGATCGCCGTGTAGTCGCTGAGAAAAACATGCCGATAGGGAATGCCGTGGCGCTCGAGCCCTGCTTTGACAAAGCCCCTGGCCGGGCCGGTCAACAGAACGAAGACAGGAAAACGCTTTGCCAGTCGCGCCGCCGCCGCAACGAACAGATCGGGCCCCTTGATCAGCTTGGGTTCCATGCCGTCGCCCCAGCCGACCCCGTCTTTCTGGAAGGAACCGATGCATAACGCGTCCTCGGGTACTCCGAAGGCCGTCCGGGCGGCCCTGCGTTCCTCTGGCGAGAGGGGGATAAACAGGCCTGTATCGACACCCAGTGGAATCCGGACCAGTTTGTCCCTGGGAACACCCCAGGACAGAAGGCGTCGCTCGATCAGGCTGGCTGCCGTTACAACGCGCTGTACCGAGCCTAGATTCTTGAGAAAAAACTCGACATGTCTGGCCATGTCTGGCCCGTCTTCGGGGCTGCCGTGGAAATAAGTGACAAGCTGGCGGTTCGAAGGATGAATCGATTTGGTCCATAATTCCCAAATGAATTGCGAGCCAAAATGGGCAATCCGATTCACGAGACGTTCCGGCCGGTCGGTTACGTCTAGCGTCCCCGGATGAAGGCTGTTGACAGCCTGGGCGTAATAATTTCCATCCCAGCGAATCGACCAACTGGCACCCCGCTCGACAATATAGGCGGCCGGGGCGGAGCTGCAACGCCAAAGACCCAGCCGATCAGCGCTCCCCCAGAAGCCGGCCAGGCCGTAACGGGCCAGTTTCTTGATCGCGCCGGTCATGGCGAGCCAGTGGTTGAGGGATTGGACAAGATGGCGTATGACATTCGAAAGGTGTCTCAGGAGCCCGTGAATGGTTGGCAAGGCGTTGATTTTTGGAATTTCAGGCCAGGACGGAGCCTATCTGGCCCGCCACCTGCTTGACAAGGGATACGAGGTGCATGGCACCTCCAGGGATGCCGATCTGGCCACTTTCTCAAAACTGAAATCGCTGGGAATTCTTGAGCGGGTAACGACCCATTCCGCCACAACGACGGACTTCAGAAGCGTTTTCCAGGCCATTACCCGCGTCGGGCCATCGGAAATTTATAACTTCGCCGGTCAAAGCTCGGTCGGCCTGTCCTTTGGACAGCCTGCCGAAACGATGGAAAGCAATGTCATGGGCACCCTCAATATCTTGGAGGCGATGCGCATGCTGGGGGGGGGGATTCGCTTCTACAATGCCTGTTCGTCGGAGTGTTTTGGCAACACAGGGGAAGGAGCCGCGGACGAACAAACCTTGTTTCGCCCGCGCAGCCCCTATGCCGTCGCCAAGGCGGCGGCCTTCTGGGAGGTTGCAAATTACCGGGAAGCCTATGGGCTGTTCGCTTGCTCTGGCATTCTATTCAATCATGAGTCGCCACTCAGGCCGACGCGTTTTGTGACAAGCAAAATCATCAATGCGGTTCATCGGATTGCGCAAGGGTCTTCGGAGAAGCTGACTCTGGGCAAACTGGGCATTCGCCGCGACTGGGGTTGGGCTCCAGAGTACGTCGATGCTATGGCGAGAATGCTTCGACTTGATGCGCCTGAGGATTTCGTGATTGCCACAGGCGAAGACAACAGCCTGGAAGACTTCGTGGCTCAGGCCTTTGCTGAGATCGGAAAGGATTGGCGGCAGTTCGTCGTGATAGACAGCGCTCTTTTCCGACCCAGCGATCTGGATGTCAGTCGGGGCAACCCAGCCAAGGCTCAAAAGAAGCTGGGCTGGTGTGCCTCAACACATATGCAAGGCGTCGTGCGCAAGATGCTGGATGCCACCAAGCTCGAGGCACAATGATACAGACTGAGCGGAAGGAAGAATTCCGGATTGCCAATTGGGTCTTGCGCGGCCTCCTTCTGGTCATGCCCTTTATCGCCGTCTACGCCAGCAAGGGAATGACATTGTTGCTCGGTGTTGGCGCCTGTGCCGTCTTGCTCGATCCATCAGCTCGAAAGGCGGTTGTCAAAGGGAGCCTGCGCTGGCCGGTGCTGACCTTTGCGCCGCTCTTGCTGTATGCGCTGGCTACTGCGCCCTGGGCTGTCAATTCTGCCTATACGGTTTTGATGACGGCACGCGTCTTGGGCGTACTGGCGGCAGCGCTGATCTTGTGGCGAACCATTGATGCACTTGACGAATCCATGCTGCGCAATCTGCAAAGATATGCGCTGGTCGGCGGCCTGCTGCTGCTGTGCCTGGTGGGGGCCGAGTTGTCGACCGATCTTGCCTTCATGTCCTGGCTGAAGAATCTTGAGCGTGCGCCCGGCAAGAACGACTATGTCACATATATCAACAGCGGCGTTTCCCTGCTGGCGCTTTTCTCGCCGCAGATCGCCCTGATAACCCATGAACGACTGGGCAAAGTAACGGCCCTTTCGTTCTTGCTTGTTGCGGCCCTGATTCTTCATCTTGGTTACGCCTCGACCCCCGTTCTGGGTTTCGTTCTTGCCATTGCCTTGATTCTGGCGGTCATTCTGTTTGAGGGCCGAGCCCTTAAGCTGTTCGGAATCGCAGCCATCGTCGGCGTCCTGGCGATGCCTTTTGCCTTCGAAAACTACCTGGTCCGTCGAGGCGGGCTCCAGGGTCTGGAGCATTCGATCGGCTGGTCCAGTTTGCACCGGCTGCATATCTGGTCATTTGCACTTGAGCGCTGGCATGAAAAGCCTTTGATAGGATGGGGGCTTGATGCCTCGCGCGATGTGCCAGGCGGACGGACTCCGGTGCCGGGCTTTGTGGGCGTGGAATACATGCCTCTCCATCCACATAACGGCGCGTTACAGTCTTGGTTGGAGCTGGGTTTTGTCGGCACCCTGGCCTTTGTATTCGTCTTGTGGCGCCTGGCTAGAGGGGTTGCCGGACAGACGAATCACAAGGCCATGATGGCGGGGGCGGCACTTATGGGAGGGTATGCCGCCCAGGGTATGCTGAGCTTTGGGCTATGGCAGAATTGGTGGCTGGCCAGCTTGGCACTGGGAGCGCTGATGATGTTATTGATGCGCGGGCCGAAGGCCACGGTGTCTGATGCCTTGGCGGAATGGCAGGTCGAGGACTTTGGGAAATCCAGGCGCCTGACAGTCAACGGAAGTTCGCATGAAACGCCTTATTCCAAAGGCGTCATCGAGCAGATCGTGGCGCGCAAAGGCGCATTGCGGGCGGTGAAATATCTGACGCTGAATAGGTCGCGCATCGCCTATGTCAAACCCCTTTCAGAATGGCTGACGCGTCAGGGGGGCGTGGGACTTCGGATACTTGAGGTTGGATGCGAAGCGGGTCATATCACTGAGTATCTGAATGCGCAATCTTTCGTCGGCGAGATCTTCGCTTATGACGTCGACAAGGCTTTCGTCGATGTGGTCGAGCTTAAGCGCTACGACCTGAAACTTGGAAAGGTGGCGCGCATCGACCATCTGACCTCGGAACAGACGCTCGATCTGCCCTATCCCGACGCCTCCTTCGACGTCATCATCGTTCTTGCCGTCGTCGAGCATTTGCCCTTTGAGAACCGGCACCGACATGTCGATGCCATTTGGCGCAAGCTTAAGCCCGGTGGCATCATCGCTTTTTTGGACACGCCCAACCGCTGGTATCCATTTGAAACGCACAGTGTCGGAATTCCGTTGATAGCGCGCCTTTCACCCGAGCCAGCCTTTCTCTATGCCAGGGTGATGGGGCGTCTGAAGGGGGTCTCATTCGCAGAATTCATGCGCCCTGGCACGGGATGGCGCAATGCAAGCTACAGCGAGTGTTTGCCAAAAGGCAGAATGGTGGTTGCTGAAGATATCAGCCGAGAGGCTGGTTATGGTTTTCCTTTCTTCCTGCGCCACACGGCTGGACGCTGGCGCAAGGGCCTGAAACTCATTTTCTGGGGGCCACTGGCCTGGACATGTACCCGACTGGGCATTCCGTTCGAATTCTTCGCCCCCAACCTGCAACTTGTCTTCCGCAAGGGAACAGACTACGAGGGCGCCTGATCCGAGGGCACTGCCACAGCCCAGATCTCGCCCCAGCGTATTTCTTCCTGGACGATTACGAGGGATGCATCCGCTAGGTCCTCGACGAAGGCTTGGTGCGTGTGTTCAGTCTCGTGCGTTGGATCAGCGCGCCACTCGATGCCCAGTGCCTGCTTCAGAGGCACCCGCCAATCGCGCTCGAACATCGGAACGCGCAAGAGGACGCGTCTGGCTCCGGTCATCGCCAGCAGGCGGCGCAAAAATTCAGGCCTTTGAGGCAAATGTTCGAGAACATTCGACAATACGACGGCATCAAAACGGCCGGATGGCAAGGCGGTTAAGGCATCCCCGGTCACGAAAGTCAGGCTTGGATGTGAAAAGAGCGCCTTGGCGCGCTCAATATTCTCCAGGGACAAATCGATCCCGGTGACCACAGCGCCAGCTCGCGAGGCCAGGGCGAAAGCCAATTGGCCTTGGCCGCATCCGACATCCAGAATGCGCTCGCCTTGAATCGCATGGGCCACGAAGAAATCATGATAGTTGGTCAGTCGGTGCTTCGGATGATCACCATGGCCATAGTCCTTGGCCAGTCGGCTTTGATATTCGTAAAGTCTATTATCGAGGCGAAAGAGAAATCTTAGCCCCTGGGCAGGGGTTAATCGATCCGCCTTCGCGTTGATTGTCGTCAAGGCCAGCCCTTCAACCCATTCTGTCGGCAACCGGCGGCCTGCAATCCTGGCCATGGCATAAAGCAGGCGAAGCGGATGGATCATGCGGGTGCTTTCAAAAGCTGTTGATAGATGTCCAATTCGAGTTCCACCACCCGGTCGAGAGAGCAGTCAGAGAGGATGCGTAACCTGGCTTGCGACCCCAGGGCATTGCGCAAGTCCCCGCTTTCAAGAAGGTGCGTTATTGCCTCAGCCATTGCCAGGGGCTCTGGCGGGCATAGCCAGCCGGTGCGACCATGCTCGATCTCACTTTGAATGCCCGGCGATTTAGCACCAATGACGGCCATGCCACAGGCCATCGCTTCGAGCAGTGTTTTGGGATGTCCCTCCCACAGCGAGGGTAGGACAAACAGGCGCGATCGCGCCATCAGCGCGGGCAAATCACCATTAGGCACGGTGGGAAGCCAGTCGATCCGGCCTTGCGACTCACTCACGGCTGATTTGACAAGTTCGGCCTGAGGTCCGTTGCCGATCAACAGGGCCTTGGCCCGAGTGGTCGAAAGCGCCTTCAGCAGGGAAGGGATATTCTTCTGTTCGGTCAGACGACCCACAAATAACACATCATACTCTGGCAGCACAGCGGCGTTGGGCGCGAACATATCCGTATCGACATAGTTGGGAACAATTTGAATTACCCTCTCATGCCTAGGCATGCGCCGCGCGATGTCCTCAGCCATGGCCTGCGTGGTCACGGTGATAGAGTGCGCTCGGTCGAACAGGCGCCGTTCCAGTTGGTCTTCCTGAAGATGTTGAACTGAGCCAGCACCGTGCTGGCGTGCCGCAAAATCGGAGGGAAGGAATCCCTGGCGAGCGATCAGCGGGCGCCGCCACAGCCTTGCCCCGGGCATGGCGGCGTAGACCGAGCTGACCTGGTTGGTTTTAACGATATCAGCCTGCCAAAAGGCCTTGGCATGCAATAGAGGCAACAGCCTCTCGTAGCGCCGCGGCGAAAGACCAAAGTGGTTGGGATAGATGGAAATGTCGGGAAGACGGGAGGCAAAGCTCAATTCCTCGGAACCGCCATAAGTTAGGAAGCCTATGCGGACTCCCCGCCCGGACAATCGACGATACAGGGCGGTTTCCCGCTCGAACATGCCGATTCTGTCCCACTCCGACAGAGACATGAAGCGGGAAAAAACAAGTAAAAGGCTTGGAAGGGACGGCATTAGGAGATTCTATCATCCTGAGTATAAAGAAAAAAACCAGTGGCGCATTGAAACTTGGCGGATATTCGATTATTTGTGCAGAAGTTCCTGTCGATCGATTGGCGGCACGAAAACACATGAATGACAGAGAAAACCTGGACGTCCTGCTTGTCAACCCGGACGACCGTAATCCGGTCAGCAATATTCCGTGGGGAATTCTGTCGGTTGGTAGCTATCTTGCCAATAGCTGCAACAGAAAGGTGCGCCTGATTGATGCCTCCATTGACGGCGAAGACAAGCTGATCGCGGATCTGTCTGATCTGGCCAAGCAAACGCCTTTGATCGGCCTTTCCATCATGAGCCGTTACACCCCGTTTCTCAAGCGGGCAGCGGATACCATCAAAGCGGCAAATCCCGCCTGCAAAGTGATCGTGGGAGGCCCGCATGCCGTTCTTTGCCCAGAACAAACGGCGGCCTATGCCAATATCGATTTTGTGGCCTATGGTGAGGGCGAATTCACCCTGAACGCCCTGATTGACCAGATCGCCAAGCCAGACCCAGATTATTCATGTGTTCCCGGCCTGATCTTCAGGCAGGCCGACGGCAGCCTGCAGCGAACGTCGATCGCGCCTGCAGCGCCCTTCTATGATGTGAATTACGATCTTTTGGATCCCAAGGTGCTTTCGACCTTCGGCAATTATATCCAGGTTCTGTCCGGGCGGGGCTGCTCGTATAAATGCACCTTTTGCTTCAACGCAGTACGTGGCGAAAAATGGCGCCCACGCCCGGCAGAAGAAATGGTGCATGAGATCGAGGCCTTGGTTGCACGCTTCAATCCGAAGGTCGTTTACTTTCGTGACGAAAACTTTTTTCAGGGCAAGCAACGCACCCGCGAATTCATCAGGCTTTATCGGGAGAAGGGGTTCACCTTCCGCTGGCGGGCAAATTGCCGAGCCGATTACCTGAACGATTCCTATATCAATCCCGATTTTCTCAAAGAGCTTGCTGAGATCAACTGCGAAGCCATGAAGTTCGGCCTTGAGTCGGGATCAGAACGCGTGCTTGAGGCGATCAAGAAAAAACTGCGCGTTTCGAAGGTCAAGCGGGCGATCTCCTGGCTTTCGGCCGAGCCGCGAATCCGCAAATATTATTCCTTCCTGATCGGGTTGCCGGGCGAAACGACAGCCGATTACAAGGCGACCATGAGGCTGGTCGGGTGGGCCATTCGGGCGGATCCCAATGCCAAGATCATCGGCCCACAATATTATCGGCTATATCCAGGCGGCGAACTGTACGATCAAGTGAAGCGTGACTGGAATTATCAAGCGCCTCAATCGCTCGAGGAATGGTGTCGTCAATACGCTGATCCGGAAAACGACGATGGCTGGGATAAGGGTGTTGAATATCCCTGGGTGCCAGAAGATGGCCGCTGGCTGGCAAAGAATGCCAGCCTGCTGATCGACAGCTACAGAAGGATTTATGCATCGGAGACGAAGGTCGCCTGGTCGCCTCTGAAGCGTCTGGTCTTGAGATTAATTCAGATCAGCCTGGATGCGCGCTTCAGATTTGGCGTATATGGAGGGTTGGTGGAATTTAAGCTGATCGGGCTTCTTACACGGATATACGGCAGCCTAAAAAACTTGAGGCGGACGCAAACGGGCGGCTGCCTCCCTCTTCACTGAATTCCCCTCATCATTCAAGACGTCTCCTCGGTCTCCGATTGGGCCGTAGGCAACCGGTTGTCGCTTGAAGCTTGGCAGTGGGGCATTTGATATCCTGGCCGAGGCGATGGCATTGAATAGCAAACTGAATCACATCCAGAAGTTCTCATTTTGATCTTTTCGTCGCGCTGGGTCAGTCGAGGAAAGCATGCGTGAAATCTATAGAAGGGCAATTTATTTCGACATAAACTCTCTCGGCTACCGCTTTAGCCTTCTATAACCATTGTTTGCTGCGCAGACGTAAACCACACCATGCCGATTTACGTGAGTTGAGGATGCTGACTGATTTCATCGACTTCTCCTTTGATCCCATGCACCGCTGGGCCGTGGATCTATTTCCGATCTGCAGGAGCCTTACCGGTTCTGGCAACCGACATACTCTGTCATATTTCAAGAACCTTCTTCCTGATCTGCAGATTCACGAGGTTCCATCTGGGTCCAAGGCTTTTGACTGGACCGTACCCGATGAGTGGAACATACGTGACGCCTATATTGAAACCGAGTCAGGAGAGAGGATCGTCGATTTCAAAAACTCTAATCTGCACGTGCTTGGCTACTCTCACCCTGTAGATCTTTGGCTGGATCTGGCCGAGCTTGATCAGCATTTATATTCTTTGCCAGAATTGCCAAACGCAATTCCCTACATCGTTTCCTATTATGAAAAAAGATGGGGGTTCTGCCTGAGCCATTCCCAGCGCATGGCGTTGAAACCTGACAGGTACCATGTCGTCATCGACAGCAGCCTGGCCCCTGGTCATATGACATTTGGCGAGCTTCTCCTTCCTGGCGAGGAAAGGGAGGAAATACTCCTTTCCACCTATATCTGTCACCCATCGATGGCCAACAACGAACTGTCTGGCCCGGTGCTGACCACAAGCCTGGCCAGGCACTTAATGCGCCAGCCAAAGCGCAGGTACACCTACCGCATTTTGTTTCTTCCCGAGACGATCGGCGCGATTTACTACCTCAGTCGTCATCTGGCTGAGATGCAGAAAAACGTGGTTGCTGGATTTGTTCTAACTTGCGCCGGTGACGAGGGGCTGTTTTCCTTCTTGCCCTCGCGCTATGGAACAACACTTGCCGACCGCGTGGCCCGTCATGTCCTTTCCAGCCTATTCCCGACGCACAGAACATACAGCTTTCTTGATCGAGGCAGCGACGAGCGCCAATATTGCAGCCCCGGCATTGACTTGCCCGTCGTCTCGATCATGCGGTCAAAGTATGGCGCCTATCCCGAGTACCATACGAGCCTGGACGATCTTAGCTTTGTCACGCAGCGGGGACTTGAGGATTCATTCAGGGTCTTGTGGACCTGCCTTGGCACCCTCGAAGCCAATCGCACCTATCAAGCAGTTTTTCCCTGCGAGCCACAGTTAGGCAAGCGGGGCCTTTATCCGACTCTGGCAACCCGAACGAGTGGTCTGGAGATGATGAATTTGAAAAATATACTGGCTTACGCGGATGGACGTAATGACTTGCTGTCAATTGCTCAAATGACCGATCAGGATTTTGCGCAGTGTCATGCCTTGGCGCAGCTCCTTCTAAAGAACAACCTGTTAAAAGAGGCCGATTGAAACCGTGCCGAACGTCGTTTCTGATAGAACTGCCGAGTATCTTGCATGCAATTGACATTCCTGATTCTGTCAATTCCACATTACCGAACACTGGGACCGATTATTGAAGCGGCCGCGAAAAGATCTGATTTGAAGGCTACCGTTGTCCTTGGGCCTTCGATCGAACCGGGTCGAGTCAAATCATATCAGAGTGCTACCCTGGACAACATTCCGCAACGCCTGCAGCACGCGGCACAGGTCATAAAGCCACAGACCCTGGCGGAATATGTGGATGTCATCTCTTCATCCGATGCAGTCCTGGCGCTGGCTGGTGCCAAGTACAATCTGGACCTCTCCGCCAGACTGTTTGCAGAGCCTCTGGACGACGCTTATCTTGACAAATTCTTGTCGCCACAATGGGCTTTGGTCGCCGACTCCTTTTACATCAACGACCTTGAACATTCCGATCTTGTTTTCTGGACAGGCGAAGTAATGAAAACCGTCGTGTCTGAGGCCTGGCCGGATGATTTGTCGAAATATCGCGGCCGCATCGTCCAGACTGGATATGTACGCGCAGACATTGCCGCCCTGCTGGATCGGGAAACTGTTCGAAATGATCTGGGCATTCCAAAAGACAAACCATGTGTGCTTTATGTCCCCGATTCATACGTCACGCGAAGGGACCCATCGGTAACGACTCCCTGGTATTCAGTGTTTTGGAGTGCGCGGTCAAGATGGTCTCGCTTCAAGGATTCCCTGCTCACTTTGCGCAGCCCATCCTGGGCCTTGCGTGGCCTCTTAGGAGGGCCGAGCCATTTCGATACGCTAAAGGCTCTGCGCCAATTCTGTGATGCCAATAACGCATTTCTTCTCATGGTCCCCCGCCGGATGAAGGATGTTCCCAAAGGCCCGCTCTTTCTTCCTGAGGAGGCGGCAATTGCCGACGGCTTTGTTCCTGCCAACGAAACCTATCCTCAGGCCATGATGCTTGGCATTCTTGCCAGCGATCTTGTGGTTTGCGGATACCGTTCCGGCACTATTCTTGACGCTGCGGCGCTTGGTCGATTTATTGTCTTTATTGACGTTGATGCCGTCGGCTTTGTCGACGAGGCGCAGTTGTCGCACGAATGGTTTGATAAAGGCTACGGACTACGCTCAGGCTTTCATTTAACCATGCCTGCCAATCAGTTCATTCGTCATTTTTCCACGACTAGGCTGGAGGACTATGCGATTTCTGCCCCGGACCTTGAGAATTTCCGCAGCCAGCATACGGGGCCCGTCGATGGTAACGTAAGCCGTCGAATTCTGGCAGAAATCTCAGAATCAGTTCTCCGCGCCGCCCATTCAAGGACAAGCATCCGTCCGTCGGGCAGCGCATGAAGAACCGGATCGCTGTTGCCATTTGCCTGCACCACAAGCCGTGGCTTGCCATGGGAAGCCTGATTTCACTTATGCTGCAGGATTTCCAGGATTTTGACCTCTTCCTGCTCTTCAATGAGGGCGACGGAACATGCAACGATAAGCTGGGTTATGCCAAATATCGCGAATTGCTAAAGGCAGAGACAGCCGAGTCTGTTATTGCCCTTTCGGTCGATGTTGAGCGCCGTTCCTATGCGGAATATGACCAGCTTGCTCGACAAAAGGGCATAAATCCAAAGCTCAGTCCGTTTGACCAGAGGCTGCATGAGCTCTGTGCTCTTAACCGACGCAATGTTCAATCCCTCAGTTTTGAGAACGACCAGTCGCTTGACTCTGGCGTTTGGCTAAAATTCATTCGAACCGGCGCCTGGAAGGATTATGACTATCTTTTTACGTTCCAAGAAGGAACCCTGCTGACAAGCTCGGCTAGCCTGACCGCCGCCCTTGAGGCAGCGTCCACCCATAATATCGACTTCCTGGCCAGCGCACATATGAAGGGGCGCATTCCCAAAAGCCTTTATACCCAACCGGGCTTGCCAGACACCTCCCCCGAGGCAACGGACATTGACCGCTTTCACAATCAGTCTGTTGCCGCTTGTATGGAATTGCTTTGCAGAGATCCAGATTTGAAAAGAGCTTTTGATGCATGGGGCGACAAGGTAGCGCCAACCAGGCAATACCACATTCGGGACCTTGAAGTGACTTCGCGGATGCGCCTGCTTGCAGCCATTCTTGAGGACCGTCCCCTGACGGGGGCTAGGAACACGAGAAGGCTCAAGAAGCTTCTGCGCATCCTGTTGCCAGAGATGAAGCGCAGTCAGCTTGAAGATTGGCTAAGCAGAGCCTCTTTCCTTGCTCGTGAACATCTCGGAATCTCATTCGATTTCAGGCGCGATTCAAAGAGGGAATGCATTTTTGTCGATGGCAAGCGCACAAAAATCAGCGACGTTGTCAGTACCGTGGCCCATAAGGATGTGCTCTTTCACAAAAGCACAGAGCCGGGCTGGCATGCTGCCGGCTGCAACCACATGTTTTCCTCCGCATTGCTCTCTGACCTTGAACAACGCTTCGAGAGCAACGGACTTTACAGTATCCTTGACATGCCGTTTTCCGGAAGCCTGCTTGAATTGTTTTGGACCTATGTTCCCGGCTGGCTGGGCCGGGACCTTTGGTTCTGGGACGGATTCCACCGCGTCACCAAAGATCCCTGGACATTGCAGCGAGAGGATAGTCCCGAGGGACTTGCCCTGTTTTTGAACCGCTACTATTTCGGTGAGATAAACGTATATCCTGATGACGATTTTCTAAAACTTCGTAACGTCAGCAGCCAATACGATTATCTGCGCCTTGTTCTGCCGGAAGCATATTTTCCCTAGCGTTCGATCGTTTAACGCCGACTCACTCGGATAATGCGAAGTTAAACGTGAATCCTTCTCTAAAACAATTTCCGGAGCAAATCGCCTGAGCTGGAGGCCAAAAGGCGGCTTTGATGATGCGTTAGGTGAGGAATCGTCGTCGGTTGGACGAGTTGATATTGGGAGAAAGGCCAATCCGATATTTTTGCTCCACCGTATTGCTACTATGCCAAATTTCATTATAAGCAGAAATATTCCGAATTCTGAGTGTCACAGTGGAATCTCTAGGCGCGGCGTAGTTCGTTAGCCTGGATTGGAAATTGTCTCGCGCCCAAGCCAAGACATCAAACGATATTGGGACTGATAAAATCTCAGGCACCGGCTGGTGGAAAGGTATGACTGAGCTTGTCAAAATTTCAACCAGCTGGCTTAAGGCAAGGGTAAAATTGGGAGGGGGCTGGCCTTCGCGCTGCTCAATGATAATTTGGCCGGCCCTAGCAACTTCACGAATGATCTGAGAAATCTCCTGACTGTGAAGGATCTTAAAAATCGCATCCTTTTCAATCCCATAATATTCCGTTGGAGGTTGATCTGCCACTGGGGGGGGTGGATAGATAGTGCTGTGCCGCCTGCTCGGCTGAATGGAATAATAGGGCACGAACCGATTCTGCAATCCACAAAACATGCTTGGAGACGCAAGGGAATTCATCTGAATCAGTCAGAATTCGGCTGAACAACTCGAACGGCCTGATGTCATAGTTCATGAAGAAGAAAAGTAGTTCCCGGAAAAAGCCGTGGATTGTGGCTACTCGGTACAAGAAGATCAGTTTGATGCTGTCGAAATATTCCTGCCTGGAAACGCTATTGGTTGCGATAACCAGTTCCTGCGTTTCGACGCTTTGAAAGCGTTCGTGGAGTGTGAATCCGTTCGGAGATATGACAAAACCTGTTTCCAGTCGATATTTCTCGCGCTCCTCTGGCTGATCCAACGCGGTGTGCTTCAGGATTGTAACAAAGCTGATAGCGATGCTTTCAAATCCATTCTCTAATATAGAATCCAAACCATCGAAAAATGTTTGCACGGTTTCCTCGGGAAGTGGAAACATAACCTCGGTGACCGGCATGAGGCTGTGATTTCGGGCAAAGGCGACGGCCGCCTTGATCCCCTCCTGCTTGATATTAATTCGCTTGATCGTCGCCAAGACGCCCGGAGTCACAGATTGCAGGCTGATATTAAAGGGCTGCATCGGCGCTAGCAGGCGATTGATCTCAAGAACGCGCTCAGACGGATGTTTATCGGTATAAAGAGAGATCGTATGAGGAAAATTGAAATTCCTATGCAGATCTGCCAAGTACTCGGCGATTTCAAGATCGCGCTCAAGCAATCCGAAATTATCGTCAGCAAAGCGTAAATTGGCGATAGCGGCATGCTGTCGAACATAATCAATTTCTTCAAGAACACGAGAGGTCTGAAAGGCGCGCAGCTTGTTCCACACAAGATTTCCTGAAACACAGTATGTGCAGCGGTAGGGGCATCCACGCGATGCCTGAATTAAGGGAAGCGAACTTGGGTCCGTCAAGAATGGATCCATAAAGCCGCTGAGATAAGGCGACGGAATCAAAGAAAGGTCGGTAATTCGTTCGCAAAAACTGGCGGCGCCCTTCGAGGTGCCGCTCAGCGTCAGGCAACCTCGAATCTCCTCGCCTCTTGCTTCAAAAGGCGACTTTGCAGATATGCAAGCCGCGACAAGATTTGCCATCGGCATCTCTGCTTCATATGAAATCGCAAAATCGACCTCGGGAAGATTTTTAAAGTCATGAGTGACGCATTCAGGCAAATGCGAAACTTCAGCTCCACCAACAACAATAAGAGCATTGGGGGCAAGTTCCCTGGTAATCCGGACAGCCCGGTTGGTAAGAGCGGCATTCCAGGCAAAGGCGCCAAAAGCGACAATGTCGGGTCTCGTTTTGCGAAGCTCATCGTAAAGCCTTGCCACGTCGATAAAAAGCTGCTGGTGGATCTCGTCGCCGAACCGTTTCTGAAGATATGCCGCCACATAGCCCATACCCAATGGCACAGATGAGCGAATCTGCGGAAAGTAGCCGTTGCGCAGGTCTGCAAGAAAAACCCTGAGCTTTTGCATGTCAACATCCTGCCTTGTATGCTGGGGAATGAGCAAGGGCGGCAGATCCCCAACGGGGATCAAAGCCATGAGACATCATGTCAAGGCTTTCAGCCAATTCTTGAACCCAATCTTAGAAATGATTTAATCGCTATTTCCGCGCCCCACATTGCCGTAACTCCGCTAACGCTGTTTTGAGGCGGCACACGCCGCTTATGGGACTGGCAAGCGGCAGGATCGCTGAATGGCGCGAGACGCTGCGCCAAAACTTTCACTTCTGGCCGAGTCATAAAGGCCTGCTGATTAGTGAAGCTCTTTCTTGCCGGCGGCGGTGGTAATGGGAATATGGCGCATCCACATCTGCTTTTCCCACCATGGACGATTCTGACAATACCAGGCAATGGTTTGCTCAAGCCCTTGCTCCCAGCTTCTTGTCGGGCTCCAACCCAGCACGCGATTGATTTTTGACCAGTCGCCGGTATGACGGAAAACCTGCCCCGGCCTATCGCCGATGAAGGAAATGCGTGATCCATCGCTTCCCATTTGCTTGCATACGGCGCGGGCGATATCCAAGATCGATATGTCATGGCCTGAGGCGACGTTGAAGACTTGGCCGACCACCTTCTCGGTTGGCGCATGGCAAACCAAATCAATTGCGTTACAGCAGTCCTCAACAAAAATGAAATCCCGTGCAGCCGATCCATCGCCATGTACGGTTAGCGGCTCGTCAACCAGAACGCTGGTTACAAAGCGGGGGATGACCTTCTCAAGATGCTGTTGAGGCCCATAATTATTGAAGGGGCGGACAATGACGGCAGGTATTTGATAGGTTGCCCAGTAGGAGTAAACTAGACGATCCGCTCCACACTTCGCCGATGCATAAGGGCTCATAGGATTAAGAGGATGCTCTTCACTCATCAGGGCATCTGCTGCCGTTCCGTAGACCTCTGAGGTGGAGATATGAACAAACCGCTCGATCCGATCTCTAAATTTGACAACGGCATTGGCAACGGCATGCGTTCCCATGACGTCTGTTTGAAAGAAGGTGAGATTGTCAAAGATCGAGCGCGTCACATGTGTTTCAGCGGCAAAATGCACCACCATGTCCGACTGCGCCATCAAGGTGGCCACCAGATCGGCATTGCAGACGTTGCCGACCCATACCTGAACCCGGTCATCCTCGCTTACAACAGCGGCTTCCGGTAAGTTGTCGATGGAAGCTGCATAAGTAAAATTATCCAACACCAGAAAACGATAATCCGGATAACGTCGTAGAAGCAAATGAACGAAGTTTGAGCCAATAAAGCCGGCCCCACCCGTAACCAGAACCGTCTTTGTCATGAACCTTCCCCGTTCTTGGACTTTGCAGACGCCAAAAAGGCGCCCAAAGGCGCAGATTGCCTTGTAAGGAGCAAGACCATTAGCACACCCTTTCCCCAACGCCTATCACACGACCGAATAACCGCAAGTAGCTGAGAGGATCAAGCACTAAGTTGTTGATTTGAGCGCATTCAAACGTACACCAGCAGCGCTCCTCCTGAATGAAGCGGCGAATCTCCTTGGCTCTTGGCGATTCCAGCAGAGAGCCAAGATTGAAATTAGATGTTCTCAAATTCCCGAAGGAAAAATCCCCCAGATCGCTATCCCCTGTTTTACCTGCAGCCGCAAGAACATTTAAGATTTCGCAGGGGTGTACATTTGCCTTCTCATCAATAATTATCAACTTGTCGCCAGATCGGCAGGGATTTGCCATTTTTCTGCTTTTGATCGTCTTGACGCGACATCTGAAATATTCATCTGCCAAAACCTGGTTTAATCGCCCCGCCGAGCGGGCGAGGGCACTGTGATAGCGTAATATGCCAATAAAATCATCCTCCGAGGCTGCGGCCCCGGCCTGTGTGGCCACATCTCCCCGGGCTAGCATCACGCCGTGGCTGCCAATGTCCATGTTTGCTGCAACCCAGTTCAACAAATCCTTCATCTGAGCGAGATTGCCTGCCGTGAGAACCGAAGCGGTTGCGACGTTCACCTGGGAAGATTTCTTGCTGTGCTGGTTTGCAATATGCCAAGTTTCCACCAAGCGGTCGAAACTGCCGGGCATGCCACGAATCTGATCGTGAGCCTGGCCGATTCCATCGATGGATAGATTTATCGAAAGCGTCAGCCCAGGACACGAATTCGTCACCTGTCGGATCAACCTGTCCACACGATCCGGGTATGACCCATTCGTTGCGACGGTGATTCTGCTAACTCCCGCGACATTGAAAAAAATCTCAATAATCTCGCCCAAATCCTGACGCAGGGTTGGTTCTCCGCCCGTCAGCGTCAGCTGATAGAGATCCGGCAGTTGCTCGGCCAGAAGGCGGATTTCGTCCAGGCTCCACTCTTCACTGCGCTTCAGTGTGTTTAAATTCTTCCAGTTAAAGCACATATTGCAGCGCTGGTTGCAATGCGACGTAACATATAGAACGACATACCAAGGCCTTCTGCTCATGCCCCGGCGCAGCAGATCAAGCGGCTTTGCCTGCGATATCCAGTTGACCATGGCGCGTTATCCCAAGGCAGGCATGAATGGCGAAAAATACCGCAGCCTGACCTGGTGCTTCCCTGGCGGCAGGAAAACGCCTTGGTGAAGCAGGTTAACCCGCAAGAGGTCTGCGGGGCGCCCATCAACCTCAGCGATCCAGCCTGAATGGTAGTTGTTGGCGATGACCAGTAGGCCGCAGTCACTAAGCTCTGCATCGACGCGTATTTCGTCTGGACTGTACTGAACAAGCCGTGCCGATCCCAGCCCCTGAGGACAGTCCTGGGATTTGGCGATGCCGCCCGGTAGCAGGCGCGCAACCCTGTTGGAACCGGTTCCATAAGCAATGTCCCTTAAGAGTGCATCCGAGCTTTCAAAGGAAATAACATTCTCTGCAACGAAAATTCGGGGAACTGCGCTTGCAAAGCGATAAATGTACACATCCTTTCCCGGATACTCGGCTGCTAGAAAAGCTCTAAGCTTCTCAACTCTTCCCAGGCCATCCCACCTCAATCGCAAGGACGGATCTGTCCTGGCCACAAGGGTGAACTCCTTGTCCAACAGTGGGCAGGGAGAAATCAGATATGCGGTATTCAATGCTGATAAGAAACGAAGATTGACATGGGCTCCCAGCAGAGACGCCTCGCACTTTTCCGAGACGCTTTGCACATAAAAACGCCGACCTTGCGTGAAGCCCCTGACCTCATCTGGAACGGGAAGAGGCTGTGGCGCAAATTGATACATCGCTTCCCAGAACTGGGCGTATTCCCTTGTGTGAAAGGCGAAATAGCCATCCGACGTCTCAAGACCGTAAGCCCAGGCATGGTCCGGCTCGGCCATGGTATGAAACGGTTTGGGCACAACAGAAGCAACGCGGAAAGGCTCTGCGGTGCCAATGGCGGCAAAAGTGGAACGAATTAGGGGATTCTCGTACAGAACACTGTAGGTCGCTCCGTAGCGATATCTTTCAAGGTGGAAGACTTTGCTGTTGATCAGGCCTGCAAGGCAGATGAGCAGCAAAACCGAAAATGTCAGGCCTCGAAAGCCAAGACGGAAAAAGGGCTCCCTGCGATCATGCAAAACAATGGCAAGACGCTCCCCCAACGCCTGGGCACCCACGGCAACCGCCAATAGGGCGGCTAGGGCAACTGCGTTGCTCATGCGACGCAAGCGAAGAGAATCGAGAGGTAACCCCACGGCATGCTGAATCCATGAAATCAGGGGCGCAAAGTAAAGCAGTGCGGCAAGAAGAAAGCCAATCTGCAAGACGATCCGCTGCTTCTGGCTCAGGCCGCCAAGCCATAGGGCCAATAGCGCAGGGATCAAGAATGGAATCGGGGGAATGACAAAAAGAAAATAGATGCCACTCGTCACCTGCTGCTTCATAAGCTCAATAAAGGGAATCTCCAGCAAGTTGCCCGCAACATCCGTAACCCCCGAGGTGGCTACGGCAGAAAATACGGGCGCAGAAATTGGCACGAGATAACACATCCATCCTGCGACGTGGGCAGCGACGACAAAAAGTGCTGTGCGACGAGACCAGCCAACAACGAACAACGACCAAGGGGCAACAAGCAGCAGCACATATACGGCATGCAGGCTGTATCCCCACCCAAGCGAAGCGGCAATCAGAAACTGACAGACTGCTGCGACAAGGGGGCGTTCCCGAAACCTGTGCAGCGCGTACAAGGAAAGGGGCATCAAGCAGAATTCAAAGGCATTGAAATAGTATAGAAGCCCCTCCTGAACACCCAAGGCATAAAAAACTCCAGCCACTGTCGCCAAAGAAGGGGCAATGGCAAGATAAGTTCTAAGGATGGCACAGACCGACCAGGTGCCAATCAAGGTTGAAGCAAAGATAACGCCACCTACGATCAACCAGGCAGGAAAAAAGGCGAAGAGCGGGGCTAGCAGGTTGATCTGAAAAAGCGCGGAAAGACGATCCATGCCCCCAGCAAAATGATTTTCCCACTGGCCAACCTGACCCCTTGCCATCTCCATTCCGAGAAGAATTCGAGAGGGGATCGAGCTGTCTCCCTCAGCCTCGGGGTTCAGGTAGGAAAACTGGCCGAGGGCGAAATACTCAACCGTCGCCACCAATGAAAATACGAAAATAATTAGAAATGAGTGATTTTGAAATATCTCGCCAAACTTTTGGATTCCTCTGTTGGATAAGTTCAACAAGTCACTTTGGTTCATGCTCATGCTGGATCGTCCATCACGTCATAAGGCTTAAAAAATAACGGTTATAAATTTCGTGTCGTGCAACTCAAGAAAGTCAAACACTTCGGGAATCTGAGGCACATCAAACTCACCTGCGGATATTGATGGGTTTGGTTTCCGGTGCGACGAAGTGCCCCATAGCCCGAAAAACGCTTTTCAGAAAGGTAATCGGGTCGCGAGGATAGGAGTTTGGAAAAACCTTTGTCATCCGCCACGTAACAAAGGCTCCTCCCAGCGGCTTGAACAGAGGGGTCAACCGTGATCTTAGCAGCATCTTCAACACTGGAAGCATGAAATCGGGCAAAAAGCAAAAAATTGGCCCCAAAAAGACAAGATTCTGTTGAAACCGCTTGTCATCTTCAGAGTAATTGTTGAGGGCAGAAGGAAGAGAGGGGCGCAAATTTCCGCAATCAAACTCAGGGTCGAGAACCCCAATTTGGACAGCGTACTCAGTCATCTCTGTGCGGGGAAAGGGTACAAAAATTCCAAAACTTGGAAAGGTCATGCCAAGCGAGCGCGTGAATAAGTAGGAGTTATAGTCGTCCTCAGCCTTGGTTCCAGGAATCGCGATCATTGTGTTGCCTGATGTGCGAATGCCATAGCGGTGTGCTACGGCAAAAGCGCTTTTGACGACCGCATCGCTCATATTGCGTTTCATAATGTCGTTGCGAATCTGCTCGACACCACTTTCGACCGCCATGCCAACGTGCAGACATCCTGCCTTCGCCAGAAGCTGCGCAATCTCCTCGCTCATATTGTTCGGACGAACCAGACAGTAGAAGGGAATGCCCACTTCCCTTGGGTAGCGGTCGGCAAATTCACGCAGCCAGTCATCTGCAAAAATGGCAAAAACATCGTCAACAAAACGAACGAACCTGACTTGCGGAAAATCAGCGATCACCATTTTTATCTCAGCCAGGACGTTATCCACGCTTCTACGTCTGAGAAGCTTGCGTCCGTCGCCTTTGAAAAGCTTGTTGTACGCGTGATTGAAGCAATAGGTACATTTGTGCGGGCAGCCCCGCATCGTCATAAAACCCCGGATGCCAACCTTCATCAAGTCTGGAGAGGCCTCGTAAAACACCTCTCTGTCTGGAAAAGGCAGATCATCCAACTCGGAAACAATTTCTTTTGTCGGAACGCGCGCGGAAGGGGTGGCTATATTGGGAATGCCAGTAAGGTCATTTCCTGCGGCAAAGGCATCTAAGAGACGCAAAATTGCCTTGTCGCCGTCGCCAATGCAAATAGCATCAAGCTCTAAACTATCGAGAACCTCGGGAAAGAATGTCGGATGCGGGCCACCCATGACCCTGAGAATCCTTTTTCCGGTCAAGTTTGCCCATGTTCGAACAACCTGATCTGCTTCGCGGAAGAGATACTCCTCGGAGGATGTCGTGCTGTAACCAACAACGTCTGGATTAAAGCTGTCGAGAACTTGACCAATCTGGTGCTGCGTCAGGGACATCAGGCGAACAATGTGGCCGCGACCCTTGCAAATTGCACTAAGTTGCAATACGCCCATTGGCTCTGAGAAAAAGAGATTTGAGACTACAAATAGAACTCTCACAAAACCACTCCCAAGACCAAGGACGTTAAGCTGGCAAAAGCAGAATTGACCCGATAGGCAACTAAGCAGATATAATACACTTAACGATACCGCAAGGGCTTGATTTGTTGCCAGCAGCGAGGCAAGGCCGATAAAAGGCCAATTTGGATATCGCTAAGAAGCAGGCAAGCAAAATGAAAGAGCGTGATCTTGAAAGCTAAGGCAAAGAAACTGATTTTAAAAGTGGTTGCAGCGGCGGCGGCGCTCGATAAGCGGCCCTGTGGCCCGTTCGGGCGCCGTGAAGGGGTGTGCTATGTTGTTCCGAATGCAAACTGGGCGGCAGATACGGTCGGAAGCTACGTGACCAGAGGCATTCGCGAAACAGGGCGTATGGAAGCTGCCACGGTTACCAGAGAGGATCTGCCGCGCCTGCGAGGGCAAATCTTGCACTTCGGAACCATTGGCGATTTTGCTGCCTCCTGCAATAGTGCTGCGATTGAAAAAAACAAGATTGTTGTTACGGTCTTTCATGGTGATCGTGATTCTGCAGATGCAGGATTGAGCCGGTCGATCGACCGCTTTCTCGCGGGCCTTGCGACAATTGATATGGTCGTCACCGGATGTGGAATCATGGAAAGACGACTGGCCGAATGGGGTGTCCCAGGGGACAAGCTCGTTCGGGTGCCCCTGGGTGTGGATTTGAAGCTATTCTGCCCGCCACCGTCGCCACTTTATCGCAATAGCCTAAGGAGCGAGCTTGGTATCCCCGAAGACAGGATTTGCATAGGCTCGTTCCAGAAAGACGGCAATGGCTGGCAGGAGGGCTTGGAACCTAAGCTGATTAAGGGGCCCGACGTTTTTCTCGATACACTGAACCTCATCAAGGACAAATATCCAGTATTTGTTCTGCTGACAGGACCGGCACGAGGTTTTGTCCGTCAGGGACTGGAAAAAATGGGGATACCTTATGCGCACGCCATGCTGAGCGATTACAGCGAGGTCGTACGCTATTATCATGCTTTGGATATGTATCTGATGACGTCACGCGAGGATGGTGCACCTGCGGCGCTTCTTGAGTCCTTCGCCTGTGGAGTTCCTTTGATAGCCACGCGCGTGGGCATGGTTCCCGATATTACAGTCGACGGGGACAATGCCCTCACCGCCGAATCAGAAAACAGTCATGCCCTGGCCAGTAGAATCAGCACGTTACTTGAGACGCCAGGGCTGGCGGAGAAACTGGCCAGGAACGGAGCCATGACCATCAGCCGCTTCGGCTGGGCTGAAATCGCTGGGCTCTACTTGGAAAGGGTCTACCTACCTCTGTCGGGGGCTTGATCTTTGCCTCACAAGGCCGGATCACGTAGCGGCTTATCCAGCCGGAAGGTGTCGGATTCATAGTCCTGCCCCCCCCTCGGGCCGCGCGTGAAAACGAAGAAGGTAGAATCCTCCAGGGCCTCCAGAGCGTGTTGTTCGCCCGCTTCTGTTAGAATTAAGTCCCCGGGCTTAAGCGCGGTCACCTCAACAGCCCCATTGTCCTTGCGTGTCAGCGATTTCAAGCTGCCGCTGGCAAGATAGACCCACTGAACAGTCTCATTATGAAAGTGATTTCCGCGAACGACCCCAGCCTTGGAAGTAATTACGGTTACGTGATCAACAGGCTCTCGGAACATAATGTCCTTAATGGCTCCGCGGTCATCTTCGAAATTTATCGCTGGATGTGTAAGCAACACAACGGATCTCCATCTCTGGGCAGTTTTGAAGGGACAGAATTGCTAGATAAGCTCTGGAGTTGGCACGGGAACGATGAACTGCCCGCCCCTCTTGCGGAACTCACTCAGGTTTTCCATGATCTCTTCCTTGAAGTTCCACGCAAGCAGCAAGGCGACATTAATTTCTTCCTCGATCAGGGCTGAATCAGGCTTCACGGGAATGTGTCGGCCCGGCGTGTAGCGACCGATTTTTAGGTGGGATTTTTCCGTGACAAAATCTAAAATTTCTCGCCCAAAGCCGCAGTAATTCAGCAACGTCATTCCCTTGGCGGGTGCGCTGACCCCGGCAATACGCTTGCCTTGATCCTTGAGGGATATGAGCAGGTGACGCAAGGCCCTGCGGTTAGCCTCGACGCGTCCGGAAAACCGACCCAGCGTCTCCAGACTGTAAATGCTCTTTGCACTCTCTTCGCGAACAAAGGCATCGACTGATGGCTCGATCGGCATCGCGCCTAGCCGCCCGACGAACAGACGGATTGAACCGCCATGAATTCCGTGGCGCTCAACGCCTATCAGCTCAAACCCACATTTACGAAAAAAGGGAATCAGGGGACTAATAGAGATGTACGACAAGTGCTCATGATATATCGTGTCAAATTCATTCTCTTCAAGCAGGTGCACAAAATACGGGGCTTCTACAACAAAGACACCATTCGGTGCGAGCAGGCCATCCACGGCCTGCATAAGGGAAGTGAGATCATGTATGTGAGCAAAAACATTCGTTCCTGTAATAATCCTGGCCGCACCCTGATCGTATAAAATCTGACGGGCAACATCGGCGGAAAAGAACTGGGGAATGGTCGGGACGCCACCGGCGTTGGCAATCTTCGCGATGTTGGCCGCTGGATCAACGCCCTGTATCCGCAGGCCCTGTTCCTTGAAGCCGCCCAGCAGTACACCGACATTGCTGCCAATATCGACCGCCAGTTCGTCCTTTGTCACACCAAACCGGCTGACAATGGACCCCGCAAAACGAGAAAAGTGCGCCTTGCCGGCACGCGTCATTGAAGATTCATAGGGGTAGTCGACGGTATACAACACGTCTGGGGGCACGACGTAGTCAAGTTGAATGAAATGGCACTCATCACACCGCAGGACGCGCAGCGGGTAATAGGTCTCCGGCTCGCTAAGTCGCTCTGCTGTCAAGAATGCGTCAGCAGGTGGTGCATACCCCAAATCCAGAAACTGGGTTAATCGGTCTGTTCCGCAAAGACGGCAGTTCTTTAATTTCATTGGGGGTCAGCCAAAAAATAAGTTTATCCGGCCCTGTTCATAACTAAATATGCCGAGAACATCAATATCGGACAGGGGCAAGATCGAATTAGCCATGCTCTAATTTTCGTAGCCGCCACCGGGTCAGGAAGTAGTCAAGCATTCTCAACTTCTTCGTAATCAGCCGCCCGCAGTCCTGCTCATTAACAAGAAAGTCGACAAAATCGGCATATTTGAAGGCAATCTCATCAATATTTGGCGAGTATATGGCTTCAACATATGCGTGGTAATTGGCAGCGAGATCGCCCATAAGTCCAATGACCTCCTCTTTTTCATCAAAAAGCAGCCCGCCTTTGCGCACCAACTCAGGATTTCCCCCACTTCTCCTTGCAATAACCGGCAAACCACAAGCCAAGGCTTCAAGAAGCGAGTTTGAGCAAGGATCATTCAAAGTGGCAGCGAGAAAGATATCGTTCTGCTTCAACTCTGAAGCCAATGCATGGCTCTCCAAGGGCGGCAGATGCTTTATCCGTTTGAATTGATAGGGGGAATTTCCAACAAACGTGAAATCAAATCTATCCAAGTCGAGTGTCTGGTCAAGAAAAGCGTAGACATCAAAGCCCTTGCGAGGGTTTGGCGACCAGCTGCTCGATATGACGCGCACCTTCTCTGCCAGAGACCCGGGCGGCACCACACGCCCGCAAGAATTGAAAATCTCCGGATCAGGCGCGTTTCCAATCAATGTCCCGTAGGGCGGCCCCTCCCAACCGGCCTTTTCATTTTCCGCCCGGCTCCATTCGGACTGGAAGACAGTTGCATCAGCAAGCAGGCGGCTAGCCAAGGCTACGATACCGTCACGCTTGTCAGAGGAGGCATTATAGACCCGCATCGGTCCGTCAACGCGGTGAACGAAAATCGCTTTGGAATTTTTGGCACGAAAGTCGATAATCTGATCGATAGAATGATGACTATTAAACAATATCGCATCTGCAGCTTCTGGAGATTCTGCAAATCGGTCAATCCTACGCAAAGCCCCTCGCAGAGCCTTAAAAAATTGATTTGCCCCACCATAGGGGCCTAGCCTATATGGAAAGTGAATATAAACCTTCGCTGCCTTCCTCATGTTTTTCGTTCCAAAAGATACGAATGAGAGGCTTTCGTGCCTAATTGTCGCCTTAAGAACCAGGTTGCCTTGATAACGGGGGCCTCGCGTGGCATAGGCCATGCCGTTGCAAAGAAATTTGCAGAAGAGGGCGCTGAGTTGATTCTTCCCGTCAGAGACGAAGAATGCGCAAAGAACCTGATCAAAGAGCTTTCCCCGTTTGGCGGCAAAATACTAACGCCGGTTGGCGATTTGACGGACAGCAGTTTTTTTCCACGATTGTCCGAGGCTGTCGAGAAAAAGTTTCAACGTCTGGATATTCTAATCGCCAGTGCGGGCGAGCTTGGCCCCATATCCCTGTTATCCAATATTGACGATGCGGACTGGGAAAAGGTGCTGGATATCAATCTTACGGCTAACTTCAGGCTGATCAAAACCTTTGACCCATTATTGCGGCGCGCCAAAGCGGCGCGACTGGTGTTTGTAACGAGCGGTGTCACGCGCAATCAAGGGCGAGCCAAGCTCGGCCCTTACTCACTGACAAAATGTGCGTTGGAAGCAATGGCGAAAACCTACGCGTATGAAACCGCAGACACTCCCATTCGGATAAATCTACTAAACCCAGGCCCGACGCGAACCAGCATGCGGGCGGCCGTATGCCCCGATGAAGATCCGCTTACTGTCAAATCACCGGAACGCGTCAGTGAATTCTTTCTGAACCTTTGCCTCCCCGAGTGCCAGGATTCTGGCCGAATCTTTGACATTACACTAGACACTCCGACACCTGCCGCGACGATGCTGGACTTCCCCTGCAGGGCAACAGCGAGATAAAGCTAGCTGCTACTGCGGATCTTTCGAACAATCAAGGTTTGATTAGGGACTATCCCCGTCCAGAGCGATAGGTGCCAGATCAAGCGCCAAAACAAGGACTTTGTTCTCCAATAGTCTGGCAAGGGCGTATGATAGCGAAGAAAGGCGACTCTTCTGCGATTAAAATGGCGGCGCAACATTGGAAAGCTGAGATATCTAAGTGTGCGGGAAAAGGCAGCAGGTCGCCCCAGAAGCTTCAGATACCAAGTAACAAGGGGTTGCGGCGAAAAGGGGATCCAGGGGATTTTATAATGCCCATCATAGGGAAATCTATAATCCGGCACTTCGATGAACAAGGTGCCACCCTCTGCCAGCGCACGCAGCATTTCATCAACGCAAAAAAGAGGATTCCTCGTGTGTTCTAGCACGGCGAAGCAGTAGATGATGTCAAAACTCTGGTCTGAAAAGGGCAGGGCTTCTCCCTCTCCGCGAACCGTCAGAAAGCGCGGTCCGTGGCTTGTATCTGATCTAAGGGTAAGGACTTCAACGGCCTTTGAAAAAGGCTCAATAGCAACGACTTTAGCACCGTTTGCGGTGAGAGCCAAAGATTCAGCGCCGGTCCCAGCACCAACGACAAGTGCGCTTTTCCCAGCGATGTCCAATCCGATCCACTCACGCAGCCACGTGATGCGAGGCGCAGCAAAAAACTCTTCTTCCAACAGCCTGCGCTCGACACGTTGCTTCCAGTCGTCCAGCCCCAATTCATCACGGTAGTAGCTGGCATAGTAGTCATACAGCTTGGAATTAAGCAAAGACGGTGTCTGTTCACGCATCAACTCATCCTAGGAAAGTGGAGTGAACAAAAAATCAGCATATTTGTGGCCAAGCCTTGAAATCCTCGCCAGGGCCTCTTCAAGGCTGTCAGGAGACTCGCCCAAGGTAGGCAGGGGGCCGAAGGATGCGTAACCAAGTTCGTACAGCTGTTGTACCAATTCAGCGGCTGTCGTCCCTGACTGCTTCATGGCGACTGGATCAATCTCGACAAGAAGCGCCGGACGATACCGGCTCAAAGTTCCTATTGCTCCCTTGATTACGCGCAACTCGCTTCCTTGAACATCGATCTTGATCAGGTTAACGGCAGAACATTGTTGCTCCGAAACGAGACTATCAATGCAGCGCAACGGAACATCAATACCCTCGCTAGAAAGGTGGTGATTTCCAGGATGGTCAGGGCAAAGGACGAACCTTGCCCTTCCATCCGCTTCACCTATCGCCGCATCTTCGACACAAACGACTTGGTTGGCGTGCGCACGCAGTAGCCTGCGACACAAACGTTCACGATTATCCCGATCCGGTTCGCAAGCAATAACGCGTCCACCTTCGGATACCCATCTGGCAAATCGCAGCGAAAAAAAACCAATATGGGCGCCGACATCGATAACCCAGCCGCCAGGCTTGACAAATGATTTCAAGCGACTGACAGGTCCCGCCTCCAGCCTCGCTTTGTAAAGGTCATAGGCCGTCTCGTAGAGCCAGGCTCCAGGGCCTCTGTCGAGAAACCCGGATCTGCGAAGCGCGCCATAGATGCGTAAAAGACTTCTCTGCAGGGATGCATTCATGGCCCAAGGGCCCTAATTTGTTGCTGGGTCATCTGATTGCGGGCAAGGCAAAAATACGGAACCTGTCCTTCGCATCTACATGTGTGATTTCCAATCCATACGAGGACGCTATGGCAGGGGTTGACCACAAAGGTTGAAGCTTCGGAAAACGGTCAATGTGGACAGCGCCAAGAACAAGATATTTTGCTCCGCTCTCCTTCACGTAAGACGACAGTGATTCAAGTGAAACCTTTCCGTCAATGTGCGCCACGAATTGAGCATTCTTTGCTGGTCGTCCACCAAGCAGCCGAATATAAACCGGGCTCCCCCTTCCGGCGACCATAACCTGAGGAGGAGCGATGCCGGGGACATTATCAAACAGCCAGCTTCCCGCGGCACGCAGGCCGAAATGGGCATTCGGTACGGTCGCAACCTCATGGTATGCGCGAAAATGACCGGTAAAGAGCATGGCTGCAGCAAGAGCAATCAGCGGCCCGTGGAACAGGGCCTTTCCTAGCAGCGTTGATGCCAACTTGAGTAACTCAATCGACCCCCAGGCCAGGAAAACCGCTAGGACGACCAAATAGGGCATGATCAAGCGGTCATAAACAAAAAGCATGCTGCTGGGGATAATAGGAAAAACGCAGGCCAGCAATGCCAGCGCGCATATCAAGCAGGTTTGGCACCGTCTTACTGTCTGAACCAGGCTATCCCAATGGAACAAGGCAATCAGAAAAGTAAGAAATAAGAAAAGTTTCAATGGGGGGGAAAGTTCAAGAATCGACTTGTTGAACAGGGTCCAAAAATTCTTGGCGACATTAAGAAAGAACACAGAAAAATTATCAATGAACAAAAAACGGAAAAGTCCATCCATGCCACTCATCTCAGGGTGCGACGGAGGTACATAGCCCATGCCCTGTCCAAGAATCCAAGGTATGTTAGGTCCAGCCTTGCCGGTCCATGTTAGAAATCCCAGTTCGGACTTGAGAAACAGCGCGTACGGCAAAACAAAAAGAACAAAGAGAGCTAGCGAAAGGCCAAGCGTGTAGACAGGTTTCAGGCTAGGCTTTGGCCCTTCTTTCCGCCACTCGTACAGAAGCAGACTAATCCAAAAAGCGTAGCCGATCAGGCCAACAAAAAACATTTCCGGCCTAATTAGGGTGCCAAATCCGAGGGCAAATCCAGAAACTGCGCCTGCGCGGAAATGGGAGCCAGTCTTGATGCCAGCGTATGAGTGAAAGAGTGAAAAAAAGGCAATCAAAAGGAAAAGAGCAAACGGGCCATCCGTAAGATTTGTCACGGATGCCAATAAGTAGTCTGGAATAGTCGCTACGAAAAGCACCGCCAGCAGGGCATGCGAGGGTGAAAGAACCTTCCGGGTCTGCCAGTAAACAAGAAGCAGAGCCAGGGCAAAGGAAATGGAAACGACCAGCATCCCGGAAAGCTCAACATCTTGAACCAGCCAGTAAAATAACAGAGCCAGAATGCCAAACCCTGGAGGAACATGGGTTTCAAAACTCATTCCAGGCAGGCGCGAGTAACCCCCACCATTAAGAAAATTATGGATAGGCAATAAATAGCCAGTCGTATCGCCTCCGAAATTGGGAGATGTGACAGCCTTTGCGACGACAAAAACTGAGATTGCCAGCCAAAAAACAACGAATGAGAAGTGGTAGAGGCGCTCACCAGGGCTTGATGTGAGGAGAGTCTTATTCACGGCACGCCCACCAGCTTGTGATCGAAACCGATCCCTGCCTTTTCTAGAACTATAAACATCCTTAGCCCAAGATATCTGCCAAGCGTCCTTTCAAAAGGCGCCTCAAGTTTAAGAAGCCAGGGAACGACAAAGGTCGGCATCAAACACCAACGCTGAAATCCACCGGTTAACGGATACACAAGAAAAGAAAACCACTGTCGGCGTACGAGCTTAAGTTCGGGATAAGACGAGAGCGTTTGGCGCAGGTTTGAAGAAAAAAGCAGGCTTGGAATAGCCATATTTGCGTCATAGGGATCTTTTTCAGAACTAAGAGCATGCCCAGAAAACAGATCGACCTTCTCATCGAAATGTTCGGCATGAAACAACCCGTAAACAAATCGGGCAAAGGGGGTCATGGCTGGCTCCAATATCACAAGCCTGCCCTGTGGACGAAGGCAGCGTTGCGCCTCACTCAAGAAGCGCAAGGGGAAAGCAAGGTGATGGAGCACGTCAATCATAACAATATTATCGAAGCTGTCGTCCTGGAAGGGAAGATAATGCGCATCCAAAGCAACATTGGCAAGTTCGCACGCCTGTAGATCGCTGGCGACAAGATTGGGGACAACATCCTTCATTGATGCGACACCCGACCCAAGCTCCAACGAGTTGCCAGGTCGGCACATTCGGGCAATTCGACTAAAGAAATCCGAATAGACGGCGCGAAGAGCGGGCTTGCGGCGCCATATCACTGAATAGGCGTGCAGCTGGTCAGAGCAAGCGTTGCTCATAGTGCCTTGAGCTTGAAATAGGCTAGGCGGACCATGCGCAATAGAAGTAAGCCGTGGCGGAACCTTAGTATCTGCGTAGACCCGTAACTGCGGCTTGCATAGCGAATGGGAATTTCTGTGATTTTCAGGTTGAGTTTTGCCGCGCCCAGGATCAGGTCGTAATCGCCGAAAGGATCGAACTCACCAAAATAGGCACGTCCGGCGACAATTCTTTGATAATCGCTACGCCACAAAACCTTCGTACCGCAGAGCGTATCGGTAAAACGCTGATTGAGCAGATAGGAAAAGAGCAAGGCAAAAAGACGGTTAGCCAAATAGTTCAGGAACTGCATTGCCTGGCTCTGCATGGGGTAGACAAGGCGGGTTCCATGAATAAACTCACCCTTGCCGCTGCTGATGGCGCGAAAAAATTTCGCCAGGTCCTCGGGTGCCACTGTCAAGTCCGCATCAAGAATCATCAAGATATCGCCAGTCGCCTGATCAAATCCTTTGCGCACAGCATCGCCCTTGCCGACTCCATCCTGACGCAAGCAGACAATGTTGACTTTCGAATAGGCGGCTTGGACCCTTAAAATCTCCTCCCAGGTGCCATCCTGACTATGACCTTCAACGAAGATGATTTCAACGCCGCCACCCAATAAAGGCATGCGCTTGACAGCTGATTCAATATTGCCCCTCTCATTGCGACAGGGGATAACAACGGAAACTGAGGGCTCAGACTTTCGAGCATCTTCCAGCGCACGTGCTACGACATAGTTGCGAAGGCACAGGCGTCGTATTCCAGGCAGAGGGGCAAAGAACCGGTTGACGAGTGCGCCTACGCCCAGCATCGCTTTGGGAATTAACTGGCGCCACTCGCGACGCACCACATCAAAATCAGCAAGCTCCAAAAGATTGACAATGTCGCTGGTCGAAAGCCAATTAAGCTCGCCCATCTGCATGCGCATGCCAAGGCGGCTCGCCAGCTTGAGCAAGGGCTCCCAGACGTGACTGTAATAGGAAACAACCAGCCGGGTTTCTGGCGTACAAAGTGGCCGTAGTCTGGCCAGCGTTTCCTCGCAATCCTCTAGATACCCGATTGTGTCGGAAAGAATAATAACGTCAAAGGGTCCGGACAACTGATCGATTGCTGCCTGAGACTCGATATCCCCAACAACAAAAGAGAGGCCTGGATATTTCTTCTTTGCAACGTCGATGCAAGCCTGGCTGAAATCAACGCCAACTCCGCAGGAAGGTTTAAGCTCTGCCAGAAGGCGCCCGGTGCCGCACCCCAGGTCAAGTACCCTTACGCCCTCGGGAACGAGAAAACGCATAAAACGATAATCATCGTTATAGTAAAAAGCATTACGCTCGATCCAGCCCTCTCGAGACGGGGCGGTGGCATCTGCCTGTGCCTGAATCTCCAACTTTCGCTGTGACATTGGCTGGTTGATCTGAACGTCAGACATCAGAATTTCGACTCAATTTTAAAAGAAGGCAGAAGTATAGAATGCGCGTGTGAATAGAGGGTAACCTCTCATGTATGGCAAGACAAGACATTCCTGTCCAATATGCTGGAGGTAATGTCTGAGGCGAGGCGGGTTTGGTCGTCGATTCTTCTGGCCGTCAAGGCTTGTCAGAAACAATCCCGTAAGTCCGCATCTGCACGGCAGTCAGACGGTTGATCTCACGTCTGTAGAGTTGAATGGATTCATCAGTCATGCCCTTACCTCTCAGATAGGCAATCTCCCAAAGCGTATAGTCGGGATTCACATGAATTGGAGAGTCAATTGCCAAAAAAAGACGATGGACATGATCAACGGCTTCCTGCCAGTTCATCGTTTCGTGACGCCAAAAAAGCCCATTGCCGCTTAGGCCAAATTCCCCTGCCCGAGCATGGATTGGCGTGTGATGAAGGTAGTAGAACGGCTGGACGTAGTAGTAATCAAGGCCCGATTCCAGGATAAAATCCTGTGTTTCAGCAACAGTTTGGTTGGTCTCGCCCGGAAAGCCGATCATAAAGGATCCGACGCAGGTAATACCCTGCTCGTTAAGCCAGCGAATGCCCTCTCGGTAGAAGCTGCTGACGGCCCCCTTCTTCATGTTGCGCAAAACTAGGTCAGAACCCGATTCAACGCCCAGATAAACGCCAGCACATCCTGCCTTACGCATTTTCATAACAACGCGCGCATCTAGGTACTGGCATCTTAGAAAGGAGTACCAGGGAATTGCAAATCCATCTTCGATCATCAAATCTAGCAGGCGTTCAAATCGATCGGGGGGAACGTTGAAAGTATCATCCGTGAAAAAGACGGCACTTAAACCTTTCTCAGTTGCAGCGCGAAGGGTCGAGCGCACCAACTCCAAATCCATCAGGCTAAGTTCGCCTGCGATCGATGGATATGAACAAAAGGCACATTTAAAGGAGCAGCTTCTGGCTGTTCGCATATGGACAAATGCTTTTTGGGGAACAAGATCAAACGAGATGGGCGTTGCATTGATATCATTTGATTCGAGGCATTGCGAATTCTGATGGATATCGCCACCGCTGTCGCGCCAAATTAAATTTGGAATGGTTTTCAGTCCCTGTGGAAAGGACCGGCACAAGGCTGCAAGAGCCCCCTCCCCTTGGGTGTCGTTGACAAAAGCATCGAGCATTACGAGCTTCAAATAATCCTTGCGTTCAGCCACAGTCATATAAAGGAGGGTGGTGTAAATGTGCTGCCCGCCTGCAACGATAAAAATATCCGGAAATTCTTGCCGAAAACGGCGGCCAACGGCAGCCATCTGGCTTTGTGTCAAAACGAAAGTTGTCGTTAGCGCAATAATGTCTGGCTGAAATGAACGAATGCGTTCGAAGCTTTCCACTTCATTATCCGAATCGATCGAATTTACTAGCAGGGTGGGAATTCCGAGTCTCTCCAGGTGGGAGGCCAGCAACAGGGGACCACACAGGAAAATTTCCCACACAGAAAAACGTTCGTTTGGATCACGAAGGGCTATCTTTGAAAGATATGCAAGATGATCATAAAGCCTGCCTTCGTATGCAACACGCGTGTAGTTGTGCAGACTTAGAAGGGTTTTTGCATGACGCGGATCTAACGGCAAATCAATAACCGTTGCCATTGGGACGAAGTGACCGATAATAGCAACTCTGGGCAATGTCATTTCTGAGTACCTATTTGCGTTCAACTGCGATCAAGCAAACCTGCCTGCATATACTGGTCGATGGTGTAGGGGTTCTCGCCCTTATATACAAGAGAGTATGGGTCACGAAGCAGCAATTGCGTCGTGGCTGCGTGTAAATCTTCAAGAGGAATAAAAAAGCTTGAGGACAGGGGGCAAGGGGCCGAGCGCAAGGCATTCCCGCCCCGTAGCTCGCTCAGAATGAAATCAAAGTTTTCACAATATTCAGTCGTTGGCCGCCCATAGTAGCGGCATGAAACAGCTGCAGGCGCCCCATCGGCGCCGAGCACCAGGCGTGGCAAGTCCAGAGGAACGCGGTAAGGCACCTTGGCGGCGACTTCCGAATGATGAATAAAGGTTGCCCCCTCTTTGAAAGAGCATCCGAGCAGAACAAGTGAAAACTTTGCGCTCAGGAGCTGTTCGAAATCAGATCCGGGCCCAATCGAAAAGCTCCCGGATGGCAATGAAAGCAGATGGGCATCAGGACCGACGGCGGCGTGACTATGCATGGGGCAACGACTACGAACGGCCCCCGTCTGCTTGCGCACAAACTCAGAAAAAACCCCGGTGCCCTGGGAAGGTGTTGAGGCGGGGTCAAAGATATTCGTCTCATCAAGCGCGGCCGTATATGTAGGAACGGCAAGTGTGCCGCTATCTCCGAGGACGCGCTGAAATGCTGCGTAAACCGTCGCAACCCCTCCACTAATATTGCCAAAAGAGATCAGGCGGCTGTGAACAACAATCCGGTCGCCATGGCGAACGCCAAGAGTATGCAGATGAGCAACTAGATCGGACTCTGTCGTAACGGGTAGAGGCATATGGAGTTTTACCCAGCAGACTTTTGAGCAAGCGCGTAAGCGGCAAGTATAGCGCTAAATGTTTCAAATTCGCGTATTGATGCATCTGTAATGGAAATGCCATAGGCATCCTCAAGTGCCATCATAATCCGAAGATGCCCCAAGCTGTCCCACTGAGGATGACGTGCCAGCCCGCTGTGTTCGTTAAGGCTGTCTTGACTGCATTCCAGCGCTGCCGCAATGAGCTCGAGAGGGGTGGGAAGCGGCATATAATTGGTCCTCTGTCTAAGGGGTGTGAAAGGCTTCAATCAGCGAGCGCACGTCAATCTTATCATTCATATTGCGCGGCAATCGATCAAACAAATGAAAATGCCCGGGAACCGCAAAGGCCTCCAACTCCAGCAGGAGATCAGATTTCAACCGATCCAGGTTTACTGGTCCAGGTAACTCAAGAAAGGCGTGAAGCTTTCCGTTGATAACGGCGGAACAGGCCTGAGGAACGCCGCATCTACGAAGCGCGGCATTAACCTCCTCAAGCTCCAGGCGGTGCCCCATCAATTTAACCTGAGTGTCTCTTCGGCCAAGAAAGTAGAGTTGTCCGTCAACTCGCTCCGCCAGGTCTCCCGTTCGATAGGCATAGGGAGCGCTTTGAGGCGAATGCGACAAAAAGGCCGCCTGGGTCGCCTCCGAATCCCGCCAATAGCCACGTGCGACTTGCGGACCATAGATAACAATCTCCCCATGATTCGCATTGTCCCCCCCTTCAAGGCGCAACTCCATGCCCTCTATTGCCTCTCCTATAGCAACTGTCGCCCTGCAGGCTGATTGGTACATATTCGAGTTCAGTGGAAGCAAGGTACATGAAACCGTGGCCTCGGTCGGGCCGTAGGTGTTATGTACGCTCAAATCTGGTGCCGCATCAAATAATGCCTTTAAATGCTCAGGCAGCAAGGGTTCGCCGCAAAATGTGGCAAGCCGCAAAGAGCGCAAAAACTCAGGTGTTGCGTGCTGCGCCCTGATTATCAGGGTCATCACGCTAGGAACGGAATTCCAAATGGTCAATTGATGCCGACGAATGGCATCGCCGGGAAAAAGGCGATCCTTCGCTCCCCCCAAAGGGTAGAGACACGCGCCCGCACAAAGTGCGCCAAATATATCAAGAACACTCAAGTCAAAGGCGATGTTGGGATGCTGTGACCACCGATCTTGATGGGTTACATTCATTGCGCGGTGGCACCAGGACACATAATGGTTAAGGCCACTGCGGCCAACCATCACGCCCTTTGGGATGCCCGTCGAGCCAGAGGTAAAAAGAACATAAGCAAGAGTGCCAGGCAGCATGGGCTTTGGCAGCGGAGCAGGCAGATCCTGACCAACGTCAATCAAGATATCACTTGTCAGACCACAGGCGGATAGAAACTCAGCACTCGCAGCGGTGCCAACAACGACATCTGGATTGAACTTGTCTAGAACCGCCCGCTGCCTAGCAAATGGAGCGTCAGTGTTCACCGGCGCATAATAGCCACCAGCCATCAGGACAGCAAACATGGTGGCATAGGCATCTGCGCATTGGGGTAGGTGGATCAAGACGCGCGGCGCGTCCCTGCGTTCTAGAAGAGCAGCCGCTATCGATCGCACGCGCAAGGAAAGTTCAGTATAGGTAACCCTCCCATCATCCGTCGCTACCGCCGGGTGTTCGCCGAGCTCGCACGCGACAGTCAAAAAGAGGTCAACGACGTCCTTCACTCGGTCCACCTTAAATGCATTCTCTAAGGCGTAGCGGCAGCACGGGTAAATTTCTCCATGTCGCGCCCGAATCGAGACAGATTGAAAAGCTCATCCGGCGTCATGCTGCAGACATGGTCGGGCCCAGCCAGGCCCTTGTTCAGGGTAAAATGCTTTTCAATCACTGTGGCTCCGCGACCGATGGCGACCAAAGACGCTTCAATGCCAAGGGTGTGGTCAGAAAAGCCCTGATACTTGGACTTTTGAAAGCTAAGAGGCATGGAAATATCGGAATATTCGCAAGGATATTTGGTTACGCAAAGCAAGTAGGTGGCATTGGGTGCGGAGAAGGGAACCTCCTGGCCTTGCCACAGCCCCAACGAGATGAAGCACTCCTTGCCTGTGGACAGGATTTTATCGCACAAAGCGCCATCCTGCACGGTGCGACTGGCGATCTTGTGGCGCCGCACACCCAGTTCCTCCAGCCACATAAAACGTTCCTCGTCAAAAGCAGAGGCCATGAACTCAATATCTTCTTCAACGCACCACTTACTAAGCTGCCTGGCTTCTTCAAAGCCGAACTGAACAGTCTGCGCCTGACGAAAAGCCTCCTCGTTCGGATGCGAACCGCTCGGCCCAAAAATCTTTTCGGGGTCATAAAACTGGAATTTTGCCACATTAGCGCCATTCAGTTTTGCTTGTCGAATGAGCTCATGTGCCAGATTAAGGCTTCCATTATGATTGATGCCGATTTCCGCAATGATGATCACGTGCATATCCTGTCTTGCTAGTCGTCAGTGCCGCTGCAAACGCGGCGGGAAAATTAGAAACAAGGCTTTGCCTAGGCCACACCCCACAGAAACTGCATGGCTGGCGGCGGGGTCAGATGCTGTGACAAAAGCTAACACACCTCACTCAACGACCGGTCGCTCAATAGCCTTGGCATCTCAAGCAAAGAAATTGCAAGATTGTTGTCGCAGCAAGGTCACTCAAGCAACATTTGCTCAAATGAAATATTACGAACGCCCTCCGTAGGCAAGGCGTAGCTGTATGGCTCAAAAACATTAACAAATTCAATTCCTTGTGCCGCCATGAGCAAGCGCTTGGCCATTCGCAATTCGGATCTTGGGCGTCGATAATTTGCCTGGCCGCTCAAGAGCGCCAGGAAAGAGTCTCGTCCCTGGGGAGAAAAGAGGGTCAAAACATCCCCACTCAAGAATCTTGATTGAAGATCCTCCAACGCGTCGCGTCGGTCGCTTGAGGGAAAATGTGTACCAAAGGCGCGCCTAGCGCGATCAAAAAACTGTCTGTAGTCCGACATTGAAAGAAAAGTAAAGGGTGCCGCGTGTTCCATCGTTCCAAGCATCGACATGTCAGACCCTAGAAAATAGACCTTGCTGAAGCCCATGAATTTCAGAAGGGGATAAAGAGCAATCGCCGCCGAGTTGGTGAGGCGTGAGCTCTGCAACACAAGGCGCCCATCCTTTATGAGCGGCTTATAATAGCCTTCTAGGGATAAGTCGCCCGGAGACTCATCGGTATCGAACGTGTGCATCTCTTGCTCAAAAATTTGCTTACTGACCGCTGTCTTAAGGGCTGGCTGATATGCAATTAAACGGGCCTGCTGAAGCTTGGGCAGCAGTTCGAACGGCGATCCAGGTAAAAAGACGTCAGCATTCCACATAAGACGCTTATGCGTGATGTTCTGCTTGCCCGGAGAAAGATATGAGTCAAGATGAGATAGCATATAATCGATTTGCGCATGCCGCTCTGGGTGGACAAGAGGCTTCAAATCGAGCTTAGAGAGAAGCGCTTGCAGAACAACCATCTGAAAACTATTAGACTTAGCCTTGTCGGGGTAGAACATTAAATAGTAGTCTACGGGCAGCCCCCAGTCTAAAAAGCGTTCGGTAAGGGCTTTGGATTCCAAAAATACCGTAAACCCTTTTCCGGCAAGGCGGGAAATATCCACTCGCTTCTTGAGTACAGAAGGTCCTCCCATGAAGACCAGGGCGCGATCCCCCTTGTGAAAACCCTCAAGCCGCTGCATTCCCAAAGGCCCGGTAGAGACTTTCTGCAGCTATAAAATCCTGCTCAGTATCAACATCTACCAGAAAATGGGGCGAGGCCATGTCATGCATTCGCAAATCGCCCCAATTCCAGTAGCGGCCGTTTTTGAAAAAAAAGTCCTTCTCGAAGAAGTAGAGGGCGTGAACCAGCTCATAAACCGGCTCAACGGTTTTGGTGTTGATCGTCTGTGATGTGCCATCAAAACTGAGGGGGGCATGGTCTCTGGCGCGTAGGAAATAGGTGCGATGCATCCTGGCAGACATCGACGGTTTTCCGCTTGCGAGCGATTGGTCGATGAAGTTCTGGATATCCGCAAGAGGAAGTAACGGAAGACAGGCGCTGACAATGACGAAAAAGCGGGACTGAATAGGCTTCAGGAAGTCCAGAATATCGACGATTGGCTCGTCAATCGTAGCAGAGCGCTGACTGCGGGCAATAAAAGGAACGCCGTGCGCGAGGCATTTTTCGGCAAACTCGGGTTCATGCCCCGCAAAAAAGGCAGGATGACTAAGGCGCGACAGTTTGGCTAGTACGATGTCCGTCAAGGTCGTGTCAGCAAAGCCACGAAGCATTTTGTTCTGACAGCGGGCGCTTTGCTTGCGGCCAAATGAAAATACAGAGACCTGTTCCATGGCGCAGTTACACGGCCCCGGTTCCAAGTTTGGCGCTGTCCGTCAGGGAATTCCCGTGTTTAACATAATTGTAGAGCGGCAATGGCAAATGATAGACCCTGCTCATGTCAAGGCGTTGCATCAGATCCTGGTCTTCAAAAACCCTGGCAGCAGGGTCATAGGAACCGACCTTTTCGAGATAGGATGTCCGCAACATCAGCCCGCAAGCGATCCCGTTGTCCTTGAAAGATTCAGTGGAGAGTATCTTTTCGTCTTCAGTTGTTAAGAAGTAATCGCAAGAAACACCAATATAGTCGAGGTTAAGTCGAAGGAAAGTGTAAAGCATGTAAAGAAAAGATGGCTGGACGTAATCGTCCGCGTCAACGCGAACAAAAAATTTTGCCCGGGAATGATCGACGCCCGCCCTTGCACTGCCCCCCACCCCGAGATTCTGATCGTTAACAATGACACGAACCTCGCCTGCGGAACGAAAGGGTTCTAACGCGATTAAGGAATCGTCAGTGCTCTGATCGTCAACGACGATTATCTCGTAGAGATGCCGGTCAATATCCTGGTTGAGAAGTGAGCGAATGCAGCGGCGCAGAAAGCGACCGTAATTAAAGTTTGTTACAACAACGGAAATATCAACTGCCCGCATGTGATAGCGCCCCGCACACAAAGTTAGAAAAAAAGCAAACAGTTAAGGCAAATAATTACAGGAGGCCGGAGTTGCTGTCCAGTCTGCTATCGACCTTGCTCCCACGCCTTGAAATGGCGGCTTAGGATGTAATCAGCAAGATTCTTTGCCATAGCTTCGTGACCTTGGGCATTGGGGTGCGGGTCAAGGCGAAAGCGCACATGCGGCCTGGGGGTTGGGACAAACTCAATTCCTTCCTGGGCGGCCATTATAGACAAATGGTCGTTAACTGAGAAAAAGGCCAATCTCGCTTGTTCGTTTGAGGCAATTCTGTACCAACGAAGCTGCCACTCGTAATATCCCTGTTCGTGGTCTGAGAGAAGAAGAACAGGAATACCCGACGGAACGCGGGCGCGCAGTTCCCGCATGAGTGCATGATAGAGGCGCCACTCATAGCTTGTGGGGTCGGGAGCAGCGGGTTGAAAATGACTGGAGTCCCAGTATTGGTTAATCCAGACGTCGCCAAGTACAGCAAGCAACCCCTCGCGATCCTTGACGTGGGCTGAGCCGCCGATCAACTCAGAAAGGGCTGTATAATCAAGGGACTGCCCAATCTTCGGAGTCAAATAGCGAACGATAGGGTCGTTGGCTTCAAGGCCAAAGGCGAGCTGGGCCTGCTCTATCTGGCGTTGGTCTAGAGGATAACCAAAAAGCGATTTTCGATTGCGCTGGCTTCGAAGCGAATCATATACAACATAGCTGCGCTTAAGAATCTCGAAACGAGCAACAAGGGTCTTTATCTGTACAATCAAAGGGTGCTCAGTGCGCAGGCGGAAATTTGGATTTTGAATACGCACGAGATGTCCGCGCTCGTCCAGCAGGTGATAGAAGGGCTTGTCGAGAGTTGCCTCGTGGACACCAGCCGCAGGAATATAAGCGTTCTCGCCAAGATCATTGCTGGTGAACTGAACAACAACGAGGTCAGGTTTATAGGCGAGGCCTTCTCGGACAAGCGCCTCAAGCTCCTGGCTTGTTGACCAGCCACCATAAGCCATGGAAACAACTTCAACCGGAATAGCCGCGCTGGAAATCAACCGCTCAAGAAGGCGCGGGTAAATCGTCTCGGCGGGCACATTGGCGCCAAAGGTGTTTGAATCTCCAAGAATCAGGATGCGTCGCACGTTCGGCTTTGCATCAAGCTTGTGTTCAATGTCCCGCCAACCGCGACTGTTGGCCTGGTCGGAAAAAACCTTACCCGTATCCGGGTCGGCGACCACAATCCTGGAATGGGGGGCATAGCCCCATCCATAATGCTTGGCATTCTCTGGTGAATAATCACCAATGGTGAGAAACGGCAAAGGAAGAAAAAGCCTAAGAGCGCATTCAATGCCAATCAGGCTAACAGCCAAGCTGGCAACCACCAAAATAGAAGGGCGTTTCAAAAAGGCGCCAATCCGCTTGGGGCCACGGGCACAATTAAGGGGCAAGAAGGCTCCTCTGGCTGGATAGCGCCCTCAAAATAGCACCTGCCTGCAACTCGGCTCCAAGCCTGGTTAGGTGCCCAGCATCATCGATGAAGATATCTTGCTTATTGTGAGAGGCTAAGGCAGGTCTGTGATCGATAAAGGTTACGTCTGGATGGTCGGCTGCAAATTTCGCGAAAATCTCATTCATCAATCCGGTGGTCAGACGCAGCCCGGGAGAAAGGCTTTCCTCATTGACGTGAACTATGGGGAGAAGAAAAAGATATGTTCCGGTCTTGCGCAACTCGTCTAGGAACCCGGAAAGCTCCAAACGAACCTCGTTAGAGAATCTTGCAGCCGACGCCTCATCATCTCGCCTCAAGCGGAAATGCAGTCTTGGATCGCCCTTGCCAGGCTTGATCGTGCGGTAAAGAAAATAGAGCGACGAAAAGCGAAATAGGCTTCTCACACCTCCTTCCTTTTTATCCTTAATGCGGGAAAGCTTTGCATTTTGGTTGGCCCAGTTATCGTCAAGCGACCAACTCTGGCCGAACATGGCAAACTGTGTAGCAGGATCATAAACCTGAAGAATCACAGCACGTGTCGCCCAGCGTCCGGCCACTTCCTTGCGATATCGAGCAATTGATTGGCGCAGCGAATAGGAGGGAAGGGCCGCGTTGATGACTCCTAGCCTGCTGTTGCCGCCGCTATGCAAAGCCCTGAACAGTGCAGATGGAACAGAATCCTCTGCCCTAGCCCCCATACCGAATGGAACGGAATCGCCAAGAAAAACGATCTGCTCTGGAAAATGGAGATAGTCATTGTCACCGCGTCTGAATCTGTTCTCGTCAAACGAGATAAAACTCTGCTCAATGCTCGCACGAGCAGTGAAAACACGTTCGTCCTCTGTCAGCTCAGTGAAATCGCGAACCGCAAACTCAGCCCTGGAAGTCTGCCAGATCGGAGCTCCTCTCTTGGCAAAATAAACGACATGCAAAAAGACCTCGACGAAAGCCAGGGAAAGCAACGCCAAAGCAAATGAAAACAACAACAAGCGAGCCCTGGTCACTTAGCCTTCCTCATGGAACCACAAAATATGAAGCGGCACACATCAGTTGTGGCGTTAGAAGACGGTGTAAATAAACGGCGCAATGGCAGAGCCCTCTGTCAAGATAACAAGCCCTCCTAAAATCAGGGCAAGAAGAATAATGGGAAACAGCCAAATCTTCTTTCGCGTTTTAGCAAATTGAATAAATTCTTTTATCAGGCTCACAGTTTCCTCCATGAGTAGCGGTCGCGTTCGATCATCAGTCAGTCGCAAACTTCAAGGTTATCGTGTCATATAACAACTTCGCAAAGGCTCGATTTGAGGCCGGGTTTGGATGAGCATCCATGGGGGAAACCCATAATGACTTGGGTTCCAAGTCGCTAACGGCTGGAAGCAAATCTAAAAAATCAGCCTCAGAAGAGAAGGCAGCAGCGCGAAGTTTGGCGGTTACGTCCAAAAAAGGATAGGGGGTAAGTTCGTGTAGTTCTGGATAGTTAACAACAATTAAAGGAATGTCGCGTTGGCGGCAATAAGCAGCAAGCCGCGCAATAGCCGCCTTGGCCCGCGCCCAGCCAGGGTTGGAATCATCATAAAGCGCTTGATAATACTCCCTCCAATCAGGACTCGAGCCAAGCAGGCGAAAAAGAATACCGATGCGTCCAGAAATAAAAGCAAAAGCGTAGGAATTCTGCCGAAAAAAACCAGTTTGCTGCGCTGGGGTGGTCTCAGCGTCGTTGATATAGTAGTTAAGGACAACAAGATCGGGATCTAGCTTCACCCCCTCTTGAAAAAAATAAGAAACTTCCATGTCTGTGTTGTAGTTGCCAACACCGGAATTAATGACATCAACATCGGACCCATGTGCGGAAAAAAGCTGAGCAAGCAATCTAGATGGCGTGTCTGCCATCTCAACACCCCATCCAAAAGTCAGTGAATCGCCAAGCATCAAGATACGCTTGACGCCTTGTGGCTTGGCTGCAGGCCGCTCAATATCGCGCAGGCCAATTGAATTGATCTGAACATCGGCCCCCATCAAGAACGCTCTGCTGTGAGGTTTGTGCTCATGGCCAATGCGGGGATTGGAGGAGGGTTGCTTCAAGAGCATGGCGTACTTCCACATTTCTATGTCGAAGTCCATGCTGCGGGCGAAGGCAATCCTCATGCCAATCTCGAGAAGCGCTCCAGCCAAAGCTAAAACAAGGAGCATGGCCAGAAGATGGAAAGAAAGACTTTTGACCTTCATGAGCATGTTCCTGTCAGCGGTTCTGTGGCTGGGCTGATCTGCGTCCTGCTTGCAAGCACGCGGCTGCGAGCAAGCTCTAGTATCTCTGAAAGCTGTTGGGCAAAATCCTCCTTAGAAAAATCTGCAAGGCGTTTGGCGCCATTCGTGCGAAGCTGCGCCCTAAGCGCATCATCATACCAAAGTTGGCGAAGGCCATCAGCCAGGGCTTCGACAGAAGTGGGGTCAACCAGCAAAGCGCCATCTCCTGCCTGGTCGCGCACACCTCGAATATCCGATGTCAGAACTGGGCACCCTAAGGACCAGGCTTCAAGTATGGGAATGTTTGTTGGCCCAAAAAAAGTTGGCATCGTCAGGGCCTGCGATCCTGCATAAAGCGCAGGCATATCGGAATCTGGTACGAAACCAAGGTAATGAACTTGACCCTGAAGACCAAGTTCCCGGATCAAATCGCTAAGCTCGGCAAATGTGCGACTGCGAATCTCGTTGTTACGTGAACCACACAAAACCAAGTGCGCACATGTTGAATATTGGTCGCGCAAAGTGGCTAATGCCCTGACAAGGCGCTGGTGATTTTTGTGCGGCCAGAACTGTGCGGGATAAAAAAAATAGCGATCAGGAAGCTTGTAGCGCAGGCGAACCTCCTGTTGCTCATGCAATGAGGTGCGTTCAGGACTATAGCTAGGAGGTACAAAGGGTAACACTCGGACCCGGTCAGCAGAAATTCCGCGATTGCCATAGCAGGACATAACATCCTGTCGACCTGTCTCCGAGTCAACAATGACCACCTCAGCACCCTCGATCCCACTTTTAAAAAGGGCCTCTCGAGCCTGCCATTCAGCTGGCTCGCCAACCTCGGGAAACTGTGGCTGAAGGCGATGTTGAAGATCGTGGACTGTGAAAACATAAGGAATGCGGCATTCAAAAGAAATCGACATCGGAACAGGATATAGCATTAGGTCAATCCCGAGTGACCTGAACCACTTCTCCTGCTCTCGCCTTGGTTGGCTGCTTGATCTGTGTGCAGCTTTTCTTCTGAAATAGGAGACACACTTCCATAACAAATGTATCAAGGAACCTATGAGTGGGATAGTTTGGGCGGCTGATGCAGCTCGGCGTCTTAAGGAAGGCGGGCGCAGGGGTTGGATAGCCCAGTCTGGAGAAATAACATCATTCAGCCCGGAATCCTGAGTGTCGTGAACAAACAAAGTAACGCTATCATCGCTCCTAAGCGCACAAGGGTTGCGAAGCGCTTCCAGTACCATCAAGCAATACTGATAGACGCCACCGCTATCGCCGGACAACAGAGGGACAACGCCCAGTTTCATGATATGCCCGCTCCATGACGCGTGAAGATCTCAAGCATTTCTGATGCCCGGTTCACATATGTGTGCGTCGCAAGTGTCTTTTCCTGTCCAGCTTTGGCGATGCGCTGCCTAAGTTTCTCGTCTTGTAACAATTCTTGAACTCGGGTCAGACATTCAGACGGAGATGAGAACGTTACGACTTCTGCCCCAGGAATAAAGATATCACTCAGGTCGCGCTGGTCATCTGTCAAAAGTAACGAGCCCATACCCGTTGCTTCGTAAAGTCGGCAGTTGTTGGCATGATCCTGCGCCATGTCAATGTGGATGTTGACGGTAATTGCAGCGCGTCCAAGCAGACTGTACATGTCAGCGCCCCAGGCTTCACCCTTGTATGCCGCGTGCAGTGGGGAAGACTCTACAACATGATTGATGCGGGGGCCCCATAACTCAAACTGAGGGCAGCTGGCAGCAAGCGTCTCTAGCAACTGAAACCGTCTACCATGATTACTGCTCAGGCTGCCGACAAAAACGACTCCATATCGCATTTGCTGCGCTGACGCCGCCTTCTGTGCTTGACTATCGAATGCAAGCCGACACAGCTCAGCCGGAATGCCTGCGGCACGAAAGCCTGCGACAAGATTTGGCAGCGAAGACAGTAAGAGATCGTAATCAGAAAGCTTGATGTGGCTGGGCACGGGAGAGGCAATCTGACCCACAATGAGGGCACGGCTTCCTGCGGCTTGTCTGAGCTTCAATCCGGGAATGAGATACATATCATGATTCAAGACAACATCAGGCTCATAATGTCTGATCTGTGCAGAAAGAATATTTAATAAAGTGCCGTCAAGCTGCCTTCCAAAAATGCGACGGCGTGCACGCTCCGCAAAGTTTTTCAAGAACGGCGGAATAAGGCTTCTTCCCGCTAAATGTTGGCTGTGCTCTCTCGCCCAGGCCATCTGCATCGGATCGTTGTTAGCGTGAACTTCACATGCCTGGCAGCCGATGGAAGTAAAGGCGCGCGAGTAGAAATCAGCCGTCCCAAATAAGCTGTCATTTCTTGCCCGCATCTGCGTGACGTAGCTTGAGGCCTTCATCTCAGGTCGGCCTAGATAAAATTGATCGAGAAAGGCGGGATAGTCCGTGTTGACAATCAGAATACGCATGACGTGGGGAACTCGGCCTCAAATTCGCTGGAAAACGATCATCATACGCGATGAAAACAGCCTAACTGGAAAACTATTTCTCAGCCATGACGGCCACCCCAAACCGAGAAGGCGCGACAACTTGCCTAATATTCGTGGAACTAGCAAACCGCGATAGCCGTCATACTCAACCTCAATAATGCGCAGTTTTCCCTGGGAAAGTCGCTCAAGCCCCCTGAATTCGTACCATGTGCAAAAGTGGTGAGTTGACAAAGGCGTTTTTCCGCGAACCTTATCCTGGACATAGCCCCGCATGATGACTTTGCGCCAAAGATGTCGCCAGCGGGAAAGATAGTGGGTTGGCTCGACGCAGCAGATGTACCCATTCTGGCGAACAAGTGAAAGAAGCTGGCTAAAAATGTCGGCGCGGTCAGGCATATGATGAAGGGACGAAGAAAAAATAACGGCCTGAACAGGTGCGACCTCAATCTCCTTAACGTCCCCTAAAAAAACTTGGGCAGAGAGAAGTTTGTCTGGCGACAAAGCGTCCAGTCGGGATCTTAGAAACTCTACGAAGGAGCGGTTAACCTCGCATCCTGCATACCAGCGAACCGAGGGATATTCGACTATGGAACGCGTATGAAATCCCGACCCCGGCCCGCACTCCAGCACAGAGTCGGGATTATAGGTTTCCAAAAACCTCAGAATCCACTTGCCATCCATGTGCTTGCGCCGGTCTGCATCTGAATCAAAGGAGTTTCCTTTCTGATAAGCCTCTGGTGTAAAATCCGGCCTCTCGTCATTACCATGTAGATTGGCCTCAAGCAATTCTCGGCGCTCTTGTGCTGTCAAAAGCCAAGACCAAACAATATTGTTCGGCAAAAGCAGAAACAGGGCCACCTTGAATGCAGAGAGACGAGGCCCAAGGGATGACATCTGTGATTCTCCCATCATAAAACCTTACCTCGCGCTTGACAGGGCGACCATCTAAAAGGATGTTGGTAAGTACTTTGCGCGTCCACGTCAACCTGATCCATGACCATAAAAAGATTTCTTCTTGCCGCCGTCAGTTTCTTAGCCAAACCACTGGGCTTGGTTCCCTTCGTCTTGCGCCGGGGGGTTCTGCGCAGCTTGTTGCTTCTCGAATCGCGGATTGGGTCGTCTGAGGCCGCCCTTCGCCACTTGCTTCTTGTCCAAGACGATATCGAGCGATTGCTGTCCGAGCGCGCGACAGCATATGGTGGGGGAACAAATCCCAAGCATCGCCTGACCCTCTATCATGAATTCTTTATCGAACGGATAGGCGAAGAGGCCACGGTTCTTGATATTGGCTGTGGCATTGGAGCCGTTGCCAGATCGATTGCCTCCGCTCGGCCGAAAGCAAAAGTGGTAGGCATCGACTACGATCCGGCAAGCTTAGCCAAAGCTCGGTCTCTGCCATCTCCAGAAAATTTGAGCTTTCTGGATCAAGACGCACTTCATAAATTGCCCGAGGGCCCTTGGGACGTGATTATCCTCTCTAATGTTCTGGAGCACATTGCCGAGCGTGTTTCCTTCCTCAAGTCGATCATAAGGCAGGCGAGACCGAGAAAAATCCTGGTCAGGGTTCCAATGTTCGAGCGCAGCTGGCACATGCCCCTGCGTCGTGAGCTGAAGATCGATTTCAGATCTGACCCTACGCACTATATCGAACATACGCTCAGCGAATTTGAAGAAGAAATGGCACAGGCCGGGCTACGGGTTACCGAACGCCTGACCCTGTGGGGTGAAATCTGGGCTAGTTGCGAAGCCTCGACATGAAAATCGCTTTAGGGCATCGAATTCAAAAAGGGCCCTGGGGCGGTGGAAATCGCTTTGCTTCTGCACTGGCGGATGCTTTGTTGGCGAGAGGGGACCACGTCGTATTCGATCTTAAGCACGATGATATCGACCTGATCTTGCTTATAGATCCCAGGGCCCGTAACCCCGCAGTTCCCTTCACGCTTGGACAGATTTTTCGACACCGTCTTTCCCACCCGAAGGTTAAGGTTCTGCATCGAATTAACGAGTGTGACGAGCGCAAAGGCACGTTCGGAATGAATGCCCGTCTGAGATTGGCCAACTATCTCGCTGATCACACGGTATTCATTGGGTCGTGGCTGACAGAGCTGGATATCTGGCGCAGAGAGTCAACCTCAAGCGTCATTCTGAACGGAGCTGACGAGCAAATTTTCAATGGGAATGGGCATATTCCCTGGTCGGGTGACGAGGTCTTGCGCCTGGTGACACATCATTGGGGTGGACATGCCATGAAGGGGATGGACGTCTATCAGAAGCTGGATCAAATGATGGCCGAGGGGCCATTAAGAGGACGCTTCGCCTTGACCTATGTCGGAAATCTGCCGCAGGGCTTTGCCTTCCGGAATGCAACTCATGTTCCGCCGCTGAATGGGTCTGCTCTGGCTGACGAATTGAAGCGTCATCACGCCTATGTGACGGCTTCGGTGAACGAACCTGCTGGCATGCACCATATTGAAGGCGCTTTATGCGGCTTGCCACTGCTGTTTCGTAATAGCGGCGCTTTGCCGGAATATTGTGATTCGTATGGCGAAATCTATTCAGGGCCTGAAGATGTCGGCGAGGCCCTGGTTCGCTTGATGGCAGGGTATGCGCGTCATCGTGAAGCCCTAAGGCACTACCCACATACATCAACGCGAATGGTCGGCGCTTATTTGAACCTAATCGACGACACGGTCTCGACACCTGGCGACTGGCAACCCTGGCGCAGCCCACTTGCCGCAGCACTCATTCAGCTGCCCTTATAGTAGGCCTGTATATGCCGCCTACATAAATTTCCTGAAAGGCGGCTTCTCCCAGAATCTGGCGAGAGGGAGAAGCCATCACCTGGGATAGCCTGCTTCCATATCCAAGAAAATCTGAGACAGCGGTTGCTGCGAGATGGTGGCCAAGGGGGTTCCAGTGACCATCGCACGAATAGGAGAAATATGGAGATGGCAGATTGTGGCGTTGACGGTAGGCCTTGAAGATCGGCAAAAGATCGAGGGCGGGGATGTTCAATCGCGCCGCAATATCCATAAGACGGCGAGATGGGCTTTCCGGATCAAAGCCGATAGGGGGCTTGGCTCCCGAAGAAAATCGAAGCATTCTTTCTGGATTGTCAGCCACCGCCAAATGCTCGGGGATGGCAACAAGAAAAAGTTTTGATCCAGTTGCTCCGATCTCGTTGCTTAAAAGATCAAGAGCTATTTCCGTCTCAGCCCAGGCGCTCTCCCACTGTGGGTCTAAAGGGTTTGCATAGAGATTCCAGCGTATGGGTGTCTTGGCAGAAACAAAGCCTTCAAAAATCATTCGGGCATCATGCATAAATGAATATAGAGCCAAATGACGTCGCAAATAGGGCCACCAACCGCCGCCAGAATTGCCCACAGTTTCATTGCTTGGGAGGCGAGAAGAAGGGGAAACATTCACAGGCGGTTTGCTCTCATTGGAGCAGGGTGCTCGGCTGCTAGTCAGGGCACAGGAGTTGTCAGCAACGTCATTGCCCAGGTAAAAAAAGAGGATAACCGCCTCCGGACGTCTGATCTGCAGGGCGGCCCTCCAAAGACGCAGCTCGGCAACTGTTCCAAAGCCGCTAACGCCTGCATTAAGGACAGGCCTTCCCGTTTGACGCTCAAGGACATCCGCAACTGTCAATCCATCAGGCACCTGAAGGGCTTCAATAAACGAATCGCCCAGCAGCAGGAGTCCTCCTTCGGCAGGCCAGTCCTTCAGGCCTCGAAATCCCACAGCATTGGTGGCGACAGAAATGGATTCAAAACAGATCCCGGAATTCAGCAGGCGCTGGGTTGGGGAAAGTTGATAAAGGCCATCAGGAAGCTGGGTATAGCGCGGGCGCGGCGGTGGTTCAGCAAACAGAGATCGCTCGCGCTCCCACTGTGAGCCTGAAAGCCTAAGGACCGCTTCGAAAGCGACAAGTGAAACCAGGGTCGCCGTAAAAACCAGCAGGGTGTTTGTCAACCAGGGCTTCAACTTAATCTCAAAAAGAAAAATGCCAGGATTCTGAAATAGAATCATAATGCAGTGCAGAGCCGCCCTGCTTCAGGCCCACCCTTCGTTTCATCTCCCTCATTCGTGAGACGATGCGCCCTCCCTCCATGCCGCCATGGCGCTTGAATGTCAAAAGGGCTTCGTGCTTATAGCCCTCAGCCTGGGTTGCGCTGATTTGCTCCCCATGTCGGCGGAATGCAGCCAAGGGGGCGGCGACAGATACCGGGTCAGACAACTTCATAAAGCGACACCACAAATCAAAGTCGCCTGCCCAGCGCAAGGATGTATCAAACCCGCCTGATCGTTCCCATACTCTGCGACGCCAGAATGTTGATTCTTGTTGAAGCCATCCATTCGACCACCAAGAAAAGCCAGGCAGGTTGGCCCCCCGCCAAAACGACCTGCTAGATGGAGGGGGCAGGCATCTGGCCCTTATCACTCGACCGAATTTATCGACCGTGAGGGGATACATTGTGGTTATCCAATCAATCTTTGGAAAGGAATCAAAAATCTCTCCAATGACGGAAAGCGTCCAGGGCATATGAAGATCGTCAGCCCCTAAATACCCCATTACGTCGCCACGAGTTTGAGCAAAGCCCTTGGCCAAGGCATCATACATTCCGCCATCCGGCTCAATGACTAGATGGCTCAACCTTGCGCGGTAGCGCTCAAGAATATTGATGGATCCATCCTGTGAGCCGCCATCAACAACAACATACTCGAGGTTGGGATAATTCTGGTCCAAAACAGAGCGCAGGGCCGCTTCAAGAAAGGGCGCCTTGTTGTAGCTGGGCGTGACGAGTGAAATTGAAATCAAGAGCGCAACCTCTCTGTCAGGTTGGCTCGCTGTGAGGCGGTTGCGTAATGGTGATGCCGACGCAGGTCGCTGTGCAATGGGACGAAAACAATGTCAGCCTGCGCAAGGGCGCCATCAAGAGGTCGATGAGCCAGCCCAAAAATGTCATAAGGTAGGAAATCTCGCGCTTCCATCCAGGCTATGACTTCATGCAATAGGGGGCCACCATCGAAAAATTTAAAAAGCGAGGTCTCCAGAATGATCATAGAACACTGATCCAAAATTGCCTCAGCGCCAGAAAGAACCTCGATCTCTGCACCTTGAACGTCGATCTTAAGAAGAAATGGGGCAGGAAGGCCTGCATCGCCAACGAGCCCCTCAAGCCTTTGCGCAAGAACCTCGCGGGGGGTTCCGTTGACATTCGTCGCTTCATCCTCGAAAAGAAGAGATGATCCAAAAAGATCAGGGTGAATATTGAACATTCGAGAGCCGCTAGCACTTGCAGCTACGGCCTTGACTCGAAGTGCATTTGGAATTGCCCTGGATACGTCTGAAAGCTTAGAATCAAACTCGTCCAAAGGCTCTATCATCAGATACCTCGCCTGCGAAAACAAGTCATGGGATAGTCGCGTGAAATCTCCCCGGCCAGCTCCGACATCAATAACTCCGGCTGGGGCAAATCCATTCCTTTTAGCGTTTACTAGAACACCGTAAAGGGAGCTGCGTCCCTGCCTTGGAGTCAACTCATAGCCAAACTTACGCAAAAGGCGATGTATCAAAGGCTTTAACATATCTAGTTTACCCACAGTGGAAGCCAACGGTCGGGATCAAAGCGCGCCCGACAGAGTGATTTAAGCATAGGTGTTGGAAAGAGTGTCTGATTTAACAAGAGTTCTGAAGCCTTTCCGGCCATGGACACGACATCAAAAGGTGCAACGATAAAGCCTGTCTGTCCAACTGAAACCAACTCCCGATTACCACCAATATCGAAGGTTACGACAGCTAGCCCCATCATCTGTACTTCAAGTAGCGCCATGCTAAAATTTTCCACAAGCGTGGGAGATAAGGCAAAAGAGCATGATTTTACGTAAGCAAGATTCGTATCCACGGGTAAATGGCCGGGAGTGAAGACAGGAATGTGGTTGGGCAGTTGATGGACCAATTGCTCTGAAACTGACCCAGAAAGATATAAGCCAAAGGGATCTTGATATAAGTCTGCGATTCGCCTTATCAGCTCTGGCAGCATAGCCGAGCCCTTTATTCTGCTGCCAGCAGAGGGAATATAAATCAAGGGGGCCTGTGGTGCGAGCCCCATTTCCCGACGTGGATCAAGCGGTGATATCGCATCAAGCTCGGCAATGTCGATTAAATTGGGAATAATGGCAAGGTCACCAGAAAATCTATACGTCTGCCTAAATTCGGCAGCCATATAGTGGCAGGGCGCTATGACGCGATGAATATTAGAAAGAGAGAAATTCTCAAGCGCAACGGCAATTTTTGCATCCAAAGGAGAGTGCGAATTCAAGCCAGGACAGTTTACAAAGCGCATCGGGTTATGGTGTGCGACTAGCGTGACTCTGGAAGATGAAGGAAAGGCGCCAAGGCCGAGCCCAGGACATCCGTGATCAGGCAGAATAATTTCATGCGGTGCGAAATCCAAAATCCCGCGCTTCAGCCGCCTTGCCCCGGGCAAGGATTTGAGAATATCGGAAGTCTGATAGGCGCGCCCGGAGGGGTCAGCCAGTCGGAAAAAAAGGGTGCTCAGCGTGTCAATCGTGCGCTTCCACCTATCTGACGCACATGCCCTAAAGACAGCATCACTTGAAAGATGTCCGTCAAGAAAGGCAAAACGGCGCACTTGGCAGCCACTCTTCTCCAATAGTGAAGCAAGCCGTTCATGCGAGGAAGCCACACCACCGGCCTTTGAAGGTGGAAAGCTTGGCGCAACAACGGCAACGCGCTTTTTCGGATCAGTCATGGTTCAAAAGATCTGACGCGATCAGGCCTGGCAGTTGAATGTCGCAATAAACGCTTGAAACTTGACTTGACGAAGGCAGAGGGCGCAAGCGTAATCAAGGCCTTAGCAAAGGGCCAATAGTGCGTATCTGAATGACAAAGAATGCGCTCTGCCCATAAGTCCTCTTGACCGCAATGGCCGAAGGCGCGCAAGAGCTCTAAAGCAAGCATAAGGGCTGCCTGGCCGTCTGTTCCTAATGATTCAGGCAGTCCATAATACCAGGACCGCAGCAGGTGAACGTGCAAAGCCGGGGGGCTGTATCCCAAGAGCGCCGACATATTCTCGGCAGCAATCTTATCCGCAATGGTTTGCTGGTTGAGCTTGCCCGTAGCCGACATGCTGGAATCGTGAAGGCGAAGAGCCAGCAAAGGCTTTCTAAGATTAGCGACCTCGCCACGTTTTATCAGCTGTGACCATAAGCCGTAATCCTGGGCAAAGGGCTTTGCCTCATCATAGCGCAAAAGAGGTTGGTCAATGGCCTTGCGGGGGAACATCACCGTACTATGACAGAAAGCATTGTGAAACAACATTTGCCAGCGGATGGAGCGATCATCAAGAGGCTGACGTTGCGATTCGACGACTTTCGACTGAACATCAATCACATCGTAGGCAGATCCCAGCAAAACGAGGCGTGAGTTGGCCTTCAATGTGGCTAGTTGATTTGCAAATCTATCCGGGAGAGCAAGATCATCAGCGTCCTGGCGGGCGATAAAAACGCCTTTCGATTCGTCGATTCCCCTGTTCAGCGAATAGGCAAGTCCTCTGGAGGAATCGTTCTTCAGCAGACGTATCTCAAGCCCCTCGCAGGCCGCAAGAATAGCAGACGACCCGTCGGTGGAAGCGTCGTCAACAACAATCAGCTCAAAATCCTTGAAGCTCTGAGTCTTAAGGCTGTCCAATGTCTCCTGCAGGAACTTAGCGCCATTGCGGACAGCCATGACAACGCTAAGGAGGGGTCTTGGGCACATGTCAAGCTAAGGCGTGGGGTCGACAAACTGGTGCGAACATAATCGGGCATAAAGCGCACAGCGACCAAGAAGTGCCTCGTGCGTACCAATATCAACAATGCGTCCCTGATCAAGCACAACAATCCTGGTGGCATGCATGACAGTGGACAGTCGGTGGGCAATGACAATAGCCGTCGAATCCTTAATAACGCGGTCAATGGCCTCTTGAACCAGATTTTCAGACTCGCTGTCGAGTGCACTTGTCGCTTCGTCCATGACAAGAATCTGAGGAGATGCTGCAACAGCGCGCGCTATGGCTAGCCGCTGTCTTTGTCCACCGGAAAGCCGAACGCCGCGATCTCCGATCAATGTCTGAAGGCCTTGAGGGAGCGAAGCAATGAAATCAACGGCGTTGGCCATTTCCATCGCCTTGTGGACTTCGGCCTCTGTCAAGCCATCTCTGCCATATGCAATGTTATCGAATACTGAGGTGTTGAAGAGAGTTGTCTCCTGAGAAACGACGCCAAACAACCTTCGTAAGGATTCCAAACGGAAGCTTCGAATATCCGTGCCGTCGATGCTGATGCAGCCCTGCTGGGGATCATGCAAGCGCAAGATAAGATCGACAAAAGTCGACTTGCCAGCTCCGCTGGGGCCAACGATTGCCAGCATTTCACCGCGCCTGATCTCAAGACTTATATCAGTGAGGACATCTGTGTCCTGATAGGAAAAGGAGACATTCTCAAGCTTGATTGATGTCTGAAAACTGTCAATCGTCTGATGCCCGCCCTTCAGGCGTGGACGTAACCTCAAAAGCTCGACAAGCCTTTCCGCCGTTGCCGCCGTCACTTGCATCGTAGCAAGTGTATCACCCAAAAGCTTGATAGACCCGACAAGTCGCTGTCCAATGTAAATGAACAGCAAAAAGCCAGTTGGTTCCATTCGGCCATTCAGCATTTCGTACGCTGAAAAAACGAGAATAAACAACAAGACAAACTGGTTTGTAAGCGCACGAAGAGGGTCTTGAATGTTTTCATATACAAATTGACGAAGCGTTGAAAAAACTAGCCTCGAAGATAGCTCGCGGAACTTGCGAATTTCAAAATTCTCTGCAGCATAGGATTTGACCAGCCGAATGCCGAGAATGGCCTCCTGAAGGCGTACTGACTGATCGGCGTAAATAGAGTATTGGTCTCGAACAGAACGCTTCACGCGGCCACTGAGTGATTTGGTAATGGCGTAGTGAGCTACGGATGAAAGAAGAGCAACGAGTGCGAGAGATACATTCGTCTTCACCAGCAAATAAGCATAAAAGGCAATCTGCAAGGGGGCTGTGATAAGATAGCGAGAAATTTTATCCATGCCGGATGTCGTGGCGCCAGTATCGCGCTCTAAACATGAAATCAACTCGCCCGACCGTCTGGCGTAGAAAAAGGACATCGGCAAGCTAAGAATATGCGAAAAGAGATGGTTTTGAAGATCGCGCGCCGTTCTCGCCTGAATGCTTCTACCCGTAAACTGTGAGAGAAATATCAAGAAATTTGACACAAGCGATGCGGCAAAAAAGAGTGCACTTAGTAGAACAATCAGGTGAAATGAGTTGCTCTCTGACGCGTTCATATAGGACATGATGATCTGACCAGCGTTGTTCAGGTCAAAATCAAGCCATGTAACCCCGCCCGCACCTTGGGAAAATAGCGGTTTTCTGCCCATAGCAATATCAAGAATGGGTGCCATAACGAGGGGCATTAGCGAGGCCAGAGTTGTTCCCAGCAAGCTGAGAACTATCGTTAAAGCGATGCTCTTCCAATACGGCTTGGAATATTGACGAAGCAAAGAAAAAACGGAAACACCAGAACTCGCGGCAGGTGCTTGTGGTGCAGGGGTGATGCTCAAAGCACAAGTTCCCAGGCGAGTGGCGTGCCGCGCATAATGCTCTTCTTTGCCCTTCGGCCAATAATCTCTGGTAAATGGGCAGGAGAAAGTCCATTCCCCGGTCTTATTGACCGAATGTTGTCGCGAGAAAAGACTTCACCTTCTGCAATATCGGCAACTGTGTACAAGGAACGCCTGAATTGCTTCATTGCTCCTTCAGAAGGAGCACGATCGAGGCGGCCGCTTCCCAGGCAACTCCAGGCAATTTTCGTGTCTTGAACCAAGCGGCTCAATTCATGAGGCTCGATTGAGAAGGGTCCGTCAATATCTTCCTGTGCCTTGTCGAGTGTAAAGTGTTTCTCAATCATGCAGACACCAAGCGCCGTTGCTGCAATGGAGACAGCGGTTCCCAGCGTATGGTCCGATAGGCCGATCTGCGTTCCGAAACGTTCGCGAAGATAAAAAATTGCACGAAGATTGCTTTCCTCCGCAGGTGCAGGATAGGCGCTGACGCAGTGAAGCAGAATAACATCGGGGGCGCCGCTGCCACGACAGGCATCTAGCGCGGATAATATTTCAAGCTCCGATCCGTTTCCGGTGGAAAGAATGATAGGCTTGCCCGTCGAGGCGGCCTTCTGGATAAGGGGAATATCAATCAACTCAAACGAGGCGATTTTGTAGGCGGGAGGGCTGAATTGCTCGAGAAAATCGACTGCTGTCTCGTCAAAGGGGGTACTGAAAACGGTAATGCCAACTTCCCTGCCTTTGGCGAAAAGCGCCTCATGCCATTCCCAGGGGGTATAAGCCTTTTGATAAAGCTCATACAGGCGATAGCCGTCCCAGAGCCCACCCTTTAAAAGGAACTCGGGGTTGCTGCTATCAATTGTCATCGTATCGGGCGTGTATGTCTGCAGCTTGACAGCATCGGCACCGGCTGCCTTGGCCGCTTCAATGATAGAGAGGGCACGCTCCAGGCTGCCGTTATGATTGGCGCACAACTCGGCAACAATATAAGGGGGAAGCTCAGAACTTAGGGAACGCCCGTCAATCGTGATGCCTCCAATTGTCACCACACCCGCTCCCGGACGATCATAAAGGCTTCCGCCGCTGAAAATCCAGCCTGTGCACCTCTCAGGTGGGCTAGGGCATCAATGGCCTCTAGGGATCTGGCGTGCGGAAATGCTCTCATCTCATCGGCATAGCAGCCCAGAAGTTCCTTCTTCTTCTCAAGATACGGCGATATATCAACAAATCTATTGGGCAGGAATGCCTCTGCGGGGGTGGGTGATGCCCAGCCCGTGCTGGACAAAACCTCAAAGGCATAAATGGCTTCGACATTAGAGCATGGAGTAGGACGACAGGCGGTAAGCACAGCCTGATGGGTAATGCGATGATCAATGTTCAGATCATGAGCATGGTGCGTGTAAATAATCGAAGGGTTGATCGATGAAATCGCGCTTTCAAGCGATTTAACAACTTCCAACAACGGCAACTCATCCATGCGGTTGTCAGGTAAAGAGAGAAACTGTGGGGGGCTTGCATTAAGAAGCGCGGCCGCCCTCTGAGCTGCCAGGGTAATTGACGCAATGCTCTTCGCGCGGCCTTGGCTGTCGGTTTTATCTAGGCGGGCGCTGTCTCCTCCCTCCGCAAGAAAAAGCAAGTTCACTTGAGCGCCAGCTGCAATGTGACGAGCAAGTGTGCCCGCGCATCCAAGCATTTCATCATCGGGGTGGGCCGCAACAACAAGAACTGTCCCTACCATTCGTTAGGTCTCTCTTCTTCTGATGAACACCCGGGCAGCTACTCCGTCGCGTTCTGGCTGTGCGTGCGTGAACTCCAGCCGGAGATTCCCCCATTCCAGAAAAGCGGGCGGATAAGTATCAGCGTCTAACATTCGAATGTGATCGTAAAGAGATTTCTGATTCCCATCGGTCGGCAAGAGGCTCTCATCAGGTGTGCGTCGACTAAAGACGGTAATGGGGCCTGTCTGCTCGACAGGCACCGGTTTGGTGCGGACGATTTCCTCGATCATGTCGAAGACCAATAGACCGCACCTCTCATATATGTCCTGGGCTCTTCCCTCCAACGGCAGAGGCCGCTTGAGATAGACAGGACCTGCATCCATTTGAGGAACCATCTTTAAGGCGCTGACGATGGTTGTTGAAACACCCCGCACAATCAAATTCTGTAATGGTGATCCACCGCGGCCAAAGGGAACGTCAGTCATATGGAAGCATACACACTGCGTCTGCCCAAGCAGCCAATCCGGCACACGCAAAGACCAGTGGGGAAAAAAGACATAATCCGGCCTGAAGCTGTCAATAAAGTCGGCAGTCAGCTCTTCCGGGCTTTGGACAAGGCGCCAATCGCCAGGAAAACGTGAAACGCTCTTCTTGTAGATGTCGACATTCCAGGGCTTTATCGTTGCCACTACTGCTCTAACCATGATCACGCGCCTTTAGTCGAAACCAGTCGCTGCCATCGGGCAAGAATCCGGCACTGGCAAATGCGGCAATTGAGGGCTCATTCTGGCTGAAGATATGAGCCACAACATCGACACCATCAACCAGCCGACAAGCGGCACGCAAGGCGGCGGATCCAATACCCTTTCCGCGCTCCTCGGGAGAAATGATAAGAGACACTTCAAAGGCAGGGACAAATTTATCTCGTCTTGCGCTATCAAGTCTATCAAGCCGGATGACCCCAACAGGCTGGTCTAAGTGCATAATAAGACAAAACGGCCCCTTGTCCGATGCCAAGCGGTCAGAGAACCAGGATGCGTGCAGTTCGGCAGTGGGAACTGACGGATCCCTGAAAAACCTTCTTGTCGATGGGTCCACCTGCCATTGAAAAAGCAAACTTGAATCGCCAGGTTGAACAGGTCGCAACGTTATCGCAGTGCGAGCCGTCGTCAATTCCGGCAGCAAAGTCAATAGAACGCGGTTGACACCTAGTCCGTCGCAGATCCGGCTGGATTGGGTCGAGAAATTCATCAGATGCTCTGCTGTCAACGAAGTCAACTTTCCAATAATGTCGTCCGGGCAAGACAAAATATCGCTAGCTGTGCCTAAGCAAATAGCCGCACCTCTTTGTGTCAGCAGCTCGATGACAGGCTGCTGATTCTCGGCAACCTGTACCAGCGCCATTGGCAATCCCAGACAGCAAGCCTCCCAGCAAGAGCTTCCGGCGGCGCCCAGCATAAGGTCTGCATTCCTCATCTGATCGTCCATGTGTTCTTCGTCAATATAAAGCGCAACAGACCCGGGACTACACTGAGAAATTTGGCGAATCTCACTCAGCGAAGCGGCCATTGACCCTAGCACGACAGCCAGCAAGGCATCAGGAAAGGCGGCTCTTGCGGCTAAAGTTAAAGGAACTGCCAGTCCAGCCAAATCGCTTAGTCCGGTCTGGATCAGAATTCTGCGAGGAGGAAAGATTCTCCCTGAGACGGGGCCGGCCAAACGGGCAATAGAGAAGCTGCGGCGCAACAGTGCGAATTCCTGACCGACAAGTTGGCAGCCTACAGAAGAAATACTCATCTCAGCTGGCCGAGCCGAATGTGTTTGATCAAGCAAAAAATTACATTGATGAGAGCGGTCAAGTAAATCTTCAATAACAAATATTCTCTGTGCCCATTTACAAAGCTGCTGCTCAAACGCTTTGCCTCTATGGTAATGATCGACAATCAGAAGATCGCATCCTTGCAAGAACGCCGCCAGAATCTCGTCGGCCTCATGCTGCTCGTCACTTCGAAGGATTACGATCTCGTGCCCAGAATATTGAAGCCGCCTCACAGCACCTAGCGACGTCTCTCTGGTGGCAAAGGAGCACTTCCAGCCATAAGAGGTCAGTGCGTCTGCAAGCACCAGGCAGCGCAGGATGTGCCCGCCACCGAGCTGCGCCGATGCATCAGCCCGGATTACGCAATGCCTGGAAGCATTTGTAGTCACTTGAATTGTCGACGCTCAAATAAATAACAGGCATAGTCATAGTCCACTTGTCCGTCAACTTCGATATTCGAGTGAGGACTCTGGACAAGCGCGCGGCGATCAGTTCCGAAGTATGCCTGGCCTTGCTGACCCTCCGTATTCATCAGAATTGTGCGCTTCAAAACGTTGATTGCTCCATCAAGATGGTACGCCTCAACAGCATCTTGTCTGCGAACCGTATATTTGTAGCAACCTTCAAGTGGCAAGAGTCGATTGCCGTCAAGGCGCCAAGCCCATTGCGGAGGGATTTGAAATGGAACAACAGTCTGTACGCTGTCACAATCCTCCTCTAGCATAAGGCTGACGGCCTGATCGATGACCTCGGGGGATGTTGTTGGCACATTTGCTTGCAGCCAGACCACAACATCGACGGCATGACCTTCGCGCTCGAGAACACTCACGACATGCCGTAATGCCAAATCAATTGGGGCGGTGTCGGTTGCAAACTCAGCTGGGCGATCGATGACACGCACCCCAAAACTGCGAGCGACCTTTGCAATTTCCTCATCGTCGGTTGAGACAACGACAAGATCCAGCAGTCGCGAGGCCTGTGCAGCTTCGATTACATAACCAATCAAAGGCTTTCCAGCAATTGGGAGCACATTCTTGCGGGGAAGGCCCTTGCTGCCTCCCCTTGCGGGAATAAGGCCAACAACACTTCGTCTCTGGCCAGACTTGTCATAAAGAGGCATCGTTGGCTCCCCTGACAAGAGGGGATCTCTCGGGCTCGATATCGCCCGTATGGGGATGCCTGTAAACGTTCTGTGCCCCAAGCTCCTTCACAGCCCACCAGGAGAGTTCGACAATTTCCTCGTCTGGCAAGTCACTGAAGTTGGTTCTTACGGCATCACCCTGCTCGCCAAGACGCATGCAATACTCCTCGATCATGTCTTCGTCAGCAGGGCCTGGCTTTCCGGTAACGGCTTTTGCCACCAATCCCTTCTTGAGAGCGAGCTGCCAGAAGGTGGTGCCGGGATAGGCCGTTGTGAAGAAAAAAACCTCAGGGGCAAGGCCAATTTCCTTACATAACTCTACTGTCTCCCGAACAGTCTCCCGGGTCTCTCCAGGCGATCCAATCATAAAGGAGCAATCAGCATAGCCAAACACACGAATGGTTTCGCCTATGGCGACACGGATTGCATCGACAGTCTGTCCCGATTTGTCTATAGACTTTAATATGGTGGGACTGCCTGTTTCCACGCCATAGCCAGCTTGGCGCATGCCGACCTCATAGGCGCGTTCAAGAATGGATGGGGCGCCACTCTTTCTGGCCTTCAATACCTCAGCGGCGATTATATTCGTCCGGCAGGTTCCACCCCACTCAATCTTGAAACCAGTCTGGCGCCTGCGCAATTTCAGCTCGTCGAAAAGTTCGTAGGCCCATTTAGGGTTGGCAATCAGCAGATCGTCGAGAAAGTGCAGATAGTTCACGCCGTACTCACTCTTCAGAGCCTCCATCTCGTTGACCACCTCGCGAGGGCTTCTGAGCCGGTACTTGGGGCCAAGATAGGTCGTATAGCAATAATCACAGGCATTAACCGCATAGGGACAACCGCGCGAGCCGAGCATGGCCAGGGAATAGGATCCTGCATCAGTGGCGGCACCGTCCTTCCACTTATTCTGCCAGTTCAGATGTCCAATCGGATTATGCTTGTAAACATCTTCCTCAGGCCAACGCGAGCGCAAGGGCCAGGGTAAGGCGTCTAACCCTAGCTCGCGACCTCCAATTTGTGGGCGGATGCCGTTGTCTACGATGTCGAAAGATCCGTCTCCGTTGTAGCGTTTGAAAAGTGTGCCTTTGATGCCGTCAAGCGGCTGGGCCAATTCAATTCTCTCCAGCAATTCTGATATCGTCAGCTCACCTTCCTCGCGCACGACGATATCGATGTCCAGGCGCCGAAGCATAAACTCCGGCATACAGGTTGCAATGCCGCCACCTAAAATAATCGGAATATCCGGGTGAATTCGCTTGCACTGCTCGGTCATGCGCTTGATGCGGGCATACTGTGTGATAATGCCGCCGATGCCAATAACGTCTGGCCTAAAGGAAGACAAACATTCTGTTAGCTTCTCAAGCACCCAGCTTGTAAAGGCCTGGGGATTGTCTCTGATCGGCCTCTGTCGCATGGCGTTAAGGTCCAGCACATGCAAACGATGGCCATCCATGACAGAAACTGCACCGACAAAACTTTGTCCCAAGGGCAGAATATTTGGTTGAGACCATTCACGGATGGGGGCGTTGATAATCAGGAAATTAAGCCCAGCGTCGCGCGGCTGAAACTGTGCCCCACTAAGTTGCGTGGTTATGCGCGGCCAGTCATGATTCTGAACGACACCGCCAATGAAGCGCTGGTAAAAGCGAGGGGGTGCGTTTTTCCCGAGTGAATTCGCAGTCATATGATTACTGAACAACCTGAAGAACAGATTTGATAACCCTTTCGACGTCGATATCTGACATCGCTGGAAAAAGGGGAATGGTCAAGGCGCTGTCATAATAGGCCTCGGCAACAGGAAAGTCTCCGCGCTTGTAGCCAAAACGTTTACGGTAGTATGGCTGGAGGTGAAGCGGAATGTAGTGTACGTGAACGCCAATTCCCATTGCCCTCAGCTCATCAAATACGCGCCGCCTTGTTTTCTCCATCTTCTTCAGCCGAAGGGAAAGAACGTACAAATGCCAGGCGCTCTGACGGTCTGAAAGCTGCGTTGGTACAGACAGTAGCTGCGATTGGGAAAATGCCTCTGTATAGCGTTGGGCAATTCTTCGGCGACGCTCGATAAAGGAGTCAAGCCGCGCTAGCTGCGAGAGGCCAAGAGCGCACTGCATGTCTGTAATTCGGTAATTATAGCCTAAAGTGAGCATTTCATAATACCACCCGGCCTTTCCCGGTGGATTAGCGCGCTCTGCTGGAATGCCCTCGTTATCTGCCGCCTGATCAGGCAGGGTCATCGAGTTTTCTGCGTTGGAAATACCGTGAGAGCGAAACAGTCGAAGAGCAGCATCAAAGGCACCGTCATTCGTTGCAACAAGGCCGCCCTCACCCGCTGCGACATGCTTGACAGGGTGAAAGGAGAAAACGGTCATGTCAGCAAGAGATCCGACGCTGCGATCGCGATAGGTTGCCCCCAGCGCGTGAGCCGCGTCTTCAATAACGACAAGCCCACTCCTTCTGGCAATGCCAGAGATTTCATCAAGATCGCAAGGCTGGCCTGTAAAGTCGACAGGAATAATGACTTTGGTTCGGGGGGTAATCGCGTCAATAATCTTCTGCGGGTCGATACAGTAGGTGTCTTGTCGGATATCGGCAAAACGAACATTCGCCCCTGCATACAAGGCGCAATTACCGCTTGCTGCAAATGTAATGGGCGAGGTGATTATCTCATCATCTGGCCCTAGCCCAGCTGTTATGCAAGCGGCGTGAAGCGCGGCAGTACCAGATGACATCGCCACGCCGAAATTTGAGCCGACGCGTTCGGCGATGGCACACTCGAACTCGGGGACTTTTGGGCCTTGAGTAAGCCAATCCGAGTTAAGAACATCAACAACCGCAGCAATATCAGAGGCGTCCAGGTCTTGGCGGGCATAGGGTAGAAATCGGTCATCACTTGAATGGGTCATTGCAAGTTTCAGTCAGCACAGGCGGAAATAATGTCGCGAGTCGCCTTCTCATCCAGCCACTGTGTATTCATGTTGCTGGCATATCTGAAATCCGGCGAAACCAAGGGGTAATTTGACTCGGCAAAACTGGGCCGATTCCAGAAGTTGATCGTGGGCTCGATGACATACCGATCTCCCAAATCAAAGGTTACCGGCGAATCCTCCTCGGTAATCATGACTTCGTGAAGCTTCTCACCGGGGCGAATGCCAACAATTCGGTGCGGCAGTTCGGGGGCCATAATCTTAGCGAGATCAACAACGCTCAGGCTTGGAATTTTAGGAACGAATATCTCGCCACCATGCATCAAATGAAAACAGGAAAGAACAAAGTCCACGCCTTCGTCCAATGTAATCCAAAAGCGTGTCATTCTCTCGTCGGTGATAGGCAGCTCAGACGCTCCCTCTGCAATCATGCGGCGGAATAGGGGGACGACGCTGCCTCGCGAGCCTGCGACATTGCCGTAGCGGACCACGGAGAAACGAGTTCTTGTGGGACCTGCAATATTATTGGCTGCGATGAAAATTTTATCCGAGGCCAACTTAGTCGCCCCGTAGAGGCTGACTGGATTTACGGCTTTATCGGTCGAAAGCGCAATTACTCGCTTTATGCCACAGTCAATGGCTGCCGTCACAACGTTTTCTGCCCCCATAATGTTGGTATGGACGCATTCGAGAGGATTATACTCGGCCGTTGTTATCTGCTTCAAGGCGGCGGCATGTACAACGTAATCAACGCCTCGCATGGCCATGCGTAATCTGCCAACATCGCGGACGTCGCCGATAAAATAGCGAATCTCCGGGCGGTTTAAGAAAACGCGGCTGACCTGCATTTCATGCTGCTTCAGTTCGTCGCGCGAGAAAACAACGAGCCGCGCCGGCTTGTAGTCTTGCAGCAGCCTGGCGATAAAAGCTCGACCGAAAGACCCGGTGGCTCCGGTCACCAGAACGCTGGCACCCTCAAACATCTGGAATAGATTGCCGTTAACGGACTCGTTAGAAGCAAACCGTGAAAAAGTTAGCGACATCTGCAACACTCACTAAAAGGCGTGAAACGCATTTATGGGGATATTTTGGAAATTAGCGTACAGGTCTACCCCCCTCTACTATAAGGACTAGGGTAGGCCATTTTCCAGCAAACTCAACAGATTTGACACATCAACCCCTTGCGCTTGGAAGAGCGGGTTGTCTTGTGTTGTCAGTGGCATTGGCAGGTCTCTATATCAAGGGCGAAAGAGCTTTGACCCAATGCCAGTAGCCGACGCATGCTCATTCTCTTAGCTCAGAGCCCTTGTGTTCTGACGAACTCGTCCCCGCCTTGCTGAGTGCCCAGCCGAAAAAGTTTGGAATAGTAAGCATAGTAGAGCCTTCCCTTACATTAGGGGCTATAGCAAAAACGCTAGATATGGAAAGCTGACCGAACATGCAGGCTAGGTTGCCACTGCTCAAATTTGCAACTCCGTCGCACAAGAGGGTCAACGAACCAATACGCTGAGGTTCTTGTCTTGTGTTGCAGGGTGAGTGGAAAAAGGAAGTAAATGGAAGAAAAGTGCCAAGAATGCAGTCTCTTCCCTCAAGCCCCTTTTCCGTTAGTCGCAAGCGCCGCTCGACCGTAATTCCCAGATGGCGATAGCCGTCATGCCTGCCCACAATCCAGTCGCCATCGCGATAGAGATCGACCTTCTGCGGGCGGCGGCCCAAACGGAACGTGCCGAAAACCT
>JADFZV010000013.1 GCA_015232335.1 Alphaproteobacteria bacterium | reverse complement strand
GAGGCGGCTTCCCAGACCAGCTTGTCGCCCAGGTTTGCGGCGCTGACGGCCAGCAGCAGCAGATCGGCTTCGCCCGCCCGGTGCTTGGCGGCACTTTCCTCAACCTGATCGGCGGTGGAAAAGTGCAAGAAACCGTCGGCCCTGTCTTCTGCAGATCCCTCATAGACGCCCTTTTGGGCGGCTGCCAGCCAGTCGGCCTTGCGGCACAGGTGATAGATAGAGCGCTTGGTCATGCCAGAAAGCTAGCCGAACTCGAACCACTTCGCCATGGGCTTGAAAGCAAAAAACGAACCACAAAATGAGCGCCATATAACTTTTGGAGGGGGTGGAATTGACCGGCCTCGCTACCCATCTTACGGGTAAGAGTAAGCGGCGCCTTCGAATGCCGCGGCGGAAAAGGATAGCGGGTCATGGCTGAAACTTTGTCGTTTCGCGGCGATTCCAGGCTTGAAGAGGCCCTGGAGTTGATTGAAAAACTGGGTCAACCCGGCATTGCCGTAGTTCCGGAACGCCCCAGCAACAATATGTTGGCCGCCGCCGTTCTGGCGGGCGATATCTCGCCTGACCGCGCCCAGCGGGTCTGGCGGGCCATGCTGGCCGCCGCCAGCCCCTGATCTCTTGGCCTTTCCAAAGCGCCGCCGTGGGCGTGACGGGGCGGGCCGCCTGGATTGACGCCCCCTGGGAATTCCTCTATAAGCGCGGCCTCTAACAGGCCAACAGCCCTGTGCCCAGGTAGCTCAGTTGGTAGAGCATGCGACTGAAAATCGCAGTGTCGTTGGTTCGATTCCGACCCTGGGCACCATTTTTTCGTAGAGATCAGCAGAGGGGCTTTGCGCCGCGCCCCGGCTATTCCTGGTCCGAGGCCGCTCGGAAGAACTCCCTAAGATGTTTTTCCTTGATCGATTTGGAAATGACCAAGTCCTCGTTGATCGTATGTTCCAACAGCCACCTGAACAGAAAAGTGACAATTAATTCTGCGTTGTCGCTGCCGCCGTCGAAGGAGCTGATAGTTTCCCGCAAGTCCCGCATCAGGTTTCTGTGAATGCTTTTATGCGCCTCAAGGCCGGGATAGGCCGCGTCAATCATAATGTTCTCTTCACTCGTAAAGTGGAAATCAGCATATTTTATGATTTCTTCCATTACCCGCCTGATCTCGTCTTTGTGATGACTCTCTTTGACTAGGCACTGAAGTTTGTGAATCTGGCTGAAGAATATTTTATGCTCGAAGTCGATGACTTCGTGGCCGATCTCGAACCACTTGCGCCAAACCAGATCAACCATCACATCCCCCCATACAACAAGGTTTTGCCGACCCTAACAACCCGACACGATTCTCTCAAGCCTCCGTCCGAAAGTTCTTGCTCGTTTTAGGGCCTTGCGCTCTCCACTGCTCTCCCCCATTTCATCTTTCATCCTTGTCTTGGCTGGCATAGACTTTCGCCATGATGCCGTGTCTTGCCCGTCGATTCCGCTCCTTTGCCGCCTGGTTGGCCGTGGCTGCCTTGATATTTCAGGCGATGCTGCCCGCCGAGGCCGCCATGGCCGATGTACGGGTGACCAGGGCCATGCGGGATGCTGCCGTCCTGTGCTCGGACCACGGCAATGCCTTTGCGCCTGCGGGTCAGAACGCAGGTGCAGGCGATTGCCCCTACTGCGCGGCGTCTTCCTGCGCCTCTCCGGCCTTGCTGCTTCCCCAGGCGTTGAATCTGCCTTTCTCTCGCGTGGCCGTGGCCCGCAATGCCTCGGCGACGGGTATTCTCTCCACGCTTTTCCCCCTGGGCCATTCGCGCGCCCGCGCCCCGCCGCCCTTGTCCTGAAACCATCCAGACAACCCCATTCTTCCTTTTCTACTGGAGTATCAGGCATGTTCCGTACCCTCTTTCTAACCGCCCTGATGTGCGCGGCCACCCTCGGCGCTCAGGCGCATGATTACAATCTGGGCGATCTCAAGATCGTTCATCCCTGGGCGCGGGCCACGGCGCCTTCGGCCCCGGCTGGCGGCGCCTTTCTGACCATCGTCAACGGCGGTGCTTCGGATAAGCTGCTTTCCGCCTCGGCCGATGTCTCGAACGTGGTGGAGTTGCACACCCATATCACCGAGGGCAATGTCGTGCGCATGCGCAAGGTCGAGAATATCGATCTGGCGGGCGGGTCCGAGACCAAGCTGGCGCCGGGCGGCCTGCATGTCATGCTGATCGGCTTGAAGGCCCCCCTGAAGGAAGGGGCGACCTTTCCCCTGACGCTGACCTTCGAACGCTCGGGCTCGATCACGGTCGAAGTGAATGTCCAGGGCCTGGGTGCGGCCACCCCCAGCCATGGCGCCGATGCCGCCAAGCCCATGGATCACAAGTCCATGGACCACAAACAGCACTGATCCGTTTGGCTTCGGGGCGCGCCCAAGCCGGGTGCGCCCTAAGTCAGACCCAAGGACGAGATTTTGAAGGGGAATACAGAATGATCGAGATGCTTTACGATCCGGCGGTATGGGTCAGTTTCCTGACCCTGGTCACGCTGGAAATCGTGCTGGGCGTGGATAATCTGGTTTTTATCGCCATTCTGTCGGGGCGCCTGCCCGCTGCCCAGCAGCCGCTGGCCCGCAAGGTCGGTCTGGCCATGGCCCTGATCTCGCGTCTTCTGCTTTTGTCGGCCCTGGCCTTCATCGTCAAACTGACCGAGCCCCTGTTTACCTTGATGGATCAAAGCTTTTCCTGGCGCGACCTTATTTTGCTGGGCGGCGGACTGTTCTTGCTTGCCAAGGCAACGCATGAAATTCACGGCAGCCTGGAGGGCGAGGAGGAAGCGGGGCAGGGGGCGGGGGCCGTCAAGGCGGGCTTTGCCCTGGTGGTCAGCCAGATCGCCGTGCTGGACATCATCTTTTCGCTCGATTCCGTGATTACCGCAGTCGGCATGGCGCAGCAGCTTTCAGTCATGGTGGCCGCCGTGATCGTCGCCGTTCTGGTCATGTTGGTGGCCGCGAACCCGCTGTCGGCTTTCATCACGCGCCATCCCACGGTGAAGATGCTGGCCCTTTCCTTTCTGTTCCTGGTCGGCATGTCATTGATCGCGGAAGGTTTGCAGGTCCATATTCCCAAGGGCTATATCTACTTTGCCATGGGTTTCTCGATTCTGGTCGAATCGCTCAATCAACTGGCCAAGCGGCGCAAGGGTAAAAAGCCGATCGTGCTTCGAAAGACCCTTTGAGCGAAAGGGTTGAGTTGAAGCGGCCCGGCATGCTAGGGTCCGGACCCATTAACGCCACGAACGCGACGCAGGGGGTTTTCGTGTCCGGACAGGCGCTTGACCCGAGGTGGACTGGGTGTCCACAAGGGGCAAGCAACGCGTCCGGGCGCAAAAATCACCGCGTCCCTTCGGGCTCTGAAGAAAATGGCCGACTGATACGTCAAAAAGCTTGCCCGTATTTCCGATACGCCCTTCGCTTTTTTCCTTTCATTCGACCATTTTCTTCAAGAGCGCGTCTCGCGGGGTTAATGAGTCCGGACCCTAGACCCGGCTTAGTCGTCATTTTTCTTCATCGGGCTTATTCATCGGGAAATCGCCATGACCTACGTCGTCACAGAAAACTGCGTCAAGTGCAAGTATACCGACTGCGTCGAAGTCTGCCCTGTTGATTGCTTCTATGAGGGCGAGAACTTCCTGGTGATCAATCCCGACGAATGCATCGACTGCGGTGTGTGCCAACCCGAATGCCCGGCCGAGGCCATTTTTCCCGATTCCGAGCCCCAGGGGCAGGAATGGGCCGAAATCAACCGGCAATATGCCGGGCAGTGGCCCAACATCACCAAGAAGATCGCCGCCGCTCCCGATGCCGATGCCTGGAAGGACAAGTCGGGCAAGAAGGCCAGCCTGAGCGCCAATCCAGCAAAACGTTGATATTTCAATAAGTTACGACGAAGTTTAATCCTTCGTTATGCTTTTTGCTGTATTTTAGGCAAATTGCGTGGTATATACTCATCACACGCGCCGAAAGGGGCTTTCCCATGGAAAGCCCCTTGTCATGAGCGCGGATCGTCGGGCGGGTTCGCCCCTTTGGTACGCAGATGCGACAATCAGACCGCCGGTCGATGACAGGGCGGAGGGTAGGTGTCGCTTCTTCAATCGGGAGCGGCCCAGGGGATATGTGCCCGGCAAACTATGGGCTTTTTGAGGGAAGTTGATCGACATGGCCAGTAACAATCTGTTCAACACCGGCGATTACGTGGTGTATCCCACGCATGGCGTCGGTCGGGTGATGGCGCTTGAGGTCCAAGAAATCGCGGGCATCAAGCTGCAACTTTACGTCATCAGCTTCGAAAAAGACCGTATGACCTTGCGCGTACCGGTGGCCAAGGCCCTGAAGTCGGGATTGCGCAAGCTCTCGACCCGCAAGATTATGGAAAGCGCTTTGACCACCTTGCGTGGTCGGGCGCGCGTCAAGCGCACCATGTGGAGCCGCCGGGCTCAGGAATACGAGGCCAAGATCAATTCGGGCGATCCCGTTTCGATCGCCGAGGTGGTGCGCGATTTGCACCGCAGCGCCAGCCAGCCCGACCAGTCTTATAGCGAGCGCCAGATCTACGAAGCGGCGCTTGATCGTTTGGCGGCGGAACTGGCGGCTGTCGAGCGTATCGATTCCAAGGCAGCCACCAAGCGTCTGGAAAGCCTGCTCGAGGCGGCTTAACGGCGGTCGGGGCGCGGCCCATGTTGGGGGGGAAGCCAACGGCCATGGCCGAGGCCCGTAACTTTACTGAGTTGAAGCAGGGCACGCGCATCTGGGCTTTGGCCGCCGTGCATGGCGAGGTCGAGCGGCTGGCTCGTCTTCATGCCGCCGTGATCGATAAATTCCAACCCTCCGATCAGATTGTTTTCCTGGGAAACCTGATGGGTGTCGGCCCAGCCGTGGGACCGGCCCTGGAAGAAGCCCTGCTGTTGCGCCGTAGGGCCATGGCGCTTTCGCAAGCCGAAGAGCCGAACACTGTCTTCTTGCGCGGTGCGCAGGAGGAGATGTGGCAGAAACTGCTTATGTTGCAGATGGCGCCAAATCCCGGGCAGGTGCTGGATTGGATGGAGGCCCAGGGCGTCGGCCCGACGGTGGTGGCTTATGGTTCAAGCATCATGTCGGGGCGCCAGGCCCTGCGCGAAGGCATTCTGGCGCTGACGCGCTGGACCAACGGATTGCGCGAATCCTTGCGGGTGCGCGACGGCCACGCCCAATATCTGGCCTCGCTGCAGCATGCGGCTTTTTCCGGCCCGGGCGGGCTATTATTCGTTGCCGCAGGCATCGATACCGACCGCCCTTTGGGTGCTCAAGGTGATGCCTTTTGGTGGGGGGGCTCCGGATTTTCCTCGATCAGCCAGCCCGTTGAAGGCTTCAAGGCGGTGGTTCGCGGCTTTGATCGCCGTCATGAGGGGGTCAAGACCGAAGCCCCGGCGATCACGCTGGATGCCGGGGCGGGCTTTGATGGCCCGTTGATGGCGGGTCTGTTCGACGAAACGGGGCAATTGATCGAACTGGTGGAAGCTTAAATTCCAAGACTTACATCGGCACCAGGGTCTTGAATCCGCCCAGCGGATTGGCAATTCCACCGCTAGCAGCGCCGCCCGATCCTCCCAGCTTCAATTTTCCGGTTTGCGTGAAGGGGGCAGAGCGGCGCATGAAGCCAAGGCCGCTGTAAAAGGCGGTGCCGTCCATCTCATAGGTCAGGACCTGGCTTGCCCCCAGCGCGTTGCCCAGATTCAGAAACTGGTTCAGCACGTCGAAGGTGCTGACACTTACCAGGGCTTCGATGGTGGCCTCGCCCAATCTGGGAACGGACACGCTTTCATTGCTGACGCCGCGGGCGAAAGATTCGCCATTCAGCTTGATGTTGAACTTGGCGCCATCGATGGGCAGTGCCTGATCATTGGGATTGCGCAGGCGCAATGTAACGCGCGCATCTTGCTCGAACAGGCCCATGCGTTCGATGCGCAGGTCGGCCAGAGACACCATCGGCGGTTCTAGATCGCCCACCATGGCGCAGGCCTGGGCCAGGAATGCCAGGGCGAGAACAAGGACTCTTCTGATCCGAAACATGGCAAGCCTTTCAGGGGCGGTTTGAAATTACCTCAAGAGTGCCCAGGAACCATGGCAAAAGCAAGGCAGAGAGGCTACTCTGTTTCGAGAAAATCGATGATCCTTATGAGGATGCCATGGAACTGCTGATGCCCTATTGGTCGAAAACAGAGCTTGTCGCCAACGGCATCATCCTCTTGCATCTGCTGGGCGCCGTTGCCGTTGGCATCGTGCTGGGCTACGAGCGCACCTATCATGGCCGGGCGGCTGGCATGCGCACCTATGTTCTGGTTTGCCTGACCTCGACGGCGCTGATCGTCGTCAATTCCTTCCCCAGCCTCTGGTACGGTGGGCTGGTCAAAAATCCCTCGACGGGTGATCCCACCCGCGTCATTCAAGGCATTCTGACCGGCATGGGGTTTCTGGGGGCGGGTGTCATCATGCGCGACGGATTCTCTATCCGTGGGCTATCCACGGCGGCCTCGCTGTGGGCGACGACGTCGATCGGCGTTCTGATCGGCATCGGGTTCTACGCAGCCGCCATTGCGGCGACGCTGATCTCCATTATCGTCATGAGCAGTTTTCGTTTTCTTGAGCGCGCCTTGCCGCACCATAAGATAAAGCATCTGATGGTGGCATCGCCGCGCGATGCGGCCTCGCCGGAAGCGCTGGTGCGCGATCTGGCGTTACGCCATGGCTATCTTATCACCGACTGGTCGCTGACCGTGGATTCAAGTTTTCAACGCTTCGACTGCCAGATTGCGCTTTTGGGCGGTAAGCCGGACCAGTCGCAGGAACTGGTGCAAATTCTGACCACAACCCCCGGCGTCAGCGAATTCAGATTGTCGCCGGAGCGAAGCTGAAGACCCGCATATTTCAGGCCTCTACCGAGACTGCAACCGCGCTGGCCAGACGGTCTCCGGCATCTTGCTTTTCCACGACCACATCGTCTGCACCGGCGCGGGTCAATTGGCGGCCCTGCGCTTCGGTGCGAGCACGGGCCAGGATGCGCAGACCCGGAAAGAGATAGCGCATCGTGGCAACCAGATGGGCCGCTCCCTCGGCGTCGCCCAAAGCCACCACCAAAGCCTGGGCGCGCTCGATCCCTGCGGATTCCAGAACCGTCAGATCGGTGGCGTCGGCATGAAAGACGGCAAGGCCCGCCGCCTTGGCGCCAACGACGCGATCACGCCTGCCCTCGACGGCCAGATAAGACACGTCACGCTTGGCGAATTTCTCGGCAACGCCGCGCCCGACCCGGCCCATGCCCACTATCACGACGTGATCCTGGATATCCTGGGCGGCCCGGATCAGCATCTCGATACCGGGTGCTTCATAGGGCTCGAAACGACGCCCCAGGGCACCGCCCAGCATGGCAAGAATCGGCGTTGCCGCCATGCTGACTGCCAGGGCGATTAGCAAGGGCTGGGAGACCCCTGCTTTCAAAACCCCCTGATCCTCGGCCAGACTGAAAATAACGAAGGCGAATTCGCTGCCCTGGGCCAGAATCAGGCTGAGACGGGCCGCCCCCGGCCAAGCGAAGCCGCCTAGGCGGGCCAGGGGCAAGAGCAGCAGGGCCTTGATGGCGATCAATCCGAGGGTCAGCACCGTCACCAATCCCAGGTGATTGAGGGCCAATCTGAGGTCGATCACCATGCCGACCGACATGAAAAACAGCCCCATCAGCAGGCCGCGGAAGGGTTGAATGGTCTCCAGGATGCGATGGCGATGCTCGGTTTCCGCCAGCATCAGGCCGGCTGCAAAGGCGCCCAGCGCCATCGACAGGCCTGCCCAGGCAGCGGCCAGGCCGGTTCCGATCAGAATAAGCAGGGTTGCCGCCATGAACAATTCGGCCGCCCTGGCGTGGCTGACGACGTGAAAGAGCGGGCGAAGTGCCAAGCGCCCCACGATCAGAATGGCAGCCAGAACGCCGATGGCCTTGAGGGCCGCCAGTCCCAACGCCCCCAGCATCGTGCCGCTGTGTGAGCCCAAGACCGGAACCAGAACCAGCAAAGGGCCGATCGCCAGGTCTTGGAGCAAAAGAACCGCCATGGCGGCGCGCCCCATGCGGGTTGGCAATTCGTGGCGTTCGGAGAGAAGCTGCAGCACCACGGCGGTCGATGAAAGGGCAAGGCTTCCGCCCACCACCAGCGCGCCCCCGAAAGACAGCCCGGTCATCAGGGCAATACTTCCGATGGCCGAAGAGGTGATCAGGATTTGCAGAAAGCCCAAGGCCAGGATGCGCGGACGCATGACCTTAAGGCGCTCCAGGGTCAGTTCAAGCCCAATCGAGAACATCAGCACCATGATGCCCAGTTCGGCTAGGGGCTCGACCTCTTCGGCATTGGCGACGATGGCGAAGCCTGATGGTCCGATCAGCACACCCGCCAGTAGATAGCCCACCAGCGGGCTGGCCTTCAAACGCTCGAACAAAGGCACCACCAGAACGGTGGCGACAAGAAAGATGATCGCTTCGGTAAGCAGGGCGTGCAGGTTCATTGTATGTCCAGAGCGTGGTGTTCCTGTAATATGGCCTTGCCTAAGCTTGCTGTCACCGTCACATTGCCGCCCCATGAACCGGATCGTCGCTCTATATCATATTGATGCGCCCGCCCGAGAGATCGAGGAGCAGGCCCAAAATCTCGCCGTCGAGCAGAGCGTCGAGATGCCCCTGGCCGCCATTCGCGATCCGCGCATTCTGAAGGACGTGGTGGGACGGGTCGAGGACATCGAGCCCGCATCGGAAGGCGGTTTTCATGTCCGCATCGGATTGGCTTTGGAAACCATGGGCGCTGACCTTGGCCAGCTTATGAACATGCTGTTCGGCAATGCCTCTATTCTCGATCATGTCAGGCTGCTCGACGCCGAATTTCCGCAAGCCCTTTTGGCCCGCTATCTTGGCCCTCGCTTTGGCATTCAAGGCCTGCGAGCGCTGTTGAAGGCCCACGACCGACCCTTGACCGCCACTGCCATCAAGCCCCAGGGTCTGGCCTCGGACGATCTGGCCGGTCTGTGCCGAACCTTCGCCAGAGCCGGAATCGACGTCATCAAGGATGATCACGGCATGGGGGATCAGAGCTACGCCCCTTTCCATAAGCGCGTGGCCGCCTGTCAGAAGGCCGTTTCAACCAGCCGGACCCTTTACGCGCCCCACCTCACCGGTGGGCCGAAGGCACTGGCCGAGCAGATCAAGGTGATCAAGGGCGAGGGGGTGGGCATGGCCATGCTCTCGCCCATGCTGCTGGGGCTTGCCTTGGTGCAGGAGTTGGTGGCCGAACTGGGCGTTCCCGTCCTGGCCCATCCGGCGATGGCTGGCGCCTCGCGAATCGCTCCATCCCTGCTGCTGGGCAAGCTGTTTCGGCTAGCCGGAGCCGATGTTGTGGTCTATCCCAATCACGGCGGACGCTTCGGCTATTCCACAGGCATGTGCAATGATCTGGCCCTTGCCGCCAGGGGCGCGCTGGGAGAGTTGAAGCCCGTCATTCCCGTGCCAGCCGGGGGCATGACCTTGAAACGTGTTCCCGAAATGGTGAAATTCTATGGGCCTGATGTCATGCTGCTGATCGGGGGGGGCCTGCTGATGGCGGGCGATGACTTGTTCGAGCAGTCTCAAGCCTTCGTTCAAGCCGTGGCTGGAAAGGAAATGTCATGACCGGTCAAAAGCCTGTGCGCCGCTTTCAGGATTTCCGCTGGGAAGCTACCGACCTATTGGCCTATCGCCAGGATGATGGGGTTCCCTTCAAGGATGTCACCCGGCAGTTGCTCTTTCAGGCTCCCGATCTTTTGGGCGAACTGCGCTATTTCGAAGTGGCGCCGGACGGGCATTCCTCGCTGGAACGTCATGACCATCGCCATGCGGTGGTGATTTTGCGCGGTCGCGGGCGTTGTCTGGTGGGAGAGCAAGTCTTCGATGTCGGCCCGCTCGATCTGGTCGATATTCCGCCTCTGGTCTGGCATCAATTTCGTGCCACCGAGGGGGAGTCGCTGGGTTTCCTCTGCCTGGTCAATGTCGAGCGCGACAAGGCGCAACTGCCGGACGAGTCGGATCTGGCCAAGCTTTCCACCCATCCCGGCGTCGGCGATTTCCTACGTGCCAAGTAGGGGGTTATAGGCCCAAAAAAATATTTTGGCCGCGCAGTTTATTTAGCAGTCGCTTATATTCAATGTGATTCAGATACATGTACTTTTTATACACATTGCCTTAGTCCCGTGACTGGCCGGGACTGATTATCCTAAAATTAATAAGGTTGCATCTCGACGCATCTGGCATATATTTGATGCAAATCAAGCGGCACCGTGCGTTGAACATAGCCACGCATGCGTAAGCTGCTCAATAACATGCAGCGGGCTTGAGGCGCTGCCAACGGGTCGAGGGTGTCATGGCACGTATCGTGTCGACGAGCCAAGTGCAAACTCCGAGTGTGGCGGTAGGTGATGCGGCGGGTGCCGTGCATCAGCCTCTTCCGTTCGATTCCCGGCCAGCGACAGAGAAGCTTCCCCCCACCATCGTCGAAGCGGTGCCCGGCAAGCCGGTTTTGATTCCCGGAGCCGAGGGATTGCTGGAGGGGGCCGACTATCAGCGCGTGGGAGCTGACCTGATTCTTGAGGCGCCAGATGGAACACGCATTCTGGTGCGCGATTATTTTGCGTCCGACGCACCTGGCGATCTGATTTCGGAAACGGGTGCTACGATCGACGGCGATCTGGCCATGCGTCTTGCCGGATCGATGACGCCCGGTCAATGGGTTCAGGCCAAAGGCGCGGGAGCGCTGGGTCAGTCCATCGGGCGGGCCGACACGCTTTCGGGCGATGTGCAGGTCGTGCATGCGGACGGCAGCAAGGGCCTTTTGCACAAGGGCGATCCGGTCTATCAGGGCGATGTGCTGCAAACGCCCAAGGGCGCTTCGATCGGCCTGGTCTTCATGGACGGCACGAATCTGGCCCTGGGCGGAAACGGCAGGCTCGTTCTCGACCAGATGGTCTATGATCCCGTGGCGCATACCGGCAAATCGGCCTTCTCGCTGGTGCAAGGCACCTTCTCCTTCGTCTCTGGCGAGATCGCCAAGGTTTCGCCCGATGCTGCCTCGATCAAGACGCCCGTGGCGACGATCGGCATTCGCGGCACCATGGTAGCCGGCGGCTACAGCCCCCAGACGGGCCTGACTACGGCCCTGCTGCCTGAGGCCAACGGGGTTGGCGAGTTCACCGTTACCAATGCAGCGGGAACCATCACCAACAATACGGCCAATGGCGCCTTGCATGTCGGCAACTTCTTCACGCCGCCTTCCAATATCGTGACGGTCACTTCGGCGCAGCTGTCCAACAGCTTCGGGACCGTGCTGCAGCAGGTGGCGAGCGGTTCGAGCAACAGCAATGCCAGCCAGTCGGCGCAGCAGATCCTGAATCAGGCGACACAGCAAGGTGCTGCGGACCCGCAGGCACCTGCGGCCAACGGTCAGAACGGGCCTGCGGCAGGCCAGCAGCAGGGACCACAGGGTCCGGCGGCAGCGGGCCAGCAGGGTCCGGCGCAGCCAGGGGCTGCCCCAGCGCAAGCGGGTGCTGCGGCTCCGGCGGCGACGGTTGAGGGCATCTTCCAAGGGGCAGCGCAGGGGGCTGGACCGCAGGCCCCGGCGGCTGGATTCGCGCAAGCCGCCCAGCAGGCCATCAACGCGGCCCTCAATCAGGGCATTTCGATCGATCAGGCCGTGCAGGGCGCCATGCAGGCCCATCAGGCCTATACACAGGCGGTCAATCAGGGTGCTTCGGCGCAGCAGGCGCTGAATGCGGCGGGCCTTGCCGCCCAGCAGTCGGGCGTTTTGACGGCGACCCCCTTCGCGAACGTCCCGGCTTCGGCACCTGTTCCGGCAAATACTGGACCTTCCTCGCAGAATGGTCCTGGTTCGGGCAATGATGGCGGCAGCACGTCACACAACGATTCTTCCAACCTGATCCGCGTGACCTTGAACACGACAACGGGTTACACGAATCAAGGCGGTTCTGGAAATCAGGGAACCACGACGGACCCTTACGATAATGTCACCGATAATACGGGCACGACGACTGTCACGACGGTTCTAACAACGACCAATCTGGCGTCGACCGAAGAGGAACCCACATCAAGCAGCAACAATATTGACAACAACGCGCCCAACAACAACGTGACGACAACGGAACCCACGGTGGTGACGCTCTCGGGCAAGGCGATCGACGGCTACATCTCGGGCGCCACTGTTTTCCTGGATGCCGACAATGACGGCAGCCTGGATACGGGAGAGACCTGGACCCTCACCGACAGTCAGGGCAATTACACGCTGTCCAGCACCGACACGACGTCGCCGGTGGTTCTGTTCGGCGGCACGGATATTTCGACGAACCGGCCTCTGGTCGGCACGTTGAAGGCGCCTGCGGGATCGACCGTGGTGACGCCGCTGACCACCATGGTGCAGTCGATGGTGGCCTCGGGCCTAAGCGAAGCCTCGGCGCAAAGCCAGGTGGCGCTCATGCTGGGCATTTCCAATCTGCCTGATCTGACCGATTTCGATCCGGTGGCACAGTCCTCCTCTGCCAGTTCCAGCACGGTAACCCAGGCGGCCGAGGTCATGAAGGCCGCCGTCATGGTCCAGAATATGGTGACGCAGATGAGCGCCATGATGGTTGGCGCCGGCGGGGTCACGACTGCTGCAGCGACATCGGCCATCTTCTCTGCCCTGGCCAGTCAGGCCACCTCCGCGACCGGAGCGGTCAGCTTCGCGACGTCGGCCAATGTGTCGACGCTGATAGATTCCGTGGCAAGCAATCTGTCGCTTACGGGCAATGCCAATCTGGCAACGGCCAAGGCAACGATTTCCAGCGTCATCGCCAATGTCAACACCGCCGTCAACACCGCCTTCAGCTCGAATTCCTCTGGCGGCGCTTCACTGTTGACTGCTCTGGCCAATGTGGCGACCGTGGCGCAAGGCTCGGCGACGACGGCCATTCAAGACGCCTTCAACAATACAGCAACGCTGGCAGCGTCGCTGACCACGCTGGGCAGCGACTATAGTGGCACAAGCCTTACCAACGCGATCTCCTCGGCCAACAGCGGCCTGGAAGGCACGACCGGCTCCGACACGCTGACCGGAACAACGGGTACGGATGTCATTCGCGGATTGGCCGGAATCGATACCTTGTCCGGCTTGGGCGGCGACGATTCGCTTTATGGCGGCGATGGCGACGATCTGCTGATCGGCGGAACCGGCACGGATATCATCGATGGCGGCGTTGGAACCGATACCGTCAGTTATAATGCGGCGACGTCGGGAATCGTTGTCGACTTGTCGGCAGGCTCGGTAACGGGTGGCGACGGCAACGACACGCTGAGCAATATCGAGATCGTGATTGCCAGCGAATTTTCCGACACCATGACGGGCACCACGGGTGCTGACACCTTGTATGGCGGTGCTGGCGACGACAGCCTGACCGGCGACGAAGGCAACGACATTCTGGACGGCGGAACGGGGACGGATACTGTTTTGTATCTGGGCAAGGAAACGGGCGTTACGGTCAATCTAACGACGGGAACGGCGACCGGAAGCAATGGCAGCGATACGCTGACCGGCTTTGAGAACGTCACGGGCACCAGCTTGGCCGATGTGCTGACCGGTTCGAGTGTGGCCAACGCCCTTAAGGGTGAGGGCGGCAACGACACCTTGATCGGTATGGCGGGCAACGATTCGCTTTCTGGCGGTACGGGCGACGATATTCTGTATGGCGACTCCACCTCTTCGATCACCGGTTCGGGAACCCTGGTCAACGGCTTGGGCGGCTCGTCGGGCTTTGGCGAGAATTCTGTCACGCGGGGCGACGACGGCTATTACTCGCAAGTGTCTCTAAGCTCGATTTTCCCAAGCGGCCTGACCTGGTTCGGGCAAACTTATTCCTCGATCTGGGCCAACACCAACGGGCATGCGACATTCGGCGAAGGCTATTCCACATACTCAGCCTCCGGTTATCCGATGAGCGGGACGTCGAGCCCGCCAATCCTGGCGCCCCTGTTCTATGACGTCGACACAAGAAGCACCAGTGGCCTTGCCGCCACTCCGGGTGGTAATTCGACCGGCAGCAATCTGGTCTGGTACGACGTCGACAGCACCAATGGCATCGTTACCATTACCTGGGATGATGTCGGCTTCTATTCGCAGAACAACAGTGCCCTGAACGCCTTTCAGCTTCAGATCTACTATCAGGGCGCTGCGGGCGACTATGACGTTGCCTTCCGATATGAGACGGTCAATTACTCCTACTATGACGAAGCGCGGGCCGGTTGGTCGGCTAGCGACGGTGTTGCGGGCCATTATTACGAATTGCCCGCCTCCTCCAGCAGCAGCGTTCTTAATCTCGAGACGGCGCTGGGCAATACCGGAACGGCGGGTCTGTGGACCTGGTCCTTCCGCAATGGCGTTTTGTCCTCGAGCGGCGAAACCGGAAGTTCCGGCAGCGGCTCGGTAACCGGCGACGATGTGGTTGCAGGTGGGGCTGGCAACGATACGCTCTACGGCGGTGCTGGCAATGACACGCTCTCGGGCGATGGCGACAGCGACGTTCTTTATGGCGGCCTGGGTGCCGATACGCTCGACGGCGGAACCGAGAACGACAGCCTGATCGGCGGAGGCGGGGCCGATACGCTGCAAGGTGGGGCTGGCAACGACACGCTGACCTATCAGTCCGATGCGGCCAGCTTCGACGGCGGCACCGGGGCGGATACTCTGCTCTTCCAGGGCAGCGGCGTTACGCTTGATCTGTCGACTTCGACCATCAGTTTTGCCAATCTGGAAAAGGTCGATCTGACCGGTTCGGGTAACAACCGTCTCGAACTGACGGCCACCAAGGTCTATAGCGCAACCGAGGCCTCGAACGATCTTTTGGGCATGCTTGACATGGTCAACTCGCATGTCCTGGTGATCGGCGGCAATAGCGGCGATCAGGCGGTGTTCGAGGATGCGGGCTGGCTTCTCTCGCAATCGCTGCCGTCGGCGACTCTGGGCAGTGACAGCTATTCTGTCTATACCAACGCCAATTCCGGCAGCGCCACGGCAATTCTGGTCGATAGCGACATCACCGTTTCTTCTGGTCTGTCTTGATTTATCGCAAGCCGCTCTAAACTGGCACGGGAAGTTTGTCTTCCCGTGGCACCGGTGGCTTGGCCTCGGGGTAGATGAAGGTCAGTTTGTTGTCTTTAAGATCAATGCGCACGGTGCCGCCGTGGGTCAGGCGCCCGAACAGCAGTTCCTCGGCCAGCGGCTTCTTGATCTCTTCCTGGATAAGGCGCCCCAAGGGCCTAGCCCCGAACTGGCGGTCATAGCCTTTCTTCGACAGCCAGCCCCTGGCTTCGATTGACAATTCGATGGTGACATGCCGGTCGGCCAACTGGGCTTCCAACTGCATGATGAACTTGTCGACCACCTTGGTCACGATCTCGGGTGACAGGTGCGCAAAGCTGATCGTAGCGTCCAGACGGTTTCTGAATTCCGGCGTGAACAGGCGTTCGATGGCTTCTTTGTCGTCGCCTTCGCGGGTCGTGCGCTCGAAGCCGATGGCGTTCTTGGCCAGATCGGCGGCCCCTGCATTGGTGGTCATGATCAAGATGACATTGCGAAAATCGACCGTCTTGCCGTTATGGTCGGTTAGTTTCCCGTGATCCATCACCTGCAGCAGGATATTGAACAGGTCGGGATGCGCCTTCTCGATTTCGTCTAGCAACAAAACCGAATGCGGGTGCTGGTCGATGGAATCGGTGAGCAACCCACCTTGATCGAAGCCGACATACCCAGGCGGCGCTCCGATCAGGCGCGAGACCGAATGGCGCTCCATATATTCCGACATGTCGAAACGGGTCAGCTCGATGCCCAGAATCTTGGAAAGCTGGCGCGCCACTTCGGTTTTTCCCACACCCGTGGGGCCTGCGAACAGGTAGCTGCCGATGGGTTTTTCGGGCTCGCGAAGCCCAGCGCGGGCCAGCTTGATGGCCGAGGCCAGCGCCGTGATCGCCTTGTCCTGGCCGAAGACCAGCGTTTTCAGGTCGCGTTCGAGATTCCTCAAAATCTCGGCATCGTTGGTGGAAACGCTTTTGGGTGGAATGCGAGCGATCTTGGCCACGATGTCCTCGATATCGGCCACCGTAACCGTCTTCTTGCGCTTGCTTTCCGATTGCAGCATGCGGGCGGCACCCACCTCGTCGATGACGTCGATGGCCTTGTCGGGCAGCTTGCGGTCGTGAATGTATTTGACGGCCAGTTCCACGGCGGCGCGAAGCGCTTCGGGCGTATAGCGCACATTATGGTGCTTTTCGTAATAGCTCTTGATGCCAGTGAGAATCTTGACGCTGTCCTCGACCGATGGCTCGTTCACATCGATCTTCTGAAAGCGGCGCACCAGGGCGCGGTCCTTCTCGAAGTGATTGCGAAATTCCTTGTAAGTGGTCGAGCCGATGCAGCGCAGATTGCCTTGGGCCAAAGCAGGCTTTAAAAGATTCGAGGCATCCATCGAGCCGCCCGAGGTGGCACCTGCACCAATCACCGTGTGGATTTCGTCGATGAACAAAATGGAGCCCTTGGTGTTCTCGATCTCGGTGATGACCGCCTTCATGCGTTCCTCGAAATCGCCGCGATAGCGTGTGCCCGCCAGCAGCGTGCCCATATCCAGGGCAAAGACCGTGGCATTCTTCAAGACTTCGGGCACTTCGCCCTTGACGATGCGCCGGGCCAAGCCCTCGGCGATGGCGGTTTTTCCCACGCCCGGATCGCCCACATACAGGGGATTGTTCTTGGTGCGTCGGCAAAGAATCTGAATGGTGCGCTCGATTTCGGCGTCGCGCCCGATCAGGGGATCGATGCGACCCTCCAGCGCTTTCTTGTTCAGATTGACGCAGTAATTGGCCAGCGCCTGTTCGCCCTTCTTCACCACTTTTTCAGGCCCGGCGTCCTCGTCAGCACCACCCACTGGTCGGCTGGCCGAACGTCCCGGCGCCTTGGCGATGCCGTGCGAAATGTAATTGACCGCGTCCAGCCGGTTCATGTCCTGGCTTTGCAGAAACCAGACGGCGTGCGATTCGCGTTCCGAGAACATGGCGACCAGGACATTGGCCCCCGTCACCTCTTCGCGGCCTGAGCTTTGCACATGGATGGCGGCGCGCTGGATGACGCGCTGAAATCCCGCCGTCGGCTTGGGGTCCTCGCCGTCTGGTACGCGCAGCCCTTCCAGGGTTTCCAGGATGAAGGCGCTCGCCTCGCGCTTGACGCGCTCGACATCAACCCCGCAAGCCTTCAGCACGGCAATGGCGTCGGCATCGTCGCAAAGGGCGATCAGAAGATGTTCCAGCGTCACATATTCGTGGTGGGAACCGGCGGCCAGCGCCAGAGCCCGGCGCAAGGTCTGTTCCAGATTGCGCCCCAGCATCGCCTTATTCCTTTTCGATCGTGCATTGCAGGGGGTGCTGGCTCTGGCGGGCCAGATCCATCACCTGGGTCACCTTGGTCTCGGCCACCTCATAGGTGTAGACGCCGCACAGACCAACGCCCCGCATATGCACATGCATCATGATACGGTTGGCTTCCTCGTTGCTTTTGCCAAAAAAGCGCTCAAGCACATGAACCACGAACTCCATGGGGGTGTAGTCGTCGTTCAGCATCAGCACTTTGTACATGGACGGCTTCTTGGTCTTGGGCCGGGTCTTGATGACCACGCCCGTTGCCGGCCCATCGTCTGTGCGTTTGTCCCCACCTGCCATGCCGGGACCCTCCTTTTCACTCCCTATCATATGGGCATATCGCCCGGTGGGAAAAGAGCAATCCGTGTGGTAATAAGCCGGACTGATGGAAACCGTGCTGTTTTTCAAGGGATTGATCGTTGGCTTCGCCCTGGCCGCCCCGGTGGGGCCGGTGGGCGTGTTGTGCATTCGCAGGTCTTTGGCCGATGGACGTGCTGCCGCCTTTCTGGCCAGTCTGGGGGCAGCCCTGGCCGATACGGTCTTCGGCTTGGCGGGCGTTCTGGGTATGGGCCTGATCGCGGGATTCCTGCAAACCTATGAAGCCCCCCTGGCCTTGGCGGGCGGGATTTTTCTGCTGGCCTTGGGCGTTCATACTTGGCGCTCAAAGGTCACCCTCGCCGCGGTTCCTCTTACGCCATTGGGATTATTGAAGGATTTTACAGGCACCTTCGCCGTTGCCCTGGCTAATCCGGCAACTGCGGCAGGCACCGTGGGCGCTTTCGCGGCCCTGGGGCTGGCCGGGCTGGAAAGCGATCGGGGGGCTGTCATCTCCCTGCTGGCCGGAGTTTTTCTGGGTTCTGCCCTTTGGTGGTTCACCCTGTCCAGCCTGGCCGCCGCCAGCCGGGGGCGCTTGCCCGAAAGCTGGATTTTGCGAATCAATCACGCCTCGGGAGGGCTTTTGCTCGTCTTCGGTCTGGGCGTTCTGACCAATTTGGTGATAAAAGCTTTCGCATGAAACAGGTTATTCAAAGCGCTCGCTCGGGCAAACTCTGCCTCAAGGACGTTCCGGCCCCCCGTGTGCGGGCCGGGCATCTTCTGGTTCGCGTCAAGGCCTCGCTGATCTCGGCGGGCACCGAGCGCATGGTGGTGGATTTCGCCAAGAAGAGTTTGGCGGGCAAGGCGGCCGAGCGCCCCGATCTGGTCAGGAAGGTGTTGGATAAGGCCAAGCGCGACGGTGTGGGCGCCACCATCAAGGCGGTGATGGCCAGGCTCGACGAACCCTTGCCGCTGGGCTATTCGGCAGCCGGAACGGTGGAGGAAGTGGGGGCCGGGCTGGAAAGCCGATTCCATGTCGGCCAGAAGGTAGCGATGTGCGGTGCCGGCATCGCCAACCATGCCGAATTCGATCTGGTGCCGGGCAATCTGGCTGCTCCCGTGCCCGACTCCGTCCCCTTCGAGGAGGCCTGCTACGGCACCGTGGCCGCCATCGCCCTGCAGGGTCTGCGCAATCTTGGGCCCCAGTTGGGAGAAGTGGTGGCCGTGCTGGGGGTGGGGCTGATCGGCCAGCTTGCGGTGCAGCTTTTGAAGCTTTCGGGCTGTCGCGTTCTGGCACTCGATCACAATGCGCCCCGCCTCGATCTGGCCAAAAAGCTGGGAGCCGATGCGGTCTGGAACCTGGCCGAGGACGGGTTGGACGCCGCCGTGGCGGCCCTTTCGGGTAATCTGGGCTGCGACGGCATCCTGATCTGTGCGGCCACCGATTCCAGCGAACCCTTCCAGGTGGCGGCGGGCATTGCGCGGGATCGGGCCAGGGTGGTGCTGGTGGGAAAGACCGGCACGGAATTTCCCTTTGCCGATTTCATGAAAAAGGAATTGTCGGTCACGGTGTCGCGCTCTTATGGACCGGGGCGCTATGACGAGGCCTATGAGGGGCGGGGCCTGGCCTATCCCGAGGGCTTCGTGCGCTGGACCGAAACGGCCAATCTGGCCGAGTGCGTGCGCCTGATGGCGCATGGCCTGAAGGCGGCCCCCCTGACCACGCATCGCTTCGCCCTGGAGCGGGCCGAGGAGGCCTATACTCTGGTGATGAGCGGGGCAGAACCCTATCTGGGCGTTTTGCTCGACTATCCCATTGCTGCCTTGCGCGAAACCACTTTGCCCAAAAGCTTCCCAACAGCCAAGGCCTCGGGCGGCGCTTGCGTGCTGGGTGTGATCGGGGCGGGCAGCTTTGCGCGCACGGTTCTGTTGCCGGAATTCAAGAAGCGCTCAGATGTTTGCCTGCGCGCCATTGCCACCCAGCGCGGCATGACGGCGGATCATGCCAAAAGCCAGTTCGGATTCGATATCTGCACGACGGATGCCGGAGCCCTTCTGGCCGATCCCGCCATCAATGCCGTTCTGATCGCCACGCGCCATGCCAGCCATGCCGACCTTGTCATCCAGGCCTTGAGGGCGGGCAAACATGTGCTGGTCGAAAAGCCCCTGGCGGTGTCGCACGAACAATTGGCGGCGGTGGCTTTGGCCAGACAAGAGTCGCAGGCCTTTCTGATGGTGGGTTTCAACCGGCGCTTTGCACCCTTGGCGGTGAAGATGCAGGGCGAGCTGGCACAGCATGCGGGGCCCAAGAATCTGCTGATTCGGGTCAATGCAGGCGCTTTGCCCAAGGAAAGCTGGCTTAATGCCAGCGACGAGGGGCAGGGGCGCATCCTGGGCGAGGGCTGCCATTTCGTTGATCTGGCCCGCGCCCTGGTGGGTGCGCCGATCAGTGCCGTGCAGGCCCAGGGTTCAAGCCAAGGGGCCGACGAACTGGCCGCCACATTCTCCTTTGCCGATGGCAGTCTGGCCGCCCTTAGCTATACCGCCCAGGGCGATTCCGCCTATTCCAAGGAGCGCATCGAAGGCTTTGCGGGCGGGGCGGCGGTTTGCCTGGATAATTTCCTCTCCCTGTCGGTCACCCGGGGCGGCAAGACGAAAACCGCCAAGCTGTTGGGCCAGGACAAGGGCCATGCGGCGGAAATCGATCTGTTCGTGAAAGCGGTGGCTTTGGGCGGAACCGCCCCGGTGGACGAGGCCGAGAGTTTCGAAACCAGCCTGGCTACCTTGGCCTTGGTGGAGTCCTTAAGGACAGGGCTGAAGATCGAGATTGGGTAGGCTAAGTTCTGCCATTCAAATTCCGTCTCTCTCGTGACAGTCCATTCTACATCCCAACCGCTTTACGCAATGTCTCGTCGATTCGGGTTTGCCAGCCTTTGCCGGTGGCTCTGAAATGGGCCACTACGTCGGGCGACAAGCGCAATTTGATGGCGATTTTCGGATTTTGCAGTCGGGGACGTCCCGGCCCCCGCGCCATCAACGTCAGTTCCGGGGCTGCATTGGCGACGGGGCGCATCCGAGACAGCATGGCTTCGTCCAGGGGCGGATTATCCGGGTCGGACTTGGCGGCTTCGGTGATGCGCCTGTCTTCCGCATCCGACATTCTGGCTTTACGTTCCCGCTTCATAGCGACTGCACTCCCGCCGATTGGCTTTTCTCAAACTGATGACATGAAGGTCGCCGGTTCTGCGCGTGAAATCGACGCCATGCTTGGCGATGTTGCCAGCCCGCTTGGTCTCGTCCCAGGTCATCATCTAAATATCGTACCCCCAAATATTATTTGGGTCAAGATTTTCGGGGTAAACTCACCCCTGATCCTCCTCGTCCATCTCTTTCAGCTTCTTTTCCTTCTCGCGCTTGATGCGCTTGATCTTTTTATCCAGGCTGTCGATGACCGTCAGGTCCGCCGCCCTGGTTTCGGCCATATGCTGGGCCACGGCCCTTCTGATCATCCATTCCAGGAAAGTGGCGCCCAGAATCAGTCCGGCAGCACCCGCGACCATGGCCGCCGCCGACCCATAGGCACGGTCGACGAAGATGGTCATGGCCCAAAAGCCCACAGTGACCAGACAGGCCGCCACCACAGCGGCCATGCGCTTCTTGACTCGCTCGATCTCGAAGCGGCCCTTTTTGTGGGCCCGGATGGCGTCAGAGATTTCCTTTCTGGCCATCGACTGCCAGGAAGAGAAATTAACCCCCTTGGGTCCGCGCTGCTCGCGAATAAAGTTCTCGAGCTGACGCACCACGATATCGGCGTGTTGTTCTGGGGTGGGTAGGTGCTTTTCGTTCATCGGTCCAGGCTTGATCGGGCTTGCATCACGCCCTCTTCTGCCCCATATGGGGACCGGTTTCAAGGATGAGAGGGGAAATTAGCCCATGACCGCCGCTGCTGAGACGCTGTCCTTCCAGGCTGAAGTCGGCAAACTGCTCGATATCGTCGCCCACGCGCTTTACAGCAATAAGGAGATTTTCCTTAGGGAACTGGTCTCCAACGCCTCGGACGCCTGCGACAAGCTGCGTCTTCAGGGCCTGACCGACCCGCGTCTTCTTGAAGGCGGGGCCGAGTTTCGCATCAGCCTGAGGCCCGACAAGGCCCTCCGCCAGCTGACCATTTCTGACAACGGCATCGGCATGAACCGGGAGGATCTGGTGGCCAATCTGGGCACCATCGCCAAGTCGGGAACGGCCGATTTTCTAAGCAGGCTTTCGGGCGACGCCAAGAAGGATGCCGGGTTGATCGGCCAGTTCGGCGTGGGGTTCTACTCGTCCTACATGGTGGCCTCGAAGGTGGTGGTGGAAAGCCGCAAGGCGGGCGAGACCGAGGGCTGGCGCTGGACCTCGGACGGTCAGGGCAGCTTTGTGATCGAGCCGATGGAAATCGCGGCCCGGGGCACCTCCATCACCTTGCATCTGCGCGAGGCCGAGGACGAATTCCTGGAGCCCGTCCGCCTGCGCCATATCGTCAAAACCTATTCCGACCATATCGCCGTCCCGGTGGTGTTGATCGAAGAGGGCAAGGAGGAGACGGTCAACTCGGCCTCGGCCCTGTGGACGCGGGCCAAAAGCGAGATATCCGACGAACAGTACAAGGAATTCTATCATCACGTCGGCCATGCCTTCGACGAGCCCTGGATGACCATCCACTACCGGGCCGAGGGCGCTTTGGAATATACCGGCCTCCTCTTCGTTCCCACCATGCGCCCCTTCGATCTGTTCAATCAGGAACGCAAAAGCCGGGTGAAGCTGTATGTGAAGCGCGTCTTCATCAGCGACGACGGGCACGAACTGCTGCCTTCCTGGCTGCGCTTTCTGAAGGGCGTGGTGGACAGTTCGGACCTGCCCTTGAACATCAGTCGCGAAATGCTTCAGCACAATCCGGTGTTGGCCAAGATGCGCTCGGGCTTGGTGAAGCGGGTGCTGTCGGATTTGAAAAAGCGGGCCGAGGAGGAGCCGGAGCAATATCTGGCTTTCTGGTCGAATTTTGGCGCCGTGTTGAAAGAGGGACTTTACGAAGAGCCCGAGCGCAAGGAGGAGATGCTGGACCTCATGCGCTTTGCCGTTACCACAGAGGAAGGCCCGATCAGCCTGGCTCGCTATGTCGAGACGATGAAAGTGGGACAAGACGCCATTTACACGCTGACGGGCGACAGTATCGAGGCCTTGAAACGCAGTCCGCAGATCGAGGGCTTTACCGCCAAGGGGGTCAAGGTTCTGCTGCTCACCGACCCCATCGACGAATTCTGGGTTCGCTCGGTGCATGATTATCAAGGCAAGCCCTTCAAATCGGTGGCCGAGGCCGGTGCCGATCTGTCCAAGCTGGCGGCCAAGGAGGGCGAAGAGCCCGCCAAGGAAGAGGATAGCGGAGCCAAGGGGCAGCTAGAGGCGCTGATTGCGCTTATGAAGAAGGTGCTGGAGGCGTCCGTCAAGGATGTGAGGCGTTCGGACCGCCTGACCGAAAGTGCTGTCTGCCTAGTGGCGGGCGAGGGTGACATGAGCCTGCATCTCGAGCGCATGCTGAGAGCGCACAAACAGATGGAGGCAACACCCACGCGCATTCTTGAAGTGAACCCCTCGCATCCGCTGATTCTGAAGCTGGCGGCGGGGGCCGAGGGCGAGGATGCCCAGGAACGGCTGGGGGGGCGCATTCGCCTTCTGCTCGATCAGGCCCGCATCCAGGAGGGTGATCCGCTTCCCGATCCGCACGAATTTGCCAAGCGCCTGGCTGCCGTGATGATCGAAAGCTGAAAAAGCCTATCGCGGGATAAATAGACAGGAAACTTGTCGCGTTATTGTTCTGGCGGCAGGAAAGCGAATAGAGCAAACTGCCAGGAAACAAGGTTGTTTTCTGGGACAGAAATGCCGACTTTATCGCTTAGACTGCAAATGCTGGTTCTGTTGGCGGTGGGCCTTCTCAGCCTGTGGCTGGCCGTTTTTTTCGATCTAAGCCGCAGCCGCGAGCGTTTCATCAAAGATGCGGAAATAAGCACTGTCTATCAGGCACAGGTGCGCGCGGAAAATGCGCGCTCCACCATAAAGCGGCTTGACGAGGTTCTGTTCGATCTGCGCGTCCACTGGGATGGCGAGGAGAGGCAGTTCACGGAACTGGTCAAGGTTCAGCAGGAACATATCGCCGATATCGCCTTTCAGATCGCCGTCATCGATAAGAACGGCATCCTTGCCTATTCCAACCTGTCAAAGGTGACCGAGAGGATCGACCTTAACGAGCGCGAGCATTTCAAGATTCACAAGGAAAGCGGCCAGGACAAGCTGTTCATCAGCAAGCCCTTGAAAGGCAAGGTCTCGGGTCGCTGGTCGCTTCAATTCACCAGGCCCATTTTCGACAAGCAGAAATTCAACGGCGTCATCGTCGTATCGGTCAATCCGGAAACCTTCCTGGGAAATTACGAAAGAATCGACCTTGGAGAAATTCCGGCTTTGGTGCTGGTCAGCGACGATGGCGATGTCATGGGGCGCTATCCGGACAATGACGCTCATATGGGCAAGAAAATCACGGGAACGCCGTATCTGGCCCAGAATCCGCCGGTCTCAGGATCGTTTCGGCGTGTGGCCCAGGTGGATGGTGTCGAGCGCATTTACGGATTCTACAAACTTCCTGAATATCGCCTGAGCATCGTTATCGGCGAGGCTGTTTCAGACGTGCTGGCAGCTTATGAGGCTCAAAAAGCAACCATTCTGGCGGGTGCCCTGCTGATCAGCATTGCCATCCTAACGCTGGTCTTCATGCTTTATCGTTCGCTGGCGGGGCGGGAGGAGGTGGCGCAGAACCTTAAGAAAAGCGAAGAGCGCTATCACAGCCTGTTTGCCGGCTCGAAGGCGCCGATGCTGCTGATCGATCCCGCTGACGGCACCATTCAGGACGCCAACCATGCTGCTCAGGCTTTCTACGGCTACAGCAAGGGCGAGCTTCGGCATCTCAATATCGGCGACATCAACATCTTGTCAAAACAAGAAATCGCCCGTGAGATGGAGATGGCCAAGCAGGAGCAGCGCTCGCACTTTCATTTCCGCCATCGTCTGGCCTCGGGGGATATTCGCGATGTCGAGGTGCATTCCGGCCCCATCGAAATGCAGGGCAAGCCCATCCTTTATTCCATCATCCATGACGAAACTGACCGTCAACGTCTGGAGCGTGAGCGGCGCAAGCTGATTCAGGCCATCGAGCAAAGCCCGGTCTCGGTGGTGATTGCCGACACCAGCGGCAACATCGAATTCGTCAATCCCCGCTTTCTGGAAATCACCGGCTATGGTTTGGACGAGGTGATCGGGAAGAATCCCCGATTCCTGAAATCGGGAAAAACGCCCGAGGAAACCTATGTCCAACTATGGGACGCCCTGAACAAGGGCGACACTTGGCAGGGCGAGCTGTGCAATAAGCGCAAGAACGGAGAGGTTTATTGGGAGCAGGCGTCGATTGCGCCGATTTTCGATGAGAATGGCAAGATCACCCATTATCTGGGGATCAAGGAAGACACCACCGAGCGCAAGAAGATCAGCGAGGAACTGATCCGCTCGAATGCCGAGCTTGAGCAATTCGCCTATGTGGCGTCGCATGACCTGCGCCAGCCCTTGCGCATGGTGACCAGTTATCTCGCCTTGGTTGAGCGGAAATTGGGGCCGGCCGTCGAGGGCGATCTCAAGGAGTTCATCACCTTTGCTTCCGATGGCGCCAAGCGGATGGACCAGTTGATCACCGGTCTGCTTGAATATTCGCGCACGGGGCGCAGCGGCGAGCCTGTCGATAGAATTAACCTGGGCGATGTCATCAAGGAAAGCTGCCTTAATCTGGAGATTGCCGTTCAGGACTCCAACGCGCAGATTATCGTCGCCGAGAACTTTCCCTCCGTTCAGGGATATTGGATGGAACTGGTCCGTCTGTTCCAGAATCTGCTGGGCAACGCCATCAAATACAGCTTTCCCGACCGCCCTCCCATGGTTGCCCTGTCATGGAAAAGGGAGGGCAATGAGTGGGTCGTCGAGATCAGGGATAACGGCATGGGCATGGACCCCAAGAACCACAAGCGGGCCTTCGGCATCTTCCAGCGCCTGGTCAGCAATGAACGCTACGAGGGAACGGGCATCGGCTTGGCCGTGTGCAAGAAGATCGTTGAACACCACAAGGGCCGCATCTGGATCGAATCGGCCCTGGGGGAGGGCTGCCGCTTCTATGTGGCCTTTCCTGTCGCCGATGCATAAGCCAGCCACCCTGCCAGATCGTCCGTGGCGTAATGGACGTGCGCATCCTCGGTATCGTGGTAAAACTCGGGCTCCTCGGCCTTGACCCAGACCGTGGTCATGCCCAGCTCAAAGGCGGGCTTCAGGTTTCTGGCGATATCCTCGAACATGGCGGCACGCTCAGCCTTCAGATCGAAACGGGCCAGCAGGCGCTTATAGGTCAGCGGATCGGGCTTGGGCACATAGTCCGAGGCATGAATATCGAAGATTCCCTCGAAATGGCAAGACAGCCCCAGGCGCTCCAGCACCTTTACGGCGTGCGTTTCGGTGCCGTTGGTAAAGATCAGTTTGCGCCCGGGCAGGCCCGCCAGGGCCTTGCCCAGTTCCAGGGAAGGTGTCAGGACCGAGCGGTCTATGTCATGGACATAGTCCAGGAAGCGCTGGGGCTCCAGCCCGTGGACCAGCATCAGCCCCCGAAGCGTGGTGCCGAATTCCCGGTAATAGCGCTTCTGAAGCGCATGGGCCTCGGCATCGCTCAATCCCAGAAGCTCGGCAATGAAGGCGCGCATGCGCTGGTCGATCTGGGGAAATAGGCTGGACGTGGCCGGATACAAGGTGTTGTCGAGATCGAAGACCCAACTGTCAAGATGTTCCAGGGAAGGGTGTTGCATGGGTGGGGGGCTTCGTTTCTACTCGTTTCGACATTGATGTTGTGATAATCCCAGACGGGCGGGAAAGTGTCCAGGATCAGAGGGGGCAGGATCAGAGGGATGAGCGAAACCCAGTTCAAGATCGATGCAGGGGTTCTGACTTCCAGCAAGGCGGCGGTTCTGGTCGTGACCTCGGGGGGCGAGGTGCTGGCATCGAATCCGTCGGCCGGGGTGCTGGTCGAGGCCATTCGCGATGGGCATACGCCCGAGGTGATGGGCTATATCGGGCGGGCCGCGGTGACCGGGCACCCCATGAACGAATCGGTCTTGCTGCCGGGTATCGGCGGCCCGGTCTATTACGAACTGGCCATTCTGCCGCTTGCCGCGCCTGCCACCGTGATGGTTTTCGGCCGCGATGTGACGCTGGAGCGCAATCTGCGCATGGCCCTGGTCGAATCGCGCCAGCGTTATAAGGACCTGGTCGAAATCTCCAGCGATTTTTCCTGGGAAACCGGCCTGGATGGACGCTTCGTCTTCGTCACTCCCAGGGGGGCTCTGGGCTATACCGCCGATGAGCTGGTGGGTAGCCTGCCTGGCCGTCTGCTGGCCGAGGGGCACGAGAACGAGTCCAACCTCTTTTCGACACGCATCGCCGTCGAAGACCGTGAAACCTGGATGCGCCATGCCGACAGTGGCCAGGCCTGCGTGTTGGTTTCGGCAGCTCCCCTGTTGGGACCGGCGGGCGAATGGCGGGGTGCCAGGGGCGTTTGCCGCGACATCACCCAGGTGCGCGAACGTGATGCCGCCCTGGCCCAGGCCTCCAATCGAGAGCGTCTGCTTACCTATATCGTGCGCACTATCAGAGATGAAGTCGATCCTGCCAATATGCTGGGCGCTGCCGCCGAAGCGACGGCCCGCGCCCTTTCCTGCACGGGATGCCAGATTTTCCGTGCCGAGGGGGGGCACTTCTCCCTGGCCGCCAATTTCGGCGATCACGGGCTGGCCGAAAGCATTCAGCCGATGTTGAGCAGTCTGGAAAGCGGCGCCTCGACGGCCGAGATTTCTCTGGATGGCTGGCAGGTTTTGAGCGCCGTCTCGCGCTATCATCGCGATGCCAACGGGGCCATCTGCCTGTGGCGCAAGGCGGGCAGTGCCCTCTTTTGCGACGACGAGCGCCTGCTGATTCTCGATGTGGCCAACCAGATCGGCATTGCCAACGAGCAGATTGCCAATCACGAACGCATCTTGAATCTGTCGCGAACGGATGGCCTGACCGGCCTCTTCAACCGGCGTGCCTTCTTCGAGGAGATGGAGCGGCGCTTCAACCGTTTGGCCCGCGACCGCAAGCCTGCGGCGCTGATCTATGTCGATCTGGACAATTTCAAGATGGTCAACGACGTGCACGGCCATCAGAAGGGTGACGAGGCGCTTTTGGCGCTGAAAGACATTCTGGTTCACAACACCCGCCCGATCGATCTGGTGTCGCGCCTGGGAGGCGACGAATTCGCCGTCTGGCTGGAAAATGCCGATGTCGAGGTGGCAACGAAGCGGGCGCAGGCTCTTTTGGAAGCCAGCCATCCCCTGGCCTCCTTTTCCGGCACGCCCGAGAAGCCGCTGGGCGTTTCCCTGGGCCTTGCGGTTCACGATCCCAGGCGCCCTGAAACTTTGGAAGGCATGGTCGCCAGGGCCGATGAGGCGATGTACGAAGTCAAGCGCGCGGGCAAGGGCAGCTACAAGATCGCCAAGCCCGTGCAGACGAATGAGCAGGCATCTCCATGACCAGTCTGCTCAAGCGTCTGTTGGGAGGCATCAAGGGCGAGAAACCGGTCGCTTATGAGGAAGCGCGCGACCTGGCGGCCAGCGCCGACGCCAAGACACGCGGCGAACTGGCGGCGCATAAGGGCTTGATGCCGGAAATTCTCTATTACCTCGCCAATGATCCTTTGACCGATGTGCGCCGGAGCATTGCCAAGAATCCCTCGACGCCGGTGCAGGCCAATCTGCTGCTGGCCAAGGATGCCGACGAGGATGTGCGCTCGGATCTGGCGCTCAAGATCGCCAAGCTGGCCCCCGGCCTGGGGGCCGACGAGCAGGACCGCATTCGGCGCATCACCTATGAAACGCTTGAAATGTTGGCCCGCGACCAGTTGCCGCGTGTTCGGCGAATCATCGCCGAAACGCTGAAGGACGTGGCCAACGCGCCGCCCGAGATTATTCGCCGTCTGGCCCGGGATACCGAGATCGTCGTTGCCGGTCCGGTGCTGGAATGCTCGCCGGTCCTCACCGACGACGATCTTCTGGAAATCATCTCGACCGGTCCCATCAAGGGAGCACTGGCCGCCATCTCGCGCCGGGCGGGCGTTGGCGCCGAAGTGGCCGACGTCATCGCCAAGTCGGAAGATGTCGAGGCGATCGCCGTTCTTCTGGGCAACCGCAGTGCTCAGATTCGCGAAGAGACGCTGGATCGCTTGATCGAGCGCGCCCCCGATATCGAAATGTGGCACGCCCCTCTGGTGCAGCGCCCGCATCTCTCGGCCCGGGCCGTTGGCCGTATCGCAAGGTTCGTGGCCGACAATCTGCTGGATGTTCTGAAAAGCCGTCAGGATCTGCCGGAAAATGTGATGGCCGATGTCGAGCGCGAGGTCAAAAAGCGCCTGGAGGCGGAAACCCAGCAAATCGAATTGCGTCAGCCCAGGCGCAAGGGGCCGGGCACGGCTGGTCCCCAGGTCGATCCTCTGGCCGAACTGCGCCAGCTTCACGCCAACGGAAAATTGGAAGAGGCCGATGTCGCCCAGTATTTAAGCGGCAACAAGCTGGATGCCGTGACCGGGGCATTGGCCGTGCGGACCGGCCTGTCGCTTGAGGTGGTGCGCAAGGCCATCGAGACGCAAAGTGCGAAGGGCATGGTTGCCATGGCCACCAAGGCTGGCCTGAGCATGGATATGGCCGTGCAGCTTCAGACCAAACTGGCCCGCGTGTCGCCCTCGGCCCTGATTCGGGCGCATAAGGGCAATTGTCCGTTGACCCCCGATGAGGTGGACTGGCAGATCGGTTTCTTCAAAAGCCTGGTCGCCGACGCCAAGGCGCGTTGAGCGCCACACCCGTCCACGGCTTGGCATTGATCCAAGCGTTATTTGTTGATAGCCTTATCTTATCAGGAGCAACCTCGTCGCAAGTCGGGAGGCCGCGTGGCTCGGACGCTAGAGGACATCATCGCACGTCTCAAGACGGAGGAGCCTGGGCTTCGCAAGCTGGGGATATGCCATCTTGCCTTGTTCGGATCGGTGGTCAGAGGAGAAGAGCGCCCGGATAGCGACATTGACATTGCTGTCGATATTGAGGAGGGGAAATCGTTTTCCTTGTTCCGCATGGAAGATACCCGCCTTAGGCTCGAAGGCGCCTTGGGGCGTTCGGTCGACCTTGGCGAAGTCGGTTCCTTCAAGCCTCAGATTCGCGCCGCTTTCGAGCGCGAGCGGGTGCTGGTGTTTTAATGGCCCGGGACGACAAGGCGCGCATTGCCGATATTCTGGCGGCGATCGCCGATATCCGCGCCGATACCTTGGGGATGGATTTCAAGACCTTTTCTCAAAGCCCGGTTGTCGTCCGCTCGGTTCTCTACTCGATTGGGGTCATTGGTGAAGCCGCCAAAAACATAAGCGAAGATTTCAGATCGGCTCATTCCTCCCTTCCTTGGCGGGCGATGGCGGGAATTCGTGACAGGATTGTTCATGAATATTTTCGTACGAACACGCGAAGAATTTGGGATGTGATCGAAGACGATCTTGGCCCGCTTGAGCGCGTTCTTGCCCCCACGCAAGATAACGCACCCTAATCCAAATCCCTGGCCGGCCTGAAGCCCAGCACGTAGCTGAAGACGCGGCTGTCATTCTTGGCCCGAGCCTGGGGGCGTGCCATCGGGGCGTAATAATACCAAGCGCCCCCTTTCATGACGCGGGCCATACAACTGGAGAGGCCGGGCAGAGGTTGGGCTTCGGGGCCGCGCGGACGCCCCTCGGGCGAGGCACCCTGATGGTCGGGATGCCAGCAATCCTGGGTCCATTCCCAGACATTGCCCGCCATGTCGTAAAGGCCATAGCCGTTGGGCGGATAGCTGCCTACGGGGGCCGAGGAAAATCCGCCAAAGGGTTTGGCGCCGCATTCTCTGCAATTGGCGCGTCCCTCCTCCATCCGCTCGCCCCAGGGATAGGATGTCGCCACGCCGCCCTTGGCCGCCCACTCCCATTCCGCCTCGCTGGGCAGGCGGTAGCGCTTGCCGCTTTTGTGCGAAAGCCAAGTCAGATACTGGGTCACGTCGTCAAAGGTGATGTTCATGACCGGGCGCTTGCCCTTGCCCCATTGATGATCGTCGGGCTGGCGCGAACATCCCTTGGCATCGACGCAGGCCTGCCAGTCATCAAAGGTGATCTCGAACCGTGCCAGCGCAAAGGGTTTGGCAAGGCTGACCTGGTGTTCCGGCTGCTCGTTCTCGTGGCCCCGGGCGCTGCCCATCATGAAGTTGCCGGGCGGGATGACCTGCATCTCGGGGCAGTCAGCGCAATCCTTGAAGGAGGCGGGCTCCTGGGCCGCTGCGGGAAGACAGAACCATCCGACCGCCAGGACGGCAAGAACCGGGCGGAGTGCGGGCAAAATCTTTCGCATGTCAGTTGTCGGGGGCTGCGAACAGGCGGAAGAGCGAGGCGTTGCGTCCCGCCATGTCGGCGGGCAGGTCCTGGCGGGCCAACCGCTCGGCATTCTGCGCATCGCCCTTATAGGCCAGCAGCACGGCTAGATTCTGGCGCACCTGCATGCGAGCACGGGGCTGGCGGGCGGCGCGTTCCAGGGTGGCGATGGCGATGGGCAAGGCCCCGCTTTTGGCCTGCGAGAGGGCTAGATTGTTCAGCACCACCGGATTTTCCGGCGCAATGTCCAAGGCCTTCAGATAACTTTCCTGCGCTTCCGCCGACATGTCCTGATAATCATAGGCGATGCCGAGGGCCGACAGGATTTCCCAACTCCTGGGCTCCAGCGCCAGGGCTTTCTTGAAGACCTCAACGGCGCGGCCGGGCTGCGAGGCCGCCACCAGATCCTTGCCCAATTCGAACAGCAGGGCGGCGTTCTTTGGATGTTTGTCGGTAAAGGGAGTCAGCACGCCCGCCGCCTCGGGGCCGTATCCGGCATAGCGCAGGCTGCGGGCATAGCGCAGGGCCAGCTTCTCGTCGTTGGGCGAGCGTTCGAAGAGCGAGTGGTAATACTCCGCCGCAGCGGCCCAGTCATTGGCCTGCTCGGCCTCGGCCACCGCTTCTTTCAGCGTGGGATCGACCTGCTTGTTGGAAGACAGGGGCAGGGGTTCGTTGATATCCGGGCTTTCGCAAGCCGCCAGGGCAAACAGGGCAAGACAGAGGATCAGGGTGCGCATGTCCCGATTATGCAAGCTTGTCTCTGTATGGACAAGCCCGGACCCATAGGTGCAGGATGGACGGGTCAACAAGGAGCGAGAAGCGCATGGCCCATGAACCAGGACGCGCCATTACCTGGCTGGACGGCGAATGGCATGAGGGCAATCCCCTGGCTTTGGGGCCGATGACGCATGGCGTTTGGCTGGGTTCGGTGGTGTTCGATGGCGCCCGCGCCGTTCAGGGGCTAGCCCCCGATTTGGCGCGGCACATGGCCAGATCCTGCTTTTCCGCCCGTTTTCTGGGGTTGGAGCCGATGCTGACTCCTGTCGAAATCGAGGGCCTGGCCTGGGAGGGCATTCATCGCTTCAAGCCCGATGCGGAGCTTTATATCTGCCCTTTGTTTTGGGCCGATAGCGGTTTTGCCCTGCCCGACCCGGCCTCGACGCGCTTCGCCCTGTCGGTTTACGAGGCGCCTTTGCCCAAAAGCCTGGGCTTTTCCGCCTGCCTGTCCTCGTTTCGCCGTCCCGCCCGCGATGCCGCCCCCACCGAGGCCAAGGCCGCCTGCCTCTATCCCAATGTCTCAAGAATCGTCAGAGAGGCTGGGAATAAGGGTTTTGACACTGCGGCTGTTCTCGACCCTTGCGGCAATCTGGCCGAGTTCGCCTATACCAACCTGTTCCTTGTTCGCCAAGGTGTCGTGCACACGCCCGCCATCAACGGCACCTTTCTGAACGGCATCACGCGCCAGCGGGTGATCGCTCTTTTGCGTGACGATGGCCTAGAGGTGGTGGAACGCGCCATCGCGCCTAGCGAACTGATGACTGCCGACGAAATCTTTGCCACCGGCAACTACGCCAAGCTGCAGCCCTGCCTCTGTTACGAAACACGGAACCTGTCGCCGGGGCCGGTCTATGAGCGCGCCCGCGCGCTTTATTGGGATTTTGCCAAACGGGGCGGCTGAATTACAAAATCCGCAATGCCACCTGCTTGGTGGCCGGAGCCAGGGCGAAGATTTCAAAGCGAAGGCCGAAGGCCTCTTTTGCCTCCATCAGTGCCTTGTACTCGTCGCCCCGCCAGGTAGGATTGCCGATCAACTCATCGAACACGACAATGCTTCCGGGCAACAGGCGAGAGGCCAGGGCGAAGAGAACCGTTCTGGCCGAGGCGTAAATATCCGAATCGATATTGACGAAGCGCAACGGCCCGGGATGGGCCGCCAGAAAGGCGGGCAGCGTGTCGTTGAACCAGCCGGGATGCAGGCAGGCATTGGAGGGCAACTGGGGAAGCTCGGCACCCGTCGTCAGCACCCCGGCAGGATTGGCACCCCAGGATTCAGGCAGGCCTTCGAAGGAATCGAAGCCATGCACGGCTTGCCCGGCCCGCTGGGCGATGAGGCAAAGCGACGTTCCTCGGCGCACGCCGAATTCCAGCACCAGCCCCTCAAGATCGGCTTGGGCGAGCGCATGGTCCAGCAGATGCGCCGAAACGCCGAACAGCCGCAGGCCCGGGGCGAAGAAGGGGAGCAGAGCCTCGATTCCCTCGATCAGAACCCGATGCCTGGCCTTTCTTGCAATCCGCTTTGCCTCGGATGCATGGTCCGCCAGCAGGTGATAGGCCGCCAGCAAGGCCCGGTAATTGCCGTTGGCGCCGGTGCAGGCCAAGGCCCGCTCGATCCGGCGCCGGGCTTCGTCTGGGCCGATAAGGTCAAGGGCGGGGCCGTGGCTTTGATACCAGGCGACGGCCAGATGGGCGTCAAGGGCCAGAACCGCGTCGAAAGCTGCCAGGGACTCGCCCGCCCGCCCCAGGGCCAGAAGGCTTAAGGCCCGCTCGAACATCAACTGGACCGTCTGCGGTCTTGCCGCCTCGGCCACCGCCAGCGCCTCGGCATGGCGGGCATCCTTGCGCAAGGCCTTGACATAGGCCTCGGTCAGGCCGGGATGGTCGGGGGCAAGGCGGCGCAGCTTCTCAAAGGTCTCCACCGCATCCAGGGCGCGGTTCGCCTTCAGGTGCGAAAGCCCAAGATCGAGGAGTGAATCGGCATTTTCCTGCATGGCTGCATTCAGTCATGCCGAAGGCCAAAAGAGCAAGCGGGCTGATTCAAAAGGATTACCTGCGCCCAGTCTAATATTGCACCGCACTAAAGGGCCGTCCCGCACTGCCAAAAGGGGTGGTGGAAGGCAACCCGCCATCGGCGTTTCGGGTGGCTTTTTTGCGTAGTAAGGCCAAATTTAGAAATATTTGTTCTTGCTAAGGCCTGCATACGACAATATGGTTCAAACGCAGGTGCAGCAAGCCCGATCCGCCTTTTGCGTGTGCAATGCAAAAAGTGCTTGGCGAGGGGGGCAGCCACCACTAATCTTGCCGATCTTTTCGTGCTGCGAAGGAGTCGTCTTTATGGCCGTCACGTTCACCCGCCGCCGCGCTCTTACGGTGCTTGCCGCAGCCGCCGGTCTGCCGCTTCTGATGACGGCGTCAAGGGCCGATGCCAAACTGGTGCGCTGGGAAGGCACGGCCCTGGGCGCTCCGGCCAGCATCTCCCTTTATCATAAGGACGAGGCGAAGGCCCATGCCGCCATCGAGGCGGGCTTGGCCGAGTTGGCAAGGCTTGAAGCCATCTTCAGCGTCTATCGCGCTGACACGGTCCTTGCCACCCTGAACCGCGAGGGGCGGGTCGAGAATGCGCCCAAGGAATTCATCGAGTTGCTCACCCGCGCTCTTTCCCTGGCCCAGTTGAGCGAGGGCGTTTACGACCCGACCATTCAGCCCCTGTGGCAGACCTATTTTCGCCATTTCACCAGCTCAAATCCCGATCCCAACGGTCCTTCGGCCCGCGCCATCGACGAAGCCCTGGCCCTGGTTGGCTGGGACAAGGTCGAGATTGACCAGGCCAAGGGCTCCGTCGCTTTCCTGCATCCGGGCATGGGGCTGACGCTGAATAGCGGTGCTCAGGGCTTCATCACTGACCGCGTGGCCGATGTGCTGAAAAGCCACGGATTCTCCCAGATGCTGGTCGATATGGGCGAGCCTAGGGCGCTCGCGGCCAAGCCCGATGGATCGGCCTGGCGCATCGGCATTGCCAATCCGGCCAATCCGGCTCAGGCGGTGACTGAAATCGAGTTGGTCGACAAGTGCGTCTCCACTTCCGGTGGCTATGGAACCTTGTTCGATGACGCTGGCAAGTTCACGCATCTGATCGATCCGCGTACCGGCGCCACGGCGCCCGCCCTGCTGGGCGTTTCCGTGGTGGCCAGCCGTGCCGCCGTTGCCGATGGCCTGTCCACGGCCATGCTGCTTACCGCTCCCGCCAAGCGCCAGTCGCTCCTGCGCGCTGCCGGTGGCGAAATGGCGCTGTTTGTCACGCCAGAGGGCGTGGTTCAGAAGGTGGAAGCATAATGCAGGCCGAGGACGATCTTCCCGATCCCAGCAACTACGCCGCCGTCGAAGGATTGGCGAAGGTTGTTTCGATCCAAGGAGCGGTGGCTTGGCTTGAGCCCGAGCAAACCACGTCCTGCGGCGGCTGCGCCTCGTCGCAGGTCTGTGGCGCCGATGTCTTCGGCTCGCGCCTGCATGCCAGACGTTTCCCGCTCGACAATGTGCATGAATTGAAGGTCGGCGACCGCGTCGTCGTGGGCGTCCAGGAAAGTATGCTGGTCAGGGCTTCGATGACCGCCTACGCCATTCCCTTGGTAACGTTGCTGGGCGGCGGCACCACGGCGCATCTGCTGGGCTATGGCGACGGCGTCACCATTCTGGCCACTCTGGCCGGTTTGGCCCTGGGGCTGCTGCTGGCGCGCTTAAGGGCGAAAAGCCTGTCCGCCAAGGGTGAGCTTACTCCGATCTATCTTCGCCATGCGCCGTCGCCGGCGCAGAGCGAGTCGTGCCAGTTGAACTAGGGAGCGTTGGATGCAAGAAATCGTTCTGGTCATCGTTGGCGCTGCATTGGTCAACAATGTCGTGCTGGCCCGCTTCCTGGGCCTGTGCTCGTTCATGGGCGTTACGACCAAGGTCGATACGGCGATTGGCATGGGTATGGCCACCACCTTCGTCATCACCGTTTCCTCGATGGGCAACTGGATTCTCGAGAATTATCTGCTGCTACCCTACGAGTTGGAATATCTGCGCACCTTCACCTTCATTCTGGTCATCGCCACCGCCGTGCAGTTTACCGAAATGTCGGTGCGCAAGATCTCGCCGCCCTTGTTCCAGATGCTGGGCATCTATCTGCCCCTGATCACCACCAACTGCGCCGTGCTGGGCGTGGCTCTGCTGATCGTCGAAGGGCATCAGGGCTTTATGATCGGCACGGTTTTCTCGTTTGCCTCCTCGATCGGTTTCAGTCTGGCGCTGGCCATGCTGGCGGGCCTGCGCGAGCGGCTGGCGATGTGCGATGTGCCTCGCCTGTTTGCAGGCCCCCCCGTGGGTTTCGTGACGGCAAGCCTGCTGGCCCTGGCTTTCATGGGCTTTTCCGGCATGGCCGCCAATTAGGAGACGTAGCGAATGTTGCTAGCCATCGGAAGTGTTGCAGTGATGGGCGCCGCGCTCGGCGGTCTTCTGGGCGTTGCCGCCAAGCTTCTGGCCGTCGAGGAAAACCCGCTTGAGGTCGAGCTTTTGGGCATGCTGCCGGGTGCGCAGTGCGGCCAGTGCGGCTATGTCGGCTGCGGCCAGTATGCGGCAGCCCTTGCCAAGGGCGAGGCCTTGATCACGGCCTGTGCTCCGGGCGGCAAGCCGGTCATCGAGGCGCTGGCCAAAAAGCTGGGCGTGACACCCGACATGGACGATCATGAAGAGCAGGTCCAGCAATATGCCGTGGTTGACGAGAGCCTGTGCATCGGCTGCATGCGCTGCCTGGGCGAATGCTCGGTTGACGCCATCGTGGGTGCTGCCAAGCAGATGCATACCGTGATCAAGCAGGAATGCCACGGCTGCAAAAAATGCTTCGACATCTGTCCGACCGAGGCCATCAAGATGGTCAGCGTTCCGGTCACGCTAAGTTCTTGGCACTGGCACAAACCCGACGACGCGACAGCGGTGCACTGACATGAAACTGTTTTCCATCCGCGGCGGCATTCATCCCGATTACCGCAAGGAACGTACCAGCGAGAAGGCCATCGTCTCCTTTCCGCTGCCTGCCACGCTCTATATCCCGCTTCAGCAGCATATTGGCGCTCCGGCCGAGGTGGTGGTCAAGGAAGGCGATCAGGTCAAGAAGGGCCAGATGCTGGCCAAGGGCCAGGGCGCTGTTTCAGCACCCCAGCATGCGCCGACCTCGGGGCGCATCGCGGCCATTGCCGAGATCACGGCGCCGCATCCTTCGGGCTTGCCGCAACTGACCGTGGTTCTGGAAAGCGACGGCAAGGATGAATGGGTGGGCGATCTGCCCCAGCCCATCGCTGATCCCTTTGCCGCCTCGCCCGACGAAATCCGCGCCCGCGTCGCCTGGGCGGGCATCGTCGGCATGGGTGGTGCGGCCTTCCCGACCCCGGTCAAGCTGAACCTGGGCACCCAGCTCAAGATTCACACCTTGCTGCTGAACGGCGCCGAGTGCGAGCCTTACCTCACCTGCGACGACCGCTTGATGCGTGAGCATGCAGCCGAGATCATCGATGGGGCGCGCATCATGGCCCACACGCTGGGGGCAGGGCGCGTTGTGATTGCTATCGAAGACAACAAGCCCGAAGCCAAGAAGATCATGACCGAAGCGGCCAGTGGCCATGCGGGCGTCGAGGTGATCGGCGTTCCCGTGCAGTATCCCATGGGCTCCGAGCGCCATTTGACCCAGGCCATCACCGGGCTTGAAACGCCGGCCCGCAAGCTGACCGCCGATCTGGGCGTGGTGGTGCAGAATGTCGCCACCGCAAGGGCTGTGCATCACGCCGTGCGTCATGGCCGCCCGCTGATCGGGCGCGTGGTGACGGTCAGCGGCGGCGCACTCCCCGAGCCTAAAAACATCGACGTGCTGATCGGCACCAAGCTTTCCGATCTGGTTGCCTTCTGCGGCGGCCTGACCAAACCGGCCAAGCGCTTCGTCAATGGCGGCCCGATGATGGGTCAGCCGCTGCCAGGCCTTGATGTGCCCGTGGTCAAGGGCATGTCGGGCATCCTGGCGCTGACGGCGGAAGAAGTGAACGAACGTCCGGCCAGCCCCTGCATTCGTTGCGGGACCTGTGTGACCATTTGCCCCTGCGGACTGGTGCCGGTCGAGATGGCGGCTGTCATCCGCAAGGATCATCTGGATCAGGCGGCGCATTTGGGCGTGATGGATTGCGTTTCCTGCGGCAGTTGCTCCTATATCTGCCCCTCGCACATTCCGCTGGTGCATTATTTCAACTTCGCCAAGGGCATGTTGAATGCACAGGATCGCGAGAAGCGGCGCCTGGATCGCGTGAAAAATCTGGCCGAGGCCAGGAATGCCCGCCTTGAAAAGGCGGCCGCCGCCAAGAAGGCCGCTGCTGCTGCTGCCGCCGCCGCCAAGGCGAAAGCGGCAGCCGAAGCCGAAGCCGCCTCCCCACCACCCGCTGACAACAGGCCCGGCGCATGAGCGTGACCATCGAAAAAAGCGGACCCTTCGGTCACGCCCCCAGCAGCGTTTCGAAGACCATGATCACGGTGCTGGTGGCCTTGCTGCCCGCCACGTTGTTCAATGTCTGGCTGTTCGGCTGGCCCGCCCTTTTCATGTTCCTGATCACCGTCGGCGCCTGCCTCGGCTTCGAGGCGATCTGTCTGGCCTGGCAGAACCGGCCCGTGAAGGCCACCTTGTTCGATGGCTCGGCAGCACTCACCGGCTGGCTGCTTGCCATGAGTCTGCCACCCTGGACGCCCTGGTGGATTGGCGTGCTGGGTGCCCTCCTGGCCATCGTGCTGGCCAAACATATCTACGGCGGCCTGGGCCAGAATGTTTTCAACCCCGCCATGGTCGGGCGCGTGGGGCTTCTGGTTTCCTTCCCCGTGCAAATGACCGCCTTCGTGCCGCCTAAGCCGCTGTTCTCGGAGGGGGCTCCGGGCTTCATCGATAGTCTGGGCATGGTCTTCGGCGGCTTTAAGAACATGGACGCGATCAGCGCCGCTTCGGCGCTGGGGCATGTCAAGACCGAGCTGACCAAGGGAGTTCCGGTCACCGAATCCCTGCCTCAGGTGTTTGATCTGACCAACATGATCACCGGCATGCATATCGGCAGCTTCGGCGAGACGTCGGCCATTCTGATTCTGCTGGGCGGCTTGTTCCTGATGGTTCGCGGCGTCATCTCCTGGCATACGCCGGTGGGCCTCATGGGCACGCTGTTCGTTTGCGCCAGCATCGCCAATTTCTTCGCTCCGGAACGCTTTCCCGGCGGCGTTTTCCACCTCTTCGCGGGTGCTACCTTCCTGGGGGCCTTTTTCATCGCTACCGATTACGTCACCTCGCCGGTGTCCAAGATGGGCCAGTTGGCCTATGGCATGGGCTGCGGATTCCTGATCTGGATCATCCGCTCTTTCGCCGGTTATCCCGAAGGTGTCGCCTTTGCCGTTCTTTTGATGAATGCGCTGACGCCGGTGATTGACCACCATATCCGCCCGCGCGCCTTCGGCCGCACCAGCAAGGGCGAGCCGTTGTCGGTCAGGGGGGACAGCAAATGAGTTACAACAGCGGCAAGCCGACCTATGTCCACGCCCTGATTCTGGCGGCCTTCAGCACGGGCTTTGGAGCCCTGCTGGCCTTTACCGATCTGTTTACCGACGAGCCGATCAAGCAGCGCCGAATCGAGGATTTGCAAAATTCGCTGGTTCAGGTGTTGCCGCCTGCGATCTACGACAACAATCCGGCGCTGGATACGATCATGATCGCGGGCGAGGACGGCAAGGAGCGCAAGATTTTCCGCGCCACCAAGGCGGGCCAGGTGACCGGCGTTGCCTATGAGACCTACGGACAGGGCTATGCCGGGCAGATCAAGATCATCATGGGCGTTGATCCTGAGGGCAAGATTCTGGGTGTGCGCGCCGTCCAGCATAAGGAAACGCCGGGCCTGGGCGACAAGATCGACCCGAAGAAAGGCCCCTGGATTTTGCAGTTCAACGGGCTTTCGATCAACAATCCGCTGCCCGCCATGTGGAAAGTGAAAAAGGATGGCGGCCAGTTCGATCAGTTCTCGGGTGCTACCATCACGCCTAGGGCCGTGGTGACCGGCATTCGCAAGGGCCTGGAATTCTTTTCTGCCAACAAGCCGAAATTGCTGGAGGCGCACTGATGTCCACCAAATACAGCACCATCATCAAGGATGGTCTTTGGGAAAATAACGGCGTCCTGTGCCAGTTGCTGGGCATGTGTCCGACCATGGCCATGACCACCAGCGCCACCAACGGCTTTGGCATGGGGGTTGCCACCATGCTGGTGATGGCGGCTTCGAACTTTTTCGTGGCCTTGTTTCGCAATTACATCACGCAGGAAGTGCGCATTCCCGTCTATATCCTGATCGTGGCGGCCATGGTCACCCTGGTCGATCTGACCTGTAATGCCTGGATGCACGAGCTTTACAAAGTGCTGGGCCTGTTCATTCCCCTGATCGTCTCGAACTGTCTGCCCCTGGGACGCCTGGAAGTCTTTGCCTCCAGGGAGCCGGTCATTCCCTCCTTCATGGACGGGCTGTTCATGGGGGCTGGCTTCACCCTGGCCCTGACCGTGATCGGCGCCATGCGCGAAATTTCGGGCGCTGGCACCCTGTTTGCCGATGCTTCGCTGCTGTTGGGCCCGGCCTTCAAGGTTCTGGAGACCCGTATCTTCCCGGAAGATGCCGCCGTGCTGATGATGATCCTGCCGCCGGGCGGCTTCCTGGCGACGGGCCTGCTGATCGCCGCCAAGCGCAAGCTTGATCTGGCGATGGGCAAGCAGATCCAGATGGCCGGCGCGCATAGCGTGGGCTGAGGGGGAACTGAACATGAAAGTCGGAGTCGCCTACGCAACGCCAGCCCGTCAGCTTTGGCTGAATGTCGATCTGCCCGAAGGGGCCACGATCAAGGACGCCATCGAGAAGTCGGGAATCTTGAAGCAGTTTCCCGAGATCGATCTGGCCAGCCAGAAGGTGGGCGTTTTCGGCAAGGCCTCCACGCTGGAGGCCGTGCTTGAAGAGGGGGCCAGGGTGGAAATCTATCGCCCCATGACGGCCGATCCCAAAACCGTGCCTCGGCGCGCCAAGGCGGGCGAGGAAGCCAAGGCCGAGGGGTAGGGGGGGCTGGCTTTTTTCAGCCCCTCTCCTATTCCAAGCGTTTCCTTAGCAGGTCGCAGACCGACTGGATGATTTTGATGCGGGCATAGCTTTTGTCATTGCCCTCGACCAGAATCCAAGGCGCCGTGCGCGAACTGGTGCGTTCCACCAATTCATTGACCGCGATTTCGTAATCGTCCCACTTGGCGCGGTTGCGCCAATCCTCGTCGGTCAGCTTCCATTTCTTGTAGGCGATGGTCTCGCGCTCCTTGAAGCGCCGGTACTGCTCTTCCTTGGTGATATGCACCCAGAACTTGGCCAGCACGGTGCCGTGCAGGCTGATCTGTTCTTCGAAATCGTTGATCTCGGCGAAGGCGCGCTGCCAGTCTTGCGTCGCGGCAAAGCCTTCGACACGTTCGACTAGGACGCGGCCATACCAACTGCGGTCAAAGATGGTGACGCGCCCTGCCCTTGGAATATGGCGCCAGAAGCGCCACAGGTAATGCTGGGCACGTTCCTCGTCGGTGGGGGCGGCGATTGGCGTCACCCGGTAATCGCGGGCGTCGAGACCGGCGGTCAGGCGGCGGATAGCGCCTCCCTTGCCAGCGGCGTCCCAGCCTTCGAAGACCAGCAGCGTGGAAATGCCCCGCGCCTTGGCTTGGCGGTAAAGCACGGCCAGTTCTGCCCGTGCCTTCTTGAGGGCCAGCCCATATTCCTTCTTGTCGATCTTCAGATTAGGGTCAAGCGCACTGAGAACGGTGCGCGGCTGCAAGCGGCCCTGCGGGGTCAGGGCAACCGATTCTGCCTGAGCCGCTTTTGTCTCCTTGGTCTTGGCTTTGCCCTTGCTTTTGGTGGTTGCCGCCTTGGCCTTTTTCTCCAATGTCTTTCTTTGGCTATGAACCTGGGCCAGTTCCGCTTCGCGCTTGGCCTTGGCCTCTGCCGCCAGTTCGGCGATCATCTTGCGCTTGGCGATGCGCTCGGCCATGTGCTTTCGAATGCCATCGCGAACCAGGGTCAGTACGCTCAAGCCCCTGAACCGTCCATCCTCGCCTTCCACGATTTCCCAGGGCGCATGTCCGGTGCTGGTCTTGCGCAGGGCGCGCTCGGCGCTGTCGATGAAGCGGTCGTAACTCTTCCAGTTCTTCCAATCTTGCTTGGTGACGCGCCATTTTTGCAGCGGGTCCTTTTCCAGCGACTTCAGGCGGCGCTTCTGGGCGGATTTGCTTAAGTGCAGCCAGAACTTCAAGATCAGCGCGCCATCGTCGGCCAGCGTCTTTTCGAAGGCCAGAATGCGGTCAAGCTGGGTGTCGAACTCTGGTGTCGAGATGTCCTTGTGGACATGGCTGTTGATGGGGTGGGAATACCAACTGCTGAGGAACAGGCCAATCTGGCCCTTGGGCGGCAGGTCGCGCCAGAAGCGCCAATAGTAGGGCCGCTCACGCTCTTCGTCAGAGGGGGCGCCGTAGGCCCGGGTCGCGATCCAGCGGGGGTCCATCCACTCGTTCAAAAGATTGACCGTCTCGCCCTTGCCTCCGCCATCGACGCCCGCAAAAACCAGAATGACTGGAAAATCGGCGCTTCTCAGCTCCATTTGCAGGGCCAGGAGTTCCGCGCGCAAATCTTGCGAAATGCGGTCGAAATCTTCCCTTGAAACCTTCTGTCCAAGTTCTGCTGTCTGAAACATGACGTCCCCCATACCTCTCGTATCCCGGACCATCCTGAACCAGAGCCCCCCGAAAAACAAGGATTCCTCTTGACCCAGGCAGTTGTAGGAAGCATCAAGGAGCGCTTTTATCCCCGCCTAGGGAGGCCGGATGACGAAGGAAGACGCAGATGCGCAAGAGCCTCCTCCCCCCCTTGATTCTGGCTTCGTCCTCGCCGCGCAGGCTGGACCTTTTGGCGCAGATGGGAATCCGTCCCGACCAGGTTGATCCGGCGGATTGTGATGAATCCGTCCTTAAGAACGAACTGCCCCAGACCCATGCCCGTAGGCTTGCCCAGGAAAAGGCCTGTCTGACCGCCGCCCGCCACCCTCAGTCCTTCGTGCTGGCGGCAGATACGGTGGTGGCTTTGGGTCGGCGCATTCTGCCCAAGGCACAAACGCCTGAAATGGTGGCCGAGTGTCTTGCCCTTCTCTCCGGGCGCCGCCACAAGGTTCTGGGTGGCATCTGCCTGCTGGGCCCCGGGGGGCGGCATTGGGATCGTCTGGTGACCACCACCGTTACCTTCAAGCGTCTCGACAAGGTGGAAGTCGCCGACTATGTGGCGTCGGGCGAGGGCGAGGGCAAAGCGGGCGGCTATGCCATACAGGGTCGGGCCGCGGCTTTCGTTTCGTTTCTTTCCGGCTCTTATTCCAATGTCGTCGGGTTGGCGCTTTATGAAACCAATGCCTTGCTCAAGGCTGCGGGTTTTCGATGACGGTTAAGATCCTGGCCTCGGCCTCTCCCGGCGAGAGACGCTTTGCCCGCATCGAGGATGGCCGCGTTGTTGCGATCCGGGTACGGCGCGATTCGGGCGAGCCCTTTGTCGGAGCGGTCTATCTGGGCCGGGTGGTCAGGTTCGAACCGGGCATCGGTGGGGCTTTCGTCGAAATCGGGCTTGAGCAACCGGGATTCCTCAATCTGGGCAAGCGGCGTCTGGCCGAGGGCGAGGCCTGCCTGGTTCGCGTCAAAGCCGATCCCTCCGGCGAAAAGGGGGCTAGGCTATCGCTGGACGTTCCCAAGGAATTGGCAATTCCCCCAGGCGCCAAGCCGCCCCTGTGTCTGATTGCGCCTGACGATCCCTTGGCCGTGTTGCAGACCCGGGGGGTGGCCGATGAAATCATCGAGGCTTCCTTGGCGGCAAAAGACGATCCCTTCGACAGTCTGGGGGCTGCCGAGGCGCTGGAAGAGGCCCTGTCCGCCCTGGTGCCCCTGCCTTCGGGCGGGCGGCTTTTGATCGAGCGCACCTCGGCCCTTTGGGCCATCGATGTCGATACGGGGGCTCAAAAGGGCCCAGATGCCAAATTCCGGGCCAATCTGGAGGCGGCCAGGGCGGCTGCCCGGCAAATCCGTCTGCGCAATCCGGGGGGGCGCATTCTGATTGATTTCGCTGGCCTGCCCCGCAACCGGCTGGGCAAGGTTCTGGCCGTGCTGAAGGAAGCGCTGGTTAAGGACGAGGTTCCGGTCCATCTGGGGGGAATAACCCCCCTGGGGCTGGTTGAACTGGCCCGCGAGCGCCGTTCGGCCTGTCTGGCCGACCTGTTTGCCTCGCCCGAGGCTTTGGCCTATGAGGGGTTGAGGAAAGCCCTGGCACTGGTCCGGGCGACCCCCAGCGCGCGCCCCCGGCTTTTGCTGCCCGCCCCAGTCATGGCCCTGCTGAAGGGGCCTTTGGCGGGGGTGCTGGGCGAAACGGAAACCCGATTGGGCCACCCCTTACCCCTGGAAATCGGGGAAAAACTGGAGGTTTTGGACAGATGAACGGCCCCCGCTGCCCGGTTTGCGGCAAACCCATGGATATCAAGCTGAAGCCCTTCTGTTCGCGCCGTTGTGCCGACAGGGACCTCAATCGCTGGCTCTCGGAGGGCTATGCCATCCCGTCCGAAGAGCCGCCCGCCAATGACGTCGAGCCGGGTTTTGTGACCGATTCCCCGCCAGATTGATTGACAGAACGCCCCGAACCCCTATGATCCGGCCCGCATGAACGAACACAGCCACTCCCCGTCCGAACCCGATAGTGACGCCGCGACCGATCTGGTCTCCGAGCCCGAGGAAGAATTCATCCCCGCGCCGGACCCCGTGGTATCTTATCCATCCGAAATCGATGCCGATGCCGAACCGGTCGGATCGCATCACGAGGCCTTGCCGCCGCCACCCGTCGAGGAAAGGGTAACCTTCCTCGAACTGGGCCTGAGCCATGATGTGCTGAAGGCCATCGCCGATGTCGGCTACGAACATCCAACCCCCATTCAGGCCGAGGCCATTCCCGTCATTCTGATGGGCCGCGACGTGCTGGGCACGGCGCAGACCGGTACCGGCAAGACGGCCTCCTTTACGCTGCCCATGATCGAGATCCTGGGTTCTGGCCGGGCCAAGGCGCGCATGCCGCGATCCCTGATCCTGGAGCCCACGCGCGAACTGGCCGCCCAGGTGGCCGAGAATTTCGATCTTTACGGCAAGTATCACAAGCTGTCGAAGGCGCTGCTGATCGGCGGCGAGTCGATGGACGAACAGGTGCGCCTGCTTGATCGCGGCGTCGATGTGCTGATCGCGACACCGGGGCGCCTGCTCGATCTGTTCGAGCGCGGGCGCATTCTCCTGAACGATGTCAAAATCCTGGTGATCGACGAAGCCGACCGCATGCTGGACATGGGTTTCATTCCCGATGTCGAGAAGATTGTGGGGTTGCTGCCGACGATTCGTCAGACTCTTTTCTTCTCGGCCACCATGCCGCCGGAAATCCAGCGTCTGGTCAACGCCTTCCTGTTCAGTCCCAAGCGCATTTCCGTAGCACCGCCCGCTTCTCCGGCGGCAACCGTCGAACAGGCCTTGATCCTGGTTGACGAGTTGGACAAGCGCGAAGCGCTGCGCCGCCTGCTGGCCGCCGAGGATGTCAAGAACGCCTTCATCTTCTGCAATCGCAAGAAGACGGTGAACATCCTCTATAAATCCCTGAAGCGTCATGGCATGGATGCCGCCGAGTTGCATGGCGACATGTCACAGCCCGAGCGCATGCGCACCCTCGAGTCATTCAAGAAGGATGAGGTTCGCCTTCTGGTCTGCTCGGACGTGGCGGCCAGGGGCATCGACATTCAGGGCGTGTCGCACGTCTTCAATTTCGACATTCCCTACCATGCCGAGGATTATGTGCACCGCATCGGTCGCACGGGCCGCGCCGGACGCGAGGGCAAATCCTACTCGATCGCGACGCCCGAGGATGCCAGGAACGTGGCCGCCATCGAGCAGATGCTGGGACGCAGCATTCCGCGAGTGACGCTGGATGGTTTGGCGGCTCCGGAGGCCGGTGCTTCCTCTTCTGCTGGTGCCGAGGGCGACGGCGAGGGCCGTGGTCGCGGTGGCCGTGGCGGACGGGATCGCGGTGGCCGTGGCGGCAGGGATCGTGATCGCAGCCGGGGACGTGGGCGTACCGAGACCGCCGAGACGCCGTTACCGGCATCATCACCCGCTCCCATTGTTGAGATTGGCACCGAGCAGCCCGAAATCCGGGCTCAGGAGCCGCGTGAACCCATTCCCAGCGCACCTGCCGCCGACCAACCGGCAAGGCCGCCCAGAGATCGTGATCGTGACCAGGGCAGGGGCCGGGATCGCGACCGTGACCGTGACAGAGATCGAGGGCGCGACCGCGACCGGGGCCGTGGACGACATGGCCGCGACGAGGATGGCGATGACAAGCCTGTGGTCGGATTTGGCGACGACGCCCCCGCTTTCATGCTGCGCGCCGTCAAGCTGCCCCCCTTGCGCAAGGGCAAGGAAGAGGACGAGATCGACGCCGAGGAAGAAGACGAGATCGAGGACGGCGCCCCCGAGACTCAGGTTTTGGGCCATATTGAGGAAATTGATACGTTGGCCGAGCATGATGGCGATTTGGCCGTCGAGGAGTCGGACAGTCTGGACGACGAGGGTGATTCCGGCGAAGCAGATGCTGAGCCCGAACCCGAACCCGAACCCGAACTGGCCGAGGATCGCCAGAAAGAGGACTAGGCCGTAAACTCATAAACCCCGCGAGCCGCGCTTGAGGAGAAAATGGCCGAATGACAGGAGAAAAGCGATGAGCGTATCGGCAATACGGTCGAGATTTTCGACACATCAGTCGGCCATTTTCTCCCAAGCCCAGAGGGACGCGGTGATTTTCGTGTCCGGATGTGTTGCTTGCCCCTTGTGGACACCCGGTCCACGGCGGGTCAAGCGCCTGTCCGGACGCGAAAATCTCCAGCGTCGCGTCCGTGGCGTTTATGAGTTTACGGCCTAAGCCATGCAGACCATCTTCGTCATGATCAAATGCGATCTGGGCAAGGCCTACGAGGTGGCGGACGCGCTGGTGGAGACCGAACAGGTCAGCGAGGTTCATTCCACCTCGGGTCAATATGACCTGCTGGCCAAATGCTATCTTGAGGCGGGGGCCGATATCGGCCACTTCGTAACCGAAACCATTCAGAAGCTGCCGGGCATCAAGGACACCTTCACCCTGATCGCCTTCAAGGCCTTCGGTTAAGCCCCTGCGCTTGAGCTTACCTAATCACAGTAGGGTTCTTCGACGTCGTAAGTGGAATCCAGCATACTCACCGCGTCATGGCCGGGCTTGATCCGGCCATCCACGATTTTCCTGCAAAGATATCTGGCGGCAAGACGTGGATGCCCGGCACAAGGCCGGGCATGACGGTCTTTTGAGAAATTGACAATTCCCCATGAAACGTCGAGGAGCCCCAGCAGGCTCTATATTCAAAATCGGTAATCAAAAAGATGAACAGGCCGGTTCAAGCCGGATCGCCCGAGCCTCTGGCAAAGCGTCGCCTGGGGTGTTGCGCTTTGGAATGAGCGGGTCTAGGGTTCCTGCGGGCCGCGGCCCCCCAACGGGCCGAAGCCCTTTCGTTTCTCGAAGGGGGTCTCATGACGACTGTCACCAAGCCGGCCAATCGGCCGCACAATCCCTGCTTTTCCTCTGGTCCCTGCGCCAAGCGTCCCGGCTGGTCGGCCGATGCGCTGAAGGACGCCTGTCTGGGCCGGTCCCACCGCGCCAAGTCGGGCAAGGCCAAGCTGGAGGAAGCGATCAATCTCTCGCGCTCGGTTCTGGGCATTCCCGAGTCCTACAGAATCGGCATCGTGCCCGCCTCCGATACCGGGGCCGTCGAAATGGCGCTGTGGTCGTTGCTGGGGGCACGTCCCGTCGACGTGCTGGCCTGGGAAAGTTTCGGCGCCGGATGGGGCACCGACATCGTCAAGGAATTGAAGCTGAAGGACGCGCGGGTTTTCAAAGCCGATTACGGCCAGTTGCCCAATCTGTCGCAGGCCGATTTCAATCATGACGTCGTCTTTGCCTGGAACGGCACCACGTCGGGCGTGCGCGTAGCCAATGGCGACTGGATTCCGGCCAATCGCGCAGGCCTCACCATCTGCGACGCCACTTCGGCGGCTTTCGCCATGGATCTGCCATGGGACAAGCTGGATGTGACCACCTGGTCCTGGCAGAAGGTCCTGGGCGGCGAGGCGCAGCATGGCATGCTGGTTCTAAGCCCGCGCGCGGTCGAACGTCTGGAAAGCTATTCGCCACCCTGGCCGATGCCCAAGATTTTCAAGATGACCAAGGGCGGCAAGCTGATCGACGGCATCTTCAAGGGCGAAACCATCAACACGCCCTCGATGCTGTGCGTGGAAGATCAGATCGACGCCTTGAAATGGGCGCAGGCTCTGGGCGGATTCAAGTCGCTGGTCGCCCGGTCCGAAGCCAACCTAGCCGCCATCGAGACCTGGGTGGACAAATCCAACTGGGCCGGTTTTCTGGCCGTGGACAAGGCCACGCGTTCTTGCACCTCGATCTGTCTGGTCGCCAACAAGGCGGCTTGGTTTTGCAACCTCTCGCATGACGATCAGGCTGCTGCGGCTAAGAAAATCGCCTCGATTCTGGAGAAAGAGGGCGTTGCCTTCGATATCGGAGCCTATCGCGATGCGCCTGCGGGTCTGCGCATCTGGGGCGGTGCTACGGTGGAGACCGCCGACATCCAGGCCTTGCTGCCTTGGCTGGACTGGGCCTTTGCCCAGGTGGAAGCCGAATTCGCCTCTAAAGCCCAATAAGGGGGAGCGAGACTCATGCCCAAGGTTCTGATTTCCGACAAGCTGTCACCTGCCGCCGTTCAGATTTTCAAGGATCGGGGCATCGAGGTCGAGGTAAAGACCGGCATGACGCCGGACGAGTTGAAGGCGGTCATCGGTCAGTATGACGGCCTAGCCATTCGTTCGGCCAGCAAGGTGTCGGCGGATGTGCTTGCGGCGGCCACCAATCTGAAAGTGGTGGGACGCGCAGGCATCGGTGTCGACAATGTCGATGTTCCGGCGGCCACGGCCAGGGGCATCGTGGTGATGAATACGCCGTTCGGCAATTCCATCACCACCGCCGAGCACGCCATGGCTCTGATGTTCGCCCTGGCGCGCGACATTCCCCAGGCCAATGCCTCGACCCATGCGGGCAAGTGGGAAAAGACCCGTTTCATGGGGGTGGAACTTACGGGCAAGACCCTGGGCGTTATCGGCTGCGGCAATATCGGTTCCATCGCCGCCGAACGGGCGTTGGGGCTTAAAATGCGCGTGGTGGCCTTTGATCCCTATCTGTCCTCTGATCGCGCGCGCGATCTGGGCGTGGAAAAGGTCGAGCTTGAGGATCTGTTCAAGCGGGCCGACATCCTCACCTTGCACACGCCGCTCACCGAGGCTACGCGCAACATCATTGATGCCAAGGCCATCGCCAAGATGAAGCAAGGGGTGCGCATCATCAATTGCGCCAGAGGCGGACTGATCGACGAGGCGGCCCTGAAGACCGCCCTTGAATCCGGACAGGTGGCGGGTGCCGCCCTTGACGTCTTTGCCGTCGAGCCTGCCAAGGATAATGCTCTGTTCGGCATGGAGAAGGTCATCGTGACGCCGCATCTGGGCGCTTCGACCTCGGAAGCCCAGGAAAACGTGGCCCTGCAGGTGGCCGAGCAGATGAGCGATTATCTGCTGACCGGGGCGGTGACAAATGCCATCAACATGCCCGCGGTCACGGCCGAGGAAGCTCCCAAGCTGAAGCCCTATACGCAACTGGCCGAGCAGATCGGCAGCTTTGCCGGTCAATTGACCGAGCAGGGCATCAAAAAACTCACTATCGCCTACGAGGGCGATGTCGCCAAGCTGAACACTAGGCCGCTGACCCAACTGGTGCTGATGGGCCTGTTCAAGCCTCAGTTGGAAAGCGTCAACATGGTCAATGCGCCGGTGCTGGCCAAGGAGCGCGGCATCGAGGTGACCGAGGTCAAGAAAGAGGATTGCGGCGACTATCACACCCTGATCCGCCTTTCCGTCACCACAGACGAGCGCGAGCGCAGCGTTTCCGGAACCCTTTTCGGCGGCACCAAGCCGCGCATCGTCGAGATCAAGGGCATCGCCATCGAGGCCGAAGTGGGGCCCCACATGCTCTATGTGACCAATCAGGACAAGCCGGGCTTTATCGGTCGCTTGGGTGCCGTGCTGGGCGAGGCGGGGGTCAATATCGCCACCTTCCATCTGGGCCGCAATCAGGCGGGGGGCGATGCCATCGCCCTCATCCAGGTTGATCAGTCCGTCACCAACGATGTCGTGGAAAAGGTTCGCGCCATTCCTCAGGTGGTTCAGGCCAAGGCGCTGGAATTCTAACCTGCTGGAATTAGCAGAATTTTGCTTCAGGCATGAGGCCGCCCAAGAAATGGGCGGCCTTGTTCTTTTGATCAGGGCGTCAGCAAGCGGCGCATCGCAGATCCCTTGATTCGGCAATCGGAGGGTATTTGAAATCCCGTTGTAGAGGATAAGCAGGTTATGATATCCCTATATTTAATGGGGTGGAATTCGGGCATCCAAGGCGCGACAAGCGCGTCTTGTAAATGAATTTGAATATTTTGCGGGGGGTACATGAGCTTTTTCAATTCGCAGGGAGCCGGGGCGTCTCGTTCTGCTCCGCAGGTTTCCGCCGAGGCGCCGGTGCTTGTTTTCGATGAACAGGCCTTGCTGGCTGCACTCGATCTTCTCGATCGGCAGGCCTATCTGTCGATGCCAGATAAGGACAGCGTGATTTGCACGAAGCTGCGCCAGGTTGCCGCCACTTATGAAAAGCGAGCACTGGAAAGCGTTAAGCGCATGGTTTCGCTCTCGGTCGAGAGCAACGAGGCGGTGGTGCGAACGGCCGAACTGCTGCGCGATCTCAAGGACGTCGACCATCAGACCCAATCCATCGCAGCCGCTGCCGAGGAGCTTGTTTCCTCGGTTCATCAAATTGCCCATAGTGCGGGTCAGGCCTCGTCCGACGTTGCCAATGCCCAGGCTCAGGCCTCGGACAGCCGCCAGTCGGCGGAACGCGCCGTGGTCTCCATGGATGGCATTTCGCGCGCGGTCAGCGAGGCGGCTGGGCGCGTCGAAACATTGGCCGAGGCTTCAACTCAGATCGGCGGCATCGTCGATCAGATCGAGGCGATTGCCAAACAGACCAATCTTTTGGCGTTGAACGCCACCATCGAGGCGGCAAGGGCCGGTGAGGCCGGCAAGGGATTCGCCGTGGTCGCCAGCGAGGTGAAAAACCTGGCCAATCAGACCGCCAAGGCCACGGAAGACATTCGCAAACGCATCGAGAATCTGCGCGTTGAAATGGCCGCCATCGTCTCTTCGATGGAACAGGGCGCCGTTGCCGTTCAGCAAGGCCAAGAGGTGATCGCCGCCACCGGCCAGGGCATGCACACCGTTTCCGAACAGATCGACCATATTTCCGGACTGGTCAGCGACATTGCGGGCATCTTGGATCAACAGAGCCAGACTTCGGAAGAAGTGGCAAACCGCATCGCCTCGATCGCAGCGCGCACCGAGCACGGCGTCAGCGCCGTGATCGGAATTCTGGATGTCATGGATAAAAGCGAAGCCGTGGTAACCGAATCCATTGCCGAAGCGATGAAGGCCGAGGTCAGGGACATCACCATCCACGTCGCCAAGTCGGACCATAAATTGTGGATGAAGAAGCTGGCGGCCATGGTGGCCGGGCGGGTCAAGCTGGACCCCAACCAACTGGCTGATCATACCTCGTGCCGCCTGGGCAAGTGGTACAGCAGCATCAACGACCCCTCGATCAAGAACCATCCCGCCTATTCAACCATGCTGTCGCCGCACCAGAAGGTGCATGCTTGCGGAATCGATGCCGTGCGCAAATACAATCAAGGCGATTTTGACGGGGCGCTGGCCGAAATTGCCAAGGCGGCAGAGGCCTCTGTCGAGGTCATGCGCCTGTTGGATGATCTGGCAAACCGGAAATAGCGGCTGGCCCGGCCTCCAGCCCACTGATTTTGGCCAAAAGCGGGCTGCCGGAGACGAATTGCCCTTTTCTAATGTTGCGGTTTTGCCCTGGACGGGGTAACCAGACCGACTGGATATTCCTCCAGGGGGTCTCTTATGAACGACACGGCCGCCCGAGCCCTTTTACCAGCGGGACTGCCCGACATCCTGCCGCCCGAAGCCCAGCACGAGGCTTCGGTGGTCGCCCTATTGATGGAAGGCTTCGCGGGCCAGGGCTGCGCTCCGGTCAAGCCGCCCCTGATCGAATTCGAAGACAGCCTGCTGTCGGGTTCCGGGGCCGGTTTGGCCCGGTCCAGCTTCCGCCTGATGGACCCCGCCTCCGGGCGTATGTTGGCCCTTCGCCCCGACATGACCCCCCAGATATCGCGAATCGCCTCGACCAGGATGGCCGATGTTCCCCGTCCGCTCCGCCTGTCTTATGCGGGCGAGGTCTTGCGCGTCCAGGCCAGCCAGTTGCGCCCGGAACGCCAGTTCGCGCAGGCGGGAATCGAACTGATCGGATCGGATAATGCCGAGGCCGATGCCGAAATCATCCGCCTGGCCCATGAGGGGCTGGAGCGTCTGGGCATCCAGGGCGTTTCCGTCGATTTGACGCTGCCCACCCTGGTTCCTGCGGTGGCCGACGGCCTGGGCCTGGACGAGGGGGCGCTGGCCCGCCTGCGTGACGCCCTGGACCACAAGGACCCGGCAAGGCTTCAGGGCCTCTCCGGCCAAAAGCTGTTCGAAAGCCTGCTCAGGGCCACAGGCCCGGCCGACAAGGCCCTGGCAGCCCTCGAGGCGCTTGATCTGCCCCCACGGGCCAGGGCGGAGATTGCCCGCCTCAAGGCCGTGGCGGCGGCGGTCAGGCGCGATGCGCCTTCAATGACTCTTACCGTCGATGCCGTCGAGTCCCGAGGGTTCGAATATCATTGCGGCGTCGCTTTTACCCTGTTCGCGAGCGGCCAGAGTTTCGAACTGGGTAGAGGCGGGCGCTATCTGGCCGGAGGCGAGGGGGCCGTGGGGGCCACCTTGTTCATGGATACCGTCTTGAAATGCGCACCTATGAAGGCAGCCCAGCCCAGGCTCTATCTGCCGCTGGGCACCGCTTGGGAAACCGGGCAGGGTTTCAGGGACCAGGGATTTTCGACCCTGGCTGCACTGGAGCTTGCGACGGACGCCAAGAAGGACGCAATCAGATTGAACTGTACGCACTGGCTGAACCAAGGCCGGGCGGTTTCTGTAAGGGAGTAGGTTATGGCGAATGTGGCGGTGATCGGCGCTCAGTGGGGCGACGAGGGCAAGGGCAAGGTCGTCGACTGGCTGTCTGAGCGGGCCGACGTGGTCGTGCGCTTTCAGGGCGGCCACAATGCCGGTCATACGCTGGTCATCAATGGCGTCACCTACAAGCTGTCGCTGCTACCTTCGGGCGTCGTACGAGGCAAGCTATCGATCATCGGCAACGGCCTGGTGCTGGACCCCTGGGCGCTCTTGGGCGAGATCGAGAAGCTGAAGGGTCAGGGCGTTGCCGTGACCCCCGATCTTTTGAAGGTGGCTGAGAACGTGCCCCTGATCCTGCCTTTGCACGGCCATCTTGACCGGGCGCGCGAAGAGGCGGCGGGTGGGGGCAAGATCGGCACTACCGGGCGCGGCATCGGTCCCGCCTATGAGGACAAGGTGGCCAGAAGGGCCATTCGCCTGTGTGACCTGGCCGACAGCGATGACGCGCTGATGGAAAAGATCGAGCGCATGCTGACCCACCACAACGCGCTGTTGCGGGGCCTTGGGGCAGAACTGATCGACGGCAAGAAGATGCTGGCCGAGTTGAAGGAGTTGGCCCCCAAGATTCTGCCTTACGCCTCGGTGACCTGGCTGCTGCTGGATGATCTCAAGAAGCGTGGACGGCGGATTCTCTATGAGGGTGCGCAGGGCATGCTGCTCGATATCGATCACGGCACCTACCCCTACGTCACCTCGTCCAATACCGTGGCGGGCAACGCCGCCACCGGCTCGGGCCAGGGACCCTCGGCCGTGGGCTATGTGCTGGGCATCTGCAAGGCCTATACGACGCGCGTGGGTTCGGGCCCCTTTCCCACCGAACTGTTCGACGAAATCGGCGAGACCATCGGTGATCGCGGCCATGAATTTGGCACCGTTACCGGCAGGCGCAGGCGTTGCGGCTGGTTCGACGCCGTACTGGTCCGTCAGGCCTGCAAGATCAGCGGCATTCATGGGTTGGCGCTGACCAAGCTCGACGTGCTGGACGGTTTCGACGAATTGAAGGTCTGCACGGCCTACGAGATCGACGGCAAACGCTATGACTATCTGCCCGCCCTGGCCAGCCAGCAGGCCAAGGTCAAGCCGGTCTATGAAACGCTGCCCGGCTGGAAGGCCTCGACAAGGGGCGCTCGCTCCTGGGCTGAACTGCCCGCCGAGGCGGTGAAGTATATCCGGCATCTCGAGGAACTGGTTGGGGTGCCCGTCGCCCTCTTCTCGACCAGCCCCGAGCGCGAGGATACGGTCCTTGTCCATGATCCCTTTGCCGACTAAAATCATCCGGCTGAACTGGGAATAAAATTGCCGTGACCCCGAAACCGCAAGATATCGCGACCTTAAGCTTCGAAGAGGCCCTGGCCGAGCTTGAGCAGATCGTGCGTAGCCTCGAGGCGGGCAAGGTCAAGCTTGACGAGGCCGTCGGCGCCTATGAGCGAGGCGCCTCTTTGAAGCGTCATTGCGAAGGGAAACTGGCTGAAGCCAAAGCCAAGGTTGAGCGAATCGTCTTGGCATCCGACAAAGCCCCCTCTAGCGCTCCCTTCGATCCCGCCTAAGGAAAGATTGTTGCCAATGAACCGTTTGGAAAAGGCACTGAACGAAGCGGCTGCAACGCTTGTTCTGGAAGTCGAAAGGCTGCTGCCTGAAACAGAATTGCCTGAAGCGCGCGTGGTTGCCGCCATGCGCTATGCCACGCTGAACGGCGGAAAGCGGTTGCGCCCCTTTCTGGTTCTGACCACGGCGGCTTTGTTCAATGTCGCCAGACAGTCGGCCTCGCGCGCGGCGGCGGCCATCGAATTCGTCCATTGCTATTCCCTGATTCACGACGACCTTCCCGCCATGGACAATGACGATCTTCGGCGCGGCCTGCCCACCTGCCACCGCGCCTATGACGAGGCGACGGCCATTCTGGCGGGCGACGCGCTGCTGACCAAGGCCTTCGAGGTTCTGGGGGGGGCTTCCACGCATCCCGATCCCCAGGTGCGGGCCGATCTGGTGGTGGCCCTGGCCGAGGCGGCGGGGCATCAGGGCATGGTCGGCGGGCAGATGATCGACATGCTGGCAGCGACGCGTCCCATGGATATTCCCGCCATTACCAGGCTTCAGCGCATGAAGACGGGGCGCTTGATCGCCTTTTCCTGCGTAGCCGGGCCCATTCTCGGCAAGGCCCACCCCATGCAGCGTCAGGCCCTGGAAGCTTATGCCCACGATCTGGGCCTCGTGTTCCAGATCACCGACGACCTTTTGGATCTTGAGGCGTCGGCAGAAGAGATGGGCAAGAAGACGGGCAAGGATGCCGAGCAGGGCAAGGCTACCTTCGTTTCCTTGCTGGGTGCCGATCGCGCCAGGGCGCAGGCCAAGGCCTTGGGTGATCAGGCCATCCAGCATCTGGAAAGCTTCGGCAATTGCGAGCCCGCAGAACTTCTGCGCGATACCGTGCGCTATGTGCTGGAGCGCAGAAACTAGCCATGTCCGACAAGCGCCTTCTTGACCAGATCGACTGCCCTGCAGATTTCAGGGATTTCACCCCAGCCCAACTTGAGCAGTTGGCCGAGGAAGTGCGCCAGGAAATGATCGGCGCCGTGGCCCAGACCGGCGGCCATCTGGGGGCCGGGCTGGGCGTGGTCGAGCTGACCGTGGCTCTGCACAGCATCTTCAACACGCCCGAGGACCGGCTGATCTTCGATGTCGGCCATCAAAGCTATCCCCACAAGATTCTCACCGGGCGTCGCAAGCAGATGTGCACGCTGCGCCAGAAGGGCGGTCTTTCTGGTTTTACCAAGCGCGACGAAAGCCCCTACGACCCCTTCGGCGCCGGGCACAGCTCGACCTCGATCTCGGCGGCGCTGGGCATGGCGGTGGGCAGTGAACTGCAAGGAACGCCCAGACGCGCCATCGCCGTTATCGGCGATGGATCGATGAGTGCGGGCCAGGCCTTCGAGGCTTTGAACAATGCGGGCTCGCACAAAACGCGTCTGATCGTGGTGCTGAACGACAACGATATGTCGATTGCCAAGCCGGTGGGAGCGCTTAGCGCCTATCTGTCGCGACTGTGGTCGTCGAAGCCCTATCTGCAACTAAGGCACTTCGCCAAGGACGTGGCCGAGAAGTTTCCGCGACCGATCGAACGGGCGGCCAAGCGCGTCGAGGAATATGCGCGCGGACTGATGATCGGCGGCACATTGTTCGAGGAACTGGGGTTCTACTATGTCGGTCCGCTGGATGGTCATAATTTCGAGCATCTGCTGCCGATCTTGAAGAATGTCCGTGACATCGAGGACCCGTCGCCGGTTCTGGTTCATGTGGTCACGCAAAAGGGACGCGGCTATGGACCCGCCGAAGAGGCGGATGACAAATATCACGGGGTCAGCCGCTTCAACGTCGAGACCGGCGAGCAGGCCAAGCCCAAGGCCAATGCGCCCAGCTATACCAGCGTGTTCGGAAGAGCTCTTGCCAAGGAAGGGCAGAAGGACAAGCGCATCTGCGCCATCACGGCGGCCATGCCGACCGGCACGGGGCTTGATATTTTTGGCCAAGCCCATCCCCAGCGCCTGTTCGATGTTGGCATCGCCGAACAGCATGCCGTCACCTTTGCAGCGGGCCTGGCCTGCGAGGGGCTGAAGCCCTTTTGTGCCATCTATTCCACCTTCCTTCAGCGCGGCTATGATCAGGTCATGCACGATGTCGTGCTGCAGCATCTGCCGGTTCGTTTCGTTCTGGATCGTGCCGGTCTGGTCGGTGCCGATGGCGCCACCCATCACGGCTCCTACGACCTTTCCTTTCTGGGTTGCCTGCCCGGCGTCGTGATCATGGCGCCGTCCGACGAGGCCGAGTTGGTGCATATGGTGGCCACACAGGCCGCGATGGACGATCTGCCCAGCTTTCTGCGCTATCCCAGGGGCGAGGGCGTCGGGATCGACCTGCCCCAAGAAGGCATTCCGCTCGCCATCGGTCAGGGGCGAATCGTGCGGGAAGGAAGCCGGGTGGCGATCCTTAGCCTGGGCACACGCCTGGGCGAGGCCTTGAGGGCTGCGGATATCCTGGCAGAACAAGGCATCTCGGCCACCGTGGCCGATGCCCGCTTCGCCAAACCGATCGACGGGGCGCTGGTGGAAAAACTGGCCCGTCATCACGAGCTTCTGATCACGGTCGAAGAGAACGCCATCGGCGGATTTGCCGCTCAGGTCGCGCATTTCCTGACCAATAACGGGTTGCTGGATCGCGGATTGAAACTGCGCATGCTGTGCCTGCCCGATCATTTCATCGAGCATGATACGCAAGCCCGCCAATTGGTCGAGGCCGGGCTGGATGCCAGCTCCATTGTTGCTGCCGCAACCTCTGCCCTTGGATAGGGGAACAAAGCAGCCAGATGGTCGATGAGCCCTCCTACCACCTGCATCATCTAAAAGCAGCCGTTCAGCTTCTTGGTGGTTTTGAGGGAGGGAAGGTTCTTGAAATTGGCGGCAGGCTGCCCCGGGAAGTGGGGCTTGGCACTTATAAGGCAGCCGAATGGTTGAGCGTTGATTTCCCTGGTTATTGGCACGAAGCCTACGGGGCTTCCGGCCATCCAGAGGTGGCGTATGACGGCCAAGTCGACTCTGCCGTCCCGGGCAGCCCCTGGTCGTCATGGGCCGGAAGCGTCCTCGACCTGCCGCAACGCTTTGACGGGTATTTCGACTTCGCTTTTTCGACCTGCGCCTTCGAACACATCGCAGACGTCAAGGGCGCCCTGAGCGCCATCCACAGGGGGTTAAGGGACGGGGGACGGTTCTTTCTATCCGCCATGGCCATTTGGCCCTCTTCCTTCGGGCATCATCTGCCTCCCGTTCTTCATGACGGGATTGAACTCAGCTATGCCAATCCCCCCTTTCCGCCCTGGAGCCACCTGCTGCAGGACCGCGAGGGCATGGCCGCCTTGCTGGAGCAAACCTATCCCAGAGAGGTCACGGAGCGGATATTGCACTTCGTCTACGACTCTCCCCACATCAACCGTCATTTTGTCGAGGATTACGCAGAGGCTTTGGAAAACGCCGGATTTTCCGAAAGCCGCCTGGGCCATGTCGAGGGGGAAGAGCCATCAGCGGATATCCTGGGCAAGTTGGCGGAAAGATGGGGGCCAAGGCGCTATTCGGACCTGGGGGTGGTGATGCTGGGACATAAGTGACCGACCGCACAGGTGCGTTGCAACCTCAATCCTCCATGCCATACTAGCTACATGTCCAGGCATCCGAAGCACTTTACAGAAGATGACGAGCCAGAGATCGATGGCCCCCTGGGGCAGGTTGCGCCTCAGCCCTGGATGACGTCCGAGTCAACGCAGGCCGTGCTGAGGGCTTTGGCTTCGACCGGAAGCGAAGTGCGTTTCGTCGGGGGCTGCGTGCGCGATGCGGTGCTGAAGCGTGCCGTCAAGGATATCGATATCGCGACGCCGCTGGAACCTGTCGAGGTAATGCGGCTTTTGCAGGCGGCGGTCATTCGCGCCATTCCCACTGGCCTTGCGCATGGCACCGTCACCGCCGTCGTCGGCAAAGAGCATTTCGAGATCACCACCCTGCGCCATGATGTCGAAAGCTTCGGGCGTCATGCCCGGGTCGCCTTTACGGATGATGGGCAGGCCGATGCGATGCGGCGCGATTTCACCATCAACGCTCTGTCGATGAACGCCGATGGGATGATTCACGATCCTGTCAACGGGTTGGCCGATCTGGGCCGGGGGCTGGTTCGCTTTGTGGGCGACCCCCAATCGCGCATCAAAGAAGACGTGCTGCGCCTGCTGCGCTTTTTCCGCTTCCATGCCTATTACGGACATCCGCCGGCGCATGTGCCCTCGTTGGCCGCCTGCCGGGCGCTGGCCCATCTGCTGCCCAATCTTTCGGGCGAGCGGATCAGAGGCGAGATGCTGCGCCTTCTCATGGCGCCTGATCCCGCAGGCGTGTTGTCGCTCATGCAGGGCGAAAAGGTGCTGCCCCATATTCTGCCCGAGGCCCAGCACTTCGGTCGCCTGCGCCAACTGGCCTGGCTTGAGGACAGGGGCTTCCATCTGCCAGGACTTAAGCCCGATCCGACGCGTCGCCTGGCCATTCTGATCGAAGCCGACGCCAAGGGGGCAAAGAGCATCGCTGCGCGATTTAAGTTCTCGAATCAAGAAACGGAACGGCTGGAAAAGATGTGTGCGGCTCCCACCACGCGGCCCACACCGGCCTTGAGTTCCAAGGGGCGGCGGCGCCTGCTTTACCAAATGGGCGCAGACTGTTTCATGGATCGCGCCCTGATCGCCTGGGCGGGCCTGCGCGATGTCGATCCCAGATCGGATGCTGCCGCGTCCGAGCCCTGGATGCAGATGCTGCAAGAAGCCATGCTCTGGCAGCCGGTTGAATGCCCTGTCAGGGGCCGCGATGCCCTGGCGCTGGGCGTTCCCCAGGGCCCCCAGGTAGGCGAGGCGGTCGAAGCCGTCCGCTCCTGGTGGGAAGAAGGTGATTTCAGAGCTGGGCGTGAAGAAGCCCTGGCCGAGCTGGCGCGCCTTGCCGCTTTGAAGACACACTAAATCTTATCAATTAATTTACCAAACGCCCCCAACATCTTGAGAATTATGTGATTCGGATCACAGCGTATCTTGGGGATAGGCGCGATGATTCGAATAGGAGGTTACCTGAATGGGCCGTTTGCGAATTTGCATTTTGGGAGACGATCTGGCGACGACGCTAGGCGATGCCGGGGGTGTCGGCTGGACGGGTCATCTGACGCGCAGCGAGACCTCGTTCGGAGGACGCTTCGAGCTGATGGCGCTGGGTGTTGCCGGAGAGGTCACGCGCGATCTGGCTTCCAGGGCCGAGGCCGAGACGGCGGCACGGCTTCATGATCACGCCGAATCGCTGGTCCTGTTCTGCTTCGGTGTCGCGGATATGTCGGCGAACGAAGCCGAGGGGGTGCGTCTGTCTCTGCCCGAAAGCATGTTCTGGGCAGAAACCGTCATGCGCACCAGTTTGCGCAATTATCCCACTTTGTGGGTGGGGCCGCCCCCTCTGCGCCCAAAATCGGTCTGGCGCGATTCCGAGGGCCGGGTCTGGCACTTGAATGGCAGCCGCCTGATGGGATTGAACGACGCCTACAAGTCGCTGGCCGAGCAACTTGGTGTGCCTTATCTCGATCTGATGGGAACGCTGAATCGCGACCGGCGCTGGCAAAGGGCGATCGAACAGGGCAACGGCGTGCATCCCCTGTCGGAAGGCCATGCCGCCTTGTCCAATTACATCGGCCGCTGGTCGGCCTGGCGAAAACATCTCAATCCGGCAGCTCCCGGCTTTCTGAGCGAGGGGCTGCACACCCCCACACCCAAAGCAGCACTGATCGCCTGATCCCAGTCGGCAGAGCGGCATAAGCGGTGGCAATGCTTGGCATCAAAAGCACAAGAATCATAGGTAGATAGCTATGAGTCTACCGCGCCTTGCCCCGCTCGTTAGGGCGGGGAGGCCGACCCACCCCGGGGACGGATGGCCCCCTGCTGCTACTTAGGGGGTTTTTGATTACTTCTAAAGGGTAGGGCTTGCGCTACACTTGAAATCAGGTATTGTTGCACGGTTTCTTATATATCGGGCGCCGAAGGGGAGTGAACGGCGATATGAGCACGAACAACAAACAGATCGATATCGTGATCGCCGAGAAGAATCCTCTGCTTCAGCAGAGTCTGGTTCGTCTGTTCGAGAATGACGATCGCTTCCGCTTGGTTGCCGTCTGTGCCGATGGCGAGCGGTTCTTGGAAGCGGTTGAGCGCTTGAATTTCGACACGGGCATCATCGGTTGGGAGATGCCCTTTCTGGATGGCAAGGGCGTTCTTGCTGCCCTCAAGGGCAAGGAAGCCACGCCTCGGGTGATCGTCTATACAGGCTCGCCGAATCCCGATATTCCGCGCCAGGCCATGGCGTTGGGCGCTGCTGGCTTCTGTTCCAAGAAGGATCAGCCTGCCGTTCTGATCGATACGATCCTCCAGGTGGCTTCGGGACGCATGGTGTTCCCCTTCATGGATGTCGCCAAGCTGGTTACCGATCCTTTCGCCGGACTGACGCCCCGAGAGCGCGAGTTGCTGGCGGCCCTGGCGGGCGGGCTGACGAACGCCCAGATTGCCGGGCAGTTCGACATTTCGCTCAATACGGTGAAATTTCACTTGAAGAATTTGTTCGACAAGCTGGGGGTCAGCAACAGGGCCCAGGCCGTGGCGCGATATCTGAAAGAGCGGGAATCTGCCTGATCCACCCGAATGGGTGGATTGCCTCCTCTGCAAAGAATTCTATGCTACGACCCGGGTGGGTGTTGGCAAGAAGCCTCCTACCCCTGATGCTATCGGCTGGAACGAGACATCCCGAAAGGGATCGCTGGGAGGAGATGGACATGCTCAAGACGCCCGAGCCCTATTCCAGCGAATTGTTCGTCTATGCGCTGCGTGAGGCCACCGAAGCCGCGGCCAGAGCCGCCTATCACTGGATTGGGCGCGGCAACAAGGGCCAGGGCGATTTCGCCGCCATTCATGCCATGCGCGAGCGCCTGGATCAGTTGCCCTTTGATGGACGCGTTCTAATCGGCGAGGGATCGCCTGACGAATTTCCCGAGCTTTATACCGGGGAGAAGGTGGGTGATCCGGCCCATCCCCTGAAGCTCGATATCGCAGCGGACCCCATCGAGGGGACAAGCTATCTTGCCAAGGGCATGACCAACGCCATGGCCGTCATCGCCATGACGCCCAGGGATACGCTGTTCGATCCGGGCCCCGCCTTTTATATGGAAAAATTCGCAGGCCCCCCCGCCGTCAAGGGCCTGATCGATCCCGCCATGAGTGTGGGCGAAAAGCTGGCTGTGGTCGCCAAGGCGACTGACAAGGCCGTGGACGACCTGACCGTCTATGTGCAAGAAAAGCCCCGTCACCGCGATTTGGTCGAAGCCATTCACAAGGCGGGTGCCAGGGTCGCCCTTTATCCGGCGGGCGACGTGGCGGGCGCCATTCTGGCCGCCATTCCGGGCTCGGACATCGATGTTCTGATGGGCACCGGCGGTGTGCCCGAGGGCATGATCTCGGCCTGCGCCATCAAGGCCCTGGGCGGCGAGTTCATGGCCCGCATCGATCCGCAGTTGGCAACCGAGCGCCAGGCCGTTCTGGCGGCCGGATTCAATCTCGAACGCTGGTGCAGCCTGAACGATCTGGTGAAAAGCGATCAGGTGTATTTCTGCGCCACCGGCATCACCACCGGCCTTATGCTGGAGGGTGTCGAGCGCACCAAGGATCTTGAGAAGACGCAGACCATGCTGGTTGCCGGGCCGTCCGGTACACGTCAAGTTCTGACCACTTGGCACAAGCGGGAAGGATAAGCGCCATGCCAGTCAGCCGCCACGTACAACGCCCCATCATTCTTGGTATCGTGGGCGATTCCGCCTCGGGAAAAACCACGCTGTCGGCGGGAATCGCCGCCATCTTGGGGCCCGACCGGGTTGCCACCATCTGCACCGACGATTATCACCGCCTGGACCGCGCCCAACGCGCCGCCAAGGGCCTGTCGGCGCTCGATCCCGAGGCCAACTATCTGGATATTCTCGAGCAGCACATTCACTTGCTCAGGGACAATCAGCCGATTCTGAAACCCGTCTACAATCACGACGGCGGAAAGCTGGAGCGGCCGGAATATATCGAACCCAAGCCCTACATCATTCTAGAGGGGCTTTTGGGCTATACAACGCGCACCATGCGCGACGGTTATGACGTCAAGATTTACCTTGAGCCCGAGGAAGCCCTGCGCGAAAGGTGGAAGATTCAGCGCGACACCGCCAGGCGCGGCTATGCCGCCGAGGAAGTGGTGGCCTCTTTGGAAAAGCGCAAGAGCGACAGCCCGGAATTCATCCAGCCTCAGCGCACCTTCGCCGACATGGTCGTGCGTTTCTATCCGCCGGACTCCAATCTCGAGGAAACGGGCTCAAAATTGAATGCTCGCCTGACTCTGCGCCCAACGCTGCCGCATCCCGATCTGTCGCCGGTGGTTGATGTGGGCGCCAAGAACGGCGTGCGTCTGGAACTGGCGCGCGACGTCGATGGCAAACCGGTCGATGTGCTGGAGATTTCAGGCGATATCGAAGAGCGCCGCTTCAAGGCTCTGGAGGAACTGCTGTGGAGCCTGATTCCCGAGGCCAGCCATCTGCGCGGCAATCTCGGCCAGTTCACGGATGCCACCGACATCAATCGCCAAAGCCATCCGCTGGCCTTGGTGCAGTTGCTGGTGGCCTATCATCTGGTCAAGGCCGCGATGGGCCACTACGCCACTTAAAAGTCGATTTACGGAGAATTTCTTTATGCCGTCGCATCAAGACCTTGCCAATGCCGTCCGTTTTCTAGCCGTTGATGGCGTTGAGAAGGCGAAATCAGGCCATCCCGGCATGCCCATGGGCATGGCGGATGTGGCGACCGTGCTGTTTACGCGCTTCTTGAAATATGATGCCGCCGATCCCGCCTGGCCCGACCGCGACCGCTTTGTCCTGTCGGCCGGTCACGGTTCGATGCTGCTCTATGCTTTGTTGTATCTGATCGGAACGCCGGGCGTTACCATCGACGAGCTTAAGAACTTCCGTCAGCTTCACTCAAAAACGGCGGGTCATCCCGAATTCGGACATTGTCCCGGCGTGGAAACCACCACTGGCCCCCTGGGCCAGGGATTGGCCAATGCCGTGGGCATGGCCTTAGCCGAGCGCATGATGGCGGCGCGCTTTGGCGGCGACATCGTCGATCATCGCACCTATGTTATCGTGGGTGACGGCTGCCTGATGGAAGGCATCAGCCAGGAAGTGATTTCGATTGCAGGGCACCTGAAGCTTTCCAAGCTGATCGTGCTGTGGGACGACAACAGCATCTGCATCGATGGCGATACGGCGCTTACCACATCCGACGACCAACTGGGCCGCTTTGCGGCTTCCGGCTGGGCAACCTGCCGCGTCGATGGGCATGATGCCGAGGCTGTGGCCAAGGCCCTGGCGGCGGCGCAGCATTCCAACCGG
>JADFZV010000012.1 GCA_015232335.1 Alphaproteobacteria bacterium | reverse complement strand
GGCGATTTCCCCGCGATTGGCGATCAGAAGGGAGGCGATGACCATGATCTATGTCCTTTGCCGGGGCGGCTTGTCCGAGGATTGGGCGCCCAGCGCCAGCGCTAGGGCCTGAACTAAAACCAAAGCCAGAAACAAGGTGACGATGATCTCGACGTAATCCGCGGCTCTGGAGAGCAGCGCATTGGGCGCCAGGCAGGCGCCATCCAGGCCGATGCTGGCGGCCAAGGCATGCAGCATGAAATCGCCCAGGCCTGGTGGTGCATCGCAACCATCGCTCAGGGTGTAATAGTCGGCAACGCCCAGTTTCGCGATCACGAAATGGACGAAGCCGAACCAGAAGACGCTGGCAAAGAACAGGGACAGGCAGGAAAAGAAGACGGCCCTGGTATTGTCGAAATCACGAAAGCGGCGCTTCCAGGACGCATCGGCCTGAAGGGGTGGTACATACCGGTCGGCCAGGGTAAGGGCTTTGGCACCCAATCCCCAGAGGATCAGCGGAAGGACCAACACAAACCCGTAATGGATGACATGATAGAGGGAGAAGGGGTAGCCCTGCCACAGCATCACGCCCAGGGCATGCAGGATATACTGGGCCAGATAGAAGATCATGTAAAAGCTGGCCAGACGGGTATAGGTGGGGCCGGGCGTCTCGCGCAGATCGAACAGCCAGGACATCAGCCAGGCCGCGAACAGGGTCAGCGCCGCATGTCCTCCCAGCACCAGCAATTCGGCAAAGCTGGCATCGAACACCAAGGGGTGATAGCTCACCACCTGGCGGGAAAAAACATGAAGCCCGGTCATGATCAATGCAAAGACGGCGACATCCAGGCTGTTGCGCTTGATCCGGTAGGCGTAGGCGAAAAACAGGGCGTAGAACAGCGCCTTTAAGATTCCGTAGCGCCCATCCATCCATATCCACAGAGGCGCTGACACGGCCGCCATCAAGAGCCACGAGACCATCTGCCGGGCCAGGGAAAGGGGGCGATTTTCGATCATGAGCCTTCCTGCCAGCTAGGCTTGCGCTTTTCCAGAAATGCCGTCACCCCTTCCTTGCCTTCCAGGCTGGCCCGCCGTTTGGCGATCCGCCCGGCTGTTTCATCCTTGAGGGCGTCGTCGATGGGAGCCTTGGCGACAAGGCGGATCAGGTCCTTGGTATGGGCGATGGCTTCCGGTCCGTTGGCCAGCAGGCTGGCGACAAGTCGGTCCACCGCCTGATCCAGATCGGCTAGAGGGACGACGTCATGCACCAGTCCCAGGCGCAAGGCTTCGGCGGCGCTGAAGCGCTCGCCGGTCAGGAAATAACGCCGGGCTGCCCTGGCCCCCATCGCTGCCGTGACATAGGGCGAGATGGTGGCGGGGATCAGCCCCAGCTTGACCTCGGACAGGCTGAAGCTGGCCTCGGGCGCCGCCACCGCGATATCGCAACACGAGACCAGCCCGACACCGCCGCCAAGGGCCTGGCCGTGAATGCGGGCGATGGTCGGCTTGGAGAGCGTGTCCAGCCGGTTCAGCAGGGCGGCCAGGGCCTTGGCATCGGCCAGATTCTCGTCAAAGCTTTGGCTGGCCGTGCGGCGCATCCAATTCAAATCGCCACCCGCCGAGAAGCTTTTTCCAGCCCCCGACAACACGATCACGCGAACCTGGGTATTCGATTCCAACTCATCCAGAATCTGCGCGAGATGGCTGATCAACGCTTGGTCGAAGGCGTTGTGAATCTCGGGGCGGTTCAGGGTGATATCCGCCCGGCCTTTTGCGATGGAGAGTTTGATCGTATCGCCCATGGTTACATCCGAAAGACGCCGAACGGGGTTTCGGGAATGGGCGCGTTGAGGGCCGCCGACAGGGACAGGGCCAGAACCATGCGCGTCTCGGCGGGGTCGATGATGCCGTCGTCCCACAGGCGCGCACTGGCGTAATAGGGATGCCCCTGGGTTTCGTATTGCTGCAAGATGGGGGCCTTGAAGGCCTCTTCCTCGCTTTTGCTCCAGCTTTCGCCCTTGGCTTCCAAGCCATCGCGCTTGACCTGGGCCAGGACGCTGGCCGCCTGCGCTCCTCCCATCACTGAGACGCGGGCATTGGGCCACAGCCAGAGGAAGCGGGGACTGTAGGCGCGTCCGCACATGGCGTAATTGCCGGCACCGAAGCTGCCGCCCAGAATCATGGTGATCTTTGGTACACGCGCACAGGCCACGGCGGTTACCATCTTGGCGCCGTCCTTGGCGATGCCGCCAGCCTCGTAGCGCTTGCCCACCATGAAGCCGGTGACGTTTTGCAAGAAGAGCAGGGGGATGCCGCGCTTGGCGCAAAGCTGGACGAAATGCGCCCCCTTCTGGGCACTTTCCGAAAACAGAATGCCGTTATTGGCCACGATGCCTACGGGATAACCCATCAGATGGGCAAATCCGCAGACTAGGGTGGTGCCGTAGAGATGCTTGAACTCGTCGAATTCCGATCCATCGACCAAGCGCGCGATGACCTCGCGCACGTCATAGGGTTTTTTGGGATCGGTGGGAATGATGCCGCCGATTTCCGCCGGATCGTACAAAGGCTCTCTGGGTTCTTGCAAGGCCAGGGAAACGGATTTCTGGCGGTTGAGCGTACCCATGATGCGTCTGGCGATGGCCATGGCGTGTCCGTCGTCCTCGGCGTAATGGTCGGCAACGCCCGAGATGCGGCAATGAATGTCGGCCCCACCCAGTTCCTCGGGCGTCACGATATCGCCGGTGGCGGCCTTGACCAGCGGCGGGCCGCCCAGAAAGATGGTGCCCTGATTTTTCACGATCACCGCTTCGTCGCTCATGGCGGGCACATAGGCCCCACCCGCCGTGCAGCTTCCCAGAACGACGGCGATCTGGGGAATGCCCTGGGCACTCATGTTGGCCTGATTATAGAAGATGCGCCCGAAATGGTCGCGATCGGGGAAAACGCCGTCCTGGTTGGGCAGGTTGGCGCCGCCCGATTCCACCAGATAGACGCAAGGAAGATTGTTCTCAAGGGCGATTTCCTGCGCCCTCAAATGCTTCTTCACGGTCAGCGGATAATAGGTGCCGCCCTTGACCGTGGCGTCGTTGGCGATGATGACGCATTCGTTTCCCTGAACGCGCCCGATACCGGTGATGATGCCCGCCGAGGCGATGGTGCCGTCGTACATCCCATGCGCGGCCAGTTGCGAGAATTCCAGGAAGGGCGAGCCCATGTCCAAAAGGCGGCGGATGCGCTCGCGGGGCAGCAGCTTGCCGCGTTCGAGATGCTTCTTGCAAGGCGCTTCGCCCCCGCCCTGCTTGGCCATGGCCACCTTAGCCTTAAGATCGGCGACAAGCACGCCCATGGCCGCCAGATTCGCCTGGAAATCGGGATCGCGGGAAGTAAGGGCGGATTTCAGAACCGTCATGACCTCATCCTATCATGAATCCTTCTTGCGCTCGGGCTTTGCACCCACCGGCCCGCCCGCCTTCTTCCAGGCATCGAAGCCCCCGGCAATATGGCAGACCGGAGCCAGCCCCATCTCTTGCACCTGATGCGTGGCCAGGGCCGAGCGCCAGGCGGCATGGCAATAGAAGACGAAGCGTTTACCGCTGGCAAAAATTTCCTTGTGATAGGGGCTGTCGGGATCGACCCAGAATTCGATCATGCCGCGAGGCGCATGAAAGGCGCCTGGCACCATGCCTTCGCGTTCCAGCTCGCGCACGTCGCGCAGATCGACGAAAACGACGCCGGGATCATCGTGAAGGGCGATGGCCGTTTCAACGGGCAGGGTTTCGATTCCCTCCATGGCTTCGTCGATCAGCGCCTGATAGCCCTTTTTCATTTTCGCAGCCATTCTACCAGCCTCCCCTGCGTATCCATTCTTCCAGCATTGGAATGCGGTCGAAGCCCCAAAAGGCTTCGCCATCGACGATGAAGAAAGGCGAGCCGAAAACACCCCTGGCGATGGCCTTGTCGGTTTCTTCCTTCAGTCGGCCCTTCCAGATGGGATCATCAATGGCCTTCAGAAGCTGGGCTCTGGGAATGCCGTGCAACTGGCCCAGATCGGCCGCCACCTCGCGGCTTGAAATGTCGATGCCCTTGCCGAAATAAGTGTCGAAGACGGCCATGGCGTAATTGCGGGCCACTTCGGTATCCCTGGTTGCTTCGATCCAGTAGAAGGCGCGGGCAGGGGCCAGGGCCGCGATGGGGAAGGGATCGGGAAGCTGCCAGGGAATATTGTAAAGCCGTCCCATGCGCTCCCAGTCATGAACCGAATAAGGGCCCTTCAGCGGCTGGCTCATCAGGGGCTGGTTGCCCGACGCCTTGAAGGCGCTTCCGATCATGATCGGCTTCCAGACGATGTCGCGCCCGGTGCGGGCCGCCAGAGCGTCCACGCCATGCCGGGCGAAATAGCCGTAGGGCGAGGAGAAATCGAAATAGAAGTCGATGGCGTCGGTCACCTTAAAGCCTCCAGCCTGGATAGCCACTCGTTGAAATGGGGGCATGTTTTGCGTATATCGGAAAGGCCTATTTTATTGGCGATTTGGGGACCGTGAAGGGCTTTTTTGTATCTTAGCAGCTTTTCCAGCCGCTTTGACGGTGCGCCTTCAGGGGTCTCGTTGATGTTTTCCGGTGAAGAGACCTGTTTGACGATTTGCTCCAGGTCATTGGCGGCATCATGTCCTGGAAAAAAGGTTGAAACGATCTTAGTGTTCGAAAAAAGCAGAGCCTCGAACTCGTGCAAGGAATAATAGGGGATGAAGCGCTGGGGGTAGCCGATATCGTCTCGCCACTTGCCTTCCAGGTAACTCACAAGTTCTGCCGAAGAAGAGTTCGAAACAGACTCGTTGCCAGGCATGTTGGATGGCCGTCGGTAATAATCGATCATTGTCGTAACGATTGGTTTTCCCGGCTCCGACAGCAATGAGAGGATGTCTGCTCTGATCGCGTCGTAATTCTGAACGCCGCCACTAGAATCCGCCCGCCTTCCCGGCCTCGCCAACGTCACCTTAAGGCGAACGCCCTGCCTCTCAAAATGTGGTCGCAGGCAGTGCGTTACGAAGACCTGCTCCGTTTTGCCTTCAGCCAAGATCGAGATGAGACGGAATGTCATGCGCACCCGCCAAGAACGTTCTTTTGCCAAAGCTCGCCAAGCGAATAGCGTTTGAGCCAGTCTTCAAGCTGGCTGGCGTTCAATCGCTTGCAAGTCGTTCCCTCATCTCCCTGTTCGACCACGACCACATCTTCCGGCTCGAATTCGCTAATCAGAAGTTCAGATTGCGTGGCCAGTATGATCTGGCATTTTTCAGAAGCGGCCTTCAACATTCCCGAGAGAATGGTGATGGCATGTGGATGCAGCCCCAGTTCCGGCTCATCAATGATAATCAGAGATGGCGGTTCAGGCTGAAGAAGCAGCGTTGCCAGACAAATGAAGCGAAGCGTGCCGTCAGACAGGTGATAAGCGAACAAGTCGTCTTCCATGCCGCTTTGTCGCCAGTGTAATTCGACAAAGCGCTCATTGCCGCGCAAGGGGCGGGGATCAATGTCGAGGATAAACGGAGCCACAAGTTGGATGGTGTTTAAGATAACATCAAAATGGGCGCGATGTTTGTCTTTCAGCCACAGAAGATAGGCCGCCAGATTGCCGCCGTCTTTCTTAAGATAATCGATATCGTTTGCATCGGAAGTGCTAAGACGGGCTGGCGAAGTCCAGTCCGTGTTGCCGAAATGGTAAGCGATCGGCTCTAGATTTGTCGAAAGAACATCATCGTTACCCTCTGGTATGTTGCTTCGAAAAGCCTGGTTAATATCAAACCTATTGCCCTCTGCTAGACTGAAGGTCGAAGTCCAGCTAAACGACCCATAATCGAGTTCTACAGCCATTGCCTTCGAAACGGTGGGGCCGTTGAATAAAAAACGTGCCGCCCCTGCTTTTTGTGCAACGTAACCATTGACGTCTTGCCGGTCCGCTGCCCTTAGAAGCTCAAACACCGACAGGAAATTGCTTTTACCCGAGCCATTGGCGCCGATCAGGATATTGATGGGCTTCATCTCGAAGGAATCCAGATGGCGGAAGGATTTGAAGTTCCGAAGCGTAATACGCTGGATGACCGGCATGTTCTTCTCCTTCATTCCTTCAGCAATTCCCTGGCGATGACCATGCGCTGGACATCGCTGGTACCTTCGTAAATTTGTGTTACCCGCACATCGCGGTAAATGCGCTCCAGCGGAAAGTCGGCCAAATAGCCATAGCCGCCCAGAGTCTGAATGGCGTTTGAGACCACGCGCTCGGCCATCTCGCTGGAAAACAGCTTGGCTTGGCTTGCTTCTTTCAGGCAGGGCAGACCTTCGTCGCGAAGCCTTGCCGCTTCCAGCACCAGATGCCTTGCCGCCTCGATTTGGGTTGCCATGTCGGCCAGGCGGAAAGCCACCGCCTGATGCTCGGCAATCACTTTGCCGAAGGCCATGCGCTCCTTGGCATAATCCTTTGCCACCTGAAAAGCCGCCTTCGCCATGCCCACCGACTGCGCTGCGATGCCGATGCGCCCGCCTTCCAGATTGGAGAGTGCTATCTTATAGCCCTCGCCCTCCTCGCCCAGGCGCAGGTCGGCGGGCAGGCGCATATCCTCGAACACAACCTGGCATGTATCGGAGGCATGCTGGCCCATTTTTTCCTCGACCCGCCAGACGCGATAGCCCGGCGTGTCGGTGGGCACGATGAAGGCGGTGATGCCCTTCTTGCCCGCCTTGGGATCGGTGACGGCAAAGGCGATCATCACATGGCCGTTTTGCCCTGAGGTGATGAACTGCTTTGTGCCGGAAAGGATGTAGCCGGAATTGCCGCCCCTGACGGCCCTGGTCTTCAGATTGGCCGCGTCCGATCCGGCCTGCGGTTCGGTAAGGGCGAAAACGCCGATCTTCTCGCCTCGGGCCATTTCGGGCAGGAAGCGCTTTTTCTGCTCCTCGGTGCCGAATTTGTAGATGGGCATGCAGCCCACGGAATTATGCACACTCATGATGGTGGAGCAGGAAGCATCGCCCGCTGCGATTTCTTCAAGGGCCAGCGCATAGGAAACATGATCGGCCCCGGCGCCACCCCAGTCTTCCGGCAGCAGCATGCCCAGAAGGCCGAGTTTGCCCATTTCCAGGATGGCTTCGGCGGGATAGCGGCTTTCCTTATCCCAGCTTGCAGCAAAAGGCGCCAGACGCAGGGTAGCGAAATCGCGCGCCATATCCCTGATCATGCGATTCTGCTCGGAGAGCATCATGTCATGGCCTCGAAAGCGCGCTTGTCCTCGTCATAGCGCCACAGCACGCCCGCCAGCATGTCGAACCACCAGCCATGCAGATCGACTTTCTTTTGGGCCACGGCCTCGGCGATCCAGGGAAAGGTTTTTAAGTTGGCCAGCGACACGGCGATGGCCTGGCGTCCGATCTCGTCGGCGTCGCGCTCGCCCTGGCCTGCGCAGCCAGGATCGTTGCAGGCGATCGAGACCCAGTTGGCCAGGAATTCGCGCTCTGGCTCTTCGCCCCTGGCAATACGCTGAAGCGCTTCGATGCCGCCGCAATTGGAATGGCCCAACACCACGATATGGCGCACCTTGAGATCGCGCACGGCGAATTCGATGGCTGAACTGGTGCCCACTACGCGCCCTTCCGGCTGATAGGGCGGCACCAGATTGGCCACGTTGCGCACCACGAACAACTCGCCCGGCTCGGAATTGGTCAGAATCGCTGGATCCGCTCGGGAATCGGAACAGGCGATGACCAGCGTTTCCGGGCGCTGTCCGCGCTCGACCAGGGCCTGGAATCGCTCGGGCCGCTGTTCGTAATAGGTGGCGCGGAAGCTTTTGAATCCGGCTACCAGACGGTCGATCGGCGACATGCTCACAAAAGGGTACTCCCTTCTTTTTAATCCGTGGTGTAAAGGCCAAAGGCAAAACAAACCAGCCAGGCTAGGGCGCCGTAATAGGGATAACGAGAGGCAAACCGCCTGCGCTCTTCGGAGATGCCCTCCGTTACCAACTGCAAGATGCACCAGATGGCCAGTCCGGCGATCAGGATGGGGGCGGACAAGAGCAGGCCTGTCCGCATCCATCCCAGCACCCCTTCTGGCAAGGGATCGGGAAAGCCCAGGGCCCATAGCGCCGGAAGGCCTGCAACGAATTGCAAGGCGATCACGGCGCCATTCAGGACCAGGGGCTTTTTCTTCACGCCAAAGCCTCCCTCAGCTTCGCTTAAGCGCGGTGATCTCGATCTCGACCTTCATCCTTGGGTCGACCAGCGCCGCCACGATCACAGTGGAATTGGCGGGCTTCGAGACCTTGAGATGGCGGCCCAGTATGGGGGCCACCTTCTCGAAATAGGCGACGTCGGTGAGGTACACCACCACGCGCACGGCGTCGTCCAGGGTGGCGCCAGCCTTGGCCAGAGCTTCCGAAATTGTCTTGAAGGCGGTTTCCGCCTGCGCCACCACGTCGTCGGCGATCTGCCCATTGGCAAAGCCCGAGGTGCCAGCCACGAAAATCCAGTTGCCATCGACGACGGCCCTGGAATAGCCCATCACTTCTTCGAAGGGCGAGCCCGAGGAAATCAGCGTACGAGTCATCAGTTCACAAGCTCCACAGCCATGGCGGTGGCCTCACCTCCGCCGATACACAAGGACGCCACGCCTTTTTTAAGGCCATACTTCTTCAGCGCGGCAAGCAGCGTTACAAGGATGCGCGCCCCCGAGGCGCCCACCGGATGGCCGAGCGCACAGGCACCGCCATGAACATTCACTTTATCGTGGGGAATGTCGAGATCCCTCATGGCGGCCATGGTGACCACGGCGAAAGCCTCGTTGATTTCAAACAGATCGACATCCTTGGCCGACCAATCCAGTTTCGAAAGCAGGGCCTTCATGGCGCCCACGGGAGCCGTGGTGAACAAGGCCGGGGCTTGCGAGAAGGTGGCATGCCCATGAATGACCGCCAGGGGGGTGCAGCCCCGTTTCTTGGCTTCGCTCCTACGCATCAGAACCAGGGCGGCGCCACCGTCCGAGATCGACGAGGAATTGGCCGCCGTCACCGTGCCGCCCTCGCGGAAGGCGGGCTTTAAGCTGGCGATCTTATCCAGCTTGGCCTTCAAGGGCTGCTCGTCCCTGGTGATCACATTTTCCGATTTACCTGCCTTGACCGTGACCGGCACCACTTCGCCGTCGAACCAGCCCTCTGTGATCGCCTTTTGGGCGCGCTTGGTCGAGGTGATGGCAAAGTCGTCCTGGGCCTCGCGGGTGAATTGATAGGCCTGGGCCGTATCCTCGGCAAAGGTGCCCATCAGGCGGCCCTTGTCATAGGCGTCTTCCAGCCCGTCCAGGAACATGTGGTCGTAGATTTTGCCGTGGCCCATGCGATAGCCCGAGCGGGCCTTTTCCAGGAGATAGGGGGCGTTGGTCATGCTCTCCATGCCGCCCGCCACCATCACCTTGTTGGTGCCCGCGATCAAAAGATCGTTGGCCAGCATGGTGGCTTTCATGGCCGAGCCGCACATCTTGGAAATGGTGGTGCATCCCGCACTGTCGGGCAGGCCCGCAAAGCGCGAAGCCTGGCGCGACGGCGCCTGACCTAGCCCCGCGAACAGGCACAGGCCCATGATCACTTCCTCGACCTCTCCGGGTTTTATCCCGGCCCGCTCGACGGCGGCCCGGATGGCGGCGGCGCCCAATTGGGGGGCGGTGATGTCCTTAAGGTCGCCCTGAAAGCCCCCCATGGGGGTGCGGGCACTTCCTACGATAACGACGGGATCGGTGGTCATGGTGCGTATGTCCTTTTTATTCTGTGTCGCTTTTTCACGTCATCCGGCGCAGCAGCCGGTAAACTTCGTCATCATTGCGTTTGCCGATCAGATAGATTTTCAAACAGTCATCCTCGGTGCGATAGATTATTCGGTATTCGCCGCAATCGGCTCGGCGGAAGCGTGAATAGGGGCCTTGAAGCTTGAGCGAGTCCGGCGGCTCGGGATTTTCCAGAAGCGCTGCCAACTTACGGGCGATCTGCCCGGCATGTTTTGGCGGCAGATGGAGAAGAAACTTTTCCGCCTGCCGCTCAAGATCAAGCCTTAGCATTCAGAAGTTCCCGGAGAAGTTTCTCGCTGTTATCGGGTCCAAGCCAGTCCCCCGCTTTTTCTGCCGCTTCAGCCCTGGCACCCCAGGCCGCATCCTCGATTTCTTCAAAACGCTTGAAGTCCTCGATGGACAGAATGACCGCCACCGGGCGACCATTCTTTTCGATCGTCACCGGTTCACGCCTGGCCGTATCCAGCAATTCACCGAAATGGTTCTTGGCTTCTTTCGCCGCCATGCTGCGCATCGAATCCTCCAAAGATAAGTGGCTACTATGTCCACTATAGCTACTTTGCGCCAAATTCTCAATCCGTATCGGTGGTCATGGTGCTTATGTCCTTTTTTTGTCGGGTTCTGTTTACCAGATCGTCTCGATGGCATAAGGCCTAAAGGCCATATCGGGTGTCACAAGCTTCATCTTCTCGACCTGGGCCTGGGCGATCAGCAGCCGGTCGAACGGGTCCTTGTGATGCAGGGGCAATCCGCCTGCGGTCAGGGTGTGCGTCATGGTGACATCCAAGGTTTGCAGATCATGCATCTGGATACCCTGGGCGACGTAGTCGGGGGGTGGCAATTTCAGTTTCAAGCGATCCATGCCGTATTTGATGGCGATCTCCCAGGCTGAGGCGGGGCTGAGAAACACTTGCGTCCCCTCATCCCCGATCAGGGTGCGGGCTTGGCGCGACAATCCCTCGGGCTCACTGGCGAGCCACAGAAAGGCGCAGGTGTCGAGCAGCAATCTCACTCGAAGGCTTCCAGATAGTCATCGGGCAGGGGATCGTTGAAATCTGGCGACATCCACATCTGACCAGCCAGCAGCCCCATCGGACGCTGCTTGGGCTTTTCGGTTACCGGAACCAGCCGCACCAGGGGATGGCCGTTATTGGCGATCACCACCTCCTCGCCCATGCGGGCGCGCTCGACCAGCTTGGAAAGCTGGGATTTGGCTTGGTGCATATTGACGATGGCGGTCATGGTTTCCGTCCTTAGCTAAGGCCTTAGCTAATATAGCCCGGTGGTAGGGGTTTCTCAAGCCGTCTCGTTGAACAACTCACGCCCGATCAGCATGCGCCGGATTTCGCTAGTCCCCGCGCCGATCTCATAAAGCTTGGCGTCTCTGAGCAGGCGCCCGGTGGGATAGTCGTTGATATAGCCGTTGCCGCCCAGGGTCTGAATGGCCTCCAGCGCCATCCAGGTGGCCTTTTCGGCAGCGTACAGGATGGCTCCGGCGGCGTCCTTCCTCGTGGTTTCGCCTGAATCGCAGGCCCTGGCCACGGCATAGACATAGGCCTTGCAGGCATTCAGCGTGGTGTACATGTCGGCCAGCTTGCCCTGCATTAGTTGGAAGTTGCCGATGGGTTCGCCGAACTGCTTGCGCTCATGGACATAGGGCACCACCACATCCATGCAGGCCTGCATGATGCCCAAAGGCCCGCCCGCCAGCACGGCGCGCTCGTAATCAAGCCCGCTCATCAGCACATTGACCCCCTTGCCGACCGCGTTCAGCACGTTCTTTTCGGGCACTTCGCAATCATCAAAGACCAATTCGCCGGTGTTGGAACCCCGCATGCCCAGCTTGTCCAGCTTTTGCGCCACCTTGAATCCCTTAAAATCCTTTTCGACCAGAAAGGTGGTGATGCCCCGAGAGCCCGCGGTCGGGTCGGTCTTGGCATAGACCACGATGACATCGGCATCAGGCCCGTTGGTGATCCAGAATTTGGTGCCGTTCAGAATATAGCGATCGCCCTTCTTCTCGGCCTTCAGGCGCATCGACACGACATCCGAGCCAGCGCCGGACTCGCTCATGGCCAAAGCCCCGACATGCGCGCCCGAGATCAGCTTGGGCAGGTATTTTTGCTTCTGCGCCTCGTTGCCATTGCGCCTGATCTGGTTGATGCACAGATTGGAATGCGCCCCGTAAGACAAGCCCACCGAGGCCGAAGCCCGGGAAATCTCCTCCATCGCTACCACATGGGCCAGATAGGTCATGCCCGCACCGCCATAGGCTTCTTCCACTGTGATGCCATGCACACCCAACGCCCCCAGCTCCTTCCATAGATGCATGGGAAATTCGTTGGAGCGATCAATCTCGCCAGCCAGGGGGGCGATGCGGTCTTGCGCGAAATCCCTTACGGATTCGCGCAGCATGTCGACCTCTTCTCCGAGATGAAAATTCAAGGAGGGATAGGCGTTGGGGATCATGTCCGTTTCCTTATGGCTTGTCGTTGCCGGACTTTTGAGGAAGGCCTTGACCAAAGCCTAAGCCATGCCCTGCGAAGACGTCCCCTTAAATTAAATTACGTTTACGTAAACTTCAAGTTGTGATGAAGTCTCAGGACAGTCCGTCGGCAGCGGGGCGGATCGCTTCTCTCCTTCCGAAAATGGCGTAGAGGATTCCTGAACGATGTACGCCTGGGATGCCAAGGGCTCGATCAGCACACAAGAAAGTGCGTTCAGCACGAAGAGGAACGCCGCCTTCTCAACAGGGCTTGCCAAGGCATACGTGTTTATTCACTATATATCCACAATTGCTCGGCCTGTGCTTATGTCTGATCTGGGCGAGCAAAGAAAAAAAAGAAATTAGACAAATTAAAAAACAAAATCTTGGGCGGGCCTTCAAGTTGCTAGACACTCCTTTGTTAGATTCGGGTGCTGAAACTTTGTTGAAAGATAGCCTCGACCAGCTTGACGTGGGCATCAGCGTTTTCGACGCCGAGCTGAAGCTGGCTTATTTCAATCAGCGTTTTCTCGACCTGTACAAGTTTCCACCCAGTCTGGCCAAGGCAGGCACCCCGTTTTCGGCGCTGATACGCCATAATGCCGAAAATGGCGAATATGGAACCTGCGACGTCGAGTCCGAGGTGCGTTTTCGCACCGAGCGGGCTTTGCGCTTCGAGGCGCATTCGGTCGAGCGCACGACGAACGATGGCAAGGTCTTGGAGATTCAGGGGCGCCCGCTGCCCACCGGCGGCTTCATCACCACCTATACCGACATTTCCGAGCGCCGCAAGGCCGAGAGGGCGCTGACCGAAAGCGAGGAACGCTTTCGCCGCCTGGTTGAACTGGCGCCCGACGCCATTCTGGTCCATCAGTCCGGCCTGATCGTCTATTCCAACCGCCAAGCTCAGGTCATGCTTGGGGCCAAGAAGCCGAACGACCTGATCGGGCGCGCCATCATCGACATCATCGATCCCGCCTATCACGATCTGGTCGCCAAGCGGCTGCGTCTGCTGGCCCGGCACGAACAGTTGCCGCTGGTCGAGATGCGCCTGCACCGCCTCGATGGCGGCATTGTCGAGGTGGAATCGACCATGGGCCCCACGTCCTACAGCGGGCACCGGGCCATGCAGTCGGTCTGGCGCGACGTGACCGACCGCAAGCGGGCCGAGGCCGAGACCAGGGCCGCCAAGGCGCATTACCAGGCCGTGGCGCGCTCGACGCCCGACGCACTGATCGCTTTTGATGAAGAAGGCATGATCGTTTCCTGGAACGAAGGTGCCAAGGCCATCTATGGCTATGACGAGGAAGAAGTTGCTGGTTCGACCTTAAGCAGATTGATTCCCGAACGCTATCACGCCATCAATGCCGCCTGGGTGAAACGGCTGGCCCACGACAAGGGGCGCCATAATTTCACCGGCAAGCCGATCGAGGCGCATGGGCTGCGCAGAAATGGCGAGGAATTTCCCGTCGAATTCTCGGTTGGCCGCTGGCGCGAAGGCGGCCGCAATTTCTTCAGCGTCTCGGCCAGGGATATCAGCAAGCGCAAACAGTCGGAAGAAAAGCTGCGCCAGTTGTCGCAGGCGGTCGAACAAAGCCCCACCGACGTCGTCATCACCGATGCCTTGGGCGTCATCCAATATGTCAATCCGCGTTTTAGTCAGTTGACCGGCTACGCGGCCTCGGAAGTCATTGGCAAGAAGCCCAGCATCTTGAAATCGGGACGCACGGCGGCAGCGCTTTACGATTCCTTGTGGTCCACCATCTCGGCGGGCAAGGAATGGCGGGGCGAGCTTTTGAACCGCAAGAAGGACGGCACGCTGTTTTGGGAGCATGCCATCATCTCGCCGATCCGTGATGCCGATGGCGTCATCACCCACTATGTTTCCGTCAAGGAAGACATTTCGATCCGCAAGGAGTACGAGGAGCGTCTGGTCAAGCAGGCCAATTACGATGCGCTGACCGGTCTGCCCAACCGTGTGCTGGCCATGGATCGCTTGAAGCAGGCGGTCGCCCAGGCCCAGCGATACGGCCGCAAGGTGGCGCTGATGATGCTGGATCTCGACGATTTCAAGAAGGTCAACGACACGCTGGGCCATGCTGCGGGCGATTTGCTTTTGAAAGAAGCCTCGCTGCGCCTGGTCGATTGCTTGCGTGAGGGCGATACGGTGGCCCGCCTGGGCGGCGACGAGTTTGTGGTGCTGCTGCCCGATCTGACCGATATCGGAAGTTCCGAGGTGGTGGCCGAGAAGATTCTAACGGTGTGCAATCAGCCTTTCGATGTCGGTGGCCACGAGGTCTATATCGCGGGCAGCATCGGCATCGCCCTGTTTCCCGACGACGAACGCGACCCCATTTTGCTGATGCGCAATGCCGATGCCGCCATGTATCGCGCCAAGCGGGAAGGCAAGGGCGTCTTCCGCTATTTCACGCCCGAGATGAACGCCAAGGCGCTGGAGCATATGCGCATGGAGGCGCAACTGCGCCACGCCATCGAACGCGAGGAATTAAAGGTTCACTATCAGCCGCTGGTCGATAATGCGACCGGAAAGCTGGTTGGGGCCGAAGCCCTGCTGCGTTGGAGCAACCCCATTCTGGGCGAGGTGTCGCCCGAAAGCTTTATTCCCCTGGCGGAAGAAACGGGGTTGATTCTTGCCATCGGCGCCTGGGTGCTGAAAACGGCCTGCCGCGAGGCGGCACGCTGGCAAAAGCTGGATCACGAGGTTTTCGTAGCCGTCAATATTTCGGGCAAGCAGTTCCAAAAGCGGACCCTGGTCGATACCGTCCGTTCAGCACTTGAGGAAAGTGGCTTGCCGCCCTCCTGCCTGGAACTGGAATTGACAGAAACGGTGCTGCTGGAACATACCCATGAAACGCTGGCCATCATTCAGGAACTGGAAGCGCTGGGTGTTGGTTTTGCTATCGACGATTTCGGCACGGGATTCTCGTCGATCAGCTATCTGCGCCGCTTCCCCTTCGATACCTTGAAGATTGACCGCTCCTTCATCAAGGATTTGGGCGAAAACGAAGGCGATGCCGAACTGGTGAAGTCGATCATCGCCATGGCCAACAGCATGAGCCTGCAAGTGGTGGGCGAGGGCGTGGAAACGCACAGCCAGCGTGAGTTCCTGCGCGTTTCGGGTTGCCATTTCACGCAAGGCTGGCTGTACAGCCGGGCCGTTCCGGGCAAGGAATTCCAGGAACTGATCGATGCCTGGATCAATGTGAAGCCGGATTAGATTAGCACCCCATCCCCAGGCGCGGGGTCAATGCGCGGGGTCAGGTCTTGAAAGTTGCCTGATTACAGGGGCGGCGCTGCAACAAAATAATCAGGCAACTTTCAAGACCTGACCCCGCCGTTCGGATCTGACCCCGCCGTTCGGATCACCCCAGAAACTCAGGAATACCCGTGCGCACGGCCAGGGTTTGCAGCATGGTGGCGCAGAGCTTTCGTTTGCCCTGCTTGACGGCGAACACATCGGCCTTGGTCACCGTGATGGTGCGCCCCGGCTTGATGACGGTGCCCAAGGCGATCAGAAGCTCGCCGTCACCCGGCGCCTCGATATTCATCTTGTACTCGATGGTCAGCACGCCGGCGTCGCGGCTCATCAGACTGTAGCCAGCATAGCCGGCGGCTGAATCGGCAATCGAGCCGATCACGCCGCCATGAAAAAAGCCGTGCTGCTGCGACAATTGCGGCTTGAAGGGCAGATGGATTTCACAATAGCCGGGTTCGATTACGGGCAGGCTGGCCCCCATGAAATCCATGATGCCCTGGCGCGAAAAGCTTTTGCGCACACGCTGGGCGAACTCGGGGTCTGCGGGTTGAAACTCTGTCTTGCTCATGGCACGCCCACCTTCAGAATCGCCTCGGGAAAGGGGATGGATTTGCGGGCCCGGCGGTCCAGATGCACGCCGGTCAGATCGCAGACCGCCGCCACCTCGCCCTCTTCGCCCAAGGTCATGACATGCTCAAAGCGGATGACGCGGCTACGCATCTCGATCAGGCGTGTGCGGATTTCCACCACGTCGCCCGGCATCAGTTCGCGCTTGTAGGTGATGTTCTGCTGAACGGCGGCCATGCCGCAATGATGGTCACGGAAATAATCGGGGGTCAGGCCAAGGCTTGCAAAGAAATTCCAGGTGGCCTCGTCGAACTTGCCGACATACCACATGACATTCATGTGTCCGACATGGTCGCACTGCCAGGGATAGACGCACCCTTTGTAGGTGACTTTAGGGGGGGAGGGCTTTTCGGATGTTGCCTTCGGCTTCTTGGCCGTCGTTGCTTTCTTCGCCATAAGCTTCTCCCTGATCAAGGGTCAAAACGCATTAGCGCCACGAACAGGGGCGAGTGGGAGCCAGAGAGTTCTGACCCGCTTCACGTCTTCAAGAGTTCACCCAGGCGTTGGCGGGCATTGGCCTCCACCTGATCCAGTTCGCCCAACGTCTGCTTGATGTCTTCCTGCTGTTGCTTCAGCAATTCTCGTCGTTCGGCAATTTTGTTCAAGAACAGCTTCAATTGCCCCTGTTCTCCCGGCTCGCGGTCATAAAGATCGATGATCTCGGCGATTTCCTTAAGCGAAAAACCCAGGCGCCGTCCCCTTAGGATCAGCATCAGGCGCACCCGGTCGCGCTGGGTATAAAGACGGCGCTGGCCTTCGCGCCTGGGCGCTATCAGTCCCTCGTCCTCGTAGAAGCGGATGGCCCTTGTGGTGATGGAAAATTCGCGGGCGAGATCGCTGATGGAAAATTGCGCTGTCATGGTCATGAAGAATAGCCGAGCCCGCTCAAGCTGTTAAGACGAAAGGCAAAGGGTGTCGCGCATAGCTTAAAGGATCGGCCAGTGACGCGGGGTCCGAGGTCTGGCGGGCCCTTCTGAGGGCCGGAACGATCCGTCCGTCGGAAATCTTATAGCGCTCTTCCAGGTCAATCTCGCCCAGCAGGGGGCATTCGTCGGCGAAAACGTGCCGATAGAGGTCGCTCATCATGCCATAGCGGGAAGCCATCAGCATGTTGGTGGCGTTCTTGATGCTATCGACATCGTCCTTCGTCTGGCAATGAAACGAGGTTGCCAGAACGACGGAAATGGCGTGCAGCACATCGTATTTGACATGGGCGGTCAGCACCTGAAGATGGTGCTGGGTCAGAGGCAGATTGGCCTTCCAGGAAAGGCGGATCATGCCACCCAGCAGCAGGGTGAAGAATTCCGGCACCCCCCATTCCATGCCCAGCCCCACCGAGGCCAGAGCTTCCAGGGGCGTAAAGGCCGGATCGCCAGCCAGCAGGCGCTGGGTCAACACATTGTCGGCAACGCCGTTCAAGAGCGGCACGTCTTGCTGCTCGAAGGGAATGCCGAGGCCATCGAAAAGCTGGCGATACATCACGATATGGGTGGTCGAGCCGAACAACTGGGCCATGCCGGGATAGCCCGAGACCTCGTGGGTGGAAACGCCGTATTCGTCGGCGATCAACTGGGCCAGAACGATTTGCGTCAGCTCTGAAACGCGCTCGCTGGCCTGGCCGTGACGGCGCTCCTTAAGGCCGTGAAAGCGCCCCAGCGCCAGGGCCACGCATTGTCGCGTGTTCTTGATCTGATTGAAATAGTTGACCGCGAAGCTGCCCGCCTGGGCAAGGCTTGCGCGGCCTTCGAAGAAGCGCAGAAAGAAGGGATGACGCCAGACCGGATGGCCCATCACATGTTCGTGCAGTTCAAGAAACAGGGCTTTCAAATCATCGGGCGCCACCGGCAAAAGGCCCAGGGGGGCCAGTTGATCCAGAAGGGCCTTAAGGGGATTTCCCGCCGTCTTCAACTGATCGATCAGGCGCACGAAATCATGAACCTGACTTTTCTTGAAGGCGGCCAGAACCTCATCGGCCGACATGCCGAGCAGATCGGTCAGATGATGCACTTCGGGCGGCAGCTCGGGATGGCCGTCGGCTCCCGGAAGAATGATGTCCGAAAAGGGAAGCGGCAGGTTCATGACGCCTTATACATCTGGGCATCGACCACTGAAAGCGCGCTCATATTCACGATGCCGCGCACGGTGACCGAGGGCGTAAGAATATGCGCAGGCTTGGCGGCGCCCATCAGCATGGGGCCCACCGATTGTCCCTGGCCCAGCACCTTCAGCAGATTGAAGGAAATGTTGGCGGCATCCATGGTCGGCATGACCAGCAGATTGGCCTCGCCCTTCAGTCGCGAGTCGGGGAAGATGTTGCGCCGGATTTCCTCGGAGATGGCGGCGTCGCCGTGCATTTCGCCGTCCACTTCCAGATGGGGGGCGCGTTCCATGATCAAGGCCAGGGCTTCGCGCATCCTAACCGCCGAGGCTGAATCCCTGGCGCCGAAATTGGAATGCGACAGCAGGGCGATCTTGGGTTCGATGCCAAAGCGCTTCACTTCCTCGGCGGCCAGCAGCGCAGTCTCGCAAATCTGAAGCGCCGTCGGTTCCGGCGTGACATAGGTGTCGCACAGGAAATAGGTGCCCTTGGGCAGGATCAGCAGATTCATCGCGGCGGCTGTCTTCACACCCTTCTTCAGGCCGATGACATCCATGATATGGCCGAAATGGCGGGTGAAGCGGCCCGATGTGCCGCAGATCATGGCCTCGACCTCGCCTCTCAGCAGCATCAGGGTGGCGATCACGGTGGTTCTGGTACGCACGATGGTGCGGGCGTAGTCGGGCGAGATGCCCTTGCGCGACATCAGGCTGTGATACTGCTTCCAGTAATCCTGATATCGCGGATCGTTCTGAGGGTCGCAGACCTCGACGTTCTGATCCAGCTTCAAGCGCAGATCCAGCTCGACGATGCGCCTTTCAAGAACCTCGCGCCGTCCGATCAGAACGGGCCGGGCCAAACCTTCATCGACCACCGTCTGCACAGCCAGCAGCACGCGCCGGTCCTCGCCCTCGGCATAGGCGACGCGCCTGGGATCGCGTCTGGCGCGCTCGAAAACCGGCTTCATGACGAGGCCTGAGCGGAAGACGAACTGCATCAGCCGGTCGCGATAGGCCTGGAAATCGGCGATCGGGCGGGTGGCAACACCGCTGTCCATCGCGGCCTTGGCCACGGCGGGGGCCACCACCAGAATCAGGCGCGGATCGAAAGGCTTTGGAATCAGATAGTCCGGGCCGAAATGCTGGGCTTCGCCGCCATAGGCCTTGACCACGGAATCGTCGGGCTCGGCCATGGCCAGATCGGCCAGCGCCTTCACGGCGGCCTGCTTCATCTCTTCATTGATGGTGGTGGCCCCCACGTCCAAAGCTCCCCTGAAGAGATAGGGGAAGCACAGAACATTGTTCACCTGATTGGGATAGTCCGAGCGGCCGGTGGCGATGATGGCGTCGGGTCTGACCGCCTTGACTTCCTCGGGCATGATCTCAGGCGTGGGATTGGCCAGGGCGAAGACCATCGGGCGCTCGGCCATCTGGCTTACCATCTCGGGCTTCAGCACACGGGGTGCGGAAAGCCCCAGGAAGATGTCGGCGCCGATGATGGCCTCGGCCAGGTTACGCGCCTCGGTCTTTCTGGCATAGCGCGCCTTGTAGGGGTCCATCAGCTTGGTGCGGCCTTCATAGACCACGCCCTCGATGTCCGACACCGTGATGTTCTCGCGCCTCATGCCCAGATTGACCAGCACATCAAGGCAGGACAGGGCGGCGGCTCCGGCGCCCGAACAGACCAGCTTGACAGTGGCGATCTCTTTGCCCACAACGCGCAGCGCGTTCAGGATGGCGGCGCCTACGATGATGGCGGTGCCGTGCTGGTCGTCATGGAAGACGGGAATCTTCATGCGGCTTCGCAGCTTCTTTTCCACTTCGAAGCATTCGGGCGCCTTGATGTCTTCCAGATTGATGCCGCCGAAGGTGGGTTCCAGGCTGGCCACGATCTCGACCAGCCGGTCGGGGTCGTTTTCGGCTATCTCGATATCGAAGACATCGATGCCCGCGAATTTCTTGAAAAGGACGCCTTTGCCCTCCATCACCGGCTTGGCGGCCAGGGGGCCGATATTGCCCAGGCCCAGGACGGCGGTGCCGTTGGTGACCACGCCGACCAGATTGGCCCTTGCCGTGACGCTGGCGGCCTCGGCGGGGTTTTCGACGATCAGGTCGCAGGCGGCGGCCACGCCCGGCGAATAGGCCAGGGCCAGGTCGCGCTGATTCGCTAGCGGCTTGGTGGGGACGACACTGATCTTGCCGGGCTGAGGCAGGCGGTGATATTCGAGCGCAGCTTCGCGCAAATCATTGGACATGGTGCGGGCCTGTCCTGAAAGGGTTCATTGGCCCGCCCTCATTTGACCGATGGGGCGGGTTCCAACAAATGGTGCGGTCGAGAAGACTCGAACTTCCACGGGGTTTCCCCCACAGCGACCTCAACGCTGCGCGTCTACCAGTTCCGCCACGACCGCCGATCTGGTGAACTGAAGGGCTTGCCTTCAGAGACCGGAGGACTTAGCAAATCATGAGCCGACTAGCAAGGAAGTTCGAGCCATGACCTACCCTTTTCCGCAATGGACCGTAGATCCGGGCCTGACCGCCTATCTTGAGGCCGTGGCCGCCATGGAAGCCCGGGTGGCCGCCATTCGGGCCAAAGAGGCCCCGGAATGGGTCTGGTTGCTTGAACACCCGCCCCTTTATACGGCTGGAACCAGCGCCAAAGCTTCGGATTTGCTCGATCCCGACCGTTTTCCGGTCTATCCGGCCGGGCGAGGTGGGCAATACACCTATCACGGGCCGGGGCAGCGCGTGGCCTATGTCATGCTGGATTTGAAGGCCCGGGGCGGAGATATCCGCCGTTACGTGCATGATCTTGAGGAATGGCTGATCCGCTCCCTCGGCCATTTTGCCATCCGGGCGGAACGGCGCGCGGGCCGGGTGGGCCTCTGGGTCGAGACCGGCCAGGGACAGGAAGCCAAAATTGCCGCCCTGGGTGTGCGGGTGCGCCAGGGCGTGACCTATCACGGGGTGGCGGTCAATCTGGAGCCCGACCTCTCCCACTTCGCTGGAATCGTGCCTTGTGGCATCCAAGGCCACGGCGTCACCAGCCTGTTGGCGCTGGGGCACACTGCCAGCCTCGAGGATTTGGACCTCGCCTTGAAAAGCGAATGGGGCAGCGTGTTTGCCTAAACTTCCTTGATGCCGCCGGGAACCAATTCGACATTGATCCAGGGCAGCGCCTCATCGCCCATGGCGTCCAGTTGATGCGCCAAGTCGGCCTTGCCGACGAAGACAGGCCGCAGGCCGGTTCCCATCAGGACCAGCGTGTGTTTGGGAAAGTGCGCCTTGTATTTCAAAATGGTGGCCTTGGCCCGCTCGATGTCGTCGGCGACTTCCGCCTTGACCGGCAGAACGGCCGTCTGGGTGCCCATAAGATCAAGCAACGCAACTCGCGTCTTCATGCGTTTATCCTCAGGAGTTTGTTATCGTTCGATGAAGCAACGCCGTCATTTCCAGGTGCGGCGTCCATAAGAATTGGTCTATCGGAACCACCGAGTCAAGATGCCAGCGATTTTCTAGAAGAATTGAAAGATCGCGGGCCAAGGTTGCAGGATTGCAAGAGACCAGGACGATCCGTTGAATATTTTTTGTTGTTGCCAATTCGATCATTTGTTCCCGAGCCCCTGTGCGGGGCGGATCGATTACAACGCCAGAGAATTTATCGAGTTCTCTGGTTGCCAGGGGCCTTGAAGCCAAGTCACGGCATTCCACGCAGAGGCGTGAGAGCGAAAATTTTTCGCCCAGGCGCTTCAGGGTGGCTGCCGCTTGGGCATTGCCCTCGACGGCATGGACCCGATGAGTCGCGGCCAGGGGCAGGGTGAAGCTGCCAATGCCGCTATACAGATCGAGCAGGGGGCCTTCGATTCCTGCAAGCCCCGAGACGACCTGCGCGGGAATGGCGGCCTCGCCCTCCTTGCTGGGCTGGAGGAAGGCACCGGGGGGGGGGAGGACAGGGAAGCCCCCCAAGACGACCTGGGGAGGATGCGCCTCGGCCACTGTCTCGGCGTCGGTCTCGCCCTGAGATTGCCAGGAAAAGCGGGCGAAACCTGGCTGGTGGACCAGTTGGGCCAGGCATTCGCGCTTGAAGAGATCAAGCGGCGCGTCGGTCATAATCAGCACATCCAGCCCGGAGTCGGTCGACAGGACCGCCAGATCGCCCTGAACGGGGTCGGGAAACAAAGTGGCGAGGCTTTGGCGCAGCAGGGGCAGCGCTGCGACCAGGGCGGGGACCAGCAGGGGGCATTCCTGAAGATCGACGATCTGATGGGTCGCCCGGGCATGAAAGCCCAGAAGCAGCCCCTCGCGGGTTTTTCTGAAGGCGAAGCTGGCGCGCCGCCTTGTGCCTTGGGGAACGCGCATCAAGGGGGCGATCAGGCTTTCGGCTACCCCCACGCGGCCCAGGGCCTGGACGGCGATGCCGCGCTTCCAGGCGACATAGCGCGAATCCATCACATGCTGAACCGTACATCCCCCGCAGGTGCCAAAATGCCGACAGGCGGGCTTGGCGCGGTCGGGGGCCTGAACCAGCCATTCGTCCACGCTGGCGGTGAATCCGTCGCCGCGCTTGCCTTCGATGCGGGCCAGCACTTTCTCAGCAGGAAGGGTTAAGGGGATGAAAACCGGTGTGCCGTTGAAGCTGCCGATGCCATCGCCTCTGGCACCCAGGCGCTCGATTTCGATCTCGGCGGTGCGCGGCTCGAACGGGCGGTTGACCGGGCGGGCAACGACATAGCGGGGACGGCGCGCCAAGGGATCAGGGCACCTTCAGATCGGCTGCTATCCGCTGGCTCATCCGATTGAAGGCTTTTTGCAGGGCGTCAACGGCATGGGCCGGGCTTTCGCCCTGGGCCTCTTCCTCCTCGCGGTAGCTGGCATGGTGAACAAGCCCGTAATCCTTGGCACGCAGCAGAGTCATTTCGGTCTCGATCAGCACCTTGGGGCGGCTGCCTCCCAGCACCTGCTCGAAATGCTTCAAGCGGCCCTTCAAAATCCAATCACCCTCGACGCGCAAGTCGCCGGTGACGACTTTGCTGGCGGCCTTGGAGGTGCCAAGCGCTTCGGCCAGATGCTGGGCCAGCATGCGCCCCGGCGCCTCGATCCAATAATGATAGCGATAGGTCTCCAGATTCTTTTCCTGGCCCTGGCGGCTGTGAACCATCGGGCGCTCGCCGGTGACACCATCGGCTCCAAGCCGCTCGACGATCAGAAGGCCGGATAGCGGCTTGGCGGCGGGGGCGAGAACGGGGGCTGACAGTCGATAGAAATGCTCAGCAGGCGGGGGTGCTCCGCCGCAGGAAACCAGAACTACCGCCAGCAGGATCAGGGCGAGGGGCCGAAGAACTATCATCGTGGGGCCTCGTCGGGTGCCGCTGAACCGCCCAGAATCAGGCCGGGATTGTCGCGGATGCGCCGCGAGAATTCCGCCATGTTGCGGCTGGTGCTTTCCATATTGGTGGTGATCGAATCGATGCTGGACGAGACGACCTTCAAAGTGTGGTTGAGGTCGTTCAAGCCCTTGGCGACATCGGGGCGCGCCTGAACGGCGGTGGCGTTCAATTCGCTCATCAACTGATCGACCTGGGCCTTGGTGGATTTCAATTCGCCCATCAGGCGCACGACATTGTCGAGTTCGCCGATATTCTTGTCGGACAGCACCTGCTCGCCCGCCTTGTTCAGGCGTCCGGTCAGCGATTCCGTGTGATTGATGATGGCCGGTCCCTTCTTGGCCAGATCGGAGGACAGGCTTTGCATGTTGGACAGAAGCTCGGGCGCGGTTTTCTCCAGGGTCGAGCCCAGCGTATCGACATAATGCAGCAGGCTGGCCAGCAGGGGTTTGATGCCGGTCTCGGCCAGATCGCCCATGTCGCCCGCCAGGGACGCCATGGCGGCCATGACGTTGGAACCGCCCGTGCCCGGCAGCAGGGCGCCCGGCTTGGCCATGGCCTCGCCCTTGCCCGCCTTAAGATCGATCGAGACGGCGGCCAGCAGACCGGACGAGGCCACGGTGGCGACCGTGCCTTCGGGGATTTCCCAGCCCTCGCGCACCGCCAGCGCCACCTTGAAGCGGGGTTGTTCCTTCTGGCCGAAGGGCTTTACCCATTCGACCTGGCCCACCGGATAGCCCTCGAAGGAAACGATGGTGCCGTATTTGATGCCAGCCACATTGTCGTAGGCGGTGTAGTAGGTATCAGTGGCACCGGTGCGTCCGGTCAGCAGGGCCAGAGCCAGAACCAGGCCCGCCACGCCCACCAGCACGAAGGCGCCAACTGCCACATAGTTCGTATCGAGAGTGCGCATGGTTTCTTGAAGTCCCCTCTTCAGATTCCGATGGTCAGGCGGCGCATATAGTCGTCGGGGTCGAGTGTCGCCTCCTCGAGCCTCCGGTTCAACAGATTCTGAATGCGTTCATTGGAACTGTTCCGGACGGCTTCGACGGTATCGACCATCAGAATGTCGCCCCGGTCGAGTACGCAGATGCGATCCGCGATGCGAAAGGCGCTCTCCAATTCGTGGGTGACGACCACGATGCTCATGCCCATGGCGTCGCGCAAGCTGATGATCAACTCGTCGATGGCCGCCGACACCACGGGGTCGAGACCGGCCGAGGGCTCGTCGCAGAAGAGCAGCCTGGGGTCCATGACGATGGCCCGGGCCAGAGCGGCCCGCTTGATCATGCCGCCCGACAGCTCCGAGGGCTTCAAGTTCTCGAAGCCCGACAGCTTCACCACTTCCATCTTGAGCCGCGCCATGATCGACATGGTGCTGTAATCAAGGTCCGTATGCTCCTTCAAGGGCAGCATGATGTTGTCGCCCACCGTCATCGAGCTGAACAGGGCGCCGCCCTGAAAGGCAACCCCCATGCGAGTGCGCAGCCGGGTCTTCTCGACTTCAGAAATGGCGTTGATGTCCTGGCCCAGAATGCGCACCGTGCCCGACGAGGGCTTCAACAGGCCCAGCAGATGATTGAGCAGCGTGCTCTTGCCCGAGCCCGAGCCACCCATGATGACCATAATCTCGTTTTCCAGAATGTCGAGCGAGATGCCCTTTAGGATCAGGCGATCACCGTAATGGGTGACCAGATCCTTGATCTCGACCACCTTGGTGCGATTTTCCGGGGGGGGCAGGGCGTTCATCGTCATCTTGTCAGGATGAAGGCGAACAGCATGTCGGTGACGACGATGGCGCTGATGGCATGCACCACCGAGCGCGTGGTGGCTTTGCCCACACCCTCGGCGCCGCCTTCGACCAGGGAGCCGTTGACCACGCCGACCAAGGTGATCAACACGGCAAAGATGGCGCTTTTGCCCAACCCGTGGCCGAGATCGTCGGTGGACAGGGCTTCGATCACGCGGTCCCAATAGGCGGGCATGTCCATGCCCAATTGGACCCCGATGTAAAGGCCTGCGCCGGTAAGTGCTACGAAATCGGCCAGCAGGGTCAGAAGGGGGAGCATGATCAGCATGGCGAACAGGGCGGGGGCCACCAGAAAGCGCACGGGATCGATGCCCATGACGTGCAGGGCGTCAATTTCCTGGTTGATGCGCATGGTGCCCAGGCGCGCCGCCAGGGCCGAACCCGAACGCCCAGCCACCACGATGCCGGTGATCAGGGGGGCGAATTCGCGCACCACCGAGAGGGCAACGCCGAAAGTGACGCGGCTTTCGGCGCCGAAGGTCTTTAGCGTGTGAATGCCCTGAATGGCCAGCATGGCGCCCACGGTCGAGGACAGCACGGCCACGATGGGAATGGCGCGCACGCCGAATTCCATGGCCTCGGCCATGACGGCCCTCAAGCGCACCGGCTGGCGGCGGCGTTTGCCCATGATCAGCCAGAACAGGCTTTCGCCGAACAGATAGGCTCCATAGCCAATCTCGGCCACGCCCATCACGGTGGCCCGCCCGGTCTTTTCGGCGATCTGGACGAGACGCTTGGGCACGCTGCTCAGTCTCCGATGGCGGCGTCTAGGGTGGCGTGAATGGTAAAGACGCGATCCAGCCTGGCCAGTTGCAGCACGCGAAGGGCGGCCGGGCTTAAACCTGCCAAGGCGAAGGAGAACCCTTTCTTGCGCGCGGCCTGATAGGCCTCGACCAGACTGGCAACGCCCGAGCTATCGATATAGCTCACGCGCGCCATGTCCACCACCACGGGCTTTCCGCCCGAGACGGCTTCCAGCAGCGTCTTGCGCAAGGTGGGGGTGTGCTGGAGATCGGCTTCACCGTCCAGGGTCATGACGAGAAACCCGCGGTCCTCGCGAAGCGAAATGTTCATGGCGTTGCGTTCCTTGATGGGTCGATGCGAAGAGACAGTTTCAGGCAGTTTCCGGCCCCTGGCGGGGGCTCTTCGAATTGATGTCCGTCCAGGACGGACTGGATGAAATGGGTGCCAAGGCCGCCCGGACGCAGATCGTCAAGTTCCCTTGGCCGGATGCGCGTCTGATCGACCGGAGGCGCATAGTCGGTGAGGCGCACCACCAGATGCCCGTCCTCTTTGGAAATTTCGACATTCACCGGCTTGTCGGTGGGGCCGCCATAGGCGTGGCGGATGACGTTCTGCATCGCTTCGTCGACCGCCAGCACCAGATCGGCACTTCTGTTCTCGGGCAGAGCGCAAAGCGTTGCCGCCTCGGTGACGACGCGGCGCACCATTTTAAGCCGGTCGGGCCTGGCCGGCACGTCGATGCGCGCCAGATGCAAAACAGGCTCAATGTCCTTCTCGGCGGACAAGGATTGCAAGCCCTCAACGGCCAGTAGCGTCAGGTCGTCATGGACTGCGCGACCCGGCGCCATGGCGCCATCGGCCAGGGCCTCCAGTCGTTCGGCCAGGGGGCGATCCTTTCCAGCTTCGATCAGGGCGGCGACGCCCTCGGCTCCCAACATGGCGCCATCCTCTGCGGTGCTTTCGGTCAGGCCGTCAGTGAAGACGTACAGGGCTCCGCCGTCAAGCGTCACGTCCTCGGTCTCGAACAAGGCTTCTTGCAAGATGCCGACCGGCATCGAGGGGGCGGGCAGGGACAAGGTGGGCTGGTCAGGGCGAATCAGCAGCGGCGGCTCGTGTCCGGCATTGGCAAAGGCCACCCGCTGGCCCGAGGGATCGAGAAAGCCCACGACCAAAGTCACGAACTTGCCCTGACTGGCGGTTTCGCACAGTTCGGCATTGATTCGCGCCATCAAAAGGGCGGGATCGCGTTCGTCCTTGGCCAGGGCGCGAAACAGGCTGGCCGTCTTGGCCATCAAAAGGGCGGCATCCATGCCCTTGCCCGAAACATCGCCCAGGCAGAATCCGATGCGGCCGTCTTGAAGCGGCAGAATATCGTAGAAATCGCCCGCCACTTCGCGAAAGGGGCGGCCCAGACCGGCAATGGGAAAGGGAGGAGGGCGGTTGGGGGGCAGCAAACCCTGTTGAATCTGGGCGGCCAGTTCCATTTCGCGCTTCAGCCGTTCCTGCTCGACCAGGGCCTGGGCCATACGGGCATTGAGCAGGGCCAGGGCGGCGGCGGCGGCCAGGGCCTCCAGCACGCGGGCATCCGAAGCCTCGAACAGGCCGCTGCCGGATTTCTTGTTGATCAGCTCGATGGCGCCCAGGGCCTCGTCGCGCACCACCATGGGTGCGCACAGAATAGACCGGGTGATGAACCCTGTCTTGTTGTCCACGCCGCCGTGGAAATCGGGATCGTTCCTGGCGTCGAGAACGCTTTGCGTCATGCGCCCGGTGACCGTGCGGCCTACGATGCCGCTGGTTGCCGGAATGCGCAGGCCCGTGATATCGACCGGCCCGGCGCAGGCATGGCAGACCATTTCGCTCTTCTCGACCAGAAACAGCGAGGCGGCCTCGGCATCCAGCGCATCGGCGATTCGCAACAGCCCGTGCTTGAGGCTGGTATCCAGATCAAGCGACGTGGCGAAGCTCAAGCTCATCGCGGCGATGAGATCGAGGTGTTCGGCCAGGCCGTGTGGATGCGCATCCTTCATGCCCGCACTATGCAACTTGCTGAAACAATTGGAAAGGCCGGGAAAGGGGTCCTTAAGAAGCGTGAAGGTTTTATTGCAACCCTTTGAGGAGATTGACTTTCGCAAGGCGTGAGGTGCATCCCTTTCAGGCTTGGACAGAAGATTCGGATTCCCCGGGGGACCAGATGTCGACCCTTTACATGGAACCAACCATCCCGACGGCAAGGCCGAGGCCCGCACCCCTGCGCTCGTCGCGCGGCACGGTTCCGCTTCCGCTGGGGGTGGCGCCCCGCCTGAGCAAGTCCTGGACCGATATCCTGGACAAGCTGGATTTCGCCTTCCAGCCCATTGTCAACATCCATACCGGCTATTGCTGCGGCTATGAGGCCCTGCTGCGCCATACGGACGAGGTCGGATTCGCCAGCATCGGCGATTTTTTCGACTGCTGCCATGCCCAGGGCGTTCTGCCCGGCGTCGAAGGCGTTTTGCTCGCGAAGGCGGCCTTGAAATTTGCGCCCCTTCCAGGGGCTTCCAAACTGCGCCTGTTCCTCAATGTCGATAATCGCACCCTGGGCGTCCAGGCGACCATCGATCCCTTGAAAGCCGTTCTCAAGGAGATGGAACTGACCCAGACCTGCATCGCCTTCGAGGTCTCGGAGCGCCATCCCTTTCACTTGTCCGCCGATCCGACTCAGGTCATCCGCGATCTGAAGCGCGATGCCTTCAAGATTGCCATCGATGATTTCGGCATCGGATTCTCGGGCCTGCAACTGCTGTATATGGCCGAGCCGGAATATTTGAAGATCGACCGCTTCTTCATCACCAACATCGCCACCGATGCCAAGAAGAAGCTGTTTCTCACCCATATGGTTAATGTGGCGCATGTGATGGGCGTCGAGGTGATCGCCGAAGGCGTCGAGACCGAGCAGGAATTCTTCAGTTGCAAGGATATCGGCTGCGATCTGGTGCAGGGCTTCATGATCCAGCGCCCGACTTGCTCTGTCGAGCAGTTGCGCACGCATTATCCCGATATCGAGGCATTAAGCCGCCGCGAGCGGCGCCATCGAGGCTCGGATCAGAAAATCATCTTCGAACAGATCGAACGCCTGGTCCCGCTAACCGCCGATAGCGACATGCGCAGCGTGTTCACGCGCTTTCGCGATTCGAAGAACCACAATTTTCTGCCCGTGGTCGATAATGCAGGCGAGCCGATGGGCCTGATCCGCGAGCGCGATTTGAAGGAATTCACCTATTCCACCTATGGCAAGGAAATCATCTGCAACAAGAACTTTGGCTACAAGATCACGCATTTCATCGCCCGTTGCCCGATCGCCGACGTGCATACACCGGCCGAAAAAATCCTTGAGATTTTCTCGGCCAATGCCAGTTCCGAGGGCGTGATCATCGTCGAGAATATGAAATATGTGGGATTTCTGGGGGCGCATGCGCTTTTGAAGGTGATCAATGAAAAGAATCTGGCCTTTGCGCGCGACCAGAATCCGCTGACCAAGCTGCCCGGCAACGGCATCATTCATGGTCTGGTCACGGAAGCCCTGGCCGATCGGGACAATGCCTATGCCTTCGTCTATTTCGATTTCGACAATTTCAAGCCCTTCAACGACAAATACGGCTTTCGCCAGGGGGATCGGGCCATCTTGCTGTTCGCCGAAATCCTGACACGCGAGTTGATCAGCCACGGGGCCAGCCTTGGCCATGTGGGGGGCGACGATTTTTTTGCCTGCTTCAAGGGAATGGACGGGGCCGAGGTGGCGGTTCTGACGCATGCCGTGAGCCTGCAGTTCCGCTACGAGGTCGAAAGCTTCTACGAAGCCCAGGATCGCAAACTGGGCTATATCGAGGCTCAGGACCGCGAGGGCAGGGAGCGTCGTTTCCCTCTACTCACCGTTTCCGCGGCAATTCTGGACCTGCCCGTTGGTCACGGCGCATCGACGGTCGAGGAGATCGGCTGGCTGATCGCCGAATTGAAGCACCAGGCCAAGGCCTCGCCCGACAAGCTGTGTCAGGCCTCGCTGATCACGGCCCGATCAAGCGCGCTGGCCTAATTCCTTCCAGGTTGCTACCCTGCCCGGGATGACAGGCAATCAGACCGTTTCCAAAGACCAGACGCCCCCGTCCTTTCCTGCTTTCGACGCAGCTTTTGCCCTGCATCAGGCCGGGCAGTTGCACGAGGCCCTGACTGGTTATGAGCAGGCGCTGGGCGAACAGCCGGGTCACATCCCTTCGCTGGTCAACGCCGCCGTGGTGCTGCGCCGCCTGGGCAAGCTGGAGCCGTCGTTGCGCTATCTCTATCAAGCGCTTTCCGCCGATCCAAAACAGCCCGGCGTCTGGCATAATCTGGGCGAAACGCTGCGCCGCCTGAAGCGGTTCGACGAAGCCCTGGCCTCGTTCAAAAAGGCCGCCCAGGACGGTCAGGTCCTGCTGGCCGCCATCGGCGGCATCGCGGCGGCGCTGAAAGATATTGGCAAGGCCGACGAGGCTTTGGCCCCGCTCGAGGAACTGCTGCTCAAAGACCCGGCCAATGCCCAGGCCTGGGGGGTGATGGCCGATGTTCAGTTCGATCTGGGCCAAGATGAAATGGCCCAGACAGCCCTGCTGCGGGCCATCCGCCTTAAGCCCGAGGCGGCGGCCTTTCATCTCAAGCTGGGCATGCAGCTTTCCCAGCGCGGGCGCTATCTTGAGGCGGAGAATATCTATCGGAGGCTTCTGGCCCAAGGGGCCGAAAAGATGCCCCAGGTGCATGTGGGGCTGGCCCAGGTGCTGATCAGCCAGGGGCGGATGACGGAGGCCGAGATTCCTTTGGCTAGGGCGCAGGAATTGGCGCCCGCCCTGATCGACATCCATCTGGCCAATGCCCGCATGAAATTCCTGTCCGGGCGCCTGGCCGAGGCTTGGCTGGATTACGAGTGGCGCAAGCGCCATATCGATTTCACGCCGCCCCATCTGCCCGTGCCGGAATGGCGGGGCGAGGCGCTTCAAGGCCGCTCGCTCTTGTTGCTGGGCGAGCAGGGGGCGGGCGATACGATTCAGTTCCTGCGCTATGTGCCGATTCTGGCGGCGCAGGGGGCCAGGGTGATTCTGGCCACCTCCGAAATCTTAAGGCCGCTCGTCGAGACCATGCCCGGGCTGGACCGGGTGGTCACCGACGGCAGCGCTCTTCCCCGCACCGACTTCTACGCCCATCTGCTCGATCTGCCCGCCCTTCTGAAAACCGATCTGTCAAACATTCCCGCCCGCGTGCCCTATCTGAAGGCGCCGGAGATTCCCCCAGCCCTTCGCCTGACCGCTCCTTTGGGAACGCGCCTCAAGGTGGGGATCGTCTATGCGGGCAATCCGCGTCATCGCGGCGACCGCCAGCGCTCGCTGAAATTCGCCGATTTCGCGCCTCTGTTCGGCATCGAGGGCATCGGCTTTTATTCGCTGCAACTGGGCAAGGGCCTGCCCCGGGATGCCATTCCCTTCCTGGCCTCGGGCCTGCTGACCGACCTTGCGCCGCTCATCCACGATTTTGCCGACACGGCCTGTTTGCTGGCCCAGCTTGATCTGGTGATTTGTGCCGATACGGCCCTGGTGCATCTGGCGGGCGCCATGGGCAGGCCCGCCTGGCTTCTCACCCCCTATGCGCCCGATTGGCGCTGGCTTCTGACCAGAAGCGATTCGCCCTGGTATCCCACGGTGACCCTGTTTCGCCAATCCGTTCCCAATGATTGGAACGGCCCCATGATCGAGATTGCCAAGGCCCTGCAGGCCAAGGTGCTTGGGCTTGATCACCTGTCCATTCCCACCGCCTTCAAGGATGCCAAGGGCAAGCCGCGCTTCACCATGACGCTGCCCAGGTCCCTGCTGTCCGATCCCGGCGCTGCCTTCATCGTCAAGCGCGAAACCGAATTGGGCGGCTATGAATATGCAACGAGGGCCTTTCTGGATGCGCATCTTCAGCCGGGCGATCTGTTTCTCGATATCGGTGCCCATTGGGGGCTGATGGCGCTGCATGCGGCCAGCCGTTGGCTGGGCGAGGTGCGCGTGTTGGCGGTCGAGCCCGACCGGGAAAATGCTAAGCGCATGAGTGAATGGCTGGGGCTCAACGGCTTATCGCATGTCGTCGAGGTGATCGTGGCCGGATGCAGCGACCGGCCGGGTTGGGGCCGCCTGCATCCCGGCGGGCGGAGCAGCATGGGTTTTTCGGTAACGCCCGAGGACAAGGGGGATCTGCCTCTGGTCAGCATCGATCAGCTTCTGGCCGAGCGGGAAGGACTTAAGAAGCGGCGCTGTTTCGTCAAGATCGATGTCGAAGGGCTTGAGCCCGAGGTGGTGGCGGGCATGTCGGACCTGTTCGAATCGGGGCGGGTGGCGGCCCTTATTCTCGAACGCGGCAGGAATTTCGATACGGGTGCCGACAAGGCGCGTTTTCTGGCCCTTCTTGGCGGTCTTACGGAACGCGGCTTTCGCTTGATGCGTTTTGCCAACGAGCAACTGGCGGGCCCCCTGATGCCCTTCGTCTATACCGAGGATTTGTGCAACTTTCTGGCCTTGGCCCCGGATTTTAATCCCCTGGCGGCCTATCCGCGCTCACAGGCCACGCAGATCGCTGCGCCGACACAGCCCGACCGCGCCAGACTTTCGGGCGAGGCGAAGGCCAGGCGCACCATGGCCCTGAAGGCGGCCAAGGCCAGTGATGCCGGTTTCTGGGCCGATCCGGCCAATCTGTCTCTTTTGGCGGGTGAGCGGGCAGAGGCGGCTGCTGTGCATCTGCCCCGAAAGGGCTGCATTCTCGATCTGGGGGCGGGGCTGATGCGCCTGAAGGCGGCGCTGGCGCCCGAGGTCGATTACGTGGCGTCTGACCTCGTTCCCTGGACGACGGAAACGCTGGTGGCCGATCTCAATCAGGGTCAGTTTCCCGAGGGCCGCTTCGATGCCATCGCCCTTCTGGAAGTGCTGGAGTTTCTGCACGATCCGGCCTGGGTTCTGGAAAAATGCCGAGCGGCCAGTGAGTCGCTGGTGCTTACCTATCGCCTCAAGGGCAAAGAAAAGGCGACGGCGCGCCGGGCTCAGGGTTGGTTCAACGATCAAGACGAGAAGGGGCTGCGTCTTATGTTGCAGCAGGCCGGATGGCGGGCCGATCTGTTTGTCGCAGCGCCTCGGGCGGCTGCGCATCTGATTCTGGCGCGGCCTTTACCTTCTTGATCCAAAACAGTCCCTCATCGCGCAGCCAGGCCAAATTCCGTTCCAGCCGAAGCATATCTTCTTGCTCCGTCCCGCCCTGCCTGCGCAAGGCCGACAGCGACTGGCGCGTTTTCATGGCCTGATCGTCGAAGAAGCGGGATTGGGCGCAGGCCAACCCCAAGCGGGCCGCAAGGGGCGATGCGGCCTGGGCGATGCGGGCCTCTTCTGAGGGGATGAATCCGTCATGGAACAGCGAGAGTGCCGTCAGTCTTGCCGGATGGGGGCAGGTCGTTTCCATGACGGTAGAGGTTCCTCGAATGCTATTGGCTGGCCCAGACGACGCGGTGAATCCAGTCCACCTCCTCGATGGGAATCGAGCGGTTGGGATGCTCGTCGTTGATTGATTGCAGATCGACGAATTTGGCCGTGCGGCGCAGGAGCTGCTTGACCATGACCTCGCCCTCGTTCGTCTTCAGGACCACACGGTCACCGCGCCTGATCTGAGCGCCCGGCGACAAGATGATGGTGTCGCCCTCGCGATAAAGCGGCTCCATCGAATCGCCGCTGATTTCCAGCGCATAGGCCTTGCTGTCGCCCATTTCCGGAAAGGGGATTTCGTCCCATCCGGCTCCGGTGGGATAACCGGCATCGTCAAAGAAGCCATCCGATCCCGCCTGGGCCAGACCGATCAGCGGAATGCGCTGCACGGCGCCGGTCTCGTCGGGATTGTCGATCAGATTGACGAATTCAGCGACCGAGGCTTGTGTGGCAGCCAGAACCTTGGACACGCTTTCGGTTGATGGCCAGCGCAATTTACCCTCGGGGCTGGTGCGCTTGCTTTTGTTGAAGGTGGTCGGATCAAGCCCGGCCTTGCGGGCCAGGCCGGATGCCGTCATGCCGTTTTTGAAGGCCAGACGGTCGATAGCATGCCAGATATCGGCGTGACGTAGCATTGAGTCCTCCGTTTGCCCCAAGGGCTTGTGGTTTCAATCCATGGTAGGAACGTAGTCAATTTTTGGCTTGACGTCAAGTGTCCCCCATGTTTTGACTATGTTCCCACAATGTACATGAGGGAGATAGCAATGCCGATCAATCGCTACGTGCCAAATTCGCTGGGCGATCCCCTCACCCATCCTTTTGAAACAGCCGAGGCAGCCTGGTTCTGGTACTGCCAGAATCAGATCGCCCGCATCGAGGGAGCCAGGTTCAACAGTTCGGAGGTTTCCGCCCTTCCCAGGCCTTGTGATCCCGATGATGTCTTCACGGTGGTCGACCGGCTTTACAAGGCCCAAACGCTTCAGCGAAAGCATCTGGTGGTGCTGGGCGATTACGGCATGCGGCTGGCCCCTCCGGTGGCCGCCTTCGCCCACGAGCGCGAGGCGGCCAGGGTCTGGGCCGAGGCGATGATGCGTCTTGCTCCGGTGCTGAAAGCCAAGGGAATTGTTCTGTGACCGGTGGAAATGGCGGGTTTTGCGCCAGGGAGGGCGAGGTCTGGGTGGGCTTTGGCAACAACACCGGACTGGCCTGGCTGCGTTTTCTGAAGCCGGGCTTTCGCCATTGCTTTGCCGTGCTCCGGTTGTCCGGCCAGTGGGTGGTCTATGACCCTTTGTCGCAGGTCACGCGCATCGATCTGGCCGGGGCCGACGATGCGATTCTGGATTATCTGGTGGAACGGGGCTGTCGCCTGATTCCGGCCCGCCTCAACCCGCCAGAACGCCGCCCTGTGCCCTGGCGGCCCTTCACCTGCGTCGAGGCGGTCAAGCGCGTGCTGGGCCTTAGGCTGGGTCGGGTGCATACGCCGTGGCAGTTGTATAGATATTTAACACAGCGCAATTAGTTATCAAAAAATTATTCCCACTTGGCGAAAATAGTCGTTGACGTTCTCAAAATCCCGGTGTATATGCTAAGTCATTACCGCCCTTACTGCGCCCAGATTGGATCAAATGCCTCGGAGGAGGCCCAGTCTGCGAAAGAAGGGGATCGGTTCCCGAACGGGGCCGCTGGCTAACGCTGGCGGCCCCGTTCGCGTTTGAAAGCAGGCAGCAATAACCACGCCCCGCCGGGTTCCCTCCGGCGGGGCGTTTCGTTTCAACCTCGCCCCCTGGGGGGCAGATCGGAAAGGACTTCGTCATGGGAGGCTTCATGAGCATCTTCTCGCCGCCGCCACCGCCGCCACCGCCACCACCGCCCGTCTACATTCCGCCGCCAGCGGCCCCCGTGGCCGACACGGCTGAGGAAGAAAGCCGCAAAGCGCGCCTTGCCGCCGTGGCGCGCAACCGGGCCGGCATGGCGGGTACCGTCGCCACCTCGCAGCGCGGCGTTCTGACACCTGCGGCGGGAACGAGTGCGCGCAAAACGCTTTTGGGGGAATGAGGTCATGACCCAGCCACAGAAAATAGATTTGGCCGAGAGCGTGCTGAAGCGCTTTCAGAAGGCGCGCGACAAACGCGTCCATTGGGAAGCGCACTGGCAGGAATGCTACGACTATGCCCTGCCCTCGCTGGGGGGGCCGCTGCTGACATCGACACCTGGCGCCAAGCGCACCGACCGTCTGTTCGATGCGACGGCGGCCGATTGCGTCGATCAACTGGCGGCCAGCCTGCTGGCTCAGTTGACTCCGCCCTGGGCGCAGTGGTTCGGCCTGTCGGCTGGTCCCGATCTGTCGCCAGACGAGCGGGAAAGGGCCGCCGACGTTCTGGAAAAGGCGGGCACGGCGCTGCAAAGCCATTTTGATCGCTCGAACTTCGCCATCGAAATGCATCAGTGCTATCTCGATCTGGTTACGGCGGGAACGGCGTCGCTTCTCTTCGAGGAGGCACCCCTGGGTCACGCCTCGGCCTTTCGCTTCACCGCCGTGCCACTGGCGCAACTGGCCTTGGACGAAAGCGTCGAAGGCAGGTTGGATACCAGCTTTCGCCGATCTGAGATGACGCTAGCCGCCATTCAGGAACGCTTTGCCAATGCCGAGATTCCCGATCAGGTCATCCGGCGCAGCAAGGAAGACGAGGATGCGCGTCATGGCGTGATCGAGGCGGTGTTGCCCGAGCGCCATGGCTATGTCTATCGCGCCGTGCTGGAAGGCGAGGGCTCGGTGGGAGCGCATCTTCTTTCCGAGGGACGCTTCGAGATGTCGCCCTTCATCAATTTCCGCTGGCTGAAGGCGCCGGGCGAGGTCTATGGCCGCTCGCCGGTCATGAAAAGCCTGCCCGACATCAAGACCGCCAACAAGGTGGTGGAACTGGTGTTGAAGAACGCCACCATCGCCGTGACCGGCATCTGGCAGGCCGATGATGATGGTGTGCTGAATCCAGCCAATATCAAACTGGTGCCGGGCACCATCATTCCCAAGGCGGTGGGCTCGGCGGGACTGACACCTTTGGAATCACCAGGGCGCTTCGATGTCTCGCAGCTCATGCTGGACGATCTTAGAAAGCGCATTACCCATTCGCTGCTGGCTGATCGGCTGGGGCCGATCGATGCGCCAAAGCTGACCGCAACCGAGGTTCTGGAGCGTTCCGCCGAGATGGCGCGCATTCTGGGCGCCACGTATGGCCGCTTGCAATCGGAACTGCTGACGCCTTTGGTTTTAAGGGCGGTGGCGATCTTAAAGCGTCGGGGCGAGATTCCGCCCTTGCGCATCGACGGACGCCAAATCGATCTGGCCTATAAATCGCCGCTGGCCAACGAGCGCAAACGGGAAGACGCCAGGAACGCGCTGCAATGGCTGACCACCGTCATGCCGCTGGGGCCCGAGGCGTCACAAGCGATCAATCTGGGAGCCGCCGCCCGCTGGCTGGCCGGGATACTCAATGTCCCAGCCGAGTTGGTGCGCGACGCTCCCGCCTTGCCGGAAAGCGATCCCGCTCTGGCCGCCCTGGGGATGGGGGCGGTGCCGGGGTTGGTCGCGCCTCCGTCCGGCCAGGTTTTGCCGGTTCCGAAGGGGGTGTCATGAACGATCGCATCGGAACCGGCAACGGGATGGGCTTGGGCTTAAAGGCCCGGCCCATTCCCGACAACGAGCTTGCCTCTGTGTTCGCGCGCCTGTTTCGGGACGCTGACGGGGTAAGGGCGCTTGAGCATTTGAAGGCGGTGACGCTGGAACGCCATCTGGGGCCGGAAGCCTCGGACGCCCAGCTTCGCCATCTCGAAGGCCAGCGCCATCTGGTGAACCACATTCTGTCGCTCGTGCGCCGTGGCCGCGAGGGGCAACCCTTCATTGTTGAAACCAAGGAGACCTGAGACATGAGCAATTTATTGAACACAACCGGCGCCAAGGCAAAAAGCCAGCGCCCCGCCAACCTGCCCGAGAAATTCTGGGATGCGGCTTCCAACAGCCCGCGCCTGGAAGAGCTAATGCGCTCCTATCTGGAACTGGAGCGCCGCTACGGCCAGGAGGGCGGCAAGATGCCGGGCGTTCCCGCCTCGCACGAAGAATACAGCATCACCGAAAAGCATCCCATGTGCGGCTGCGATCTTGAAGTCAACAAGCGCCTGCATGCCGCGGGCTTCACCAACGATCAGGCGCAACTGGTCTATGACCTGGCTGTCGAGCGCTTGATGCCCACCGTTGAAGGCATGGCCGGTGAACTGCACAGGGGACAGAATGAAGGCAAGCTGCACCAGCATTTCGGCGGGCCTGAGCGCTGGGAAGAGGTCAAGCGCCAGCTTGAAGCCTGGGGCAAGGCCAATCTGTCCGAGGAAGTTCTGAACGCCCTGGGTTCCAGCGCCGAGGGCATTCTGGCTCTGGAGCGCATGATGCGCTCGGGCGAGCCAGGGCTTCGCATGCAGGGCGGTCATGAAGACATGCCCCAGAACGAGGAGGACCTCAAGAAGATGGTGGCCGATCCCAGATATTGGCGCCAACGCGATCCGGCCTACATGGCCCGCGTCACCGAAGCTTTCAAGCGGGCTTATCCCGGCAAGGAATAAGCACTGCTTACCCGTTTTCCCCGGGACAACTTTCTTAGCGAACGATTCACGCTTAACGCCGTGTCACTCAAGTGACCCGGCGTTAAACGATCGCGCGCTGGAAAGCCCCGGGGTCTCTCTAGGCGCTGCTTCGGGCGGTGTGCTGAAACCGGTTCAGCGCGTCAGAACCCGAAGACAGCGCCTTTTCGTTTCAACCGATCAGACAAGGATCACACGACAATGGCAAACATCGAAAGCAGCTACGTGAAAATCTACGAATCCGAAGTCCATGCCGCCTATCAGCGCACGGGCTCGAAGCTCAGGAACACCGTGCGCGTGAAGAACGGTGTGGTGGGTTCAAGCTGCGTCTTTCCCAAGGTGGGAAAAGGCGTGGCTTCGACCAAGGCCCGTCATGCCCATGTGCCGGTGATGAACATCGACCATGGCCAGGTGGAATGCCAGTTGTACGACTATTATGCCGGCGACTGGCTGGACCATTTGGACGAGCTCAAGACCAACAGCAAGGAGAAGGAAGTTCTGGTCAAGGCAGGCGCTTACGCGCTGGGCCGCAAGACCGACGAGCTGATCATCGCACAGCTCGACACCAGCACCAACTATGCCCAGGACGGCACGACGCTGCTGACCAAGGCCAAGGTGCTGGAGGCCTTCGAGATGTTGGGCGGTGCCGACGTGCCCGACGATGGCGAGCGTTTCGCCGTGGTCGGCTGGAAGCAGTGGTCGGATCTTCTGGACATCCAGGAATTCGCCCATGCCGATTATGTCGGAACCGAAGACCTGCCCTGGCAGGGTACCCAGGCCAAGAAGTGGCTGGGGACTCTGTGGATGCCGCATTCCGGCCTCACCAAGTCGGGCAGCGTGCGCTACTGCTACTGGTACCACAAGACGGCCATCGGTCATGCCATCGGCAAGGACGTCACGTCCGACGCCACCTGGCATGGCGACCGTGCCGCCTTCTTCATTTCCAACATGATGAGCCAGGGCTCGGCCTTGATCGACGCTACCGGCGTCGTCTCCCTGCGCTGCCTCGAGAACTAGGAGAACCGATCATGGCCTATCTGTCCAAGAACCTGAGCGTGCTGGCCTATGCCAACGGCTTCACGCTCTGGCACTATACCACCGCCGACACGGCGGCCAGCGTCGACAGCGCCGGTTACTTCAACGCGGCTGCGGATATGCTGCGCGTGGGCGACATCATCGTCGCCAACGTCGATACCGCAGGCACGATGCAGGGCGGCCTGTTCCTGGTTTCGTCGAACGCCTCGGGCGTGGTCGATGTCAACGACATGACCCAGATCGGGTCTGCCGACACCGACTAAAGCCAATTGAACTCCCCCAGACTGCCGAAGGGCTCGATCACATGATCGGGCCCTTCGGGCTTTTTGAGAAGAAAGGCACGTTTTCTTTGGAAAAAACTGGACTAATATGACCGGGGGGTGACGATGACGGGCAAAGAGATTTGCGACAGCACGTTGACAAGGCCGAGGCTGGCTCTCGCCTTCAGCATGACCGTCTTTGCGCTGAACGACTTTCTTTACTGGCGGTTTGACGACACTTACGGAGTCTATCTGGTTGATTACGCTTCTAAGTCGCTGATGCTGGTGCCGCTGCTGCTGCTTTGGAAGACATTACCGGCAGCGCCGCAGAAGCGCGGATCCTGGTGGGTGCTGCTGATGCTGTGGTTGGGGCTTGTCGTATTCGATCAGCTTCTTGAGCCCTTGTCGGCCTTCCTGGGAAGTGGCTGGCAGTTGTTCGGCTGGCCCTATATCGAACATTCGGGGCTGTGGCTGCTGGACTTGACCTTGGGCCTGATGCTGACCGCCGTGGCCGAGGAGATGGTGGCGCGCCGTTTGGCTCTGGCGGTTCTGCCCGGGCCGATGTGGGTGCGCCTGATCAGCTCCAGCCTTCTTTTCGGGTTGGGGCATTGGGGGCAGGGCTATGGGCATATGGCCTTGACGGCGATCATCGGCCTGGCCTTCGGCGCGGCCTATCTGCGCACAGGGTCGCTGGGCGTGGTGATTGCGGCGCATTATACGATTAATCTACTGGTCTTCGGATTACATTTGGGGACGTGATGACGCAAATCGGGACGGAACGGCAAAAAGCAAGAACGGGTCTGGCCCTGCTGGGCTTCGCCTTCGCTTTGGGCTGTTTGAACGACTTTGCCTTCATGGCGCTTTCGGGCACGAATGGGGTGTATCTTGCCGACTATGCCTTCAAGCTGGCGATTCTGGCGGTGCTGCTGGGCTTTCGAAAGGCTTGGCCCGCACCGCCGGAAAAGCTTGGGACCGTCGCCCTGCTGGCTTTCGGTTGGGCCGCCCTGGTGGCGGTGGGGGTGCTGACCGATCCCTGGATCGAAATGCTGGGGCGCGGCTGGAAGCTGATCGATTGGCCGCCGATCGAGAATAGATGGTTCAATGCCTTCGATCTCAGTTTCGGATTGGCCCTGACGGCGCTGGTCGAGGAACTGGCCTTTAGGCGCATAGCACTGACGGCCTTGCCGGGCGGATTCTGGCAGCGCCTGATTCTTTCCAGCCTGCTGTTCGGGCTGATTCATTGGGGGCAGGGCTATGGGCACATCGCCGTCGCCTCGCTGGTGGGCCTGGCCTTTGGCTACGCCTATCTGCGCACCGGCTCGCTGGTGCTGGTGGTGCTGGCCCACTACGCGGTCAATTTGATTTTGTTCTGGTAGCAACCTAATAAATTTTACGCAGACCACAGCGGCCCGCCCTTCGGCGGGCCGTTTTCGTTTTGGCAAACCTGAAGGAAAGGAAACAGGTCATGGCACTTTCAAGCATCGCACTTTGTTCACGCGCCCTTTTGAAAATCGGGGCCTCCACCATCGCCTCCTTCGACGAGGGCACGGCCGAGGCTGAGGTGGCGGCCAATCTCTACCCATCCATCCGCGACGCCATGCTGTCGTCGCATCCCTGGAACTTCGCCAGCGGCCAGACCAGCCTGGCCCGCCTAAGCGCCGCCCCGGTGGCCGATTACGCCTATGCCTTCCAACTGCCGGGCGACTTCTTGCGCGCTCTGTCGGCGGGGGTTACCGGTCGGGGGCGCGGGCTAGATTACCGCATCGCCGAAAGCCGGCTGCATACCGATGCCGAACAGGTGGTGCTGACCTATGTCTTTCGCCCGGCCGAGACCGACTTTCCGCCCTTCTTCGACTCTGCCCTGATCGCCAGACTGGCCGCCGAATTCTGCGCCCCCATCACCGAAAGCACGGCCCGGGCCGAGCTTCTCTTCAAGCTGGCCGAGGACGAGTTTCGCCGCGCCAAGCTGATCGACGGCCAGCAAGACACGCCGACCTCGATCGAAAACTTTCCTCTGGTCGATGTGAGGTCGTGACATGCCCAATACCAACACAGTCAAAACCAACTTCACCTCGGGCGAGATTTCGCCGGGTCTTCTGGGGCGTGGCGATTTGCGCGCCTATGAGAACGGCGCCATGCGTCTGCGTAATGTGGTGGTCGCACCCACCGGGGGTGCATCGCGCCGCCCAGGACTTGCCTATATCGCCACGGCGCTGGGCAAGGGGCGTCTGGTCGCCTTTGAATTCAATACCGAGCAGGTCTATCTGCTGGTCTTCACCAACGCCAAGATGGATGTCTATCAAGATGGCGTCTGGGTGGCGGAACTGACTGTTCCCTGGACTTTGGCGCAGCTTTCCCAATTGTCCTGGACGCAAAGTGCCGACACGCTTTTGGTCACGCATCCCGATGTCGAGCCCAGGAAGATCACGCGCAGCTCGCACACCGACTGGTCGATTTCCACCTGGAGCTTTACCGAAGAAACCAGCCTGATCCGCCAGCCCTATCACAAGTTTGCGGCCCCCGAGGTGACGCTGACGCCTTCTGGCACCTCGGGCACGATTACGCTGACCGCTTCGGCCAATGTCTTCGAATCAAGCCATGTGAATACCAGGTTTCGCATTGCTGCCAAGGAGGTGAAGATCACCGCCGTCGCCTCGGCAACTTCGGCCAGTGCCGAAACCAAGGAAAGCCTGACCGGCACCGCCGCCAGCGAAGATTGGGAGGAGCAATCCTTCTCAGGCTTGCGCGGCTGGCCGGTCTGCGCCTGCTTTCATCAGGACCGGCTGGTCATTGGCGGCTCGCGCGATCTGCCCAACCGGCTGTGGTTGTCTAAAAGTTCCGAATTGTGGAATTTCGATCTGGGCGAGGGGCTGGATGACGAAGCCATCGAATTCACGCTGCTCTCCGATCAGGTGAACGCCCTTCGCGCCGTCTTTTCGGGGCGCCATCTTCAGGTGCTGACCTCGGGGGCGGAATGGATGGTGACCGGATCGCCCTTGACGCCTTCGAAGATTCAGGTCAATCGCCAAACGCGTATCGGCTCCTTCGTCGACCGACAGGTGCTGCCTCGGGATGTCGATGGCGCCACCATTTTTGCCGGGCGCTCGGGTACTGATCTGCGCGAGTTTCTCTATACCGATATCGAGCAGGCCTACACTTCAAACGACCTGTCGATGCTGGCGGGGCATTTGTGCCGCCATCCCCAGGACATGGATTATGAACCGGCCACGCGGCTTTTGTATGTGGTGATGGAAGACGGCACGATGGCCGCAGTCACCAACTACCGCATCGAGCAGGTCACCGCCTGGTCGCAGCTTGAGACCGATGGGCTGTTTTGCTCGGTGGCCGTGGTGGGCGACGTCACTTATGTCCTGGTCGAGCGCAATGGAAGCTTTCTCATCGAATGTTTCGATGCAGAGATTTCGACCGACAGCGCGCTTAAAGGGCAGGCGGAAACGCCCGGCATTCTTTGGAGCGGTCTTTCGCATCTGAACGGGCGCACAGTTACCGTAGTGGCCGATGGGCTTCCGGTGGGCTGGGCCGTTGTCGAGGAGGGATCGATTTCGCTGGAGCATCCGGCCAGCACGGTCGAAGCGGGCCTTGCCTTTACCCACGAGATCGAACCCTTGCCGCCCGCCGGACTGGTCAAGCCGATGCGCCTGATTTCTGCCCTGTTTCGCTTGCAAAACACGCAAGCCCTAAGGGTCGATACCGGTAGGGGCGAACAGCCCGTGCCCTTCAAGCGGCTGGGAGAAGGCGGCGTGCTGGATCAGGCGCCCCAGCCCTTCACCGGCGAGGTAAGGCTGCGAGCCTTAGGCTGGCGGCGCAACCATGCCCAAGCACTTTGGGCCGTTAGGGGGCAGGACCCTTTGCCCTGCACCATTCTTTCCGTAACCACAGAAACGAAAGTGAGCGACTGATGTCAGGATTAGATCCCGTATCGGCAGGCTTTATGTTTGCCACGCAAGCGCTTGGCGCGATTTCCAGCCGGGCGCAAGCCAGCCAGCAGGCGAAATATCAGAACGCTGTCATGGCGCAGCAACAAGCTCAGGCGCAAGCCCAGGCCCAATCGCAATTGGCCCAGCTTCAAGCCACGCGCGATGCCGATGCCGAAAGCCGCAAGCGCCAGCTCAAAGTCGAGATGGCCAGCCGCAAGGCGGCCTTCGGCGCCATGGGGCTGGACAGTGCCTCGGGTGGTTCGGCAGGCGCCGTTCTGAAGGGTCTGGTTACCAGGACCCAGGAAGAGCAGGACAGCGAGGACAAGATGTATGGCCTAAGGGCGAATGCCATCGGCCAGTCTCTCGACTTCGCCCGTCAGCGCAGCTTGCTTGAACAAAGCCGCCAGTTCGGCCCCTCGCTGGGGCTGCAACTGGCCCAGCAGGGTCTGGGCCTGGCAAGCAGTCTCTTGAAATCCAGATAACGACAGGAGAAGCAGATGACGGATCATATTCAGATCGGGGCCTTAGCACCCCGCATCCAATACACGGCCAACGGCGTACAGACAGCCTTTCCCTACGCCTTCCCGATCTTCGAGATTGCGGACATGGAGGTCTGGCTGGACGATGCGTTGCAAAACAGCGGATTCACGGTGGCGGGGGCTGGCGTCAGTGCTGGCGGCACGGTCAGCTTCACCGCTGCTCCTGCCAATGGCGTGCTGGTCACACTTCGGCGCAACATTGCCATCGCCCGCACCTCAGACTTTCAAGAGGGCGGGTCCTTCAGGGCCAAGGTGATCAATGACGAGTTGGACCGTCTGACCGCCTCGCTTCAGCAGGTGGCGACAAGCCTGGGTCGTTCCCTGGTGCTGTCGCCGGTCGATCCCGCCGACAGTCTGGAACTGCCAGCGGCTTCTGATCGCGCCTCGGCCATTCTGGGCTTCGATGCCAATGGATTGCCCCTGGCCTATCCGGCAGCCACCTTCACCGGCCCCACGGGGCCGCAAGGAGCGACGGGTGCTCAAGGATCGCAGGGTGCTCAAGGCATCCAGGGCGTTCAAGGACCGCAAGGCGCACAAGGCCCTCAAGGCTTGCCGGGCAATGGTGACCTATTGTCCACCAACAATCTGTCCGATGTGGCGAACGCAACGACGGCCAGGACCAATCTGGGGGCGGCGGCAGCTGCGCACAGCCACACTGCCGCCGATGTTTCGGATTTCACCGAAGCGGCGCAGGACGTGGTGGGCGCCATGGTTCAGGCAGCGGGGGGCAGTTACGACGACGGCGCTGGAACAGTCACCTTTCCGGCGGGTAGCACAGGAGCCCTGTCTGAAACCATCACGACCTTCACGGCATCGGGCACCTGGATGAAACCGGCAGGCCTGCTGTGGGTCGAGGTGATCGTGACGGGCGGCGGCGCAGGTGGTGCCTATAACGTGACGGTTGGCGGCGGCCCAGGCGGTGGCGCGGGTGCTACGACCATCAAGAAAATAATGGCCTCTGCACTTGGGGCCACGGAAAGCATCACCGTGGGAAGTGGGAGCAACGGCAATAGTCAGGCGGCTGGCGGCTCGTCGTCCTTCGGGGCTCACGCCTCGGCGAACGGCGGAGGGTCTGTAGCCAACCAAGGCTATCTCGGAGGCGACGGTGGTGCTGCAAGCTCTTCTGGCGATATCAACATCGCAGGCGGGTTCGGCGGCAGTGTCGGCAATTCATCCGGTGATACGGGCGGACAGCTTGGCGGGGCATCTTATTGGGGTGGCGGCGGGCGCGGCGGAACAACCGGCGGCGGATCAACCGGAAACGCCCCTGCGGCACTGGCTTTCGGCTCTGGCGGCGGTGGTGGTGGAAATAACGGCGATGGGGGTGCTGGCAAGGCCGGAATCGTCGTCGTTCGCGAATTCAAGAACTGAGGAGGCAACTCATGAAACGCTATGCGCGCATGGAAAAAGACAAGGTTGCGGAAATCATCGAAATTCCTGATGACGGGGATATCGCCAAGTATTTCCACCCCGAAATCGTAGCCCAACTGGTCCTGGTGGACAGCAAAGTCGACTCCGGCATGGAAAGGCAGGCCGATGGCTCGTTCGTTCTTCCGCCCCCGCCCGCCAAAGGCTGGGCGGATATCCGGAGGGTCCGCAATGGAAAGCTGGCGGGGTGCGACTGGACGCAGCTTGCCGATGCGCCTTTGACGGTTGATCAGAAAGCTGCCTGGGCCGCCTATCGCCAGCAGCTTCGCGATATCACGCAGCAGGCCGATCCCAACATAATCGCCTGGCCGGTGGAGCCCTAAGCCATGACGGAACCCGATCTTAGCTGGGACGACATCCGCCTCCAGCGCAGGTCATTGCTTGAGAAAGCCCTGGCCGTTCTGGAACGTCATCGCAATCAAAGGGATTTTCGCCTGGTCACCACGCTGTCTTATGCCAAGGCAAAGGAGTGGGCCGACTATGCCCAGGATCTGCGCGACGTAACCCTGCAAGAGAATCCCAACACCGTGATATGGCCCGAGGAGCCCGCTGGATAAGCGGCGATATCCTCATGCCATGTGCTGGGCCGGGATTTCCCCGGCCTTTTTTATGTCTCAACGAAAGGAGCAAGAACCGATGTTCACCTGGATTCTGGAACGCTTGAAGGAACCCTCGACCTGGGCGGGCCTGTCCGCCCTGGCCCTGGCCGTGGGCTTGAACGATGCCGAATGGTCCGCCATCGGCCAAGCCGGTGCCGCCATCGCCGCCGCCGTTGCGGTGGTGGTGAAGGAGCGGGCGGCCTGATGGCCGCCTTCTTCCTGAACCTGGCGGGAACGCTTCTTCGCTGGCTGCCCATGGCGGCGGCCTGGCTTTGCGGAAATCGCAGCGCCCAAGCGAAGATGGCCGCCCAGGGGCTGGAACATGCCATCCAGGCGAAGGCAATTGATGAAGATGTGGCTCGTCTTGACGACGCTGCTCTTCATCGCGAGTTGCACGACCAGGGCAAGTGACTGCGCGTGGGTCGAAAGGATTCATGTGAATCCCGCCGACAGTCTCAGCAGAGCCCTGGCCGAGCAGATCGTCGCCCATAACCGCAAGGTCAAGGCTTTCTGTCGCTGACCCTGCATCGCAAGAAACCGCCCGCTCCAGCCCTGGTGCGGGCGGTTTCGTTTTCGTCTTTGCAAAGGATTCCTTAAATGACCACCGATGACCTTGAAGCTCTGAAACGTCAACTGAGGCTGCTGCTGCCCGAACGGATTTTGCATGCTGCCGAACGCTATGGCGATTTCGCGGGCCAGGTGCCCAGCGAAACGGCCAAGGAATTCGCAGCCCATCACGCGGCCTGCAAATCGGCGCTGGCCCATATCGATCTTCTGGTCAAGCTTCTGCGCTGGGCCGCCGATGAAGCCGGTTTGGATGAAGAGAAGGAAAAGGAAAAAGCGCCGGGCGAGGCGGATTTTCTGATCCGTGCCCGCGAGGCCCTGGAGCGCGAAGAGACAGACGATGACGAGGATGACGCGCCATGACCAAGGCCAGCTTCACCGAATTTGTCTGGATCTGGAACGAGCATCAGGCCCAGGGAACCCCCATGCTTCACAAACGCATCGCCCGCTGGCTGGAGGCGCGCCTGAATGGGCATGAACGCGAATTGCTGCTGATGGCATTTCGCGGATCGGGCAAATCGACCCTGGTTGGCTTGTTCTGTGCTTGGATGCTGGCTAAGCGTCCCAATACGCGGATTCTGGTGCTGGCGGCCGATCTGGCCCTGGCCCGCAAGATGGTGCGCAACGTCAAGCGCATCGTCGAGCGTCATCCGCTGACCAAGGGATTGAAGCCCAAAAACCGCGATCAGTGGGCGGCCGATCAGTTCACCGTGGTCAGGCCCTCGGAGCTGCGCGATCCCTCGATGTTGGCCAAGGGCATCGGAGCCAATGTCACGGGATCGCGGGCCGATGTCGTGATCTGCGACGATGTCGAGGTGCCCAACACCTCGGACAGCGTGCCCAAGCGGGCCGATCTGCGCTTGCGCCTGTTCGAGCTTGATTTTGTGCTGGTGCCGGGGGGGCTGCATCTGTATGTCGGCACACCGCACAGCTATTACACCATCTATGCAGCAGTGCCGCGCATCGAGGCGGGCGAGACCGAGCCGTTCCTGAATGGATTTTCCCGCCTCGAACTGGCGGTGCTGGATGCCAAGGGCCGCTCGCGCTGGCCCGAGCGCTTTCCTTTGGAGCGCATCGCCAAGCTTAAGCGCCGCACCGGCCCCAACAAGTTCGACAGTCAGATGATGCTGCGCCCTGTCAATATCGCCGAGGGCAGGCTGGACCCCGACCGGCTGCGCCTCTACGAAGCCGAACTCGATTACAGCGAGGGCAACGGAACGGCGCGCCTGCTGCTGAAAGGCAAGCGTCTGGTCTCGGCTTCCTGCTGGTGGGACCCATCGTTCGGCAATCCCGAGAAGGGCGATGCCTCGGTGATCGCCTGCATCTTTACCGACGAGGAAGGCGGCTACTGGCTGCATCGCATCGCCTATCTCAAACATGATCCGGCCCAGGTGAGCGAGGCCGACGAGGCGACCCAGCTTTGCCGTCAGGCGGCGCTGTTCGCCAAAGACCTCTATCTGCCCGCCATCCGCCTGGAAGGCAACGGCATCGGCAAGTTCCTGCCCGGCCTTCTGCGCCGCGAGACCAAGCGTCTTGGGCTTAAATTGGCGGTGGTGGAGACGCACAGCCGCACCAACAAGGATCGGCGCATCGTCGATGCCTTCGACGCCGTGCTGGCAGCCGGTGCGCTCAATGCCCATCGCTCGGTCTGGGCAACACCCTTCATCACCGAGATGCGTGAATGGCGGGCGGGCGGAAAATGCAAGGACGACGGGTTGGATGCGGTGGCGGGATGCCTGCTGGCCGAGCCGGTGCGCCTTAATCAGGCCGCCACGGCACCACTTCAGCATCAGAAACAAGATTGGCGCCCGGGTGCTCCCATCAAGGCCGGAAACGATTTCGAACTCTAGGAGGAAAGCATGAGTCAACATTGGAGCATTGATCTGATCTGGTGGATCAGCGCGGTCGAACTGCCGGTTCTGGCCGGCCTGTTCTGGCTGGTCTGGAAGACCAGGCGCGATCTCGACGAGGCGATGGACGGCGAGCGCGCCCATGTGCAGTCGTCATTGATCGATCTGCGCGAGGCCTTGAGCGCTTACAAGCTTGAGGTCGCCAAATCCTACGCTTCGATTGGTTATATCAAGGATATCGAGCGGCGCCTGACCGAGCATCTGGTGCGCATCGAAGCCAAGCTGGACGGCGCTCAGGCGCATCTGGCCGACCGGGCGCGGCTGTGAGCGCGCTGTAATCCTATGGATGGTTTTTCGCCAAAGCAGAGGAAAGGAGGTGTGCAAACAGACACACGCAACAGAAGCAATCACACGCAGAAAACGACTTTTCAATTGTCAATCGAAAGGAGTTCGATTATGTCTTGGCTTAAACTGAAACGTCCCATGGACGAGGCGGCCAATGCCGACTACGGCGACATCGTCAATGCCAAACGCGCCCTTTTGCAGCTTGGCTATTATCAGCCGCCGGGGGGAGGCGCTATCGGCGCTTGGGTCGATGGGCCTTTGTTCGAGGGCATCCGCCGTTTTCAGCGCGACAATCGCCTGAAGGTGGACGGCGTGATGCGCCCGGGCGGGCCGACCGAAGCGGTGATGAATAGGAGGCTGGAACGAGCATCTTCCCAGCCACCGAGGAGTTTCCGCTTTGATCAAGTGCTTCCTGACCCCTGTTCGTGCAGGGAGTGGGATGCCAATCCTTATCTTATGTAGGCAGTTTCGTGGGCGGCACAGAATTGTGCCGCCCACTTCTCATTTGGAAATGGCGCAAGGAAGTATGAAATGACAGTGCCCCCTCAGAACTCGAGCGATTTGGTTGTCGTTATAAATGGGAATAAGCTTGACCTAATTGACCGAAGATCTCTCGATTGCCTGCAGTTCTATTTACCTGAACGCTTTTTGCAGGTTGACATATCGGAACTGGAGCATTCCGGCTTGATAGAATGGCTTGCCGCAGAACTAGCGGATATTGGGTTGGATTTGGCATCCGATAGCATAAGGAGTCGATGCAGCACTTTCCGAGTGACGACGGGGCAGGATTATTATCGAGTCACCTGGGAGATCACAGAAAGATGTAATTTTAGATGCGTCCACTGTTACCTTGACAAAAAACGGTGTTCCGGACTGGACATGGAGAAGCGCTTGCGTGTTCTGGACAAGCTTGAAGGTTTGGGCTGTGTCGCGCTTCAACTTACTGGTGGAGAGGCACTTGCAGACCCACATTTTGAGTCCACTTATCGCGCCGCATGGAAAAAAGGGATGCTGATCTCCGTTATGACAAACGGGCAAAGATTATCTCACTGGTTGGGCCTGTTCAGAGATATGCCGCCCCACCTAATTAGGATAAGCCTTTATGGGGCTTCGGCCTCTTCGTTTGCGGCAATGACCGGTGCACCACGATCTGCATTCAAAGATGTTCTTGACGGTTTGGAAGGGGCGCAAGCTCTCGGCATCCGCCTGCGCGTGGCCATCATTGTGGGAAAATTGAACGAGCATGAAGCTACCGCCATGGAAGCCATGATGCTGCAAATGGGTGTTGAATATCACGTATATTCGCATTTCTCGCCAACATTGGGAGGCAACCATCGTCCTACTATCCATTCCTCAGGTGAAAAAAGGAAGCCGATCGTTTTTGGCGGAGAAAAAGGATGTTCGGGAGGAAAAAGAGCTTTGCATGTTCATGTTAATGGAAAAATCGGGCCATGCAAGTTGTTGCCCCACGTTTCTATCAATCTGCTCTCGGAGGATGTGGGGAATCTCAAACGCATATCATGTCACTCGGGGACAAGACCTGCCACACCGTTTTGCGCTACATGCGAATCCTCCAAACAATGCATGACCTGCGCTCCTGTTTTATCACTTTACAAAAAATCAGGCAGCATACCCGAGCGCATTTGCCGAAGATTAGTCTCGAATTCTGGATGAAAAATACAACCATGAATATATTTCCAGCATCGCCGATCTATTGCATGCTGTGAGCAACTTATGGGGGGCAAAGCAATGATGATGCGCGATACGATGTGGGACATAAGCCTGTTTCGACTTGCTCCTGAACATGAGGGAAGCCAGGAAACGGCCCATCGATATAGCGATCAGCTTGCAGCGATTCTCAATTGGGATGAGGGTCTTCCCCCTTCTGTCAAAGGGTCGGGGACAGCGCCGCCCTTGTCCGCGGCCGATTTTCTTTCATACACACAATCATGGTGCCGGGAAAAGTCGGCGCAGTCTTTTGCCATCGTCGATGACTCCGATTCTGCCATCGGTCTGATCTCGCTCAGCCATATCGACAGGGAGCAAGGCACGGCCAGGACGGGCATGTTTTTGTCAAGCCGCCATGAAGGTCTGGGGATTCCGGGCGCGGCTTTCGCCCTGCTTCTGAAGTTGGCCCGTATGCTCGGCATAAGGCAGGTTAGCGGGGCGATCCCGGAGATTGAAGACATGGCACAGGAAATATGGGAAGGCTGCGGGGCAGCTGTTCGATTTGAACCCAAACAAGTCGTCGTATCGCTCGCTTCAAGCTGAGGCACTGCCTGCGCCGTTTTCATGCAGCGATAGCAAGTGTGTGGTATGTCGGGGCTGGGGGAAAGGATGAAAGAGGCGACCATTCGTTGGTCTTGGGATCATGAGCAGGCAGCACCCTTTGATCTGAAGATGTTGTATAGCGAGGCGGGATTTGGCTTCGCTGAGCGGCTCGGCTTGGACGATGTGGCAAAACTGTTCAATCCCGGGGCCTTCGGATTGTTCGCTTTCTTGGGCGACCGACTGGTCGGTGCGGCGCGTGTTCTCAGCGACGAGCTGCTGGTCTCGTGGCTTGCGGAAATCTGTGTGCATCCGAGTTGGCGGGGCCGCGCCATCGGCAGAGGGTTTCTCGAAAGGATCGACGAGCGGTTTGGCAAGACAGCGCTTTACTGCGATGCGCCTGCGGAGCATGTCGATTTCTTCAAGAAAGGGGGTATTCGTCCGAGAGTGAAATTGAATGTTTGCCGCCGATTGCCCTGCGAAGGGACGATTCTGCCGCAAGAGTCCTCGCAAGCGGTCATTACCGATGATGCCTTCAAATATTCAGCCGCCCAGTTTGACCAGGTCGTGGATTCCGTCGGCTTCGGCATCACAGAAAAAGGCATGTCGCGGGAAAAGCTTTATGAAAGGCTTTTTGGAGAAGGCGCCTTCGGTGCTTTCGCTGAAAATGCAGAGGGGCAGCTTATCGGCTTTGCTCGGGTTTTCAGCGATTGCTTCAGCAAATGCTACCTCACGGAAATCTGCGTACATCCCGACTGGCAGCGCCGTGGGGTGGGGCGTGCGCTGGTCAGGCGAATCGTTTCCCGATTTTCCAGGACGACGATCTATACCGAGGCCTTTCCGAACGCTTTGCCACTGTTGCGAACCCATGGTGTCCTTCCCGCCACAGATCTGGTGGGCTGCAGCCGGGCGCCACTAACCGAACAGGAAGCAATATCCAACGCTGTCGGCGGGAGAGGGCCATGAACAAACAGGTTATGCTTTCCTTAGTTGCCATGGCGTTTGGCGGCGAGGCAGCGGCGGCGGAGGTCAAGGAGTGTCCGGCTCCACCCCCGAAAAACGGCATCGATTTTTCGCTTCCCTGCGCCATAAGCCCCGCTCTGCCAGACCTCGTCCCCGCTTCGGATGAGAAAGTCTATTTTAAGACCTCCTCCTCCGCCCTGTCCGAAGAGGCGCGGGCGGTTCTGGACCGGCAGGCGGAAATCCTGCGCCGACATCCAACTCATCCTGTCGAAACTATCGGTTTTGCCGACAATTTGGAGGCACCGGACAGCATCGAGAAAGAGAAGCTGGGGCAAAAGCGGGCCGCCGAGGTTCGTGCCTATCTGATCGAGAGCGGCGTTTCAGCGGCAAGGATTACAGCGCTTGGTCGCCCCTGGGCGCCGATTATTCCCCGCCAGGAAAGCGAAGAGATTTTGGCCGCCATGCGCCACGTCGCAACAAGGATTGCGGCACCTTGAGGCGGCTTCTACGCAAGGGATGCGGTAGCGACAATCTTCCCGCTTGCCTGCTCGAACGAGGCCCCCAATTTCTTCCAGAGACGTTTCGAGGCGATATTGTCATCAATGATTTGCGCCGAGACTCGTATAAGCCCCATTCCCTTTGCGCGCTCCATCAATTGTGTCAATGCCCCAAAACCGTAGCCTTTTCCTTGGAACGTGCTTCCTATCCAGTACCCACAAAAAGCCGACGCTTGAGAAAAGTTAATGTGGCTCAGGCTGATCGCGCCTATAGCTCGCCCCTCGCCAAGCGCAATCGCGTAGAACCTGGCGTTCCTCTTCAGGCACCATTCTTTCGTATAGGAAAGAACAGTCTCTTTTGTCTCCAGGGAGCGGCTTGAGGTCTGCCTGATGCTTCCAGGTAATCCCTGATCAGAATTCAGGATCGCAGCCAGATCATCGGCCAGGCGACAAGCCACTGTGTTTTGAACCTCAGCGGTGGGAGCAAGGCAAACAAGATGGATAGGACTCTGGCTCATCAGTTTTGTCCAAACCAAACGTGAATCGGAAGACTAAACCGGTCAAGGCATCTATGCCAGAGGCAGGCGATCTCAGCCGCCCCGTCTGGCAGCCCTTCTGGTTCATCCGAATGGGTCTTCGCCAAAAACGCGCGTTTCGCCCAACCCGGATCAAAACCCCTTGCCAAGCCGTGCTGGGGCGGTTAAAAGGCCCCTTCGCACGGCCAAGCCGTTGGCTTTTCGTGGCGACAGGGCGCTTAGCTCAGCGGTAGAGCACTTCCTTGACATGGAAGGGGTCACAAGTTCGATCCTTGTAGCGCCCACCATTTTCCCTAGAATTTCAGGTAGTTCCTTCCTGCCGGACAGGGGGGTGCAGGAAAAAATCTATCCACAAGCCCCTGCCTTTCAGGTAGGCTTAACCATCTTTGTATCGTTTGGGGGTGGGCTGTCCTGCCCGCGCTTGCATCTTCGGCCTTTGGAATGACGGCACAACAAAAAGAATCACACGCCGCAGGCACTTGGGGGCTTCGGCTGCTGGAATTGGTCAGCGATCTGATTGCCATCATTCAGGATGGCCGTCTGGTCTATGCCAATGGGTCGGGGGCCAGGATGCTGGGCTTCGAAGGGCCTGCCCTTCTGGTCGGACGCCCGGTTCAGGATTTGGCGCATCGCGACTATGCCGAGCTGCTCAGTCCCGAGGGGCTGGCCCTGTTGGCCAGGGAAGAGGGCTCGGTCACCATCAAGCTGGTCGGGGCCCATGGGGCCGAACTGGATGTCGATCTGACCGTGCGCCCCTTGGGCGAGGGGGAGGGGGGCTTCATGATGGAGGCCCGCGACATCACGCAAAGCAAGCGCTCGGCCGAGGCGCTGCGCGAGCGCGAAGCCAAGCTGGCGGGCATCCTGGACGCCGTGATCGAGGGCATCGTCACCATCTCGATGGATGGGCGCATTCAATCCTTCAACGCGGCGGCCAGCCGCATTTTCGGTTACATGACCGAGGAAATCGTTGGCCAGCCCGTCTCGCGCCTGATGCCCGAGCCCTATGCCACCGAGCACAACATATACATGCAGCGCTATGCCCAGGGCGGGCGCACCTGGATCATGAACACCTCACGCGAGCTGTCGGGGCGCAGGCGCGATGGCTCGGTCTTTCCCATGGAAATTCATGTCAGCGAGTTGAAGCAGGGCAAGGAGCGCCTGTTCATCGGCGTCATCCGCGACATTTCGGAGCGCGTGAAGACCGAGGAGCGCCTGCGCCTTTCGGCCACCGTCTTCGAGACCGCCGCCGAGGGCGTGATGGTGACCGACGATGATTTCAAAGTCAGCGTGGTCAATTCCGCCGTCACCGCGATCACCGGCTATAGCGCCGATGAGGTGGTGGGTCACAAGCCGCCCTTCCTCAATTCGCCCTATCAAGACGAGCGCTTCTTTCTCTCCTTGTGGGAAGCCTTGATGCGCAGCGGTCTCTGGGCCGGGGAAATCTGGGACAAGAAGAAAACCGGAGAGCGTTACGCCCAGCATCTGTCGATCTCGTCTGTGCGCGACGAGCAGGGAATCGTGCAGCAATATGTGATGGTCTTCAGCGACGTAACGCAGCGGCGCCAGGACGAGGAGCGCATCCTCTATCAGGCCACGCACGACATGCTGACCGAACTGCCCAACCGCATGCTCTTCCTTGAGCAGTTGACTGCGGCGGTGGAAACGGCCCATGCCCAAGGCAGTCGGGGCGCACTTTTGTTCCTGGACCTCGAAGGCTTTAAGCTGGTCAACGACACGCTGGGCCATGACATCGGCGATTTCCTGCTGCGCGAAGCCAGCCGCAGGCTGGTGCATGTGAGCCGGGATTCCGATTTGCTGGCCCGCCTGGGCGGCGACGAATTCGCCATTCTGATGCACAACATCGCCTCCGAGCAGGAAGCGGTGGAGATGGCTCAGGCCATCATCGAATCGATGCGCCAGCCCTTCGATCTGGAAGGCTACGAGGCCTTCGTCACGGCCAATATCGGCATCAGCCTGTTTCCCGACATGTCCGACAGCCCGCAGGCCCTGCTTAAAAGTGCCACGGCGGCCAAGACCCGGGCCAAGGAACAGTCAAAGACCAATTATGCCTTCTTCACGCCCGACATCACCGATGCCTTCAACGAGCGATTGGCCATCAAGACCAATCTGGTCAAGGCGCTCGAGCGCGAGGAATTCCATCTGCTCTATCAGCCCAAGCTGGATATGGCGACGGGGCAGATTCACGGCGTCGAGGCGCTGCTGCGCTGGCGCAATCCCTGGCTGGGCTTCGTCTCGCCGGTGCGCTTCATTCCCGTGCTGGAAGAGACCGGCCTGATCGTCGAAGTGGGCGAATGGGTGCTGGAAACCGCCTGCCGCCAGCAGAAGGCCTGGGCAGAAGCTGGACATCCCGAGGTGCGCGTGGCGGTCAATCTGTCGGCCCGTCAGATTCGTCCCGGCCTGGCCGAGACGGTGGACGCCATCTTGAAAAGGACCGGGGCCAATCCCGGCGGCATCGAGATCGAAATCACCGAAAGCCTGATCATGGGCGATGCCGATCTGGCCGCCCAGCTTTTGAAGGATCTGTCCGCGATGGGGATTCCCCTGTCCATGGACGATTTCGGCACCGGTTATTCCAGCTTGAGCTATTTGAAGCGCTTCCCGCTTGATACCATCAAGATCGACCGTTCCTTCATCAAGGACATGACGGCTGAAAGCGACGATGCGGAAATCGTGCGCACCATCATCACTATGGGCCATTCGCTTAAGCGACGCATTGTGGCCGAGGGCGTCGAGACATCCGAGCAACTGTCCGTTCTCAACGATCTGGGATGCGACGAGATTCAGGGCTATCTGTTAAGCCCACCCGCCCAGCCCGAGCGCATCATGGAGATGCTGAAGAACCCGCCCGGCCCCGCTCTGCTGCGTTCTGTCGGCGCGGCGATATAATAGGAAAGCGCTTCTATTCCTTCCTGACCGTCAGGCGATTCCGCCCGTTCTTCTTCGATTGATAGAGCATGGCGTCGGCAGCCTCGATCAGTCCCTTCGGCAACAGGTGTTCTGAGGGGAACATCAAGGCAGCGCCCATGCTGACCGTAACAATCTTTGCCGCCAAGGAAAAGTTATGAGGGATGGCAAGGCTGCGCACAGCCTCTAATATGTTATTCCCAATTTGCTCGATACCTTCAATGCAGGTATCTGGAAGAATGCAGACGATTTCCTCTCCGCCGTAGCGGGCCGTCAGATCAGGTGGACGGTGGACAACGCCTGAAATGGCTTGGGCTACGGATTTCAAACACCCATCGCCAGCGGCATGGCCGTAATTGTCGTTATATAGTTTGAAACAGTCTATATCGAGAAGGATCAGACCGACCGATGATTTTGCCCGGGCCGCCCGGGCCCACTCGATTTCCAAGCACTCATCGAACCAGCGACGATTTGCGATACCGGTCAGCCCGTCGGTGCGCGACATGGCGACAACCTGTTGGTTTGTTTTCTCCAGTTCTCGTTCCGACAGCACGAACTGTTGCACCAACTCCTGAAGAAGCTGCTCGTTGATCGTTTGGTCGGCGATCTTGGCTTGTTGCTCCAACACCAAAGAGACAAGCCTGCCATGCGTTGCCGAAAGCTGCTCCTCCAAACCAAAGTCCTGTCCTGAAAGCTTGGGCATGGCTTATTTCCCAGTTAAAGGTTCCACTCGTGCCAGGATTCCGTCAATGCCGATATTCTTCATCTTCAGGATTCGCTCCAGGGCACCTTGCATGTCCTCTTGTCGATAAAGGATCGAGCCGTGCTGAGGCGCAAACATGGACGCGCCTATCGGCTTTATTACGGCCATCGCATATTGAAGCGAAGCATTGCTTGGCATGATCTGGCTATGAAACATTTGCAGGCCAGACCAAGTGCAGGGCTTTCCCGTTTCGGCACAATCCTCGAAAGGATTCGGCCAAGACGCTGTGCAGGTGCCGCACCTGTTGTCGATCTCAGCAAACAGATTCCACTTGCTGGCGGTGCCGACGCTGCCAAACAGGTCGCTGGTAAAAAGAATGCCACTTGTCACGTCATGTGTGATGAAGCTACCGGCGGAGTGGGCGTAGGGGGTTGGGAAAAAGCGGAGCGTCCGTCCCGACTGCATGACCAACTCATGCTGAAGATCGTCGATGCACAGGATTTTCGAGCGAACCGAGTAATGACGAATAAAGGGGTTGTTTTCTTTCTTGGAGATTAATTTTAGATCGGGTCGATCGATGATCTGTTCCAGATTTGGAATTGAGCCGCACAAGTCAGGGTCATAATGCTGATAGACAAGGTGGGTTATCTGCCCAGGCGCCACCCCTGCCTGCAGCACCTTGCGCATGATGGTGCTGAAATCGGGGCGCGAACCACCGTCTATCAAAATGGCTTCGGAGCCGTCGACAATAAGATAGGGGTTGCACTGAAGTCCGCTTTTGGCGTCGTTGAATCCAACCCAGAACACCCCATCGGCCAATTTTATCGGTCTGTCGTAGTCGAGGTTCTGGTTGATTATTGATGTTTGGTCCATTGTCTTCCCTCAATATCTCACTACACGTTTACCTTATACGAGATTGCAGGAGTGTGTCAGTTGGTATTTCAAACGAAAACCCCCGAAAGCGGGCGGGCTTTCGGGGGTCCTTGGTGCGTCACTTGATGGAAGGTCTTGTCATGCCTTCGCCAGTGCGCGCAGGACGAAGGGCAATATCCCCCCGTGTCGGAAATAGTCGATCTCGTCGCCTGTATCGATGCGCAGCACCGCCCGGATGCTGTCTTGCGATCCGTTAGCGCGCAGAATTGAAACCGTCACCTCCTGCTTGGGCGACACGCCGCCTTCGATTCCGGCGATGTCGAAACGCTCGCTGCCATCCAGCTTCAACGTCTTGCGGTCCTGGCCCGGTTTGAATTGAAGGGGCAGGATGCCCATGCCCACCAGATTCGAGCGGTGGATGCGCTCGAAGCTTTCGGCCAGCACGGCCTTGACGCCCAGAAGACGGGTGCCCTTGGCCGCCCAGTCGCGGCTGGAGCCCGTGCCGTATTCCTTGCCCGCGATCACGATCAGGGGCACACCTGCGGCCTGATATTTCATTGAGGCGTCGAAGATGAACATCTCGGCCCCTTCGGGCATGAAGCGCGTAACACCGCCCTCTGTTCCCGGCGCCATTTCGTTTTTCAAGCGCACATTGGCAAACGTGCCCCGCATCATCACCTGATGATTGCCGCGCCTAGCACCATAAGAATTGAAATCCGCCTGGGCCACGCCGTGCTGGATCAGATACTGGCCGCCGGGCGTCGCCTTCTTGATGTTGCCGGCCGGGCTGATATGGTCGGTGGTGATGGAATCGCCCAGAATGGCCAGGGCGCGCGCTCCTTGGATGTCCTTGAATCCCTTGGGCGGCTCTTGCTTCATGCCCTCGAAATAGGGTGGATTCTGGATATAGGTCGAGGCGTCGTCCCAGTCATAGGTGGCGCCGGGTACCGCCTTGATGGCTTGCCAGTCGGCCGTGCCCTTGAAGACGTTGCTATAGCGTTGGCGGTACGAGTCAGATGATAGCGAGGCCGCGATGGTTTCGCGGATTTCATCACCCGTGGGCCAGATATCCTTCAGATAAACCGGCTGGCCGTTTTTGTCGGTGCCCAGGGGCTCGGTTTCCAGGTCGATATTCATGCTGCCCGCGATGGCATAGGCCACCACCAGGGGCGGGCTGGCCAGATAGTTCGCCTTCACATGCGGGCTGATGCGTCCTTCGAAATTGCGGTTGCCGGAAAGAACGGCGGCCACCACCAGATTATTGGCGTCGATGGCCTGGGCGACGGGGGCGTCCAGCGGCCCCGAATTGCCGATACAGGTGGTGCAGCCGAATCCCGCGATGGTGAAACCCAGCGCGTCCAGATGTTCCTGAAGCCCGGCCTTGGCCAGATAATCTGCCACCACATGCGAGCCCGGCGCCAGCGAGGTCTTGACCCAGGGCTTGCGCTTCAGGCCCAGGGCATTGGCCTTCCTGGCCAGCAATCCGGCCGCCACCAGCACATTGGGATTCGAGGTGTTGGTGCAAGAGGTGATGGCGGCGATCACCACATCGCCATGTCCGATGGCGCCGTGTCCGTCCGAGAGGGTGATTTTCGTGGCAAGCGAGGCGCTGGGCGAAAGGGTTGGCAGGGCTTCGGCAAAACCCTGCTTGGCCTTGGAGAGTGCCACCCGGTCCTGCGGGCGCTTGGGTCCGGCCAGCGAGGGCTCGACCGAAGCCAGATCAAGCTCCAGCACATCGGTGAAAACCGGATCGGGCGAGGTGGCGTCGCGCCACAGCCCTTGGGCCTTGGCATAGGCCTCGACCAGACGCACGCGGGCAGGATCGCGCGCCGTCAGGGTGAGAAAGCGGATGGTCTCGGCATCGATGGGAAAGAAGCCGCAGGTGGCGCCGTATTCGGGTGCCATGTTGGCGATGGTCAGGCGGTCGGCCAGTCCCAGAGCATCCAGGCCGGGGCCGAAGAATTCCACGAACTTGCCCACCACGCCCTGCTTGCGAAGCTGCTGGGTGATGGTCAGCACCAGATCGGTAGCGGTGCGGCCCTCCTTAAGCTTTCCCTTCAGCTTCACGCCCACCACTTCGGGAACAAGCATCGACACCGGCTGGCCCAGCATGGCCGCCTCGGCCTCGATGCCGCCCACACCCCAGCCCAGAACAGCCAGGCCGTTGACCATGGTGGTATGCGAATCAGTGCCCACCAGCGTGTCGGGATAGGCCAGTTCCTTGCCGTCGGCATCCACGCCCAGCCAGACCACCTGGGCCAAATATTCGCAATTGACCTGATGGCAGATGCCGGTGCCGGGGGGCACCACGCGGAAATTGTCGAAGGCCTGCTGGCCCCAGCGCAGAAAGGCATAGCGTTCGGCGTTGCGCTCGAATTCCAGGGCGATGTTCTTGGCCAGGGCGTCCTTGGTACCGTAATGGTCGATGGTCACCGAATGGTCGATGACCAGATCGACCGGCACCAGAGGATTGATGCGCAAGGGATCGCCACCCAGCCTGACCATGGCGTCACGCATGGCGGCCAGATCGACCACGGCGGGCACACCGGTGAAATCTTGCATCAAGACGCGGGCGGGACGATAGGCGATCTCGCGCTCGGTCTTGCCCCTTGTCTTGGGCCAGTCGGCGACGGCTTGCACATCCAAGGCGGTGACCGTGCGCCCATCTTCGAAGCGCAGCAGATTCTCCAACAGCACCTTGATCGAGAAAGGCAGGCGGGAAAGATCGCCCAGCCCCGCTTCGTTCAGGCTGAAATAGCCATAGTCCCGTCCATCGACGGACAGGACGCGCTTGGCCTTGAAACTGTCGTGACCGCTTAGGGGCATGGGAAAACCTCCAGGAATCTCCCTGATCACATGGGGAGCCCCTGCTTGAAGCACAAGCCAACCCGTTTGTCCAGGAGGAAAACTACCTAAAGGACTGGGGTTAGCCTACCCTATATCTTGTGATAGTCGCGGAACCAGGAAATGAATTTGGGAATGCCCTGGTCAATGGTGGTCGAGGGCTGATAGCCGGTATCCTTCTGCAAGGCTTCGATATCGGCATAGGTTTCGCGCACGTCGCCCGGCTGCATGGGCAAAAAATCGATGGCCGCCGTTTTGCCCAGCGCCTGCTCGATCAGTTGGATGAAGCGCATCAGGGGTTCGGACGAATGGTTGCCGATATTATAGACCTTGTAGGGCGCCGCGCCCTCGGGGCCGATGGTGGGCGGGCGGTCGAGAACGGCGATGGTACCCGCCACGATATCGTCGATATAGGTGAAATCCCTTCGCATGTCGCCATTGTTGAAGACAGGAATCGGCCTGTCTTCCAGGATCGCCTTGGCGAAGATGCAGGCCGACATGTCGGGACGCCCCCAGGGGCCGTAGACCGTGAAATAGCGCAGCCCCGTGGTGGGCAGGCGGTAGAGATGGCTGTAGGTGTGCGCCATCAATTCGTTGGCCTTCTTGGTGGCGGCGTAGAGCGAAATGGGATTGTCCACCCGATCATCGACCGAGAAGGGCATCTTCTTGTTGCCGCCATAGACCGAGGAGGAACTGGCATAGACCAGATGTTTGAGCTTGGGCAGGGCGCGGCAGCATTCCAGCACCACCAGGAAACCCTCGACGTTGGAATGTGTGTAGGCATAAGGATTGACCAGCGAATAGCGCACCCCGGCCTGCGCCGCCAGATTGACCACGCGGTCGATGTCGGGATGCTGCTTGAACAGGGCTTCCATGGCGCTGCGGTCGGCGATGTCGATCTGGGCGAAGCTGAAACCCTTGTGGCCGATCAGCGTGTCCAGCCGGGCCTGCTTCAGCGCCGGATCGTAATAGGGATCGAGATTATCAACGCCGACAACGCGATCGCCGCGCTCCAGAAGGGCGCGAGCCAGTGTCGAGCCGATGAACCCGGCAGCACCTGTGATGAAAACGGTCATGTAACCCCTCTAAAGAGCCCGCCTTCTATAAACGAGCCAGGGCGGGTAGAAAAGGGGGGAAGTTGAGGAAACCGTGATGGATGGGGGGGGCCTCCGTTAGGAAGAACTGTCTCCCGGCAGTTCCCCGGCTCGTTGCAAGATGGCGGCAAGCAGGCTGGGTGAAAGAAAATATCTCCAGTTCCGCCATGCTGCCAGGATCGGAGCTATTTCGGCAATCAGGCGCCGTTCCTTTGCCGCCAGCAGGACGCCAGCACTTCCGATGACCTGAATCTTGTGCAGCCGTGCGACGTTTCGACCCAACCTTTCGTCCATCAGGACCGGGCATTCCAGATCGAGCGCCATAGCAAGGGCGGCAATTTCACCCGCACCCAGGCTAGGCAGATTTGCAAATTTCCCGGCAAATTTCGCGGTTGTCTCGGCATCATTGCGGACCTTGAGACGCTTGGCTCGCCTTGCTTCGATCACGGCCTTGGCCCCCGGTTTCAAGGCTTCCCGGGTGCATTCCGAATAGACGGTGGCGGGAACCAAAAGGTCGCCTGCCATCTGTTGCAGCAGCTCCAGCAGGCCGCTGCGCGCAAAGGCGATCAGAGGGCCTGCATCGGTGACGATAAGCCTCAATTGGATAGGAGGTCTATCTCGTCGTCGATTTCCTCAGCGGCATAATCGACAGCGGGAATGCCCAGAGTGCCCAGGCGTTCGATGAAGGTCTCGACGGAAAGCCCGGACAGCTTGGCGGCCTTGCCCAGACTGAGAACCTTTTCCGCAAACAGGTGGCAGGCCAGGGCGACGGCGAGCCCGCCTTCAAGAAGATGCTCGTCCAGGGGGACGGCAAGGAACAGCGGGTGGCCGTGCTTGGCCACTAAGGACAGATGGCCCGCCTCGGCATTGCGCACCAACTCGCCGGAGCGTTCGCGCAGGTCTCTGATGCTGAAAGTGTCCATGCCGTCTCTTGGAGATAAAATTGATCCCCAATTTGATAGCATAAATCTGGAGAGAGAACAAGGGGGGCGGCGGTGGGCTTGCTGGGCGCTGATAGGTAGCGGTGGGCTGCTGATCTGCCTGTTCAAACAAGTGCCACGACTATAGATTTGATAAGTGGCATGGTGTTGAACTGAATGTGCGCAAAGCCATGCTGGTACAGGGCATTGCGACGGGCTACGATACCTGATAGTTTTTTTCTGGAAGCCCCGTTCCCGTCTCTGCGCCAAGCAAGCGGACGGGGTGATTCTCTGTCAGGGATCCCAATGAAGCTACTTGAATTTCGAGGCAATAGCTCAGTGAAATTCAGTCGAAAGGGGATTCCGACCTCTCGATCTTTCATTTACAATGGTCCCGCGGCGCTCATCGAGAGCCGTCATTTTAGTGTGGGGAGACACAGTTGGCTGTCCTGACGGCCGAAAGAATCTTGGAAGCGGATATCAAGGCGGCTCTTATCGACCGCCTGATTGATTCTGGTGAAATTTCAGGCGATGCCATCCTGATAGATGAAGTGCCCATCGCGGACTGGTCGCGCAGGGTTGATTTGGTGGTTGCCAACGGTAAGCTTCAGGCCTTTGAAATCAAGAGCGAAGCAGACAGCCTAGACCGCCTAGAGGGACAGGTCGAAAACTACCAACGGTTATTTGACAAGGTTACAGTCGTTTGCGCAGAGCGGTTCGTGGAAAGCATCCTTGAGCGAACTCGCGATGAAGTAAGCGTACTGGTCGTTCAAAGCGGTGACGGGCATATCTTCTTCCGTCAAGCGCGGCGCGGCAAGATCATGGAAGTGACCGAACCTAGCAACATACTTGCTTTGCTCAGAAGGAAGGACATGGAGGCCCTATTAAGAGAATACAATAGGCCGATACCTTCCGGTGCCATGCGAAATAAGCTTGAAGAACTAGCATCCGATCTGCCACGTGCAGCACTAAAACGTGCAGCGCTGGCGGTGATGAAGAGTAAGTATGGAGACGTTTTCCGTGCGTTTATAGAACAGCGTCGCAAGACGACCCGCACATCTGATTTGGAATTTTTGCGTCGCCGGGACGACGAAACGACTACGACATCCATTCCTGAACCGCAAAACAAAGCCAAGCGAGTAAGGCAAAGGCCAATTCTCGAAACCAACCCCTATGCCATTCAGCTTGATCCTGAGACGCTGAAATCAATTATTGGTCAGGTGCCCGCAGACATGCCACGCGTTGTCCTGAAAAGGGCACAACGCATTGCGTAACGGAATTACTCGAACACATCAACCTCGTCGTCTTCGTCACCTCTTAGCCCCGCAAACATAGTATTATTAGCTTCGACTTGTTGGTGAAGATGCAGATTTACACGGGCGGCAATCCAAACTGCGGGGCTTCCCAGCCCCTCAAGTTTTCCTTTTGCGGCTTCGGCGATCATTTTTGCTCCCCAAACCCCCTGCTTTAGCAATTCGGGGTCCCAGTCGGGGCTGCCCATGATCTCTTTAGCGCACTTCTTGTATCCGCCGTCGTCATTTCGGTAGCGCCGGTAGAACCATGCGTCCGACAAGGCATAGTCGATGCGCGGCACCCAACCGCGAGCCTTCGTCTCGTAAGGTTCAATGTGGATGGATGCATGATCTCCATAAATGGCAACGTCTGCCCCACCCAAACCTGCAAAAAGGCGTCGCTCCAGGATTTCAAGGGACCCTCCATCGTCGCCATATGCTGCAACAGATCGCGGGTAGCTAGTTGACATGGTAACAATCCGAGCTTCTGCTGCTGCATCTCTGATTGCGTTGATGGCTTCCACCGTTTCTCGCAATTTAGCCCCTTCATTTCCGCGAATGTAGCCGACATCGACAATCGTCAGGACATTGTTTACATCATCAACGGCGTTGATTGCTGCGACAGCCTTCGGGACATCGCGAGCGACATCTCTTATTCTCAGTGCAACTCGGCCACACGCCTGCTCTATTTTGACGGATTGACGGGCAACATCGCGTGGCTTGGCCGCTTCTGTAATCAAGGCAACAGGAACCGCGTTTGGCATTGCTTCTCTTGCTAGTCTCCTCCACGCCTCGAAATCATTGCCAGGATGCAATAGAGCTTTGCTGTCTTCCCCGTAATGTCCTTTGTCTTTTGTATGGTCCGCGATAAAAAGGCGCTCCCCCATTAAGCCTGAAGTATTGGCAGCCATTTCGGCAATTGTCTTTGCTTTTCCTGCAAGGGAAAGGACCAGAATTGGCAGTAGCGCATTCTTATCGGCATCTAAAAGCTCTTTATAGCCCCTCATCTCCGCGCTACGAGTTCGCAGTGAAGGGTAGTAGCTGTAGGCATCGAAATTAATCTTCTGTGTCATATCCGACATCCTCATGGCTCTCGCTGTGATCTCGCGCCATTCGGCGCGGTTTAGCTGTTGAAGACGGAATAAGCTTGATAAGGTATTGCTGGCTCTCGAATGCGGTCATAAAGCGCCGTTCGAACTCCTCAACTTTTCGCTGGGCATTAGCAAGATCGACGCGAAGATCGTCGTTCTGCTGCTCCAAGTTCTCGGTTATAGCTTCGGCATGTTCTTTTGCACTTTTGAATCGGATCATGACGATCCAAACAGCAAGCCAGCCAACGACGGCTATCGATCCGACAGCTACATTCACGTTGGCCATAAACAAGGGGATAATCCCTGCGAGAGTTCCTGCAACCGATAGAACGCTCATTCCGGGCTTAGAAAAGGTCTCGAGCCAGGAAGCGCTTTCCCTGGTCTTTGATTCTCTATGACGATGCCGCCCTTGTTCGACCACACAATACCTTCTGAAATCCAAGAAGGCCTTCACAGCCATTCATGAAAATATAAGCTGACGTTGCAGCCTGTGTCGATAGTTATATTTTTAGTGGCCATATAATTACCTGCCGACGATGAGCAGGAGACGGAGTTGCTTCGTGTTGCCATCGAGGAGGCGCGCGAGTCCGTCAAGCGGGGGCGCGTGGTTCCGCACGAGCGGGTGCGTGAATGGCTGAAGGCGCTGGCCGAAGGCCGGTTCGAGACGCCCCGCCCTACACCTTCTTCAGAAAGCAGGTCTTGAGGACGATGGTCGATTTGCCGTCGCGGCATTCGATCTCGCCCTCATCGTCGGTCAGGCGAATGTTCTTCACCACCAGACCCCGCTTATAGTTCAGGGACGAGCCCTTCACCTTGAGGTCCTTGATCAGTTGCACGGAATCGCCATCGTTCAAGACTTTTCCGTTGCTGTCCTTGGTTTCCATCGAGCCCATCCTTGTAATTTTATTTCGCGCTCTCTTTTAGCGGCGCAAGGGCCGAACGCGCAAGGTGCAAAAGGGGAAGGGTCCTGTCTTTTTCAAGCAAAGGCCCAGCCGCCCATGGACAAGCCAGAGGCGCCCCCCCATAACTGAATGAACGAGAATTAAGACGTCCGGGAGTCGGCCCTATGCCCATCAAAGCCGTATCTTTGCAGGACAAATATGTCCAGGAGCAGGGCCGCATCTATCTGACCGGCACCCAAGCCCTGGTGCGCCTGCCCATGATTCAGCGGGTGCTTGATCAGGCGGCGGGCTTGAATACCGCTGGCTTCATCTCGGGCTATCGCGGCTCGCCCTTGGGCGGTTTTGACAAGGAACTCTGGTCGGCCAAATCCTTCCTGAAGGAACGGCACATCCATTTCCAGCCCGGCGTCAACGAGGATCTGGCGGCCACCGCCTGCTGGGGCACGCAGCAGGTCACTCTGTTCGAAGGGGCGGCCTATGACGGGGTGTTCGCCCTGTGGTACGGCAAGGGGCCGGGAGTCGATCGTTCGGGCGATGTCTTTAAGCACGGCAACAATGCGGGCACCAGCAAACATGGCGGTGTGCTGGTGCTGGCGGGCGACGATCATGCCGCCAAATCCTCGACGGCGGCGCATCAAAGCGATTATGCCTTCATGGATGCGATGATTCCCGTGCTGCATCCGGCGGGCGTTCAGGAACTGATCGATTACGGTCTATTCGGCTGGGCCATGAGCCGCTATGCGGGCTTGTGGGTGGCGATGAAGACGATTGCCGAAACGGTGGACAGTTCGGGCTCGGTGCCTGCCAATCCGCTGGCGCTTTCCTTCAAGACCCCCGATTTTCCCTTGCCCCCGGGCGGACTTCATATCCGCTGGCCCGACAAGGTGCTGGATCAGGAAGCGCGCCTGATGGGCTATAAGCTGGAGGCGGCGCTGGCCTTCGCCCGCATCAACCGCATCGATCGCACCGTCATCGACAGCCCCGAGCCCAAGCTGGGGATCGTCGCCACCGGCAAGGCCTATCTCGATGTCAGGCAAGCGCTGGACGATCTGGGCATCGACGATGCGCATGCCGCCGAGATCGGCTTGCGTTTGTACAAGGTGGGCATGGTCTGGCCGCTGGAGCAGGAGGGCATTCGCCATTTCGCCGAGGGTCTGGACGAGATTTTGGTGGTCGAGGAAAAGCGCCCGCTGATCGAGAACCAGGTGAAGGAACAGCTTTACAACTGGCGGGAAGATGTGCGCCCGCGTGTGATCGGCAAGCATGATGAAAGCGGTGCATGGCTGCTGCCCTCGGCCGGAGAACTGTCTTCGGCCCAGATCGCCAGGGTGATCGCCAAGCGCATTGATCGCTTCTATACCAGCCCCATCATCAAGGAGCGTCTGGACTGGCTGACGGCCAAGGAGGAGAGTCTTAGCCATCCCACGCACCAGACGGCGCGCCTGCCCTATTTCTGCTCGGGCTGTCCTCACAACACATCGACCCTGGCGCCCGAAGGCTCGCGCGCATTGGCTGGCATCGGCTGCCATTACATGGCGATCTGGATGGACCGCAAGACCGAAACCTTCACCCAGATGGGCGGCGAGGGGGCCACCTGGATTGGTCAGGCGCCCTTTACCCAAACCCCGCATGTCTTTCAGAATCTGGGCGACGGCACCTATTACCATTCGGGCCTGCTGGCCCTGCGCGCCGCCGTGGCCGCCCGCGTCAACATCACCTACAAGATTCTGTTCAACGATGCAGTGGCGATGACCGGCGGCCAGCCGGTGGACGGCCCGCTTTCGGTGCCGCAACTGGCCCGCCAGGTCGAGGCCGAGGGCGTCGGGCGCATCGCTGTGGTCAGCGACGAGCCAGGAAAATATCCCCTGGGTTCGAGCTTTCCGCCCGGCACCAGCTTTCACCATCGCGACGATCTGGATCTGGTGCAACGTGAGCTGCGCGATTGGCAGGGTGTCAGCGTTCTCATCTACGACCAGACCTGTGCTGCCGAGAAGCGCAGGCGGCGCAAAAGGGGCAAGCTGGTCGATCCCGCCCAACGCCTGATCATCAACGAACGGGTCTGCGAGGGCTGCGGCGATTGCGGGGTGCAGTCGAACTGCGTCTCGGTGCTGGCCGTCGAGACCGAATATGGGCGCAAGCGGGCCATCGACCAGTCGGCTTGCAACAAGGATTATTCCTGCCTCAAGGGCTTTTGCCCCAGCTTCGTTTCGGTGATCGGGGCCAGCTTGAAGAAGCGGGCCCCGGTGGATGAAACTGTGCCTTTCGCCGATCTGCCCGAGCCCAAACTTCCCGAATTGGGGGCCGAGCCCTATGGTATCGTGGTCACGGGCATTGGGGGCACCGGCGTGGTGACGGTGGGCGCCCTTCTGGGCATGGCGGCGCATCTGGAGGGCCTCGGCGTTTCCGTTCTCGACATGCTGGGCATGGCCCAGAAGAACGGCGCCGTGCTGACTCATATCCGTCTTGCCAAGGAACCCGACAGCATTCACGCCGTGCGCATCGCAGCCGGTGGGGCGCATCTGCTGCTGGGTTGCGATCTGGTGGTGGCGGCGGGCCTTGATGCCGTCTCCAAACTGCGCCAGGGCCATACGCGCTCGGTGGTCAATGATCATGTCGCCATGACGGCGGAATTCACCCACCAGCCCGATCTGGCCTTTCCCTCCGAGGGCCTGAAGATGGCCATTATCGATGCCGTGGGGCGTGACGCCGCCGATTTCGTCGATGCCACGACCCTGGCTACCCATCTGTTGGGCGATTCCCTGGCGACCAATCTGTTCATGGTGGGATTTGCCTGGCAAAAGGGGCTGATCCCCCTGACCTGGTCATCGATCGACCAGGCCATCGAGTTGAACGGGGCCGCTGTCAGCTTCAATCGCCAGGCCTTTCTGTGGGGGCGGCGCGCCGCCCATGATCAGGCGGGCGTTTTGCGCCTCGCCGTGCCCAGCCAAAGCATTCCCGCCGATCACCGCCTGTCGGAATCGTTGGATCAGCGCATAGAACGCCGCAAGGAATGGCTGATCGGCTATCAGGACGAAGCTTACAGCGAACGCTACGGCGAAATTGTCGAGAAAGTGCTTAAGGCCGAGGCCAGGGCCGTGCCCGGCAGCGAGGGTTTTACGCAGGCCGTGGCCGAGGGATTGTTCAAGCTGATGGCTATCAAGGACGAGTACGAGGTGGCGCGCCTGATGACCGACAAGGAATTCCAAGCCCAGATCGCGGATCAGTTCGAAGGACCCTTCAAACTGCAATTCCATTTGGCTCCGCCCTTGCTGGCCGGAATCGATCCATCCTCGGGGCGGCCCATAAAGTCGGTTTACGGCGGCTGGATGATGACCGGATTCAAGCTGCTGGCGGGCCTCAAGGGCCTTCGCAACAGCTGGCTCGATCCCTTCCGTTTTACCTCTGAGCGGCGCTTAAGCCTTCGTCTGCTGGCCGAGTATGAGAGTCTGCTGGAAAACCTGTTGGAGCGGCTGACCCCCGAGCGGATAGAGACCTGCACCGAACTGGCGGCGCTGCCTTTATCCGTGCGCGGCTTCGGGCCGGTCAGGCAAGCGGCGGCCCAGGCCATGGAGAGTCGCAAGCGGGACCTGCTGGTCCGACTGGGTTAGCCCGACTCCTCGACGTTTCACGTGGAATTGCACTCTTTCGAGTTTCTAAGCAAATCGTCATGCCCGGCCTTGTGCCGGGCATCCACGTCATGAGGCTTGATATGCCAGATGGAAAATCGTGGATGGCCGGATCAAGTCCGGCCATGACGGATCGGGAAGCAGGTAGAATTCCACATCAAACGTCGAAGAGCCGTTAACCCTTCACTAACTCCTCTTGGCCATGATGCAGGGTGGGTGGGTCCGACCTTGTTTTTGGAGGCAGGGATGACAAGGCTGTTTTGCGCTCTTCTGGCATCGTTTTTCCTGACGGCATTCAGCGCCGCTCAGGCCCTGGCCGATGTTTTTCCCGATCAGCCCTATTTCGGCATGCAACTCGATTACCAGATCGAGGGCATCGCACTGACCGGCTTCGAGGATCGCGAAACCCCCAGAACCGTCACCCGCATCCTGGAAGGGGTGCTGACGGCGGGCAAGGTTAGCATCAAGGGCATGGGCTATTCGGTCGAGGATAAGGCCGAGATCATGGTCACCATCTCGGCCGGGACCGGCATGAAAAAGGACAGTTGGACCATCAAGCCCAAGCCGGGCCACAAGGAATATGCCATCGAGATCGATGTGCCCCCCAACGCCCGGGGATCGCATATTTCGGTGCTGATCAACCCCGAAACGCAGGGCAAGAATTTGGTCAAGGCCCTGCGCCTGGATATAACGGCGGTGCCCAAGCGCTGAGATTACCTTAAGGCATGGCGCCATCTAAATTTAGCGCCTTGCCGCCCATGGCGGGTCACTTTTCTTGGTCCCCGGTAAGCTGCCCCAGCCACTGATAGAACCGGCCAACTGGTGTGTAGTACCCGGCACGCTCCGCTCTTGCGCCGAAAGAAAGCGGCTCCAGCGTGTCGCGGGTGAAGTTGCTGGGATAAGCTATGCCAGAATAATCGCTTGAACGGGCTGGGGTTCCCATGAGGGCCAAGTCACTACAAAAACCATTCATCTCCGGGTCAAGTCCGTGGGATAGCGCCAGTTCCCTGAGAAGGGAGTATGTACGCTGGGCAAGTGCACCTTCACCAAACAGCCAGTACCAATTCATTGCAATCACTTGTCCGTCCTTGATCCAAACATAGCCTTTGGTATGAGACGACATAATCTTGATAAACACCGCATTGGCTTGCGGCGTCAGCGGCTCGGTGAACTCTGTGTAACCATCCCCATCGAAGCAGAGGGGATAGATGCGCGTCGTGCCAAAACGCAGCCACCAGTTGAACCAGAACAGGGAACCGGCTGCCGCCACCGCCAGCAAGGCGATGGCGAGCAGACCGGCTTGGATTTTACGCTTCAAGGTCATCGGCGCACTTTATCAGATGCAGGAACCTCCTTCCACTCGAATTGCGAGCCGATGATGTTGCCGCTATCGTCCAGCTTCAAACGGCCTTCCAGGTCCTTGGTCCAAGAGTCGGTGGTGATCTTGAACGCTTTTGCCCCGCCAACTTTTTCCATATCGGTGATTTGTTGTCTGGTCATGGTGAAATCGCCACCCAGAGCGCCCTGGGGCAGCCATTCGTGGTTTTTGTTATTCTTCTCGAAGTCGTACTTGTCTTCCGCATATTGATTGATGGTTCCGGTGACGATGACCTCGTTGCCCTTACGTTCAAGCTTAAGATCGCCCATGCCCCTGACGGACAGGCCGCCCAAGGAATTGCCTTTGTCCCCCAGCTCTTGCCAAGAGGAACTGTCGCCAGCCCCATCCCAATACATGCCTTTGATTGTTACGGCTCCATCGCCCTTCGGTAGATGGTCCCAGATTTTTCCGAAGCTGTTGTCTTTTGGTCCCTGGCCGACAAGCCACTCCTCAAAATGCTTCTGGCTTTTGGCCTCGCCCTCCTTGACCGGTGGATGTTGGCGCACCCAATCCTTGTCCAGATTGACCGGCTCTCCGCATCCCTTCAGATAATGGTCAAGTAGGTCCGCGGAATGATTCCATCCAGCCATCTTGCCGCGATCCCTGACTTTCTCCAGCGTCTCTCGGGTCGCCTGATGCTCTGGCGACAGTTTGGGCACGTTGTCTTGGCGCACCGGGGCAGGTGTTGCATCGCTTGCGCGCTCGAATGGCAGGCTGGCGGTGTTCTCATTGGAAGGGCGCGGCTCTTCCTTCTGTACCGGCTCCTTTTCTTTCTGCAAAGCCTCCTGGTTTTTTTGCGCAAACTCGGCCTTATAGGTTTCCATGCTCTGCCAATAGGATTTGCGCATCTGCTCGAAGTCGTAGGGCGCTTTCTCCAGAAGGCTTCGGCTGTTGGCGTTCTGTTTTAGCACTTCCTCGCCGACCAGCAGGGCGCGGCGCATCGGAATTGTCTCGCCGCCCAGCGCCCCCGCCAGTTCGCGCTGAAGCGATTGCGCCTGGGCGGGATTGGTTTG
>JADFZV010000011.1 GCA_015232335.1 Alphaproteobacteria bacterium | reverse complement strand
GCATGGGTGGTTCAGGCCAGCGGCTCGATATGAACCGGAACAAGGCCGGTCAGCAGATAAAGCCCGCCCGCCAGCAACCCCATGTTCCAGGAGAATTCGTTGGCGCAGGCCTGGGCGCGTTCGGCCCCTTCCAGAAACATGCAGGAACCCTGGCAGAATTGCAGAACCGGACAGGCCACGCATTCCGGACGCTGTGACCAATGCCGCGCCGAAGTCAGCCGGACCCTGTCCAGATCCGTCACCGAACCCAGGCAATGGGACCGGCCGTTGGGTGCAGTTCCTAATGCGGATACGTTTTGGCAGGTCAGAACAAAGCCCTTGAGATCGACGGCGATATGGTCGCGCCGCTCCATGGAGCATTTCTGGCCGAGGGCTGAGGCCGGGCGGCGATGAGCCAGGGAATCGAAGAAGCCGTTCAATTTCCAACGCACCGAGGTGAAGGCCAGCGCATCGCGCGATATCACCGCACGCAGGATTGAACGAATGAAGACGCCCTGGCTTTGCGGCGAGCAGGAGCCATCTTCCATATGATGGGGAATGACGATCCCCTCGACGGTCAAGGCGGGATCGCGGCCCTCAAGCCGTTCTTTGAACCAGTCGCGGATCAGGCCCAGGTCGTGATTGTCTTTGCTGAGGACGTTGTTGAAACTGAGGCGCCCCTTAAGTGCCAAGCGGTCGTAAAGGTCAAGCAGATGGTGACGTTGTTTGGGATCGTCGAAGGGATCGGACCCGCGCAGATTCTGCCCCGGCCCGTCATGGGATATGCCTACCAGGGCGCCCATCCGTTCCAGCCAGTCGATCTTTTCACCATCCAGCAACGTGCCGTTGGTGACGATTGAGAAGACGGCGTTGGGATAGGCTGCTTTCAGGGCATCGCCCAAGGGGCGCAGAACCCTCCAATACAGGAACGGCTCGCCGCCCCAGAATTCAATGCGAACGCCCTGGCCCAGCCCATCCTCGCCACCATCGAACCAGCGGGGCAGACCGTCCAGGAAAGACGCCACATCGGCAGGGCCGGGTGCTTGGGCCGCTGGCTGGAAACGCTGGAGGCAATAGGCGCAGGCCTGATTGCAGCCCAGACCCAGTTGAATTTTGAGGCGGCGGATGGCTTGGGCCTTGCCCTCTGGCCAGCATTGCCCATCGCCCTTGTCTTGTTCCTGGACATGATCCCGGCCCACGGCGGCCAGACTGACCGGCGCTCCGTCCTCCCAGGTCAGCCGCGAAACCCAAGGGTCGTAGACGGCCCTGCGCCCGCTTCCATCGGAAGCGGCCAGAGAAATCAGGAACGGCGGCATCACACCACCTGGAAAACATGCTCGGCGACACCGCTGTAATGCTTGAACCCGGCTTTGACCTTGAAGCTATCGCCGGGTGCCAGCCCCAGCGCCGAGACCGGGAAATCCCCCCGTCCGGCCGTCAGGGGAACGCGCAGGCGGGGCAGATAACCCGCCGTCGTTTCCAGATAAACGTCAGGCGATTTCTTCAGCACCTTGCCCTTGTGGTCGAGCAGGCGAAGGACACAGGACACCGTGCCACCAGACAGAATCTCTAAGGGGGCGTCGATGGCCAAGGACGGGCGATCAACCAGCGGCTGGCCGGTCCAGGCCTTCTCGGCGACAGGCAGATTGCATGTCAGGCCGATTTGGGGATGGACATAGACGATGAAGCTGGCGTCCAGGAAGGTGCTGTCGGCGGTGGGCATGAAGATATGGATGGAATAGCTGCGCCCATCGGTCAGGGCCTGCTGGGAAGGATCGTTCTTCGAGCCAGCGCTGACCGCATAGAGATTGAAGGGCGCAAAAACCCGGTTGTCGCGGTAATTGAAGCCAACCAGCCAGAGGGCGAAATCGCTCCAGTCGCGCCGGGCTTTCAGTGCTGACAGGTCGATGACCAGTTCGGGCATGGCCAGCGGCGCTTCGCCTTCGGCCACGTTGCAGGCGTTGCGGCCTCGGATGGCGATGCGCCCGGCCTCGATCTGAAGATCAAAGCCGCTTTTGATGGCCGGATTGTAGGAGCAGACATAGACGGACATGGAAGAATCCTTCAACAATTGCAGTTGCAATCGCAATTGCAGGCGGTGCCGACCGACAGCACGGCGGTGGTGCCTGATTTGTAGAGCGAGACGGAGGTGACCCTGTGTACGGGGCCATAACCGGCTCCGCTGCCGGTGGCGTCGGTAAGGACGTTTCCGGCGACAGCGAACAGGGCGGCCAGATCGGTGCCGTCGGCGATCTTGAAGCCGGTGGCGGCACTCGTGCTGGCGCTGGTTTTGAACTGCGGTCCTTCCAGCGTTCCGGCCATGCTGTCGCCCGTCTTGGCGACCCGGCTGGAAAGATCAATCGGGGGGACTTCCTTTTCAACGGGTGCTCCGGCGGCATCGAAACCGATGAAGCTGTCCGGCGTGCCGGGAGCCAGCTTGGCCAGCGTCACGGCATTTTCAGCAATATCTGCGGTGGCGATTTGCCCGCCCGATTTGATCAGCTTTCCGGTGGCGCCGTTGAAGCGGATCAGCTCGCCGTCCGCTGCACTGGCAGGGCCGTTGACGTCGCCGCCGCCCGGGTAAAGCTCATAGGCATCACCGGTCCCGTTGACCCGGATACCCTGAAGGGCGTGTTCCGGGGCCGGGTCGGGAATCTTGGCCGCGCGCTCGGTTGCTGTTGCCGCGCTGCCTGCAGCCGCATCGGCGGAACCGGCGGCGGCCTGTGCGCTTCCGGCAGCGTCCGCCACCTTCTGATCGAGCTCGGCCCGGCTTCCAGCGATGGCCGTCTCGTTGTCGGCGATCACTTTCGCCACGGTTTTGACGGGGCCGTTCTCGGTTTCGACGGTGCTGACTGCATCGCCATGGATGATGGCGTGCAGTTTCCCGCTGGCCGCCGATGCCTTGTCGACGGCCGCCTGCAAATCGGTCTGCATGGTCATGGATGATGGTTCCTACCAGGAGAGAGGGCCGGGAAGGTTCGTGTGGACCAACTGATGCAGCCGGTCGATGGTGGCGAACAGCGCCGCCATGTCGGAATCGAGCGCGATGATCAGCGCGTCGCGGCTCAGGGTTGGGCGCTCGCGGATTTCAAGTTCGGAGGCGATTTCCCAAAGCACGCCGCCGACCAGCTTGGCGTCGAACTGGCGGGTGAAGCGCGCCTCGTGGGTGACAAGACCAAGCCCGCCCAGAAGCGGAATCTCGAACCATTCGCCGCCTTCCTTGGCCTCCCAGCGATACCAGGCTTCGAACAGGGCGAACTGTTCACGCTTCATCAGCCAGCGCACAGCGATGCGCGTCGGCACGTTGGTGAAGCGCTTCCTCTGCCTTGCCGGTCCCGCCTCCATCTCGGTGCGCAGAATCGCTTCGTTAGGGCGGATTCCGTAGCCCTGCACGGTCGGCAGGGGCAACGTGGTGGGCCAGGAGGTGGGCATGAAAGAAGGTTTCTCAGCTAAGTCGGACGGGACTATGTGCTTCAGTAAACTTGAGGAATCACATTGGATGGCTAAAAGGCCTAATCTTAATCGCCTTCACAATCTTCGTATCCCGGTTTATTATCTCAATCTCTACGGGCGACCTAGCAGCTTATTTTTGCGAATTTCTGTAGCAGCTGCACTCGGGCATCATTCAGTAAGGGGGCAACATGCGAATTCTCCTATTGTTTGGTCTTTGTCTACTCATCACCTCATTACCGGAATCATCGTCAGCACAAGCTTGGCGGGATTGTATTCCAAATTCAATTGGCCCTCGCGGGTGTGACTCTATCGGCCCAGGAGGAGGGCAGTCGATAGGGCCGGGTGGTGGTCAGTCGATTGGTCCAGGCGGAGGACTATCCATAGGACCTGGAGGCGGGCAGTCTATTGGACTTGGCGGTGGGCAGTCTATTGGTCCTGGGGGAGGTCAAGCGATTGACAGGGACAAAACCAAGGGACTTGATACAAACACCATGAGGCCATACCCCTGTAGTGCAGGAGGTAAGTGTTAGAACCTCTGACAGGGGCAATTAGGCAAACGACGATTCTTTGCTTGCCGTGGGCTCAATCTTTACATTTTTCAGCAGTGTTCTGGCGTTACCAAGCATACCGGTTTGATATCAACTTCGGCTTGCACGACGCTCTGCACCAGAAACATTTTGTCCGTATCTTCAAGGCGCAAGAAATGACCGATAATGAACTTATTGCAGAAATTGAAGCGCAAAAATCTTTGATGATAGCCGTAGCTACTGGCGGTCCGAGGATTCAAGATGTTAACCAGCAGTACGCCGACCGCCGCGAGCGAATTTCTGAAGAACTGCGCATTCGGTGTATCGAAGACGTTAATCCACACGGTGATCTGTGGGCTTGGTACGGTCGTTGGAGTGCCGGTGATATGCCTACCTGGGCCACCCGTCGCGCTTACCTCTCCGAAATGCATCAGCCTCTCATTGATCAAATTCGCTTAATTCCTAGAACTTTAAATGCAACACTTTTTGACGAACCAACGGGATGGCTTCGCGTCGATCGTGGCATCTACGAAATACGGCGGCGGCTTGAACAAGCACAATATGAAGAACATTTCCAGGCAATTGGCCTTTTGTGTAGAGAGGCGCTCATTTCTCTGGCGCAAGTGGTTTACGACCCGCTGCTCCACCCTTCTGATGATGGTACAGTGCCGTCAGGAACAGACGGCAAGCGGATGCTTGATTCCTTCATCGCCGTAGAGCTTGCGGGAAATCCCAATGAGGGCGTTCGCCGTCATACAAAAGCGGCACTCTCCCTTGCAAATGATCTACAGCACCATCGCACAGCAGATTATCGCCAAGCTGCCATTTGTGCAGAAGCAACCACATCAGTTGTCAACATTATTGCGATAATTTCGCGTAGACGCGATCCTTCATGTTAAATCGGCTGGCATTAATCATCTATACGTCCCCGCCGCCGGGTTGAGCCCGTAGCGGCGCTCTAATGTAGGGGCGAGTCCTTCGCCCCGGCCGATCTTGCGGCTCATCATCATTTCCATCTGCTCGACGAAAACGTCGATGAGGATTTCGCCTGCGGGTCCGCGTCCGGTCTCGACGCGCGGCTGCGCTCCGGGCACCGAGTTGGTGACGGTGGGCTGCACGACCACAGTGACGCCGTTGCCGCTGGGCGCAAAACCAGCCAGATTGAACCGGTGGCGGGGATCGTCCCTGGTCAACATCTCCTCGCCCTTTAGCGCAATGATCGGCACTTCGTTCCCGCCGATCAGCCCGCCCGCGTGATAGCGTTCTGCATTGCGAAACAGGCTGGCATCGGCTTGGCGGGTGGCAAGCGTGTCATGCCCGATGACGCCCCCTGAATGCGCCACCATGGTGTCGGTTTGCAGCGGGAAGTCGCCCACCGGGTTTGATCCGCTGAACAGATCACCCAACCCGCCGCTTAAGGATCCGAACAGGCTTTCCAGAATGCCGCCGATGGGCTTGGCGACCGACATCCGCCAGGCGGCGCGCAAGGCTTCTTCGGCGATGGTGTTGAACAGATCGCCTGCCGCCAACTTGCCGGTGGTCGCCCATTTGACGAAAGCATCCTCGCCGGCCTGAAGCGAGCGCGTTGTGGCCTGTTCGGCGGTGCGGGCGGCGTCGGTCGCTTCATCGACATAGTCGCGGACGGCCCGAATGGCGCCGTCCTGCCATTACTTTGAGGCTGCCAGCTTGCGCCGCTCGGCCTCCTCCACCGCCCGTGCATAGGTCTCCTGGTCGAGGGCAGCGTTGGCGAGCAGATTGTCCAGTTCGGCCAGAACGTCTCGGTATTCCTCTTCGGCGGTGCGGTGGCTGCGGGTGATTTCGGCACCTTTCTCGCGCAGCTTGGTTTCGGCTTCGAGTTCCTGGTTCAGTTCCTCGATGGCTTGCTTCTGGCCGTAAAGGGCGGCTGCCAGTCTCTCTACATCGGCGCGCTGTTTCTCCGTCGCACCTTCGGGAAGGCGGGAGAGAGCCTGATCGACGAAGGCTTGCCTGGGATCATTCACCGCCCCAAGTTGACGCTCCAGATCGTCGATAACCTTCCTGGCCTGACTGCCGGTACGTTCGGCGGCCTCGCGGATTGGCTTTTCAACCGCCTCGATCTTGCGGGCCGCGATTTCGCGCAACAGGGCGATCTCACGGTCGATGTCGGCGCTGTCTATGCCCGGCTTGCCCCGCTTCTTTTCGGCAGAGGCGATGTCACGCGCCAGCTGATCATTGACGCCGGCGATCTTTTCCGCAGCATCCACTGCCGCCTTCACCTTCTCGGCTTCAAGCGTCTTGATACGCGCCGCGATGGTTTCGGCGTTGCGTTCCTGCTCGGCCTCGCGTTGGCCTTCCCTGGCCTTGTCCTTGCCCGCCTCGAAGGCTTCGACCTGCTCGCGGCCTTTGGCGATCAGCCCGTCAATCTCTTGGGTAAGACGCTGGGCGGCCTGCTTCAGCTCGTCGAGGCGCTTTTGTGGAGCGCCTGCCGCCTGATATTCGGCGATGCGCCTTTCCACATCGGCCAGCTGGCGGGATTTCTCGGCCACCTGGCTTGCAATGTCCGGCCCCTTGAACCAGCCCTTGATGTCACTGAGGGTGGCGGTGATGCCCTTGAGAGTGGTTTCGACCACGCCGCCCACAGCGGGCGTTCGCGCCAGTTCCTCCAGCAGATTGCCCCAGGCGGATTTGAGATGATGGACGGCACCGGTCAGGCCGCTGGCCTCTGCGGTACCCGCCCCGCCAACTTGTTTCTCCAGGGTTTCCAGGATCAGGGCTTGGGCGCCTGCGACATCTCCCGCTTCGACCATGCCAGAGATCATGTCGCGCTGTGAGGCGGTGAAAGTGACGCCAACCCGCTTCAAGGCTGTGATGCCCTCGACCGGATTTTCCAGCGCCTTGCCCAGTTGCACCGCCGAGGAGCGCAGATCCTGGCCGAACACCGCCGACAGATCCTGCGCCGCCTTGATGGCGCGAACAAAGGTATCGCCCGAGACCGAGCGGAAGGTGGCCAACACCGAGGAGGCGTCCATGACGCCTTCGGCGGTCGCCATGGTGGAAGATTCCATGGCGTCGGCCAGATCGTTCAGTTCCTGGCCGGTCAGGCCCGAGGCGTTGCCGGTGGCTTTCAGCACCGCTTCCAGGCGCAACAGCGATTGCTGGGCGGTCTCCATTTCCTGAAGACCCTTGCCGAGCGCCATGAACAGGCCGCCCAAGGCAGCACCGGCGGCCAAGCCAATCGGACCCAGGCGCAGCATGGCGGAACCGACCCCGCCCAGATTGCCCGCGAAACCCTCCAAGTGTGTTCGCGCCGCGTAAGTGACCTCGTTCAACGCCAGCAGACCGCGCGAGGCGGGCTTGGCGGCATTCTCGATGCGGGCCAGCGCCCGGCTGCCATCGTCGCCCAGTTGGGTCAACGCGCGGCGGACCACCTCGCCGTCGCGCACGGCAAGGCGGATGGTAAGAGAACGTTCAGCCATCAGGTGTTTTCTTCACTTTTCAGACGGGCAAGGCCCTCAAGCAGTCCGGTTTCCGCCTCGGGCAGCAGACCAGCGACGGCAGCGAGGTTGTAACCCAGGGCCTCGGCAAATTTCAGGGCGACGCTCATGTCGATGCCAAGCACTCCGCCGCCGGGGGCGAAGCTAAGCTGACCGGCGATGCGCAGCAGGATGTCCCAGGTCTGCCAACCTGCCTCGGTCAGGGGTTCATGTTGCCGGTAGGGGCAGGCGCTGCCGCAGAACTCATCGCAGGCTTTGCAATATCCCGGGCCCCCGCCGAAATGCCATGCGGCGCGGGCCCGGATGCGTTTCCCTCGGCAGTCCGTTCTTCCAGGGGCGCCAGATAACGGTGATAGAACAATGCCGCCAGCAGGGGATTCTCGTCGATGAAACCGGCAACAGCCTCATCCAAGAGGGCAGCGTCAATGCCCTCCCAGGCGATAACGGCATAAAGGGCAAGGCCCTTGATCATCAGGGCGCGCATCAAGCCGCGGCGGACGGACTGATCTGCGGGGTCGAGACCTTCTGTTTCCGCCCTGTGTTCCGCCCAATCGTCGAACACCTTCTCGGCCTGGGCCTGGATCATGGCGTAGGCCGGGGTGGTGATGGGACGGACCTTGAGCCGCACGCCCTCGGCCAGATCGAGCCAGACCGGCTCGCGGGAACCCAGCTTGATCATCAGTAGGTCTCCACATCGTTGGTGAGGGTCACGGTCATCATTCGGCCTGCCGCAGTGTTGTTGGCAGCGCGCCAGTCAAAGCTGGCCTGGATGCCGCCGGGGCCTGAGATCGCCCGCTTGGGTTTGGGCAGATAGACTTCGTGGGCCTCGATCACCAGCTTCTCGGTGGCCGAGATGATGTAGGCGAATTCCAACGCCACCGGATCGCCCGAGGTCGCCTTGTCGAGCAACGCCGTGTCGGCGAAACGGACCTCGATCGCGCCGGTGAGAGCCGCAATGGTGGGATCGGCGCCGTCGATCTTGCCATCGGAACGGATAGTCTCAATGCGCTCCAGATTGTTCGTATAGGTGAGATTGGCCCCGGTCAGGTTGGCGAGCGGGGCACCGTCCAGTTTCACCTGTCCCTGGAACTGGCCGAAGCGTTTGAAGGCCAGCGTGGACGGAACCCCACCCTGGCTTGTGTTGTTCCTGGTCTCGCCCTGGCCGATGGCGTTGAAGGTGGCGTTGGCATGGCCCGAGCGCTGGAAATTCATCTGCATGGAATTGAACCGCACGCCGCCGATCAGAAAGAAGGCAGGCACTTCGGGCATGCCGATCTCGACGGCGAGGCTGGGCAGCGCCATGGCGCCCGAGCCGTAGACGTGATCGTAGGGACCGGTTCCGCTGCTGGCGGGAGCGCCCAACAGCGCTTTCAGCCAATGCCCGAAATATCGCAGATCGACCGGCGCCACCATGTCGCCCTCGACCTTGACGACGTCGCGCGATGGTGCCGCCGGATCGCGGCCCTGGCCCAGGATGTCGCTATCGATCAGGCCTTGTTCGGAGCCGAGCGAGGAGGAGACGAAGGGGAACTTGACGAAGCCCAAGGCGGGGGCAACGCCATACGCGGTTTCGAACGCGGCCAATAGCAGGGCGTTCGCGCCATAGGCACGGGCCATATCAGGACTCCAATTCTGAGAAGATTCAGGCCAGCGGGTCGGCGCTGGCGTAATGCAGGGTCACGGTCACCACGGCCCCCTTGAGACCGGCAGCGCCATCGATGGCGAGGTCGCGGGTCCGGGGTGCGGACCATTCGATCCAGTCGACAAGGCCGCCTAAGGTGCGGTCGGCGGACAGCGCGGTTCCCAGTTCTGACAGCAGGGCATCGAGGGCCACAGCGGCTTCACTGGCAGGCCGCTGGACGACTGCCTCAATCTCGGCCTGGTGCTGCCAAAGATAAGTGACCGGCGAGAGCAGCACCTCGGGGTCGCCGGGATCGCCGTCCCGCAGGATGATCAGCCCGCCTTCGGGCACCTTCTCGGGCAGTGGCTCTTCCCGTTTGATTGCGGCGGACTGAACATGCTGAATTTGCAGGAATAACGCCGCCAGCACCTGTTCTCGAAGGCTGGGCATTGAATTTGTACCTCATTTGTGATACAAAGAACAAATCAAGGAGATCAGACATGTCTAAATCCGAAATGATCCGTGCCCGCGTCGAACCTGACCTCAAGCATGAGGCTGAGGAGGTTTTCTCGGCGCTCGGCTTGTCGCCAACCGATGCGATCACCCTGTTTTACAAGCAGGTGACCATGCATCATGGCTTGCCCTTCGAGGTGAGGATTCCCAATGCCCAAACCCGCGAGGCGATCCGTCAGGCCAAAGCCAAGGAAGGATTGACCAGGTACGCCAGCGTCAAGGACCTGATGGCAGAATTCAAAGATGCGTGAACTGCTCGTTTCGACGCTGTTTAAGAAGGATATGAAACGGGCCGCAAAGCGCGGAAAAGATTCTGCCAAGCTCGAACGCATCATTGAGAAGATCGTTGCAGGTGAGCCTCTCGATTTTCGCAACAGACCCCATCGATTGTCCGGCGACTGGTCGCCCTGTTGGGAATGCCATATCGAACCCGATTGGCTGCTGATTTGGGATGAGGATGATGAGGCTGTGACTCTCGTCCGCACCGGAACACACTCAGATCTGTTCGATTAACCTGTCGGCTCGCGCCAATTCCTCACCACCAGTCCCGGCAGGGCGGCGAGCCATTTTTCGGCAGCCCCCACGACGTCGAGGCGTTTTCTGATCGACACCTGCGGCACCAGGATGAACATGGGCACGGTGGCAAGACCTCGACCGGTGCGTAAACTGCCAGCGCTTGCCTTGGCAAAGCCGCCCCTTTTTCCGGTGCGAGCGCGCTGGTTCTCGGCAACCAGCAAAGACGGCCCACGTCGGCGATAGACGAATTTCAGCCTTGCGCCATGCATGCGTTCCCACAGGCCGGGCGTCATTTTCTGGCGTCCGTCGCCGTATTTACCGGCGGCAGGTGTGGGGATGGCCAGCCAAGTGCCGTTCTTGGAACGGATGACGGCACCTTCCTCATAGGCCCGAACGATGTTGGGCGCCTTGCTGAAGATGAAGCCAGCGGCCCGCAGGCTGTTCTGGCCCTTGGGATAGACTTCACCCCGCCAGGTATTGGCAAGCCGCTGGCCAAGCCCCGCGCCAATGATCTGTTGCCGCAGGTCCAGCTTGAGGCCCTCGGTCGCTTCGCGGATGCCAGCCGTCACCGCCGCCTCGCCAGCCTTCAGTTCCTCGGCCAGAAACTTGCGAAGGTCACCCTGGAGAGCCGCTTCCAGCCTCATGCCGGTCTCGTATCCAAATTCCAGATGAGGCGTTCGGCATCGCGTTCGGGTTCGCCCTGGACGATGAAGGTTTCGCCATCAATCGTGATGCTATCGCCCGGGGCCGGGTTCGGAACCTCGGAAACACGTACCTCGAACATCGCCGTTGCGGTATGGACGGCAATGTTGCCGAAGCCGACCTCCAGGTCCGGCCTGCGGGCGATTGCCCGCACCGGAATCCCGTCGCCGTTCCCGCCCGCGCGGTAGAGAGCCGTGCGGGCGATGTTGGGATCGGCGAAGAGATCGTCGATGGCGAAGTCGAAAGCGTTCATCAGTTGGAACTGAAAATCCGCACGGCCAGACGCGGGCGCTTGTTGACCGGCAGGATGGAGGCTTCAGTCTTGACGTCGATGGCGCTGCCGTCATTGCGCGCGATCTGGCGGGCATACATGGGCAGGCCCACCGTGTTGACCGTCTCGATCAGATTGGCCGGAGCGCCGTAGGTAACGAAGGTATCCATGGTGCCGATCGGGAAAGCGATGCCCTCGCCGGCCGGGATCAGGGTTTCGGTGGCTCCGGTCGAGAGGGTGACGGTGGCGTTGTATTCCTCGAACAGGATGCCTGCGAAGGGGAAACGGCGGCGCATGTCTTCGCGGAGCGGCTGGGCACCGGTCGAGGAGAAATATTTGTAGGCATCCTCGACCTTGGGTTGGGAAATCAGCTTGTCGAAGAACTCGGGGGCGACGATGGCCTGCACGCCGGTCATGGTCTCACCCTTAAGCTCGGTCTCGACCTTTCTCAGAACATCGCGCACCTTGGCCTGGACGTTGGTCCCGGCGGTGCCAAGCGCAAAATCCACCGAAATCTGCTGAAGACCGAACTCTGTGAAGTAGTTGTAGAGCGTGGCTCCGGCGCCATCCTTGACGATGCCCTTGAGCGCGTTGATCTCCATATATTCGCGGGTCTGGGCGTGCTTGGCCCGCATGCGGGTGAGTTTGCGTTCCATGACGGTGGCCAGCGGATCGGCGGCATCGGCCACTCCGAAGCCGCGCACGCCCTGAATGTCCTGCGGCGTGATGGCGTCGTCATGCGGAATCCAGGGCACGGTGAAGGAGCGCATGGACTTGGAATCGCGGTTGGCGACGGTGGCGGCTCCACCCAGCGGCACCGTGGGCAGCAGGTTCAAGACACCCTCGGCCTGCTCGATGATGGAAGAGCGCTGGGTGATGCCCTCAAAGCGGAAGAGGCCCATTTGGCCCAGGCGCGTATAGATGTTGGGCAGGATGTTGATGGCCTGGGTCAACTCGGTCAGCGAATAGCCGCCCGTGTCGAAGGGATTGGCGATGACGGTCATGTTGGGATTCCTTGATTAAGCAGTGGTTCGAGTGACGAGGCCGAGGGCGGCCAACTGTGTTTTCTTAACGTCCTTCTCGGCCAACTGATCGACGGAGGCGTCGAAGACGAGGGCCGCTTCGGACAGAATGACCGGGCCGCGCGCCGCGATCAGGCCGGTGGCATCGCCTGCTGATGCGTCGACCGCCACCAGCAGCACGGCGACGGCACTCTCGGCCCCCTCGTCGCCGACAACCTCGGCGGCGGATGAAAAGCGGTATTTGCCGGAAGCGGTGATCCTGCCCAGCACCGCGCCGAGAGGATAGGCGGTTCCTGCCTTCAGGGTCACGGCTTCGCGGTTGAAGCTGGCGTTGAGTTCGAATTTGAGGAGATCGCCCAGGGTGGGCGGGGCAACAAGAACGGGCATTGGTGGCCTCCTTTACTGACGGCGCGCCGCGGCTTCGCGGGCGCGTTTAACGATGGGGCTTTCCGAAGCATCCTTGGCGGGCGCGGTGGCGACCAGATTTGCGGCGTCGGAGCGCCTAGCCAGTTCTTCGAGCAGTGTCCGGCGCAGCGCATCGGGCTTGACTCCCTTGGCCATCGCCTCGGCCACATCGAGCTTGACGCCGAGACGCGCCCCTTGTGCCGCCACGTCCGCCAGCTCAGCGAAATCCGCGCGCAGGCGCTTTTCGACCGCCGCGCTGTTGTCTGGTTCTGTCACAGTCGGGGCCGACGGCTTGTCCGGCTCTGTTGAGGCTTTGGGTTCAGGCGTGTCGTCGTTCTGCATGGATGTCTCCTTTCGGATGGGGGAGGGTTGCGCGGACTTGCTGCGTGACAGGGGTTTGCGGTTCAATTGGTCGGCCAGATCGTTAGTTGCCTGGCGCAATGTCGCGACCCGATCGGCAAGACCGGCTTGCACGGCCAGTTCGCCGCGATAGACACTGGCCTGGGTTGCGCGAACGGCCTCGGGCGAAAGCCCGCGCCGGTTCGCCACCAGGGAAACAAACCGCTCGTAAAGACCGTCCACATCCGCCTGGATGTCGGCCCTGGCTTCTGACGACAAGGGCGCGTGCGGATTGCCGTCGGTCTTCTTGTCGCCTGCCTGGATGAAGGTCCAATTCATCCCTGCTTGGCGGTCGGCATTGCTTTCGTCGACATGGACGGCGACCACGCCGATAGAACCGGCCTCGCCGGTTTGGGTGATGGCGATAGTGTCGGCGGCACAGGCAACGGCATAGGCTGCCGACAGGGCCGCCTCGTTGGCGACCGCCCAGATCGGCTTGCCGGTTTGTTCGCGGACAGCAAGGATGCGGTCCACCAGATCGAACAACCCGCCCACCTCGCCGCCCGGGGAATCGATGTCGAACAGCAGGCCCCGCACCCTGGGATCGGTGGCGGCGTTCTCGATCGCGTCGCCGATTTCGGAATAAGAGGTCAGACCGCTGGCGGCGGCGAGATAACTGGACCTTGCCACCAGTGTGCCGACCACCGGAATAACCGCGATGCCCTCGGGGGTGATCTCGAGGTCTCTCGCCGGATGGGGCGGCAGGTCCTCCAGGGGCGTTCCATTCAGCCTGGGACCGATGACATTCAGGATCACGTCCAGCTTGGCGCGCGCAATCAGAAGCGGTGTGGCGAACAGCCTAGATGCGATGTGGGGCAGGTCAGTCATGGGGTTCTCAAGAAGCTGGCGTTTCCGGCACGGCGATGGCCGGATCGGGCGGGATCGATGGTTGTTTGCCGAAGACGAGGCCGAGGGATTTCTCGCGGGCCTTGTCTCCAGCGATTTCCTGATCCACCTGTTCGGCATCGAAACCACGTTCGGCGATGGCCTGGCTGCGGCTTTTCAAACCGGCATCAATCTGCTCAATCTCAGCCCTTGCGTCCTTCAGAGGATCGACCCATTCCCAGCGCGGCGGCAGCCAGGAGCAGGCGAGACAATCCGCCCGCCGGGTCTCGTAACCGGGAATGGACAGAGCGCCCGACAGAACGGCGGCGTCCATCCAACGTCGCCAGACCGCGCGGCACATCTGATGGACCAGCACCGAATGCTGCCAGGCTTCGATCCGGCGGCGGAATTCCAGCAAGGCGAGGCGCGAGTTGGAATAATTGGCCTTCAGCATGTCGTTGCTGAGGTACGCATAGGGCACACCCAGGGCGGCGGAAATCTGCAACAGGGTGCGGTACTGGAAGGCTTCGTAGCTGCCACCGACATCGGCGGGCGCCGAGGTCTGGATTTCCTCGCCGGGTTCCAGCATCACCACCTGACCGGGCTGGACATCCATGTTCCGCTCGCCGTCAGCACCCGTTTCTTCGGCCATGCCGAAGGGTTCGCCGGGGCTGGGCGTGGTCACGAAGAGGGCATACATCGCCGCCACTTTCTTGCGGTCGAGTTCCGCGTCGTCGTATTGGTCGAGCAGGAATAATTTCACGATGGCAGGCGCAAAGCGCGACACGCCGCGCAACTGACCGGCATCCACCGGGTCCATGATGTGAACGACCTCGCTGGCCGGAACCCGCACCGTCTCGCCTGAGACGCCGGGATCGGTAACGTCGCCGGGATGGCGCTTCAGAAAATGATAGGCAACGCGCTTACCGATGCGGTCGAATTCAATCCCCTGGCGGATCAGATTGCCCGACGCCAGCGTCTCGTTGCGGTTCAATGGCAGCATCTCGGAGGGGATCATCTGCAATTGCAGCGGCACCGACAGCCCATCCTCGGGCCAGCGCGGGCGGAAGCGGAAGAAGACCTCGCCCGCAATGAAGACTTCCCGGGCCGCCCGGCGCTGCTGGCCGTAGAAGTCGGTGAAGCCCTCGGCATCGGATTCGTCGGTCCAGGAAAGCCACAGCTTCTGGATCGCGGGTTTGAGCTTCGCATCAACCACCAGCGACGAGGGCTTGATCCCGGCCCCCACCACATTGCCCGCCCAGCTTTCGATGGCGTTGGCGGCATAGCCGTTGTTGCGGATCAGATAGCGGGCACGCGCCGTGATGTCGGGCCCGGCAGCCGCGATCAGCGTGTTGAGGTGCGCCCTTGAGGGAAGGAAGGATTTGAGCCGTCGGTTGGCCTGGCCCGCTTCGAAGCCGCCCCCAAATCCACCGATGTAAGCACCGACACGACGGCGCAAGGACGCCAGCATCACAAGCCTTTGCTGGCCGAGACCAGAATGCGACGCCTGGGGCCGCGCTTCTCAAGCGAAGAGATACGCCGCTCCAGATCGGCCAGCACCTTGTCGGCCAAGCTGAGATCGTACTGGACGCTGCGCTCGCCGACGCCAACCCGGCTGACCAGGGAATTGCGCCTTGCCAGCACGCGCTCGCGTTCGGCCTTGAGTTCGTCGAGGGTCATGGCATTTCCGCTGGATTGTGGGCACTGTCTTTAAAGTGCGGTTGAAGACCGGGCGCCTTCACGGCTACGGTAACGAGCGGCGCATAAGCCTGGAGTAAATCTGTGTCCTGCTTCGTCTATGTTCTCGGCAGTAATGACAAACATGGTTCCAGAACCTATGTCGGTTGGACCCTCGATCTTGAGCGGCGCTTGGCTCAGCACAATGACGGAACCGGTGCGAAGTCAACGCGAGGGCGCCAGTGGAACCTGCTTTACGCTGAGTGCTTTGAGACACGCCAAGAAGCGATGAGCCGCGAATGGCACCTGAAGCGCGACCGGGCTTTTCGCAAGCGGTTGGCCCAGGACACCGGCCTGGTTGTATAAAGTCAGCTGAGATAACTGGATTGAAAGACACGCCGACCCCGCCGCACTGGACGGCGAACTTGACCGGCGGCCTGCTGATGGGTGATCGCCGACGGCTGATTGCTTTCTTCCGACGGCTTTTCCGCCACGCCCACCTGCCGTTCCAGATCGCGCCATTTACCTTCCGCCCAGCGGTCGGCGCCCAGAATCCAGGCCGCCGCGCGGGCATAGACCCGGCAGTCGAGCGCCTCGTTGCGCTCGCGCATCTTCTGCCAATCGAGTCGGGAGAAGCCGCGCTTGCCTTTGACCGTCACCAGCTGCTCGGCCACCAGCTGCTTCGTCCATTCGGAATCAGCCCACGATGGCAGATGTACCGTTCCGGCTGGCCAACAAGCCCCGGAAGCCAGTTCCTCGTCGGTTGGCCGCTCAAGACGAAGGAAGCGGTAGGTCTCCGTCTTGAAGGTGGAGACCGCCACCGTCCACAGCTTGGCCCCCCGGCGCAGCTTCTTGCCGCCCTCGGTGGCGTCGACATAGGTGGGGCCGTTGACCGGGCTGGGGCGGTTGAAACCCGCCAGCCCCTTGACGGGGGCGACCTGAGCGAAGCCCGCCTTGCGCGCCCAGCTATAGACGGCGGACGTCTCATAGCCGGTGTCGATGGCAAGCCGCGCCAGCGTCATGCCAGCACCGTTTTCGTGTTGCCAGGACCTTCCCAGGATGGCGTCCATCGCTGACCAGGATTTGGCATTCTCAGGGCCTGTCTCGATCACGATATGATCGACCAGCCAGCTTTCCAGTCCGCGGCCCCAGGCCCAGACGTCGATCTCGATGCGATCCTTCTGGACGTCAGCACCCGCCGTCAGGAACAGGCCGCCCGAGGGGACCGTGCCGTTGGGCCAGCTTTCGCGCCGCTCGTAAAGGCGCTGCCAGTCCGGCGCCTCGCCGCTTTCCGTCCAGGTTTCGCCCAGCATGGTGTTCTTGAACGCCTTGATCGCTTCGTCGGAGCCTTGTGCCGCCTCCCAGGACCGGGCGATGCGCTCCCAACTGAGCCATCCCACCGGCGAATACAGCGCCGACAGATGAAAACCGATGGTCAAGGGATCGGCGGATGTGGCGGTGGCCCGCCAGTCGCCCGATTCCAGCATGGCGGTCTTGTGATGTTCGGCAATGCCCTGCTCGCAGGCCTCGCAGACATAGCGCACGGATTCGGGCTGTCCCTTCTCCCAGCGCAGGCGCTCGAACTTCAGCCACTGATAGTCACCGCAATGGGGACAGGGCAGAAAGAAGCGCCTCTGGTCGGAAGCCTCGTATTCTCGCTCGATGCGCGAGATGCCCTTGATGGTCGGCGTCGAGACCAGAAAGATTTTGCGCCGATGCGCGAAGGTGAGTGAGCGGGCCTCGGCCAGCGTCACCGGATCGCCTTCGTCGTCAGCGGACAGGGGATAGGCGTCCACCTCATCCAGAAACAGATAGCGGGCCGGAATTGAGCGCAGGCCCACCGCCGAGTTGGCCCCGGTCAGAATCAGGATGCCGCCCGCAAAATCCTTGGACAACACCGTGTTGCCCGAATCCTTGGCCCTGGACGGGCGGACCCGGTCGCGCAAGGACGGGCATTCATCGATCAAGGGATCGATGCGCTGGCGCGAGGCGCGTTTGGCCAGTTCCACCGTCGGCTGGACGGCCAGCATGGGGCCGGGGGCCTGATGGATGACGAAGCCGATAAAGTTAAAGCCACCTTCTGATGCCCCGATTTGAACCCCTTTCATAAAAACGATGCGCTGGGCCGGATGCCCCGTAGAGAGCGCGTCCATGATGTCTCGCATATAAGGTGTGCGCGCCGTGCGGTAGCGCCCGGGTTCAGCGGCGGCCCGCGACGACAGCATCCGGTGTTTGTCGGCCCATTCCGAGACGGTCAGCAGTGGATCGGGCTTGAGGCCGTCCTGCCAGGCATGGAGGATATGCTTCGCCCCCTCGAAGGCGAGCGCCATCGCCCCTTTATCTGAAGTCGGGGCGGATTTCGCTAAGCTCGTCGAGGTGGGCACGAACCTGTGTCTCCAGAATTTTCTGCACAACCGAAACTTCGATGCCCATTTGGGCCGCCATCAGGGCGGCGACGCGGGCGGGCCAATTGATCCAGGCGTCGCGCTCTTGTCGAGCCAGCTTGAAAACGAGGTTCATGGCGCTGGCCCGCTCCACCATCTCGCTTTTGAGGCGCTGGACCTGGATGCGGGCGCGCTGCGCCTTGGCAATCTCGTGGGCGGTGCGCGCCTGGGCGAACGACATGCCGGGCGGAGGCGGCTGATTGGCGGACGCTGCCGGTAAAGGCGGCGGCGATTGAGCATTCGCAGGCTGTTTCGGAGCCTGCTTTGCCGAGGGGGCCGGGCGCTTCGCGGGATCGCTCTGCGCCTCCCATGATGCATTGGCCTTGGCGGGGTCAATGGTTCCGTCCGGCTCCTGCGGAATGCGCCCTGACTGGATGGCCTTCAGCACGGCGACGTGGCTCACACCTCGCTGGCGCGCATAGGCGCGGACGGACATCATGGATCGAAAAACCTTGTGAATGGCGCCGCAAAGAAAAACCGCCGGGTGGCGGTCCCGGCGGTTTCATGACAATGGCGTTTGGTCTCAGCTTCGGACGACGCGGCTGAAGGCGGAGAGGTACTTGCTGTCATTTGGATGCCAGTGGACCGGCTTGGCGCCGAACTTCAGGTCGCGGTCCCAGAATTTCAGAACCTGGGTATTGGTGTAGCCCCGTCCGCGCAGATAGGCGAAGTCGGTTTCTGACCACATGGGATGCTCCAGAAGGGCGGCTGAGGGCCGGACCCGCAGACGGAGTTGGAAGCTCATCGTTTAGCTTCCTTGCCTATCTGCAGGCCCGCCTCGAAGGCTGCCGACAGAGCCTCCTTGATCGACCAGACAGAAAGATCGTGGAAATCAAGGCTATCGCGCTTGCGTGATTCCAGAGTCTCAAGACCGAGAATCTTGCTGGCAATCTCGCTGATGACTTTGTCGCGCTGGCTCATGGCTCAACCTTCCGCCGGAATTTTGTAGATTCGGCCCCGGCCATCAACTTTCTCAGAGACGACGGTCAGGCCGAGCTTCTTTTTCAATGCTCCGGAGATAGCTCCCCTCGCGGTGTGGGCCTGCCAGCCAAAGGCGGCGGTGATCTCGGCGATGCTTGCTCCCTCGGGACGCTTCAACATCTCGATCAGCTGTGCCTGCTTGCTGTTCTCGCGAGAGGGGCCGCCTGCAGCGGCTTTCTTTACGGCGGGTTCGGCTTTTGCCTTGCGGGGAGGCTCGACTCCGACGGCCCTGAGGCCGTCATTCGTGGCCACCAGATAATCGCCCTTGCGCCGGGCCAGTCCGGCATTGAGCAGCCCGTCCACCACCTTGACGGCGGCGCCACCCCTCAGGTTGGCAGGCAGGGTGACAATGCGGTCTTCGCGCTCGGCGGCTGCCGTCAGAAGCGATTGCTGGGTCGGGGTCAATTTGACGCTCATGTTGATCTCCTTCGGATGACGGCGCGGACCATTCCGCGCCCCTACCACCCCGACCCCCGGATCAAGTCCGGGGGCCGCCGGGCGAACCCGGTCGGGGTTGGTGGAGATGCCGTGCCGTCAACCAGCCTTGATTTCCTTCAGAGTGATCCGCACCAAATTCTTCCAGGCGGGTTGGGCGAGGCGGGCGGCCAGATGTGCCTTGATCGCTTCCTCGTTCACTGGACCGCCTTGAATGAAGCTGAGGTCGTCGGCCAGATGGCGTCCGAAGCGGTGATCGAGCAGACCCTGCGCCTGTTCCGGCTTCAGCTTGAAGGTTTTGGCCAGGAAGCGGCTGGCAACCTGCCAGCACATTTCGGCATCGTAGCCGCTTCTAATGCTGGTGCCCCACATGCCCCAGTCGGGGTTTTCAGTCGGCAGGATCGTCTCGATGGTCATGATGGCGTTCTCCGTTGCGGTGACGCCAGTTACGCTCTTGTCGGAAACGACATCAACGACATAAGCGGATCATGGAATTGCTTTGTTTGGGCCACTTTTATAATTCCCCGACACGGCTCTGGGCCTCTTGTTGGCCCTGACTTGCCAGAACTGATTTTGTCGTATTATGTAGCAAAACCCGTAAAGGCGGGCCTTTACGCTATCCTTGTTTTGTCATACATTTTGCATCAGGCAGCAGATAGAGGAGGCGAGGAAATGAAAGAGATGACCAAAATGACCTTCAAGGTCGATACAAGGCGGTGGAAAAGCTTTGACGAGAGGGTCAATAGCTTGCCGATAAAACGGGATCCATTTCTAAACAACATCATTAAGCGCGAGGCCCCGCGCCTGGCAAAAGCCATGGAAGGCAAGAAGCTTTCCGGCACAGCCAATCGCTGGATATCCGGCCAATTGGCCCGGCTTAGAACGACGACGGTAAACATTGGCATCGAGAAGTCAGTTGCGGAAGACTTGAAGTTGGTGGTCGCAGAATCCCACATGGTTCGAGATGCGTTTTTCAATCGGCTAATCGCGTTCCTGATGCCCTCCGACAAACTGTTGGACTACTTTGACCTGCCGCACTCCGAGGACGGTTCGGTCGGCAGAGCGTATGTCAACATCCAGAAGCCGGTCAGCCCAATGGCCACGCTTGTGGATACCTTTGACGATCCCTTGTGGTATCTACACATGGCTGTGGAGGAAGTTCACGAGACCAATTTGTATCTGCTGGACTTTCCGTCGCCCAAGATGGATGGCTACGCCTGCTGGTTAGACGACGCCAGAGTGCCGAAAACCAAAGCCAACAAGCAGGCCCAGCGCGAGATGGAGGAATTCTCTCGAGCGCTTGGAGTGTTTGAGCTTGATGCTTTTCCTTCGAAGAAGGTGGGGTGAGTCATGTCTCGTATGCACACCACCAATCCTCGCAAGATGCGTAGACTATGGGAAGAAAACGGCGGCTTGGTTCTCGATGTCCGTCGTACGGGCGAGCAGCGCTGGGTACATCCAGCCTTTCCCGACACCATCCGAGTCAACAGCAGACGCCACGACGTCCAGGCGGTTCTTCTCTGTCGTCTTAATCACCTCCTGCAGAACTAAGCAGCTGCCGGACATCGTAAATAGCAGCCCACATGGCGCGGTCGTCGGCGGGGCCGTCGGTCGCTTCGATCTCGGTGGCGGCGGCATCAATGGAGCGCAGCAGTTTCAGCATCAGGGCGTTGGCTGTGCTAAGGCGTTCGATTTCGGTCATTGGCGTGCTCCGTTGCGGTGACGCCAGTTACGCTCTTGATGCCAATCACATCAACGATATAAGCGGATCATAAGAGTGCTTTGTTTGGAGTGATCGGATCATTTTATGATCGAAGCCGCAGAGCTTCGAACAGGCGGCGCAGCGCGTAGCTGCGAAAGATGGATATGACGGTAAATGCGGCCCCGATTCGAAGGTTGTCGGCAAGACAGACATGAATTCCGAACAGCGGAAAGACCATCACCTGCGTTGTCACCGCGATGCCGTAGCCAACCGCAACGTTGGCAACGGATTCGACAAGCGACATGCGCCTGCTTTGCCTCATATGATTATTCCGAGACGAGCCGAGAGAGTTCGCCACGCATAAGCTGCAACCAGGGGAACCACGCCGTTACCACAGAGGCGAAGCCGGTCCACCCGGAAGGCCAGCCCATCAGAGCCTCGACGAATCGCGGGTTGAGCGTCGGGCCGTTGTTCGAGATATCGCGTCCAGCCGGTTTCGTCTCCGGGCCCGGGCGGGAAGACGCATTCACCGCCTGCTCGTTCAAGGGGCGACTGTTGCGGGCCAGGGTCGCCGCACTCGCCTGTCCGCTCTTCCAATCCCTGGCTGCAGGGGTCGCCCACAAGGCCGCCTCGTCGTTCAGATTCCGCCCGCCCGCCATTGTCCCGAACCGTCCCACACGTTCCGGATTCCCGGCAGATTGCGCATCGTGCGCCTGAGGTGTCGCCCAAAGCGCAGCCTGACCCTTGAGCAGAAGCTCGTTCGAGCGGTCGCCGCCCCGGCGCATCCTCCCGCCGGTGGCATCCGCCACCGAAGGCGTCGCCCAGGCTCGGGCGCTTTCCGTCAGGTCCGATGTTTTGCGCTTGCCCGCACTCGGCTTGTTGCCATCGCAAGCCTTGGCCGTCGGCCACAGGCGCAGCATCTCTGTCCGGTTGCCTCCGCTCGACCTTTTGCCCGAACAAGCCCGCGGCGTCGGCCAGTTCTGTTCCGCGACCTTGGCAAGACTTGGGCTTCGTGCCTTCTCGTTGGCACCAGAGCCCTCCGTGTGATAATCCCGCGTTCTCGGCGTCGGCCAGTTGGAGGCGACCGTCGAAAGATTCATGCCGTGCCGACCGGCCGATTGCGACGGCGTCGGTTTGCTCTGACGGTTCTCGTTGGCACTCGCCCTCGGCGTTGGCCACGCCGACGACGAAGAGGCGCTCGCGCTTGTGGCTTGCGCCGACTTCCTGAGCCGTAAAGAGTCCTTCCGCAATCTTGTAACCCAGGCTTTCCAGCTCGCCTCGGACCTCCCGATAACCGAGGTTGAGATGATTGGCGACGTTTTCGAGGAAAACAAATCGGGGCTGGCATTCGCCGATGACGCGCGCGACATGCGGCCAGAGATGGCGGGGATCGTCAGCGCCCCGGCGCTTTCCAGCAATCGAAAATGGTTGGCACGGATAGCCCGCGCAGACGAGATCCACCGCGCCGCGCCAAGCTCTGCCGTCGAAGTTGGCAAGGTCGTCCCAGACAACAGCCGGATCCAGGGCCGCATCCGCCATCCGCGCCACGAGAGCGGCCGCGGCGTAGGCGTCCCGTTCGACATAACCCACAGTGCGATATCCGGGTTCGGCGATGGCAAGTCCAAGATCGAGACCTCCGGCACCCGAGCACAGCGACAGGCCGAACAGGGGCCGTCCTGCCCGTTCGCCAGAATCCAGGGCGGGATGTAAAGCCAGGTCATTCAAGGCGGGTCCGTTCAGGCGGCAGCTTTGGAGCGGGCAGAAATGTCATCAAAGGACCGGCCATCGCCTTCCAGCGTGGCGGCCTTGCCGGTCTGTTCCTGCCAGCGTTTGACGATGACGTCGACATAGCGGGGATCGAGTTCGATCAGGCGGGCATGGCGACCGATCCGTTCGCAGGCGATCAGGCTGGTGCCCGAGCCGCCGAAAGGATCAAGCACGATGTCGCGGCTTTTGGAGGAATTGCGCAGCGCCCGCTCGACCAGTTCCACCGGCTTCATGGTGGGGTGCAGATCGTTCTTGACCGGCTTGTCGACAAACCAGACATCGCCCTGGTCGCGGTCGCCACACCAGTAATGATCTGTGCCTTTCTTCCAGCCGTAGAGGATCGGTTCGTACTGACGCTGATAGTCCGAGCGGCCCAGCGTGAACCGGTTCTTGGCCCAGATGACGAAGGTCGACCAATGGCCGCCCGCCTCGGTGAAGGCGGCTTGCAGCGTGTGCAGTTCCGAAGAGGACATGCAGATGTAGACGGCCCCCTTGGTGACGGTCAGGATGTTGACCGAGGCGTCGTAGAGAAATTGTTTGAAGCCGTCGCCCAGAGCATCGTTGAGAATCTGGCGGCCCTTGCCGCCTTTGCCGGGTGCGCCATAGGACACGTTGTAGGGCGGATCGCAAAAGCACATGTCGGCCAGGCTGCCGTTCAGCACCTTTTCGACATCCGAAAGAATCGTGGCGTCGCCGCAGAGCAGGCGGTGGTCGCCCAGCAACCACTGATCACCTTGCCGGGTCACCGGATCGACAGGCGGTTCGGGCGCCGTGTCAGCATCACCGGATTCGTCACTGTTTCCGCTGTTCAGTCCATCGAGCAGGCGATCAATCTCGTCTTCGTCGAAGCCGAGCAGCGACAAGTCGACATCCTCGTCGGCAAGCGACTTGAGTTCAGCTGCCAGCAGTTCATCGTCCCAGCCTGCGTTGAGCGCCAGCTTGTTGTCGGCGATGATGTAGGCCCGGCGCTGCGCTTCGGTCAGATGGTCGAGAACGACCACCGGTACGGTGTCGAGCCCCAGCTTCCTTGCAGCGGCAAGGCGACCGTGACCGGCGATGACGTTGCCCTGGCCGTCGGCGAGAATGGGCACGGTCCATCCGAATTCGATCATGCTGGCGGCGATCTGGGCCACCTGGCCGTCCGAGTGGGTCCGGGCGTTGCGCTCATAAAGGCGCAGCCGCTCGATCGGCCAGTGCTCGACCGCGTCGGGAAGATGCAGGGACATGGGGTGGTAACCTCAACTGGTAACCTGGGGGGTGGTAACTGGTAACCTGACGGGCCGGTTACCGGGCTGGTTACCACCCCTTGAAACTGAAAAAGGCGCGCATATCAAAGACTTGCGCGCCATCAAAATGGTAACTGGTAACCGGGTGGTAACCCAAATTTTCAGGCTGTCGGTAGCGATCTTTTGCGCTGAGGGCGCCAGCATAGGCTGTATGCCAGGGAGGACCCGTGCAATATCAAAGGCTTGTCTGTGGTTCAAATCTCCTTCCCTGTGCAAGATGCCGTACCAAAACCGTTCTCCCAGAGCGCTGTTTTCAATTCAGGTTGTATTTGTAGGCGACAACGATGCTGGCGTTCGGACTGCCGGGAATGAAGCTGTGCGCCCGCAGGGTTCCCAGCCTTGTCAAAACCCTAGCACAGGAAGCCGCATCTGTTGCATCCAGCGGTGTTGCAACAGTGTTGCATGGAATGTGTTGGAATTTCAGTGCGTTGCGTTTTCTGCCATGCCCCACCAAGGCTAATTGGGTGTATTTGGGTGTCCATTTGGCTTGCCTAATTGGGTGTAATTGGGTGTATATTTGGTTATGGCAGAGCACGAGATTAAAACAGATACGTTGCGGATCACACCAGAAGTCCTGGCGCTGATTGCCGAGATTGACGAGTTCAAGGGCGCTTGGCGCGCGCTCGGCACGCTGGCACCCGAACGTCTGTCAGCACTTCGGCGTGTTGCCACGATCGAAAGCATCGGTTCATCGACCCGGATAGAGGGAAGCAAACTGTCAGACCGCGAGGTCGAGCGGCTGCTGGCCAATCTGCAGATCAAATCCTTCGCAAACCGCGACGAGCAGGAAGTCGCAGGCTATGCAGAGGTGATGGAACTGATCTTCCGGTCCTGGGAAGACATCGCCGTCACCGAGAACCATATCAAGCAGCTGCACCGCGATCTTCTGGTCCACAGCGAGAAGGACGCTCGCCACCGTGGTGAGTACAAGACCTCATCTAACAGCGTCGCAGCCTTCGACGAGAGCGGTCGGCAGATCGGCATTGTCTTCGAGACGGCAACGCCATTCGACACACCGCGTCTGATGTCAGGACTGTTGAACTGGTTTATCCAGGCCAGCAAAGAAGGGCGATTGCATCCATTGCTTTTGATTGGTGTGTTTACAGTCGTTTTCCTCGAGATCCATCCGTTCCAGGACGGCAATGGCCGACTGAGCCGCATCCTCACCACCCTGCTGCTTTTGCAGGCAGGATACGCCTACGTGCCCTACAGTTCGCTTGAAAGCGTGATTGAGCAAAGTAAAGAGGGCTATTATCTGGCGCTTAGACAAACACAAGCGACGATCCGTAGCGATGCGCCGGATTGGCTGCCATGGCTGCTGTTTTATCTGCGCGCGCTTCAGCAGCAAATGAAGCGACTGGCAGCGAAGATCGAACGGGAGAAGCTGGTGCTTTCAAGTCTGCCTGAGCTTTCTCTGCGCATTCTGGATCATGCCCGTGAACACGGAAGGGTTGGCATCGGTGAAATGATCAAGCTCACGGGTTCAAGCCGCAACACTTTGAAGCAGCAATTTCGACAACTGGTTGAGAAAGGCCACCTGGCCAAACATGGCGGCGGGCGTTCCACATGGTATGTGTTGCCCTGAAATTCGCTCCGACATGTTTCGGAAATCAATGACGTCCGCAGAGAGACTTCTGAAGCAGCAGTCACTCGATCCTGCAACCATGTTACCAACTCGCCATTCCAGATGTTGCGCGTCTCGGTGTTGCAACGCTGTTGCATGAGACAGCCTTCTTCGCTTCGGTGGCGTTGAGTCTGGCCGCGATGGTGACCATGGCATAGGTCCAGCGCCGCCAGGCGGTGGTGCGGTCAATGCCGTATTGGTGCGCGATCGCTTTCCAAGGCCGCTCGCAGGCTCTGGCCCAGACCAGCTTGGCGTCCTCAGGTTCCAGCCAGCGCAGCCACAACATGGTGGCGTCCATCTGGTCGATGGCGGCGGCTCTCGGCGGTCCTAGGCGGGGGCGTTCCTCCTCCCAGCCATAGGCGTCCCAGAAATCCCGCAACATGGGCGGCCAGGTCGTGAAGAAGCCCCGCACCTTGACCGGCGGCAGGCGTTTCAACGTGTCGGCGGCCTCTTCGAGATAGACCGCCACCATCTTGGGCGTCCAATGGATGTCAAACATGGGCAGCCTCCCGAGGCTCGGTGCCGAAGAGCTTGACGCCCAATTGTTTGACCAGTTCACGTTCCGGCCAGGTGAGACGCTGATCGGCGAGATCGACCACCAGGATGCCCTGCTCCTTCCAGCCCTGGCGCTTCATGTCGTCGGGGGAGACGCGCTCGCCGCCGTAGCCTTTGGGGAGATATCTCATCGCACACCTCCCGCTGTGTCGATGGACCAGAGCAGGAGGGCGATGGCGTCCGCCTCGTTGTCGTCGGCGGGATTGAAGCCGCGCGATTTGACGCTGTCGATCACCGCCTTCTTGTCGGCATTGCCCTTGCCGGTGACATGGCGCTTGATGGTGGCGACGGGAACGCCCTGATAGAGGATGCGTTTTTGTTCGCACCAAGCCGAGAGATGGGCCAGGAAGCCGCCATAGATGTGTGCCGCGTCGGTTCCGGCATGCCGACGCACTTCCTCGAAATAGACAGCCGAAAGAGCAGGCGCTTGGCGCAGCATCTCTTCCAGCCATGAATGGAAGCGCAAGAAGCGGATCCCGCCGCCCTCATAGCGCCCAGGTCTGAATGCCACGGTGCCGGACACGATGATTCCATCGGCTAGGCGCATGGCCCAGCCGGTGGTGGTCGCGAGATCAAGGGTGAGAATGGTGGTCATGATGAAGGCTCACGAAATCTGTGGGCCTTCGGCTTTGGTCGAGAAGAAGTCTATCTACGCTTGATTCTCGGCTCAAGCGAAAAACGTCTTCGAACGAAACAGTCGCGCACAAACTCGTCAGAATGGAAAGAAATTCAGTTTGGGCTGACTGCTCATGCACGACCCAACCGTCCCATGTCCCAACATGCTCCGCACAATTTTTATAGCGAAGGAAAAAAGCATCTCAAGTTTCTCATTGCGCACAGGCATCATCCCGCCCAAGTGGAATTTTCCATTTTCCCAGGAAAGGTTTTACCCCCGTTGGGACGGTTGGGACGTTGGGACGGACTGTCGTCAATGCATTGTGCAGTCATGATTTTTGCATGTCCCAACGGCGGGCATGGGATGGGACGCCGGGAATATCGCAGAAGTTGCAATATGCTTTTGAAACTGATACCGCTTATGAGGTGGCTGATCTCGAGCCTCCGCTGCCGAGCCATGACCAAACCTGAGGTGAGTCCAATGGACGTATACGAGAACATCGTCATCGGCAGCTTTCTTTACGGTCTAGGCTTGAAGATGGGCGTCGGTGCCGGGGGGCTGGGGTCTGAACCCACGTCCATCAGCCTGTTCCAACAGACCCCGTTGGATCGCCCGCTATCCGACCTTCTATTTGCCAACCCGCGCATCATTCGTATTTTTGAATTCAAGCGCCGCGACAATGAGTCGAACAAGGAGCTTGTCAAACGGGGTCTGCTCGAAGATGCCCTTGCAGGCCAAGAAATGGCGCCTCTTGCAGCGATCTCTCGGGAAATCCACTGGTACGTCGAATCTGACTATCGGCATGAAGGCGGTCAGACGCTGGCGATGCCGTACCTGGATTTTCCCGCTCGATCAGATGTGCAGGATCTTACAGCGTTTATTGATCGGCTTATTCGAGAAGCAGCAACGCCCGCCAACGACCAGAAGCTATCTCTTTCCAAGGAATACCTGAACGTGCTTTTACGGCTTGCTCTCGGAGCAAAAGGCGGAAGTGGAACATTTATTGTCAGCGTCACCGGTGGCGGCGGTCTTCAATTCGTTCATTTGCCGGATGTACAAGAATTGTTCATGACGCCTCAAATGATCATTGACAGGCGGTTGGAGCAGGAGCGCGCAATAGTTCAACAACGTCAACATCAACGCCAGCCGGACCGCTCGCCGAGCCGTGGGCCGATTATTGAACGTTGATAAGGAAAAGGGGGGGTAAATGCCAAATGAGAGAGACATGCAAATTTTCGCCAATCTCAAAGATGGCGCAATCAAGAACCAAACTGAAATATCCCGTGCGATCCAAGAACTGAAAAATCTTATAAGCCAGTTTCAGTCATCCGCCGCTGGTTTGCCCAGGAGTGTGTCGGACAAGGTTAAGGGAGAGTTGGCCGGTGCGGTTTCGCAAGCTGTCAACGGTGCAGCGGATCGGATTATCGAGAAACACACGGCGGCCAACTTGCGAGCGGAAGAGGCAGAGCGGGCCTACGCCAGAGCAGTGCGGTGGTCGTTTATGAGACTCTTCCTCGTCTGCCTATGTTTTTTTGCAGTCGGCATCCTTGGGATGGTTATGGCTGCAAAACATGTTTTGCCTGACTATGAGACAATCAAAGCTCTGCGCCAAGAAAAGTTGCAACTTGAGCAGACTATTGCCGAATTGGAGCGTCGTGGAGGAAAGGCAATTATCATAACCTGCCCCGATGGGAACCGCTCTCGCCCTTGCATCAGGACAGATGAGCAAACCCCGGATAGCTGGAAAAAGAACGGCGAAACCTACCGTATCATTTATGGCTATTGAGGTGCGTTAAGGCGGTATCGCCAAGCCCGAGAACGATCTGCTCCAGAAACGCTGCCGAGGCGATAACGCTCCCAGTTCCTCGCCTTCAGATATGCAGATATCCGCATCTGATCGCCGCGCGTCCAGCGGCTAGGCTCGATGCCGATGGCCTGCTGAAGGATTTCGGCCACGGACACATCGGTGAGCGGCGTTGTGCGGGCGGTTTCCTCGTCGCGCCAGTCGTCGTAGGCGCCATAGCCGTAATTGATGCGGCGCTTTTCAAAGGCCAGCCAGTGGTCGATCAACCCGTCCCAGGCGTCGGTCTGATAGCGTTCTTCCTGCTCCGCTTTGGCCAGCGCGATCAATTCCGGATCGTCCAACCACCAGATGCCGCCCTGCTTATAGATGGCTACGGCCTCGGCCCAAAGCTGGTCGCGATCACTGCGAAGTGCTGCGAGGTCGATGCGCCCGCAGCGGATCGGCCAGAAACGGCGGTTGCCGGTTTCATCGCGCAGATAAGTATCGGGATTGACGCTGCCGACGAAGACGCATTGGCGCGCCACATCGACGACGTAGCGTTCATAGGGCGGACGGTAGCGGTCGACCGTGCGGGTCAGAAACGACTTGATGCGTGAAACCTCGGCCCTGCCGATGGCGTCCAGTTCGGCGATCTCGATGATCCAGACGCCGCGCATCTGCTGGGCTGCATCCTTGCTGCCGATTTCGGCCAGTTCGTCGGTGAACCAATCCTCCCCTGCCAGCACTTTGAGGGCGGTTGATTTCTTGGCTCCCTGTGGGCCTTCAAGGATCAGCATATGATCGACCTTTGCGCCTGGCTGGATGATGCGGGTCACGGCAGAGATCATCCACAGCGAGCCAAAGGCACGATTGAGCCGGGTGTCTTCAGCGCCAAGATAGGTGTTGGCCCAGCTTTCCAGGCGTGGAACGCCATCCCATTGAAGACCGGTCAGATACTCACGCACCGGATGAATGCGGATATCGCGGGCGACGGCGCCGACGCTACGGGCCACCACGCTGGGGGCGACATTGATTTCACGGCGCTGGAGCCATTCGGCGCAACGGACATCGTCTGCGTCGGACCAGGGTCGTGGGATGGCGGCCTGACTATCCCAGGGCAGCTGGCGGTTGATGATGATCTCTTGGCGGAACTCGTCATAGATCAACGCTCCGGCGAAGGCTTCGTCGTTGGAAAGCGCAGTGATGACGTTGGCCTCGTTGCGCTCGGGCGCGCCGTCGGCACCGGTGCGAATCTGGCTAAACCAGGTTGGACGCATGGCGGGGGTACTGTAGGGACCAGCCCGACGGCGCAGATCGCGGATTTGCTTTTCCGACACCGACACCGGGATCCGGGTGGTGGCCTTGATGCCCACCAGAACCTCGCGTTCCTCCACGGGGTCGAGGCGGGAGCGGGCAAGCTGGCCAAGCAGACGGGCAAGTTCGCCCATGTCGGGCGGAAAGGTCAGTTTCAGGGCGGCGGCGCGCAGTTCATCGAAGCCGCCGGGAAGTTCTGACGCCTCGACGGGCGCTTCGTCCGCCTCCTCCACATTATTATAATGTGCGGCAACGGCGCCCTTGCACAGATCGTCGTTGAAATCGTCGCCATGCAGCGGGGCCACGATGGCGGACGGTATGTCGACAAGGTTCAAGCGGTCGGCCAAGGCAGCGGCGGCTTGCAGACCGGCTTCACCGGCATCGGCAAAGATGGTGACGCGCAGAGTCCCTTCCGGCCATTGCCAATCGCGCAGATTGCCTGCCGACAGGGCCGCCCAGGTGGGGATGGCGAAAATTGCCCAGGCCGAGAGGGCGGTTTCGATGCCTTCGGCGATGCCCAGATGCCCATCGACCGGAACGGGGGCCAAGCGAACCGAGCCGCCCGCAATCGGCCCCAGCATTTTCTTGCCGGGCGGAGCCTTGCCTGAACCGTCATCCTGCAGAAATGTGCGGTGAATGCCGCCGGTGGGATGACCGGCCCCGTCGCGGACGATTCCCAACAGACCCGGCCAGCCACGCTTTGCCTCGAAATCGGTAAGATCGTCATGGAACAGCAAATCGGGCGAGCCGGGATCGCCGACACCACGGTGGCGCAGATAGGCCTCGCCAATAGTCCCGGCCAGCGGAACGCAACCGCCCAGGATGCGGGTGACCTCCAGGTCGTGCGTAGGCCTTTGGACGGTGGGGCGTGGAGGCGAGGGCAGATCCAAGCGCGCCAGACGGGCGGCCTCCTCGAACAATTCCCGGTCGGCCAGGCCGGTGGCATGATGAATCAGATCGATGGGGCCGGCGCTTTCTCCGGTGGCGTGATCGAAGCCCCATCCGGCATGGTGGCCGGAAAGATGGATGATGCACGATCCTTCCTTGCGGGGTGGACGTCCGGACAGGTCGGCACAGCGCAACGTCCGGCGGTCCTGCGACCACAGCGCCTGCGGAAACAGCCCCGGCAGCCAGTCGGGTGCGGTTGCCACAAGGCGGCTGCGGATTTCGGGCAGGTCGAAACGGGCAGGCGGTTGCCAGACGTCGTTGAGATCGATCATGCGAGAATCACCAGCCCTCTTTCGGCCCGGGTGATGGCTGTGTAGAGCCAGCGGCGGCGGTCCTGCTCGGTACGGCCCAGGCCATCGTCCCAGACGACGACGTTTTCCCATTGCGAGCCCTGAGCCTTGTGACAGGTGATGGCCCAGCCGAAGGTGGCTTCGGTCAGTTTTTTCTTGTCGCGCCAATCGCGGTCGTGGCGGTGGGGATCGAGGGCGACATGGTCCTCGAAATGTCCCTTGTAGAGAAGCAGACGACCGGGCTGGCCGTTCTTGTCAAGTGGGCCAACCGGATTGCCGTCCTCATCACTGATCACTGCCGAGAAGTACAGGCTGCCTTCATCGACGATGTCGGACAGCGACAGAAACATGCCGTTGATCAGTCCGAGGTCGTTCTGGTTCTTGAGGCAGATGATCTTCTCGCCCGGCCCGGTCGGCAATATTGATCCTCCAAAGCGTGCGGCGCGCCGCAGGGCATTGTTGAGCTGGAAACGGGTGGCATTCCTGCCGAAAATCACCTGGCCGCCGCGTAAGGCCTGATCGGGGGTGACATCGGCCATGCGCATCTTCCAGGCATGATCGTCATATTGGCCGAAGCCGATGGGCTGGCCTTCGCGGGCCATGGTGGCAAGCCGGATAATGGCGCTTTCGGCGGCCTGGCGATGGATTTCCGTCAACATGATGTCGGGGGCTTCCTTGGTGAAAGCGCCTTCCCCCTTGATCGGCGGCAACTGGCCCGGATCGCCCAGCACCAGAATGGGCCGTTTGAAACTCATCAGATCGCGCGCCATCTCTTCGCCGACCATGGAGACCTCATCCAACACGATCAGTTTGGCGGTGGCTGCCTGGCTGTCGGGATTGAGGGCGAAGCGGGGCTTTTTCATGTCGCGCACTGCTTGACGCATGGCCTCGATGGCGGCCTCGGCGGCAGTGCGCTCGAACCCGGTCAGGGATCTGGCATCGCTCTCGGCCTGAATGATCCGCTTCTGCGCTTCCTCGATTTCCTCCAGGGTGGCTTCTATGACGCTGTAAATCAGGCTGTGAATGGTCCGCGCCGGAGTGCCCTTGCGCCGCAATACCAGGGCCGCCTTGCCGGTGAAGGTGGCGGTAACCACGCCGGGGCGGTCTTCGGTGTGCGGGCTGAGGCCCAATTCCTCAAGCGCGAATTTCAGCACCGTCGATTTCCCGGTGCCGGCGAAACCGAACAGGCGGAATACCTGCTGGCGTTCCGCTTCCGTCTCGAACCATTCCTTGATGGCTGCAATGGCCTGGGCTTGTTTGCCCGAGGGCGTGATGTCGGTCATCGGCTTCTTTCCCAGCAATGGTCCTGCCATGAACAGGGCGAATGCCAGCCGCCTGCTGTCTTGCCGCCACGGCAGACGATGGATGTCCGTTCCGCCGACGAACGGGGCAGCAGTTCCTGGGCTTCGCAGGCCCGCACAACCTGGACGGCGCGGTCGCTCATGGTCTGGGCAAGTGCCGCGTCGAACGGCACCAGTTCGCAATGGATTTCCCAAGTGTCGCGGTTGAGGGCTGTGAACAGTGCTGGGGTCGGCAAATCCATATAGGCCTGATAGAGGGCAAGTTGGGCGGCATAGACCGGCTTGGACAAAACCACGCCGCGCTTCACCACGTCTTTCCAGGACGCCGCCCCCAGGGCCTTGTTTTCCCAAAGAGCTGGGTACGTCATGGTGACCGGTCCAGAGACAAGACAGCCGTCGATATGGCCCTTGAACCTTCCGCCCAGGGCGGAAAAGCCGAACTGCCGACCATCGCGGCGCTCCGTGCGCAGATCGAAGCCCCCGGCCCGCAGCCATGCCGCCACAACGTCTTCGCCCCGGTGCCCGGCCTCGAATATCCGCAAGGTGGCGGGTTCAAAGTCACGGCCCTCGTCCTTGGGCACGGCCAGATAGTCGTATTGAATCTGGCGCAGGCATTCGCGGCCCAGACCCGAGGCGCTGACATATTGACGGGGAACTTGCGCCCGGTTGCGCGCCGTCAGGGCGGCATCGATGGCGGCGTTCACCGCCATGGCAATGCCGGGATCGCGGTCGGGAGGCTGATACTGGCAGCCGGAGCCATGATTTAGGTCGAGCATCACGGCCTCAGAATGGCAGAGGGTCGTCGAAGGGCGTACCGGAGCGTTCCGGAACGGAAGCCTGACGCTGCATGCTCTCGACATAGCCGGTGACGGCGGCTTCGATCAGCCGGTCGATCTCTTCCGACGTTCGGTTGTAGAAAGGCTCCATCAGGCCCATCTCGGTCAGCGCCTCGGCGAAGGGCCGCCTTGCTTCCTTAATGGCCTGGCTTTCCCTTGCGGTCTTGTCGATCATTCCGAAATTCCTTGTTGCAATGGCCGAACCGATTTTCAGGCAGCGCATCGAGCAGAAGCGGTAATGCGGATAGCTCTCCCAGCGAAGCCTGTGGCAATAGCCGAAGCCTCTGGCCTCAAGGCCGCAGACGGCGCAAAGAGCTACCCCAGCAAGAGCCGTCTGATCGGGTCCTCTGGCGGCCATCCCTGTCGTTGCAGGCGCTCCGATTGCAGGACGATCCAGCGCGCGATGGCGTTGTCGGCCATCGCTTCGAGATCGGACATGGTCATGGCTCTGATGGGTTGATGCAGCCTTCCCCTTCCTTCCAGCCATTTGCCGATCGCCTTCGCCGCTTCATGCGTTGTATGGACCTGCCATTCGTCATCTGTCATGGCGGGGGCCGCCGCCCGTTCCCGGGCTGGCGGCATCTCCATCAGCCATTGAGCCAAGCCGGGCCGGAAGCCGCTGGCGGAGGCGTCGGCTGTTGCATGGCTGACTGGGACGGGGCGTCACCCTGTGGCTGCCCCCATGGCACAGAGGTGACGACCCGGGGCGCCTGAGCCGGGGTGTTATCGGTCGCCCAGGCAGGAGCGTTCGGCGCCACGCTGCTGGCTGCTGTCTTGCGGGGCTTGGCATTGACCGGATCGGGCTCGACCGTCTCGCCTTTCATGATCGCCGCATACTGTGTCTCATCGGGCAGCACCACATTGGCCAGCCGGTTCTGGTCCCGGTATTTGGGATCGCTGGCCGGTTCCACCATGATGCGGGCGGCAAAGGTGATGCCGTCCAACTGTTTCAAGCCCTGGATCAGCCGCTTGGCCTTGGTTGCCTCGCTCATGTCCTTGGGGCTGAGGCCGAGAGCGCTATCGACCATGGCGCGGAAGGAGGCCTTCGAGATGTTCCAGCCCTTGCTTTGCCCCTTGTCGTCGAGCTTGCCGCCGGCCACGGTGAAGTTCTGCCAGAACTTGCGGCGCACGAACGACCCTTCGACCACCGTGAATTCGCAATCGAGCATCTTGGCGTCGCTTCCGGTCGAACCCTTCAGCAGTCCGGCGTCCATGGGCACGGAACCGTTGACACCGCCGGGGCGGATGGACAGACGAATTTTGGCGAAGGTGCCGTCGGGGATCAAATCGCCAGAGGGCATCATCTGCGGTTGGGCGTCGTTGAGATCGAATGACATGACAGAATCTCCTATGGTCAGGCGGGAATGAGATTGATTTTGGAAAGCAAGGCACCGAGATCCGGGGCCTCGGTTACATCCAGGCGGCCGGAACGATCCTTGGCGGGCAGGCCGAACGGATTGCCGGAACGGCAGACGAGCCGCCGTTCGGCGGCTTTCTCATCGAGCAGCCAGTTACCCTCGCCATCCTTGGAAAACAGATGCATGGAGATGACCTGATCGACGATGCCGGGCAATTCACGCCCCGCCTTGGACCCCTCCATTTGCGGCTGCCAGTTGGTGGCGTTGAATTCATCGGTGACCTTCTCCAGCACACCCACGAAGATCATGGTCTTGCCCGGCGCGTGCTGCAGATGCTTGAGCGCTTGGATCACCTCGCGGCCCAACAGACCGTAAGCACCCCTTACATCCGGTTTGCCGGTGCGTTCCGAATAGGCTTCCGGCTGCTGCTTGGCGAAGGCCATGGCCTGGCGGGTAAGATCGGTAATGGAATCGACGAAAATCACCGGCATGGTGGACAGAAACTCCTCGACGCCGCTTCCGGAATAGATCGAGCGCACATGCTGATGATGCTGGGCGCTGTAGAAGGCGTTGGGATCGACCGCCGGGTCAGGTCCACCAATCAGCACGGCAAGATCTCGGAAATCGGCGAAGCTGCGAACAGGGATGCTGGCACCTTTCCAATCCTGCACCGACTTCATGCCGGCTTCGAGATCGAGACAGGCCGTTTTATCGGCAGGCAGGGTTCTCAGCAGCGACGTCTTGCCACAGCCGGGCGGGCCGAAAATGGCCACCGAGGTCTTGTTGCTGGCGGATGACAATCGCTCGTCGGCGGTAATGATGCGAACGGCCATGGGAGTCTCCATTTCAAAAAGGGAAACGACGGGGCGTTGACCGGGCGCCGAAGGGAAGCCTGTCCGCCCTTGCGGAACGGACTGCCCCGTCGCTATCTCAAGAAGATTGCGGTTTCAGGACAAAGCTGGGCTTGCCGGTTCTGACCGTGCGGGCGGCTTCGAAGGCGGAGCGGATATGGCCGGGCCAAGCGGTGTATTTGCGCTCCGGCACCTTGAAGGCGAGCTCGACATATTCCGCCGGATCGTTGCCAGCGGCGCGGATGCGCTCGACGGTGGCCGCCAACCGGTCCTGATCCCACTCCACCTTCTTGGGCAGATCGGCAACCACGATGATATTGCCATCGTCGAAGCGCACCGTGCCGGTATCCCTGTCCTCGCGCTTGCGCAGTTCGGCGGCAATGGAGCCATATTTTCGGTCCAAGGCACCGTCGAGCCCGTCCTTGGCAGCCTTGGCACGGCGCAGAGCCTCGTCGGCTTCTTCTTGCAACAGCAGCAGGGTTTCGCTGGAAAGGGCGGCGATTTTGCCGAGAGACATGCGGGAGAGGTCGGCGAGACTGGGACGGTTGGGGATTGTCATCGACGGCTCCTTCGTTTTGCTTTGCCTGTCGCCTTGATGGCCAGATAGCTGAAATCGTCCTCGCCGTTGCGCCGCTGGAGTAGGAACACCCGCTCGTCTTCGGCTGCCTGTTGAACGCGGGCCGCGACATTGACCAACTGGCGGCGTTGCAATTCCGGGAGGGTTCTGGTGCTGGGCATCCGATCGTGTCCGAGATGACCGCAGTAATAGACCAGCAAGTCGCCTGGGGCGGCGTCGGCCAGCCAATCGCAGAGGCCGTTCTCGTCCACCGGCAGGGAACGGACGGGGACATCGGGGGGGTGGAAGGTTACTGTCATCTTCATCATCCTCTTTGCGGGTTATTGCCATGTACCGGCGCTCTGCCCGGATCGTCCCAAAGGGGCGATGCCGAAGGCTCGAAGCCGCATGCGAAGCTCAAGGAGCTGGCGAAAGAACTCGCTGCGCGAGAAACCGGACCCGGCCAGGGCGTCTGCCCGGTCTTCATCAGCCAGCAGATGACAAAGACGGCGAAGTCCCGCGGGCAGGCTTTCCAGGAAACGCTGGAGATCGAGACGCAGATGAATGGCGCTGGCTCCGGAAACGCCACCAGCCCACCAGGCAGACAGCCCGTCGCCTTCGCTGCACTGTTCGATATCTTCGAGGGATCCACCAAGGCGGCGTTGATGCCGGACCCAGCGGTCTGCTGTGTCTTGCCCCGCATGGCGGATCACCATCCTGGCAAAGGCCGGCCAGGGAGCTTGGCCATCGAAGCGGGGAGCCCGGCGAACCAGTTCCAGCAGCAGCTCCTGGCGGATGTCATGGATGTCCGAGGGGGGCAGACGCAGGCTGCGGCCAATCCGGCGGGCACAGCGGTCGGCGGCTGCCAGGCCGATCCCGGTGATGTCCGCAGAGGTGATTTGCTGTCCCATAGTCATGATGCATTCCGTTCCGTCCTGTGTTCGTGACAGGAAACACAGAAGCACATCGACTGAGGGGGAGAAGAGGCGGAAAGGGGCGGAATGGGGAATAAAGGCCGTTTCCGCCCCTGGTCAAAGCCGCATAGAATTTGGAGATTTGGCCATATTTTGGCCACCCTCAGATATGAGGGCTCTGATAATTACGCCCCATGAAAAGGACTCGACAAGCTTTGCCGAATAGAACAATATGCGAACAATACCGTTGACGGATCAGGTCACGGACCTGACAGACAAGGAGCCGGCGATGGCCGTCGTGACCGCAAGCTTTCCCAACATCCCGTCCACCGGCGAAGCGCGCCCGTTGCCCGCCAGCGCCATCTGGTCAATTGCCCGCGAGGCGCGCCGGCAGCTCTGCGGCGGTCTGTGGGCCAAGCCGCTCCCGGCAGATGCCATGATCCGCCGGGTGGAATTGCTGGTGGCCAATGGAATCCGCCTCGTGCCGGTGTGGGATTGCCAGAGCGAGGTTCACGATGAACAAGGGCTGCCGGTGGCGGGGGCCTGCGAATACGATTCAGACAGCCCCGAGAACATCTATCTCAGCCTCAATCCAGCCGTGATCGGCGAGCGGCCCGATCTTGCCGCCAGCACCGCCGCCCACGAGTTGGGACACGCCATTTTCGATGGTCCGGCCTCCGTCATTGCTTGCCGGAGCAAGGCTCGCCACGTCACCCCGGATGAGCGGCATTTCGACACGACAGGGCCGAAGAATGAGGAATACTGGTCGGAATACCGCGCCAATGAATTCATGGGCGGTCTTCTGGCTCCGCCCGATCTCCTGCACCGGGCCATGGTGATGCGCGCCAGGGAATTCGGCATTACGTTGATCAACCGGTCCGGCCATGCCGGAAAACCCGGCTATCCCGTGATCGACGGTCAGGTGTGGGATATGGTTGAACAGGATGCGCTGCTTGACGATCTTGCCGGCATGTTTGGCGTGTCGGCGGCTTTTATCTGGGTCCGCCTCAACAAATACCGTTTTGTCGCCAATGCGCAGCCGGGGAGGGTGTAATGCCTTTCGGAACCTACATCCGCACAAGGCGCAACGAGCTTGGTATCGGCCTTAACGACTTTGCCGGACGTCTTGGCGTCTCTCCCGCCTATTGGTCGCGCATCGAACGGGGCCGCGAGAAGCCGCCGCGAGACGAATTGATCGAGAAAGCGGCGGCCATACTTGGGGTCCGTCTCGATGACCTGTTCGTTGCCGCAGAGCGTTTCCCACCCGACATGCAACGCGATGTCGCCAAGGTGGTGCGCGCCTATCGCCGTCTGCGCGCCGTCGACGGAGTCTGACAGTCATGGCCGTTCCCAACCTTTTCTATTTTACCTTGGCTGATTTGTGCGAACGCTGGGACGTGAAGCTGCCGCATATCGGCGCCTTGGTTCTTGACGGGAAACTGACCATCTCCGTCGGTCTTTCGGGCGTTCCAGTTGAAGTTGGCGAGTGGTTCGAGGTCGATACCGGCGAGTGGCAGCGCCTTCCAAGCGGATGGAAACATTTGACCGGGATCTTCGATCTCAGTCGCAATGACGCTTGGGCTGTCATCAAGCATGGCCTCCAAGCCATCGAGTCCGTGGTGCCAATTGAACCCGACAACTATATCGAAATCCGCCGCCAGGATGGCCATCCCGAATTTGTCGTCGCGGTGGACGATCTTCTTATTCGCAGGCTGGAGGTTGAACGGTTCGAGGCAAGCAATGCTTTGTCTTCGTCAGGCGCTTTGGAAGCATCTGCCCGCCGCAGCGGCCCCGGCGCGCCCCAGAAATACGACTGGGATGGGTTTTGGATCGAGGCCTGCCGACATGTTCATGACGAGGGCATTCCGTCCACCCAGGCGGCGATGGTGCGCGACTTGCTCGACTGGTTCGATGCCAAAGGCGGTTCTTCTCCTGATCCGAGCACCGTTAAGAAGAAAGTGTCGCGGCTGTGGAAGGCTCTTCATCCCTCGGCCAGTTCGTCGTCCAGGCGCAGTGGCGACGAGGGAGAAAAGCGGGCTGATTCGGCGGTTGCATAGCCCCCCCTGGGACGAAATGAACGTGGCGCCGGTACATAGGAAGGACAGGTTTCACTTTCAGGTTCCTTCCGATGACCAACGCCCTTGCCCCCTCCCGCATGACCGCCGCCGAGCGGCTGGATGAAGTTGCCGAGATTCTGGCCGTCGGCGTCATGCGTCTGGCGGCCCTGAAGTCCAGCGCTATATCTGCGCACACCAGAGAAAGTTTTCTCGACTTGCCCCCCAACCGGAGCGGTCATGCGAACACCCTATTGGGAACGGGAGAGACGCATGACCGATAATGCCGTGCTGGCCAGGCTGGCGGCCTTGAAAGAAACGCCAACGGCGGGCCTCAAGAATCTTTGGCGGGAGCTTCATGGCAAGGAGCCGCCGCCCTATAATCGCCGCTTCCTGGAAAGCCGCCTGGCCTATCGTATCCAGGAACTGGCCTATGGCGGGTTGAAACCCGAGACCGTCCGCCGGTTGGAGGAAATGGCCGAGGATCTGGACGGCGGCAATATTATTAAGCGCAAGCGCCCGGCCAACGACCGGCCCATCTGCGGAACCCGGCTGGTTCGCGAATGGCAGGGCGTCGATCATCAGGTTACTGTCCTCGACGAAGGCTTTGAATATCAGGGCAGGCCGTACAAATCGCTTTCGGCTATCGCCAGGGCCATCACCGGCACGAGGTGGAACGGCCTGATTTTCTTCGGCCTTAAGAATCATCGCAAGGCAGCCGCATGAAAACCGCTCCCGTCCGCAAGGTGCGCTGCGCCATCTATACCAGGAAGTCCTCGGAAGAGGGCTTGGACATGGAATTCAACAGCCTGGACGCCCAGCGCGAATCCTGCGAGGCCTATATCGCCAGCCAGAAGCAGGAAGGGTGGCTGCCGGTGCCCGACCGCTACGACGACGGCGGCTTCTCGGGCGGCAATCTGGAGCGTCCGGGCTTGAAACGGCTGCTGGCCGACATCGAGGCTGGCAAGGTCAATGTGGTTGTCGTCTACAAGATCGACCGATTGAGCCGATCCTTGATGGATTTCTCGAAGCTGGTCGAGGTGTTCGACCGTCACGGCGTCACCTTCGTTTCAGTTACCCAGTCCTTCAACACCACGACCAGCATGGGGCGGCTCACGCTCAACATCCTGCTCAGTTTCGCGCAGTTCGAGCGCGAGGTGATCGGCGAACGCATCCGCGACAAATTCGCGGCCAGCCGCAAGAAGGGAATGTGGATGGGCGGCAACCCGCCGCTCGGCTACGACGTCATCAATCGCAAGCTGGTGGTCAACCAGGAAGAGGCCAAGCTCGTCCGCCACATCTTTTCCCGGTTCCTGAAAATCGGCTCGGCCACCCTGCTGGTCAAGGAATTGACGATTGACGGATATCGCAGCAAGAGCTGGACCACCCAGGGCGGGCGAGAGCGCGTGGGCCGCCTTTTCTGCAAGAACAACATCTACAAGATGCTGAACAACCGGCTCTATCTTGGCGAGGCGATTCACAAGGGAACAAGCTGGCCCGGCGAGCACGAGGCGATCATCGACGCAGCCACCTGGGACAAGGTGCGCGCCGTGCTGGCCGACAAGTCGCCCCGGGTGCGGGCAGGCGCTTCCCGCTCGGCAACACCCGCGCCGCTCAAGGGTCTCATCCAATGCGGTCATTGCGGGCGTGCCATGGCCCCCACCTATACCCGCAAGCAGGGACGGCTTTACCGATATTACACCTGCATGAGGGCGATCCGCTCGGGTCATGGCGAATGCCCGGTGCGTTCGGTGGCGGCGGGCGAGATCGAGGCGGCGGTCATCGGTCAGGTTCGCGCCCTGCTGAAGGCCCCAGAAATCCAGGCCCGGGTCGAGCGGCTGGCCGTAGATATTCCGCCCGCCGAGGTGCGCAGCTCCTTGGCGGACTTCGACCGCCTGTGGGACGAACTGTTCCCCGCCGAGCAGGCCCGCATTCTGGAGCTGCTGGTCGAGAAGGTGGCCGTCCATCCCGGTGACGTCGAGCTGAAGTTGAGGATCGACGGGCTGGCCAGCGTGGTCACCGACATGAATTCGCAACGGAGAAGGAAGGCGGCATGAACATGCAGGACACCCTGACCGTCCGCATTCCGATGACCATTCGCCGCATCGGTGGGCGAAAGCAGATCATTGTGCCCGAGGGAGAGGGCATTCCGGAGCGACGTTCTGCCAAACCCGACGAGGCGCTGCTGAAGGCGCTCGCCCGCGCCTTCAAATGGAAGCGCATGATTGAGGAGGGGCAGGTCCGCTCGCTGAACGAACTGGCCGAGGCCGAGAAGCTGAACGGCTCCTATGTCAGCCGTATCTTCCGCCTCACCCTGCTGGCCCCCGATATCGTCGAGGCCATCCTTGCTGGCAGCCAGCCCCGCACCCTGCAACTGGTCGACCTGCTGGAAGACGTGCCGGTGGAGTGGGGGGAGCAGAGGGAGGGATTGAAAGTCAAAAGGCCCTTGTCCAAAAGCTTAACATGCTCAGCATCTAGTACTGAAATATTGAGTTGGTCTTGGTGAGAAAAAAAGTGCCTTCCTGCATCCCAATTTGTCATATTGCTCGCAATTTAAGCCACGCTTTCCAGAATGGTTTGGAGCTATAAAACGGCAAGCCGTCGTGAATGTGTTCCATCAGGTTCCGTACCATCGGAACGGATTGCGGCCAAGCATCGGTGAAACGTAGTAAGTGCATGGATAAGAAGGCTGTAGCATCGTCCAGCTTAGTGTGTCGTGAAAGTACGGCCAGAGTTTCGAGCAACTGTATGGCGGCCTTTGTGGCTGGAGGATCGTTGCCGTCTGTCAGACGAAGAGGCTGTATTGGACCGCGAAATTTCTCTGCGAAATGTTTGGCGGCCGCGACCAAGCCATCTGCAAATCGGGTGGCGATTTCACCGTTTTCTGTGCGAGCGGCTATTTCAGCCGCTAGCCGAAGGACTGCGTATTGCTGTTCATCGGATGAAATCGCAAGTGCGTGGACATCCAGCTTCTGGAGCGGTTCAAGAAGAGAGGCCGAAATGCCGTCTTTGCCTTGACCGGCTCCGGTTAGCCGAGCAAGAGCCCAGCCGTCAAGACCGTCTATTTGACTGTGAATTTTTCGAAGAGCTTCTGCCTGATTCTGCTCAACTTCCTTCCACCCTACTTCCGGCAGTCTATCGTAAATTCCCTCTGGGCGCTGGCTGAAGAATGTCCCGAGCTTGTTGTCCAAGGCACGCCGATCCTGGAACAATTCCCCCTTTGGGTGCTTCCTTTCTCCGTCATGGAGCGAGAAATTCACTTCAAGACGCTGCCGCTGCTCAACAGAAAGCAACTTCTTTCCATTCTGACCAACAACGGCGGCAAGGCCGTGAAACAGCAACAGCGTTGAGTTCATAAGCAAGTCTGGATATGCTGCAGCACCTTGATATTCAGGGTCATAGATCAATACCTCTTCAAAGCGCTGCCGTGCCTCCTTTTTAGTAAAAAAATCAAAAATTGCTGTCTTGGTCGCCCCAATACCCAAAAGGGCATCAGCTACATGATCGGCATAGACCCAGACCAGAGCGAGTCTCAAGCAACCACGTAACCTGCGCCAATCCGGGTCGTGGGCGTAGGCAATGCCGGTCCAATGAAGGATGGCTAAGAATGCTTCTGCCTCATTTGGCCAATCGTCAAGCAGCCGATCCATGTCGGCCGAGAACCTATCGTGCCCAAACCGTCCCATAAGCGACAAAACTTGGAGGCGAGCCATCGGACTTTTCGCTCCGTCAGATAGCTTGGACAGTATCTGATCTCGATCCTTCGGAGACATCTCACAAATGACATTGACAACTCCAACAGGCGGTGAAGTCGGCAGTGCACTGAGGCGGCAGAACGCTTCTGCAACGTCAAATTCCTCGATCAGAGTTTCTGTAGCCTTGGAAAATGCCGCCTGAGGGTCGTTACCATTATCCTCACCAAGCCGAAGGTAGCGCAGCATGTCCAACGCAGGCGGCGGTGAGAATGTAACGCTCTTTCCCTGAATTCTAAGGTCCTGCCGCCACAAGTGGCGACGATAGGGTATGCTACATTTTCGCCTCGCGTCGAGTCGTTCCATGCGCTTAGCTGGTGTCGGTGCGGAAATAATTTCACTGATAATTGCTTCCCGCTGATCATGTGGGAAGTCAAGCCACTCGGGATGAGCTTCCACTGCTTTACGTCGGCTCTCAACTCGCCCGTCAAGAATTCGAAAAGCAGGGTCGTCATCGAATTGCGCTCTGAGGCCACCACTAAAACGAAGTGTCCCCTTTTTCCCTGGGCCCAAACGGGTCTGTTTCTTTCCGCCGACCGGCGATAGGGCGACTTCTTCCCCCCTCCTGGCCTTGGTAACAGCCAACCAAAACTGCTCTGCCTCAAAACTCATTTCGGCGACTTCGATCACGGTGTGGATGGTAATGCCCAATGACTCAACAAATTTCCTGTTGGCGTGCAGATGCTGTCGAATCTGTTCTGGCAGGAGATCGACGTATCTTCCCAAATAGGCCTGCCAAAGTCGGTGCTCACGAAGTTTTTCGGTGGTACCGTCCGATGGCGGGGGGGGCGGCAAGGCGTTTGCCACGATATCCGCAATTTCCCGGTCAATACTAGGTTCCAGTTCGATGGCAGGAACCAGAATCCGATTCGTAATCCACCCCAACATCTCTTTGGCGCGCCGGCTATCTTTGTGCAGGCTGATCGTCACCCCCGAAGCAAGAAGAAAGGCCAAGCTCTGAATGTAAAGAAACCGCGATGAAGCGGGATTTTCTCCTCGCGGAATTCTCTCAAAGCGATTGGAGCGAAGCGCGCTCCATGCCCAGTCCGACCATGTCGATCGAGTAATCGCGTCGATCTTTTCCACTTCCCAGATAGCTGTCAAGGTTTCATCAAAGAGCCTTGCCAAGCGAACTGCGATCGGCATTTCCCCCCATTTTTCTGGTTTGGCGTTTATGTCAGGGATAACCCAGTGGCTCTCCAGCAGCACGGCGTCTGCAAACGATTGTCGCAAGACCCGAAGGCCAGGCGTCTCGATGACACCGAAATCGTTTATGGAAGCCTTGCGCAGATGATGAAGAGCTTCCTCGGCGGTGGGGGGGAGAAAGTGGACGCGCCCTTTGCGAAGTTGGGACAAGAAGGCAAAATATCTATCATCGTTAATGAATTTGGCGTCGCGGAGACCGGAAAGCACCTCGGTGATTCCGACGATGGGATGCCCTTCAGCCGCAGGATATTGACTTATCCAGCGATCATCTATCCAAATAGCAGCAGCTTCAAGTGCTGGCACCGCCAGCAACTCACGCAAGCTCCACTCGACAGGTGATGCCGGGTCCGCGTCACTATCATTCTGTTCTCGGAAATCCTGTTTAGGTAGGAGACGCCAAGCCCCGGAACTTAACTGCTCTGAGACCTGGGAGCGCAGTTCCTTCAAGTGCTGGGCTGTGAGAAGCCTGTCCTCATGCTCTGCGATCTCCTTTTCCCTGACCGACACATAATGGCTGTCAATCCGAGCATCGAAGTGCGCTGCGACGATCTCAAACATGCCGGCAACAGCAATCGTTTCTACCGTATTGAATTCAAAAAGGAGGCAATCACCAGATTGCGGGAGGATTGTGGGTGTCTCAGTAACAGCTTCGGCGGAGCCCAATAGTTCTATGGCCTCTGCGTGGCGGATGTTATCCACCAGCCCACCGGCGAACAGTGCATCCAAGACCCCACGGATTGGAATTGTAAGGAGGCCATCGGCTTCAATAATCCGATCCTGCCTTTCGCTTGCATGGATGACGAGAAAAACTTGCTGACCGCCTGATGTTGGCTCCAACGAAGGCTGATCTTCACGGATCAATATCCTTTTTTCGGCTACTGCCTTGCCAATCACCCTCCAGGCATTGACTCTATCAGGCTGGGATTGACGAGATTCGTTCTCAAGAAACAACAGGGTCTGTGGGATCGAACGAGGGAGGTCCAACACGATACCGGCATCAACAATGACATCAAGCAAGCCGATTCTTTGGGCCAACAGCAATGACGTAATGTCCACGCAAATCCGTCCGGAGGCTAGGTCAGGCTTAGCCACACTGGGAGGCCTGCCCCCATATCGAATGAATAAAGGTGTCTGCGCTGTCGTGGATAGTGAAGAATCGCTTTCCCCATTTCTTAGAAAGAGCCGGGCAAAACCATGCCCCATACGAGCGGCTAGGAAATGAATAGCAGCCTGTCCATTGAGATAAAGATCACGCAAGTAATGTGCGTTTTCGTGCATCTCCTCGATGAATTGTGGGAGATCGTTAATGGAAACGGTCCGTATTGCGCTGCCTTCTTGGTCAGATGCAACCCGCCCCATCTCTGGCATGATTTGCCGCGCTATCGCGTGGTCAGGTAAATGCAGGCTTTGCAGAAAGGCCGATGGCAATGCTTCATCTGGAATCCCCACCTCAAGTGCCCGAGCCAAAAGGGATTGAGCCAACCCTGGATCGTGCTGGCCTACAATACCAGCCCACTGAACCGCCCTTATTGGCTTGAGGGCAGAGCGGGCCGCTGGATTTCGCAATGTCGCCAGTAACAATTCCAAGTTACCAATCTGGAAAGCGAGTTCGGCCTGCTGGAGAATGTCCTCCGGTTCACCGGTCTCAAGGCTCAGAGTCTGAAAGTCATTCAGTGCCCCAGCCACGTCTCCAATGGCCTGTTTCGCAGCTGCATGAAGTCGCCGGATATCCAGAGGCGTAGATGGCGATCCGCACACTTTGACGTAGGCATCAATTAGGGCGAGCGCCTTTCTCGGATTGTCGTTATTGTAGGAAGAGAAGGCGGCAATGCGCAGAGATTCCGTTGTGGCAATGCGATTTTCAAGAAAGTCGACATATGGCTGGATCAATGACCACTGGCCTGCCTGGGCCAAGGCTTGACATGTTGGCAGCAGCAAATAAATCGTTTCTGGGCAGGCCGCAATTTCCTCCATCAACGCAGGAATATTCGACCAATTTCCCGTAGTACGCGCCGCTTCAAGGGCATGAGGTCCTCTGACGGACAAACGTGTGTCCTTGCTAATCGATTCCTTCCGCTCGTCGATACGCTGACGCCAGTACTCGATAAACTGGAGGTCATTACGGTCGGAGAAATGGTTTGCATGCTGGTTAAGAACCTTACTAGCTTTGTCGGTTTTGTTCTCTATCATAAGCAACAACAACAGTGCTGCGAGGTGGGATGCGTCGCCTCGCCGGAGATCGAGCAGGCATTCCAACCTTTCTGCCGTTGCGGAAAGGTTGATCGGGAATCCGCGGGCAATCGACCACGCGATTGCACCCCAATGAGTTCGATCTTGATGGAGGAGTTCTTGGGCGTATTTTTCAGCTTCGGCCAACCGATCCCGCCGACAGGCCAACACCGCCAGCCTCCAGGTCTCTATGCTGCGTCTCTCGGAATCATCTTCTTGAAGCCCTTCCAAGCGGCGTGAAAACAGACGATCAGCTTCATCTAGGGTCTGTCGGGCCCGTTTGTCTTCACGAATGAGGTCAAGGTCGATTGGATTTGGGCTGCGCAGGCTCGCCGGTGGAACGGCGAGAGAGACCGCATAAGCAAACCGAATGTTCCCCCCCGCTGTCTGGATCGAGTGCCATTCTGGCGCAATAGCCTCTGCTGACTGAATTTCTTCCAGTGCCTTCTCGCGGTCATTTTCTTCAAGGGCGATGAAGGCTTTTAACCGGAAGATTTCTGCGTCAGGTGTCGTCAGTGCAGGGTGCTCATCAAGCACCTTTCTGGCTTCTTCAAGGTTTCCTGCCAGCAGGAGGAAGCTACTTTTCAGGTAAGCCCCATCGCGGCTTTTCGGTTCGCCGAGGACAGACAGGGCCTTCGCTGCCCCTTCACGATGAAAGGCGATGCTTGCTCGTAGTCGGGGCTCATCCAGCTGTGGAGCCAATCTGTCTGCCGCCGCCGCCATTTCCTCCGCGCCTATAACGTCGTCACGCTGGAGACGGCAGGAGGAAATAAGCCGAAGCACTCGTGCCTGGACATCGGCATCCAGTGCAGACCATTGATTTTGATCCGCACGAAGAGTCTCAAAATCTCTTTCTACCTCCTTTCTTTCTCCACGCCTGAGTCGTCCTACAGCGGAATCGACGAGGGCACGGACATTTCCAGCGACCACCTGCTGCAATTCCAAGAGTTGTCGCGTAACCTGGACAGGGACAGCGTCCTTGGCTGAAGACCCCGCGATATCTCCAGGGTCAGACGGGCCGCAGATAAGCGGAACTGAGTGTTCACCGAGGTACTGAGAGACAATTCCGCGATACGGTCGGAGACGTTCCTGAAGTTGCTTCGGTCCCCAGACCTCGTACTCAATGCCAACTTCTCTAAATCGCTTAATTTCTTTCGTTATGGCCTCGCGCAATTTCAAGGCATCAACGGCCGATGCGACTGCGAGAACAAACCGATGGACCTTTTCAGTTCTCCAGCGGGAGTCAAAGTGCTTGAAAAAATCGTCGGAAAACGTCTTGATCTGATTTGACTTGAGGACGGAATAGCACTTGCACGACACGACTTCTATGCCTGTACCATCGCGACGATGACCGACAATATCGATCCCGAACTGCCTTTGCCCATGCGTCCCGAACAAATCCACATTGTGCAGACCTGTCTCGCGATCGAAGAGAGCTCGGCATAACTCCTCGAACGTCTTGGAATCTAGCTCGTGGAACGGGAGTGCACGAGATCGATTAGGGGAAGGTATAAGTCCGCTAGACATGCAGCAATACTACATGTTGTGGAAATGATCGCATAGAGCATCATTAGGCGCCGTTGTGGCTAAGCTCAAATTTCTTCGCTGCGTCTTGTTTGTTAAAAGTAATCCCTCTCGGAGCAGTTAACCGATTCCGCCTCCAGACTCTTTTCGCTCCCGCCCAAAGTAGCGGAAAGGTCAACAGCTTTGTGCCCTGTAACTTATTGAATTCCAACGCAATCTAAATTCCGTACCTTTCCAGCAAGGTCAACAGCCTTTGGAGAAAACGGGCAGGAGAGAAGGGAATTCAGGGGAAATCGGGGCCAAACAGGGCTGCCAAGGTCAACGGCCACCGCCTAAAAACCGTGCCAGGACTGGGCTTTTCAGGCCTTCCTAAACGCGGCAGAGAATGTCTGGATTCTGAAATTGGCGGAAGGGGGGAGATTCGAACTCCCGGTACCCTTACGGGTACGCCGCATTTCGAGTGCGGTGCGATCGACCACTCTGCCACCCTTCCGGCTTCTGAGCGGGGGCGGACTTTAGCCCAGCTCCTGGCCTCCTGCAACCCTTCTTAAGGCGGTCATTTCCACCGAATTTAGCCCGCCCAAACCCCTGTCCCGCCAGGAAGGCAGATGGAGGGGGGGGAGGGGCAGGTGAACTGAAATCGGACCACTTTTAGCGTCTGGCGAAGGCGATATCCTTTAACACGCCCATTTCCATCTCGGCGGCATTGATGCGCGCACTGACCAGATCGCCGATGCTGATGATGCCGACAAGTTCATCGCCATCGACCACGGGCAGGTGGCGAAAGCGCTTGCTGTTCATGACTCCCATCATCTTTTTCACGCTATCCTTGAGCGAACAGGTGGTCACCGGGCTGCTCATCAAGTTGCGCACCGGCATGTCATAGACGCCTTTGCCGTATTGCGACATGCCGCGCACGATGTCGCGTTCCGACAGCACGCCCAGAATGCGGCCCTTGGAATCACAGACAACAACCGCGCCAATGCGCTTGTTGGCAAGCAGGGCAGTGGCGTCGCCGGTCGAGCTTTCAGGACGCAGGGTGAAAACCTCCTGGCCCTTGTTTTTCAAAATAGCTTCGATGGTCATCGTCCGCTCCTCCCTTCGGTTGATTTGGGCTGTCTGCTCTCATTATTCTTATCCACGCGCAGGATGCGCTAATTCTTACAAGAATCAAGCGCCACGGATAGACAGGCCAGTCCCCACCCAAAGGAGTGCCGGTCCATGGCCCGGATCAAAAGCGTGTGTCCGAATAAGAGGTTGAACAGGCTTTCCATGTCAAACGGCATTCTGCGATCCGTCTCTTGACGCTGCCCGGATGGGTGGGGTAGCTTAAATCATACGAATTCCATGATTCTTCATATTTTGCTTTGGGGGCTTGGCATGCACATGGCGGATGCGCTTTTGTCGCCGGTCGTTGGCGGTGGATTGTGGCTGGCCAGCGGGGCTGCGATCGCCTATGGCTCGCGGCGGATGAAGGCATCGCTTGATCATCGCCAGGTGCCGCTGATGGGGGTTGTCGGTGCGCTGGTTTTCGCCGTGCAGATGCTCAATTTCACCATTCCAGGCACCGGATCCAGCGGTCATTTCGCGGGCGGCCTTTTGCTAGCGATCCTGCTGGGGCCGCATGCCGCCTTTCTGACCATGGCCTCGGTGCTGACCGTCCAGGCCCTTTTCTTTGCCGATGGCGGTCTTCTGGCGCTGGGGGCCAATATTTTCAATATGGGGTTCCTGGCCTGCTATGTCGTCTATCCATGCATCTTCAAACCGCTCGCAAAAGCCGGTGCCAGTAATAGAGGGGTGATCTTCTTTTCCGCCTTGATGGCTCTGCAATTGGGAGCCTTCGGCGTCGTCCTCGAGACCAGTCTTTCCGGCATCGCGGACTTGCCTTTCGCCGCCTTTCTGCTGGCCATGCAGCCCATCCATTTGGCGATCGGAATTGGCGAGGGGCTGATCACCCTTGCCGTGCTTGATCTCATCATCCGGGTTGAACCTCACCTGCTGTACAAGCCAGCAGAAGAACCAGTAGCGGGCTTTCTTGCGGGAAAACGTGCGCTGGCCGTCTTGGCTGTCCTGGCGGTTCTGGCCGGAGGCATTCTGTCCCTGTTCGCCTCTTCCCAGCCCGACGGTTTGGAATGGTCGATTGCAGGCTTGGTTGGCGATAAAAAGGAATTGGCGCAGCCAAAAACCGCCCTTCACCTGTTGAGTTCCAGCCTTCAGGAAAGAACGACCATTCTACCTGATTATGCCTTTGCAGAATCAGCGGATGAAAAAAGAAGCGCTGATCAGGGCCTCGCGTCCTCTGAAGCTGGCACCAGCCTTTCCGGGCTGGTGGGTGGATTGATCGTGCTGCTGATCTCCCTTCTGGCGGGATATCTTTTCAAGCGCCGGTCGGTATCGCGCGTTGCATCCTGATGGGGGCGGGCTGTTCCTCCTCGCTGGTCGATCTGGGCCAGCTCGATCGCCTGGCGCGCGGGCAATCGCCGATTCACCGGCTTGATCCCAGGGCGAAATTGCTAAGCGCCCTGGCTTTCGCCGTTCTTGTCGTTTCTGTCGACAAATACGCGCTGGGCGATCTTCTGGCCTTTTTCGTCTTTCCCATTTTTCTGCTGGTCCGTTCCAACATTCCGCCAGGCTTCGTGATCAAGCGGCTATTGGCCGTAGCACCATTCGCCGTGATGGTGGGTGCCTTCAATCCCTTCTTTGACCAAGAGATCGTTTTGCAAATTGGCGGATTTGGCATCACGGGCGGATGGGTTTCCTTCTTCTCGATACTCGTGCGCGTTCTGCTGACCGTCGGCGTGCTGATTCTTCTGGCGGCAACCACCGGCATTCCCGCCCTGGGTCAGGGGGCTGAAAAGCTGGGTGTGCCCGGCATCTTCGTAGCCCAACTGCTGGGGCTATACCGCTATCTCTTCTTGCTGGCCGAGGAGACAGCCCGGGTGACCAGGGCCTATCGCTTGAGGGCAGCGGGGCGCAAGACGCCGTCCTGGCGCGTCTTTTCAGCCATTGTCGGTCAACTTCTGCTAAGGGCGCTAGAGCGCGCCCAGCGGGTCTATCAGGCCATGCGACTTCGCGGATTCGATGGCGATATCCGGCGGCTTTCAAGCATGACCTTCACAAGAAAGGACGGGCTGTTCTTGTTCGGATGGGTGGGGGTGTTCCTGGTCTTGAGATTTTTCCAGCCCGCCGAGTTGTTGGGGCAAGTGGCGCTGGAGCTGGGGCGATGAGCCATCACCGCATTCAGGTCGAGGGCTTGAGCTTTTCCTATCCGGGTGCGAAGGGAACGCTCGATCAGGTTTCATTCGAGATTTCGCATGGTGAGAGTGTCGCCGTCATCGGTTCCAACGGGGCTGGCAAGACAACGCTTCTCAATCTCTTGAATGGCATCCTTTGCCCCAGCAGCGGGCGCATTACGGTGGGCGATCTGATCGTGGGCGAGAAGACACTTCAACATGTGCGCCGCACGGTCGGTACCGTATTTCAAGACCCCGACGATCAGCTTTTCATGCCGACAGTGTTCGAGGATGTGGCTTTCGGCCCCTTGAATCTCGGCATGATTGAGGATGATTGCCGACGCCTTGCACAGACCTGCCTGGAAGAGGTGGGGGCCTGGCATCTGCAAGACCGGGCGCCGCACCATCTCTCAGGCGGTGAGAAGCGTCGCGTTGCTATTGCCGCCGTCCTGTCGATGTCGCCCGATATCCTGCTGCTCGACGAGCCGACGACGGGTCTTGATGCCCGCGGGCGGCGCCAGATTATCAAGCTGCTGGGCGGCTTTAAACACAGCAAGATCATCGTCAGCCACGATCTGGATATGATTCTGGATCTATGCCCGCGCGCGATCATCTTGAATGAAGGGCGTGTGGAGGCGGATGGGCCGACACAGGAGCTGCTGCAAGACAGAGATCTGGTCTTAAGGGTCGGGTTGGAATTGCCGGCGCGACTAGCGCACGATCGTTCAACTCCCAGTCACTCTGGTGACGCGGCGTTGAGCGTGAATCGTTCGCTAAAACAAAGTGATAGAGCGGATTCACGCCCTCAGTCGGAGCCGGGAGCCAGCTCCGATTTCAGGCAATCCGCCCTAGCGGCCTGTCCCGTCTGCGGATGCGTTGAAAAACAGACGCAGAACAGCGGCCCCGCTGGCTCGTCACCGGGCCGCTAGAGCATCCTGCGATAAATCTGACGCATTTCGCCGGAGCGGCTTTCCGTCGCAGGCAGGAGAAAGGTGCCGAACGTATCGGGAATACTGTCAAGCCCTTCGACGAACCTGCGCCGGAAAAGCGCCCGGCCCCCGTCGGCTTTGCCGACAAATATTTTGTGCGCATCGCGCGCGGCGACATCATGAGCGGCCTTCGACGCCCTGGCCGTCCAACCAAAGCCCGCCTGCGGTTGGCTTCGCTTGGCCCGTCTGGTTCGTTGCAAGCCGTTCGGGCGGAGCCCGCCAACAAACTTTGGCCGCCATCACCCGATGCACCGCATCGCCTGCGGGCTTGCGCCTGCCATTCGGCCCAAGCGAAGCCAATGAAACTACATGAAAATCTCTCGAACAGGCTCTAAGCGCTCGGGAGCTAAAACATGCTTGTTCAACAGATCGATAACCAGACGGTCAGCGTGTCCCCTGAAGCCGCCACATTTTCTCTGCTTGAAGCAGGGCCAAGTCGAGCGCTGCGGGATCGTAGTGAAAGGGGATGTCAAAACCGGAGAGCCGATGCCGATCTACATAATCTTGCTGTTCGCGCAGGTCATAGTCGCCAAGCACAAATTGCATTCGGCTCAGAAATGGGTAGAGAGATGTCATCGACCAATGCGTCTGGGGGTCGGATTCAACGCTTTTCTGGGAAAAGTAGCGCGGCAGGAGATTGATGATCTCTGCCTTGGGGTTTGCCAGCAAGAAGTTGCCCATGCCGGCCCCGCCTGGGGCTACGATGATGCGGGCATTTCCCAGCAATTCCAGGGTCTGTTTGAGCGAAAGCCCAAAAGGGTCGACGACCTCGAATCCTCGAAGCCGCAGCAGATCGGCAATTTCGTCTTCATTAAAGACGCGATGCCTGGGCGCAAGTCCAGCCCTGGTTAGATAAACGCGCTCTGGGCCGGATATTGGCGCCGGGCAGAGAGCCTCTTTCAGACGCCTCGCAAGATACGCGAAAGCTGGCTTGAGGGCCGGGCGAATGGGAACCGCAAGATCGGAAAAGGAATAGGTGCAGCAATCCGTTTCCTCGGGCGCCAGGCTCAGCCACCGCTCGGGGCCAAAACCAAGGGCCTCTAACAGCTCTGTATGGAAAGGCTTTACTTCTCCCAGCACCAATCGACGATTGTGCAGGACGGGGAAATAATCGAGATGGATCAGGTTGACGGCGGAATTGACCAGCCACTCGGCCCAATTGGCGGGAGTTCCCAAATAGAAGCAGGGCTCATCGACATGTCCCAGCAGAGGGTGAAACGAAAAGTCGATGTCAATGCGATCCGGGCTTTCCTGCACATGCCCAAACGGTCCGTTGCCACTTAGCTGCTTTAGCCAGAACATCTCGCTCATGCGGATCTCGCAGGCCCTGGAAAGCAGGGTGAAGGTGGGATCGACCATGCCGCCAGACACTCGCCAGCGATTGAACATCAAGACAGCATCCGATGCCATAGTGACGCCAAGGCCTTTGTCGAAAAGTTCCTTTTCCTCGCGGGCCAACAGGCGCCATTCGTCCTTCAATGTAGCCTCGCCCTTGGAAAGGCGGGAAAGATCCGGCGGAATGGGTTGCCGCAAGACGACATACTCGGCCTCTGTTCCCCAGTCATGAGCCAGTGCGGCCTTGCAGGTAACCGAATTTTTTCGTTGCTGGGACATGCGCCGAGGAAGAAACTCCGTTCATGAAATGGAAGAGAAGAGAGTATGCCCCAGGATAAGCCGCAAACAACAGCCGAGGCAATCTTGCTCGCAGGCGGTTTGGGAGCACGTCTTGCCTCGGTTTTGCCGGGGCAGCCCAAGTGCCTAGCCCCTGTTCTGGGCAGACCTTTCCTGTTCCACCTGTTTGACCAGCTTTACGGCCAGGGGGTGCGCCGTATCGTTCTATCTCTGGGATACCGCTCAGACCAGATCATCTCGGCCTTAGTTGATTATCGGCAGACAGATTTGAAGATCGATCATCTGGTCGAAGCAGCCCCTCTGGGTACGGGGGGAGGGCTTCGTCATGTGCTCGGCCAAACTGGGCATGAATCGCTGCTGGTTTTGAACGCCGACAGCTATATCCCCTTTTCCCTGAAAGACTTTTCGGCCTTTCATCGCCAGGGGAAATGGAAAACTTCGCTTGTTTCCGTGTTTCTAAAGGATGCGGGTCGCTTTGGGCTGCTGGAAATCGCACCCACTGGTCAGGTCCGTTCTTTTAAGGAAAAGGCGGCGGGGTCCAGTGGCTTTATCAATGCAGGCATTTATCTGATCGAGCGAGAGCTTTTGGCGGCCCTGCCCGAAAACGTTCCTCTGTCGCTCGAAAGAGACATCCTTCCAACACTGACTGCCCCTGGGCAATTGGGAGCTATGTGCGTTCCCGGCCCCTTTATTGATATCGGAATTCCTGAAGATTTTGCCCGAGCCGAAAGCTTTCTGGCGGGATTGAAAAGCCTTGAGGAAAGGCTAGAAGGGCCTAATGCATTGTAGGATAACATAAATATATGCACGCACGTCAGAAGGGGCGATGCCAAAGAGCATTCCTCGGTACCGGTGTGCAGGAGCTTGGCGCCTTTTCAACAAGCGCTACCGTTTCGCCCCGGAATTGCGTATCGTTGACGCCCTGCGCCGTTCCCTCTTCCACTGAGGCTGAAAGCATGACCGGAGCCAGCAAAACCAAGGACCACGACGTCATCGTCTATACCAGCGGTGATGAGAAGAAGGCTGAAAAGCGCTTTTTCGAGATGCTGAGCAAATCGCCGGTGCCCGACGATGAGATTCTATTCAATCTGGGGCTGTTTCTGACCTCGCGCACCCTGTCGCGCATTCTGTTCTTCAACGAGATCTACAAGAAGATCGTGCACACGCACGGCGTTGCCATCGAATTCGGCGCCCGCTGGGGCCAGACGGTCTCCGTTCTGGCCGCCCTCAGGGGCATTTATGAACCCTTCAACCGTCACCGCAAGATATTGGCTTTCGATTCCTTTTCGGGACTTAAGGGTGTCGCACCCCAGGATGGCGACAAGCACCGCTGCAAGGATGGTTCTTACGACGTCCCGGAAGGCTATGAGAAATACCTGCAGGAAATCCTGGGCCTGCAAGAGGCGCTGAATCCGGTCTCGCATGTGCGCAAGCATGAAGTGATCGCGGGCGATGTCTGCGAAACCTTTCCCGCCTACCTTGAGCGCCATCCCGAGACCATGGTTTCGCTGGCCATCTTTGATCTTGATATCTACAGCCCCACCAAGGCCATGCTGCAAGCCGTCAAGCCCCGCCTGTTCAAGGGCAGTGTGCTGGTGTTCGACGAATTGTGCGACGAGGTGTTCCCCGGCGAAACCACGGCTCTGATCGAGACTTTCGGCCTGAACGGGTTGCGCATCGAGCGGCTGCCCATGACGGCGCGCCTGTCCTATGCGGTGATCGAATGAACGAGGCCTGCCGCCAGATAAGGCGAGACCTGCTGGCCGTGGCCTATCACAGTGGCAACGGCCATCTGCCGACCTGTTTTTCCGTGGTCGAGATGATTTATGCTGCCTATGGCGTCATGAAGCACGATCCGGCCAATCCGAAATGGGAGCAGCGCGACCTCTTCATCCTTTCCAAGGGCCATGCCGCCTTGGCACTTTACAGCGTTCTGGGCGAACTGGGCTATTTCCCGCCTGAAGATGTTTTCACGTTGGGCCGCAAGGGCTCGATCTTCGGCTGCCATCCCGACCGTACCAAGATTCCCGGCATCGAGGCCTCGACCGGCTCGCTGGGCCATGGCATCGGGCTGGCTGCTGGCATGGCGCTCGCCTTCAAGATTCAAAAAAGCGAGCGGCGCGTCTTCACGCTGATAGGCGATGGCGAGTCAAACGAGGGCAGCGTCTGGGAGGCCGTGATGGTGGCGGCCCATCAGAAGCTTTCCAATCTGACCATTCTCTACGACGACAACCGCTCGCATGCCCGCGGCCTGCCCATTGAGAATCCGGCCGAGCGTTTCCGGGCCTTCGGCTGCGAGGTCCTGGAAGTTGACGGCCATGATGTCAGCGCCTTGAAAGCGGCCTGCGCCGGGCGAGGAGAAACTGTGCGCGTGGTGGTGGCCCGCACGGTCAAGGGCCATGGCTGCAAGACCCTGGTCGATAATGTCTATGAATGGCACCGCCGCTCGCCCAACGATGCGGAAATGCCGCTCTTGCTGGAGGAGCTGAATGCGCAGCCAGTTTAAGCAGACGGTGATGGACATTGCGAAAACCGACGACAGGATCGTTCTGGTCCTGGGCGATATTTCCGTCTACATGTTCAAGGCGTTCCAGGACCTCTATCCTGATCGCTTCTACAATATGGGCATCTGCGAGAACACGCTGATCAGCGTTGCCGCCGGTCTGTCGTCGCAGGGGTTCCACCCCTTCGTCCATTCAATCACCCCCTTCGTCACCGAGCGCAGCTTTGAGCAGATCAAGCTGGATATGTGCTACAACGGTTTCGGCGGCAATATCGTTTCCTGCGGGGCCAGCTTCGACTATGCCTGGGATGGTGCGACCCACCAATGCGCCACCGACCTTGCCATCCTGCGCCTTTTGCCCGACATGGTGGTCTTCCAGCCCGGCTCGAAAAGGGAAGTCGATGCCTTGATCAGGGCGCGCTACGCCAGCGGCGGCACCACCTATTACCGTCTTTCGGATCATCCGCATGCCATCGAGTTACCCGACATCGTGCCGGGCAAAGGCATCGTGCTGCGCAATGAGTCAGCGCCGCTTACGGTGATGACGGCGGGTCCGATCCTTCCAAGCGTGATCGAGGCCTGCCGCGATCTAGCGGTCAATCTGGTCTATTTCCATACCATCAAGCCGATCGACCGGGATCTGGTCAACTCGTTCAAGCAAACGGAGATTCTGGTGGTGCAAGACGCCCACGGATTGTTCGAGGCCGTTGCCGAAATTCCCGGCACTCGGGTCTGGCGTCAGGGCCTGCCCGATGCCTTCCTGCGCGACTATGGCAAGGTGCAGGATATGCGCCAATTCGTGGGCCTTGATCCGGCATCGATCCGTCTGGCGGTCGAGGCGCGTCTGTCCGAGCAGGCTGCGGCGTGATGTTCTACAAGGACCGGCTTTGCCTAGTGACCGGCGGCACGGGTTTTATCGGAACGCACCTTGTTCAGGCGTTGCTGGATGCAGGAGCCAAGGTGCGGATTACGCGCCATCTTCGCGCCCCCCAGATTATCGATTCTCGAATTGAAACGGTTGAGGCCGATCTGACCCGGCTGGAAGACTGCCTGTCCGCCATGCGCGGCGTCTCCTGCGTTTTCCACGCGGCAGGTGCGGTTGCCGGGGCGGGCAACACGCCCGATTGGGCGATCAATGCCATCGCCGACAATCTAGTGCTGACGGCCAGGGTGGTGCAGGCGGCATGGTCAACAGGCGTGGAACGGCTGCAGCTTTTTTCCTCCAGCACCGGTTATCCGGATTCGCCCGAACCCATGAGCGAGGACATGTTCTGGAACGGCCCCATCCACCCGGCCTATCAGGGCTATGGTTGGATGCGCCGCTATTTCGAACGCTTGGCGGAATTCGCCGCCGCCAAAAAACCGGCACTTGGCATCGCCCTGGTCCGTCCGACGGCGGTTTACGGCCCCCATGATAATTTCGATCCCACACTCAGCCATGTCCTTCCATCCTTAATCCGCAAGGCGGTGGAACGCATGGACCCCTATGAGGTCTGGGGAGATGGCAATGAGGTGCGTGATTTCCTGCATGCCGCCGATCTGGCCCAAGGCTGTCTGCAAACCCTGGAGCATCATGCTGTCTGTGATCCGGTCAATATCGGATACGGCGAAGGGGTGACGGTGAAGGATGTGGTGGCGATGGTGCTGAAGGCCGCCAACCATGAAAACGCCCGGGTTTGCTTCGATGCCAGCAAACCCTCGACGATCCCCAAGCGCCAGGTCTCGATCGACAAGGCAAGACGCTTGTTTGGCTTCACCCCCCGTTTCACCCTGGAACAGGGAATCAAGGATACCGTGGACTGGTATACCAAGCAGCGCACGGTCTGAGGCTGGAATGCGATGACGATCAGCGTTGGACTTGCCCAGATCAACAACGGATTTTCCGGCCAGCAATATCTGCCGCTGGCGGTAGGTCTGCTGGAAGCCTATGCGAAGCGTCACGCTGCCTTGCCCGACCGCTACGATTTTCTGCCCCACATCTTCAGCCGCATTCCCCTGGACGAAGCGGTTGCCGCCTTCGACAAGGCCGACGTGGTGGGGTTCAGTATCTATGTCTGGAACGCCAATATCTCGCTGGCGATTGCCAAACGCCTTAAGGAGCTGCGCCCCGAGCGATTGACTGTTCTGGGCGGGCCGCAGGTGCCGACCGAGCCCGAGGATTTTCTGCGCAGCCATCCCTGGATCGATGTCGTCGTGCATGGCGAAGGCGAAAGAACTTTCCTGCAATTGCTGGAAGCCTATCCCAGCCGGGATTGGCAAAAGATCAGCGGGATCAGCTATATCGATGGCGATGGCGTTTTCCATCAACCTCCGCTTGCAACGCGCATCACAGATTTGGATGATATCCCTTCGCCCTATCTGGAAGGGGTGTTCGATGGGCTGATGGCGGCGCATCCCGATCAGACCTGGCTGGCCATGTGGGAAACCAATCGCGGCTGCCCGTTTTCCTGCACCTTTTGCGACTGGGGTTCCGCCACCGCCACCAAGGTCGCCACCTTCCCCATGGAGCGCGTGAAGGCCGAACTGGACTGGATGGCCGACAGAAAAATAGAATTCGTCCTATGCAGCGATGCCAATTTCGGCATCCTGCCGCGCGATGTCGAGATCGCAAGCTACGCCGCCCAGGTAAGGGGCCGTACCGGATATCCCATGGCGCTGTCGGTGCAGAACACCAAGAACGCCACCGAACGCGCCTATGCCACCCAGAAAATCCTGGTCGATGCCGGGCTTTCCAAGGGTGTGACCATTTCCGTGCAATCGGTGGATGCCCAAACGCTTGACAACATCAAGCGCAAGAACATCACCTTGCAAAGTTTCGAGGAGTTGCAGCGCCGCTTCGTGGGCCAGGGCGTCATCACCTATACCGACTTCATCCTGGGCCTGCCCGGCGAAACCGTTGACAGTTTCATGGACGGCGTTTCCAGGCTGATCGAGAACGGCCAGCACAACCGCATCCAGTTCAACAATTTATCGATTCTGCCCAATGCCGAAATGGGCGATCCGGCCTATATCCATCGCTTCGGGCTTGAAACCGTTCCCACCCCCATCGTCAACATGCATGGCGTGCTGGACGATCCCCCCGATGGCATCCACGAGCAGCAGCAACTGGTCATCGCCACCGCCAGCATGCCGCCCGCCGACTGGCGCAAGGTGCGCGTGTTTGCCTTCGTGGCCGCCCTCCTGCATTTCGACAAGCTGTTGCAGCTTGCCTTGATGGTGATGAACCGCGAGGAAGGCCTGTCCTACCGCACCCTCTTCGAAGCCTTTGCCAACGAGAGCGGCAAGAACCGCCCCCTGCTCGGCAACATTGCCCGTTTTTTTAATTCCGAGGCGCTGCGTGTGCAGAAGGGCGGGGCCGAGATGATTTATCGCGCCGATTGGCTGAACATCTATTGGCCCGCCGACGAGCATGTCTTCATCGATCTGGCCCAAAACGGCCATCTCATCCAATTCTATGCCGAGGCCCAGGACCTTCTGCTGGGACTGTGCGCAAAAGAAGGAACGCGGGCCAAGATCATTCAGGCGATTGCACTGAACCAGGCACTTTTGAAACAGCCAGGCCCGCTTTCGGATTTTGAGATTGATCTTGATTTCGACCTGCCAGGCTTTCATGCCCGGACCCTTCGCGGCGAGACGGCTGAAATCGAGCATAGACCGATGCGCTACAAGATTGCCCGTTCGGCCCATTGCTGGGCGGACTGGGACACTTGGATGCAGGAAGTGGTCTGGTACGGGCACCGCAAGGGGGCGTATCTTTACGATGGCGCGCCCATCGAACCGGCGATTGCCGGTCATTATTGAGGGGGTGAACATGCGTTACCGCGCTTTGGGCCGCACCGGCGTCAAGGTCTCCGAAATCGGCTTCGGCGCCTGGGGCATCGGTGGGCCGACACCGGGACCGACATCCTACGGTGATACCGATGACGCGCAATCGCTGGCGGCATTGGCCGAAGCCCTGCGCCAGGGCATCACCTTCTTTGACACATCGAACATTTACGGCAATGGTCACAGCGAACGGCTGATCGGTCAGGCCCTGCAAGACGTTGGCGACAAGGCTTTCGTCTGCACCAAGGCCGGATGCTTCGACTACAATGAACCGCTTGATTTCTCACCCGAAGCCATCGAACGCTCGGTGGCTGGCAGCATCCTGCGCCTGAAACGTCCGATCGATCTGTTGCTGCTGCACAATCCCGAGCCCACGCTGGAAGGGCTCGATGCCGCCCTGGCCACCATGGCCCATTTGAGACAGGATGGGCAGATCAAGGCCTTCGGCATCTCCTTGCGGGGACCTGCCGACATTCTGCCCATCATCGAGCGTTTTCCCAGCATCGCTGCGGTCGAGGTGAATCTCAACCTCCTGGATCAGCGGGCCCAGCGCCTGGGCTTTCTGGAACGCGCCGCTGCACGCGGCATTTCGGTGATCGCCAGAACGCCCCTGGCCTTCGGTTTTCTGTCGGGCGCCTTTAAGGGCGATGAAACCTTCGCTGCCAACGATCATCGCAGCCGCTGGCCCGCCGCCCAGGTGGCCAAATGGGTCGAAGGGGCTGATATGTTTGCCCAGCGCTTCGTTCCACCTGATCAGACCTTGGTCGATCTGGCGCTGCGCTATTGCCTGTCTTGTCCCGGCATCGCCACGGTCATTCCCGGCATCTTGCGCCCTGAAGAAGTGGCGCAGAACTGCCGGGCCAGTGATCTTGGCCGTCTCTATGGCACGACGATGGCCGAAATCGCCGCTCTCTACGACGCCAACGATTTCTTCGTAGCCCCCCCAAAATGGGTGCCGCCTTTGGCCAAGAAGGATTAGGCATGGCGCCGATTACCACGAGGCGGCGACGGCTGGCTGTCGAGACCAGGCTGTGGCGCGTCTATCTCGACGACATTGCAACGCCCGAGGGCGCTCTGGTCGACGACTATCTGGTGCTGGAACCCAAGACGCGCTCCAGCGGTTCCATCGTCTATAGCGGGGTTGCCGTGCTGCCGGTGGTGGAAGGCCGCTTCGGCCTTTTGTCGATCTACCGCCATGCCATGAGCGAGACCTTTCTGGAAGTACCCAGGGGCTTTGTCGATACGGGAGAGCTTCCTGCCGTTTCGGCAGCCCGCGAATTAGAGGAAGAGACCGGCCTTATCGCCGATCCCGCCAGCCTGCTGCCTCTGGGTTCGATCGTGCCGGAAGCCAGCACTTTCGTGGGCCGTGCTGGCCTGTTCGCCGCCGAGAATTGCATGATGGGAGCCAATATCCGCGATGTCCGCCATGAACCCGGCATCGGTGATTTTTGTTTCTTCGATTTAGCCGAGGTTCACGATCTTGTCGCCTCGTCGAGAATTGAAGACCCGGCGACCCTGGTCGCCTTTTACCGCTATGTGGCGCTTAAGGGATTATAGAGGGCCATCTCAGCGTGGCAGGATCGGGCGTCCCAGCACGCATTCCGCCGCCATGACCAAGCCGATGCTGGGAAGGGCAAAAAAGCTCTGCTCGGCAATCTGGCGCTTCAGCGTTTCCGGCGTCATCTCGATCAACTCTATCCCCGGCTCAGGGGTTCTTTCAAAATCGACAACCGCATTCTCGGCAACGAACATGTGCTGTCGGTCGGTTTCGCGCTCCATGCGCAGCCGCGTCGCCCCCAGATAGGTAAAGTGATCCGAGATCAGTCCGGTTTCCTCGGCCAGTTCGCGTTTGGCTGCGTCCAACGGCGTCTCGCCCTCATCGATGCCGCCCGCCGGAAATTCCGTCACCATCACATCAGGGGCCAGCCGGTAGTGGCGGATCAGAATCAGATTTCCCGCAGACGTGATGGGCAGAATCATCACGCCGTCGCTTTGGGTCAGTCGGTAATAGGGCTGACCCCCGTAATCTGCGTGATTTCTGGTGTCGAGTTCTTCGATCTGAAACCAGGGGGTGGAAAAGACGGTGCGGACGGGAAAACTCACGCCGTCGCCTGCGCGTTGTTAAGGCGCTTCAGGCGCTCTTCCATCATGTTGCCAGCTTCGCTGTTGCAGATGATGCCCGCCGCTTTCAAGCGCCGCTCGCCGTCGTTCAGGCGGCGATTGGCGATGTCTTCGGCGACCTTGTCAGGCAGGCGGGAAGCCGCCATGCCCGAGGTTTCCATGAAGCGGCTCATCAGCACATAGCGCGGCTTCTGGGTGAGCAGGAAATCCATGGTGGCTTCGAAATCGTCCTCGGTCTCGCCGGGAAAGCCCAGGATGATATGGGTGTCGAAAGCAGTAAAGCCGATGCTTCTTAAGGCCTCCATGATTTTCACCAGCCCAGCACTATTATATTCGCGCGCCATCAGTTTCAGGATGCGATCCGAGGCCGACTGCATGGGCAGATTGAGATGCGAAATGCGGCCACTTTCCAAAAGACCCACCACCTTGTCGAAATGCTTGAGGAAATCGGCGGGATGGAACTGGGTCAGCACGATCTTGAGATCGGGATGCAAACCCAGAATCTTCCAGGCAAGCTGGGTGATGTCGGTTCCGGTGTCGCGTCCGTATTCGCCCGGACAGTCGCCGATCAGGGCCACGGTGCGCTGGGTCGATGTCTCAAGGAATCCCTTGCAGGCGGCGACCAGCTTGTCTTCAGGAAAACTGCGAAAATCGGGAAAGGCCAGGCGTTCCGAGCAATAGGTGCAGGTGAAGGGACAGCCCTCGGCCACCAGCAGTTTGACGAACTGGTCGTAGAAGATGACATCGGCCTCGGGATTGGCCTTGCGATAGGCGGTGGCATCCTCGCACAGGGCTGGCTCGATGAAGATCTTGCTGTCCTCCGAAGCGAGCGAGGGACCGCCCGGCCTTCGGAAAAATTCCTCAAGCCTGGGATCGGCCTTTTTCCAGGGCAAAAGCTCGCCCTTGAACCAGTCGCCCACACTTTCGGGTGCGATATCGGGCAGGCAGCCGGTTGCGATGATTCTGCTATCGCCTTCGGCATCCTGGCAGAAGCTTTTCAACTGATCGAGGCTGTTGTCGCGCACGTCGCCCCGAAAGGCGCAGGTCCAGACCAGCACGGCATCGCTGCCTTTCTGCTCGGAAACGATGTCATGGCCGTTGCCGATCAGAAAGCGCCGGTAGACCTCCAACTCATGGTCGCGCTGATTGCAGGTATTGAGCCCCTTGATGAAGACTTTCATGGCGCTTTCTCAGCCGTTTGGACGGGTGGGTGATCCGGCATGACCGACCGCTGTCAGTCCTGCGTCACGCCGCTCGCGCCAGCGCTGGGCCATGTGGCGGCCAAGCCTTACTAGCAACAACAGCACGCCGATGAAGCCGTGCTTGACCCACATCGCCTTCCAGCGCCAGGGTGCCGAATAGAAGGTGAGGAAGCCCTCGTTCTGCAGATTGACCAGATCCTGGGGCGAAAGCCCATTGACCTCGGTCACCGCCGTTCCATAGCGGCGATATTGCGAGAAATCCTCGGAGAGAAGTTTCATGCCATGCTCGCCACTTACGGCCATGCGGTGCAGTTCCGTTCCGGGATATGGAACGGTGATGGCGATATTGGCCAGCTTGACGTCGCGGGCCTCGCGCAGGAAGGCGAAGGTCTCGCGCACGGTCTCACGCGTTTCGCCCGGCAGGCCGATCATCAGCGAGTTGTGCGCCTCGATGCCGTGTCGGTTCAAGATGCGGTTGGCCTCGACATAATGTTTCATCGGGACTTTCTTCTGGATGATCTCGCGCATGTCGGCATTGACGGTTTCCAATCCGAAGGACATGCGCACGAGACCGCGCGATTTCAAGTGCGCGATCAGGTCATCGTCGACCAGATTGGCCCGGGTGCTGCCTTCGAAGGTGATCTTGTGGCCCATTTCGGCCACAAGGTCGACCACGGCCAGGATATGGTCGCGCTTCAAGGTCAGCACTTCATCCAGGAACATGAAATGCGTGATGCCGTAGGTTTTGACGATGTGGTCGATTTCCTGGGCGGCGATCTTGGGATCGCGCATGATGATGCGAGTGGTGTTCAAAGCCTCGGAGGCGCAGAAAATGCAGCGCCAGGGGCAGCCGCGCAGGGTCTGGATGGTGGCGAAGGTCTTGTTGCCGACAGGGGTGCCCACCTGATAATCGCGCGAGTGCAAAAGATGCCGGGATGCATAGGGCAGGCTGTCGATCTCGGTGCGCCAGGGGGCGGCGCCGGAAAAACGGATGGCCCCCTCATCGTCTCGGTAATAGATGCCCTTGACTTGGGTCACATCCTCGCCTGCCTCCAGGGCCTTCAGGAAGGCGGCGAAGCTGTCCTCGGCATCGCCCACGAAGGCATAGTCGAAGCAGGGCAGAAGGGCCTGGTCCTTGACGATGGTGACATGCGGCCCGCCCACGATGGTGATGATGGAAGGATCAAGTTCCTTGATGCGCTCGGCCACCGCGCGCTGGATGTGAAAGAAGGGGCTGGTGGCCGTGAAGCCGACCAGACGGGGAGCCTCGGCCACCGTTTTCTGGGCCAGTTCCTCCGAGGTCAGGCCTTCGAGCTGCCCGTCGATCATGAAGGCTTCGTGCCCGTCGCGCTCCGCCATGGCGGCCAGAAGGGCCAGCCCATAGGGCGGCCAACTGGAATTCTTGCGGGCGAAATGCCCGAAGATGCCATAGGCGCCGGTCCAGGAGGGGTAGAGCATGCCGATTTTCATTAGTCCGACTTCCTTTGCCGGGGGATGAACCGGCGCCTGCCACGCTAGCGATTGAACCAGGGAAACATGAAAAAGTCCTCAATCACCTGGGCCAGAGACTTTTGCCAGGAACATTCTTGTCGGTCTCATGCCCCGCCTGTTCAGTGCTGTTAAAGCTATGCTGGGGGTGATTGTCCGGTTTTTCAAGGAGTTCTCGGCAAAAGGCGTTGAAACCGGGGCATTCCCCCTTCAGGGCTCTCCCCCTTGCTGATCGAGCCGTTCTCGGCCCTTCTATTCTGCCGTCTCAGCGTTGTATCTTGTTGGCATGGCTTATGAGCGGACGGGGTTCAGGCAAAGATGACGAAAAGCGGCAAGATCATGCTGGTGACCGGCGGCGGACGAGGCATCGGAGCCGCCACGGTGCGTCTGGCCGCAAAGCGCGGCTACCGGGTCGCCTTTTGCTATCGCTCCGACAAACATGCGGCGGATGGGCTGGCGGCTGAGGTGCAGAGCCAGGGCGGCGATATCCTTGCCATCGCTGCGGACGTTTCAAATGCTCAGGCCGTAAGCGGTCTGTTCCGCCAGATCGACGAGACCTGGGGGCGGCTGGATGTGCTGGTCAATAATGCCGGCATGGTCGGGCCGCGCCTTGACATCGAGGCCCTGGCGCTTGCAGATGTCACCCAGGTTCTGGGGGTCAATTTCCTGGGGCCCTTGATGTGCTGCCAAGAAGCCTTGCTCCGCATGTCGACACGCCATGGCGGCCAGGGCGGGGCCATCGTCAATGTCGGCTCGCAGGCGGCCATCTTTGGTGGAATGCAAACGGCGCCCTATGTCGCCTCCAAAGCCGCCCTGCACGCCTTTGGGCTCAGCCTGGCCCGCGAGGCAGGACCCCAGGGTATTCGCGTCAACACGGTCAGCCCCGGCGTGATCGAGACCGAAGCCAATGCCGACATTCCGTCAACTCAGCTTCAACAGATGGGGGCTTCGATTCCCCTGGGGCGTCTGGGTGCGCCCGAAGAGGTTGCCGAAGCCATTCTCTGGCTGGCTTCGGCCTCGGCCTCCTATGTCCATGGGGCGGTTCTGCCGGTGGGCGGGGGGCGATAACTTGCCTTGCGTTTCTTGGCGAATTCTTAAGGTTAAGCCGGTTCAATACTTGAATCGACGTGGCGTTTTCGGCGGTTGAAATGTTCTACGAATTGGCGGCATCGACCTGGGGTGATGAAGAGTTGGCAGCCATTCAGCGGACCCTTGCCTCCGGGCGCCTTACCATGGGCGACGAGGTCCGCAGCTTCGAGCGGGAATTCGCCGGCTATTTTGGCATGAAGCATGCCGTCATGGTGAATTCCGGCTCCTCGGCCAATCTGGTCGGCGTGGGGGCTCTGTTCTACAAGAAACACAATCCCTTGAAGCGCGGCGACGAGGCCATCGTGCCCGCCATCTCCTGGGGCACGACCTATCACCCCTTGCAGCAATATGGCTTGAAGCTGCGCATCGTCGATGTCGAGCTGGACAGTCTCAACATCGATGTTTCCCGTTTGGAAGAAGCGCTGACGCCCAATACGAAGCTTCTGGTGGCGGTCAGCATTCTGGGCAATCCGGCGGCCTTGGATGTCCTTAGCACCTTCGCCGATCGCCACGGGCTTTACTTCATCGAGGATAATTGCGAATCGATGGATGCCGAATTGAATGGCAGGAAGACCGGCACTTTCGGCGACCTCAATACCTTCAGCTTTTTCTTCTCGCACCATATCTCGACCATGGAAGGCGGAATGGTGCTGACCGATAACGACGAACTGGCCGATCTTGTCCGTTGCCTTCGGGCGCACGGCTGGACGCGCGATCTATCGCCGGAATCCGTGCTGTTCGAGCCCCGGGACGAGGATTTCTTCGAAGCCTACCGCTTCATTCTGCCCGGCTATAATGTCCGCCCGCTGGAACTTTCGGGCGCCGTTGGGCGCGAACAGTTGCGAAAGCTCCCGAAGATGACCGAAGCCAGGCGCAAGAATCACACCCTGTTCCAGGGCTTGTTCGGCCAGGATAAGCGGTTTCTGATTCAGCGGGAAAACGGCAAAAGTTCCAGCTTCTCCTTTACCATCATTCTCAATCCGGACATGGATATCGACCGCACCCGCGTTTTCGATACCCTGAAGAAGGCGGATATCGGCTTTCGCATCATCACCGGCGGCTGCATCCTGCGCCACGATGTCATGCGCCATTTCGATTATTCGGTGGTTGGGGATACGCCCAACGCCTTTACGGCCCACGACCGGGGGTTCTTCGTGGGCAATCAGCCCTTTGATCTAAGGCCCCAGATCGAAAAACTGCATTCCGTGCTGACCCATAGCTGCTGACAAGGATCATTGCATGTCTTCCCAATTAAGAGTTCTCGTGACGGGCGGAGCCGGATATCTGGGATCGACCCTGGTGCCCCTGTTGCTGGATGAAGGCTTCCATGTCCATGTGTTCGACAACTTCATGTTCCGGCAGAACTCGCTGGCCCATGTCTGCGCCAATCCGAACTTTTCCGTGACCTATGGCGACATCCGAAGCGACGATCTGATGCAAGAAGCACTTGCCAAGGCGGATATTGTCATCCCCTTGGCGGCATTGGTGGGTGCGCCGCTTTGCAAGCGCGACCCGGTGGGTGCCAAGACGATCAATCTCGATGCCCATCTGTCGATGATCAAGATGCTATCGCCATCCCAGTATCTTTTGGCCCCCATCACCAATAGCGGCTATGGCATTGGCGAGAAGGACAAGTTCTGCACCGAGGAATCGCCACTGCGCCCCCTTTCGCTCTACGGCCAGCACAAGGTGGAAGTCGAGAATGCGGGCTTGGCCCGCCAGAACACCATCAGTTTTCGCCTAGCCACCGTCTTTGGCATGTCGCCCCGCATGCGCATCGATCTTTTGGTCAATGATTTCGTCCACCGTGCGGCAACGGATCGGGCGATCGTTCTGTTCGAGCCGCATTTCAAGCGCAATTACATTCACGTGCGCGATGTGGCGCGCGTCTTCCTGCATGGCATCAGGAATTTTGAGAGCATGCGCGGAAGGCCCTACAATGTTGGGCTATCGGACGCCAATCTCTCGAAGCTTGAATTGTGTCAAAGGATCAAGCAGCATGTGCCCGAGTTGGTGATCCTGGAAGCCCCCTTCGGGGAAGATCCCGACAAGCGCGACTACATCGTCTCTAACGAGCGGATCGAGGGGGCGGGGTGGAAGCCAGCCCACTCCCTTGATGATGGGATCAGGGAACTGATCAAGGGTTACACGATGATCCGCGCCAACATCTACAGCAACGTCTAGGCCCAAAGCGCCATGATCATTTCCCGCACGCCCTTTCGCATATCGCTGTTCGGTGGCGGGACAGATTATCCCGCCTGGTACAGAAACCATGGCGGGGCGGTGATCGGAACCACCATCAACAAGTACTGTTTTATCAGCATCCGAGAATTGCCGCCCTTCTTCGAATACCGCCACCGCATCGTCTATTCCAAGGTCGAGACGGTGAAGTTGGCCCAGGAAATCCAGCATCCCGTGGTGCGCGCCTTGCTAGGCGAACGGCCTGAACTGCCTGGCGTTGAAATTCATCACGACGGCGATCTGCCCGCCCGCTCCGGGCTGGGTTCCAGCTCTTCCTTCACCGTAGGCATGCTAACCGCCTTGAACGCCCTTTCAGGGCGGATGATTGCTCCGCGCGAACTGGCCATTGAAGCCATGAGGATCGAGCAGGATGTTCTGAAAGAGAATGTCGGGTCGCAAGACCAAGTCTGGGCGGCTTATGGTGGCACGAACCACATCCACTTCAGGACTGACGGCACCTTTACCGTAACGCCGGTCATTCTCTCCGCCCCTAGAATGGCCGAGCTTAATAGTGGTTTGATGCTTTTCTTTTCAGGCCTGTCCCGCATCGCATCCGAGATTGCCGGAAAGGTGCTTGAGAATATGAATCAAAGGCGCCTGCATCTAAGCCTGATGCAGCAAATGTCCGAAGATGCCCTGACGATTCTTCAAGATGAAAAACGCCCGCTCGACGAGCTTGGTGGCCTCTTGCACGAAAGCTGGCGCTTGAAGCGCGAATTGGCCGATGGCGTTTCGACCCCTTATATCGACGACCTCTATGAGGCCGCTCTTTCGGCAGGTGCAAAGGGCGGTAAACTGCTGGGAGCAGGCGGCGGAGGCTTTTTTCTGCTTTGGGTTCCCAAGGAGCATCAGCAAGCGGTCCGCGAGCGGCTGAACCATCTGGTGGAGGTTCAGATCACCATCGGCAGTCCGGGAAGCCGGGTCGTGCTTTACGAGCCGAACGGCTTTTGATCAAGCCTTGACGATGTAGGCGCCGGGATTGGGGGTCCAGTCAAAGCGCTTTAGCTGTACCGGCTGGCCCACAAAGAACTCGTCGACCGCCTTGCTTTCGCCTTCCCAAGGCGGAATGCCGTATTCGTCGAACAGAACGACGCCCCCCGGCACCACCAGCGGCCATAAACATTCCAGCGCCACCTTGGTTGGCCGGTAGAGATCGGCATCGAAGTGCAGCAGGCTGATGCGCACACCGGGATTTTCCTCGACCCAGCGCGGCACCGATTCCTCGATATTGCCTTTCACCAGCTTGATGCGCGGCTTGTAGGGAATGAAGCGGTCGTCATCGAAGATGGAGATTGCATCTTCCAACTGATCGAGAAAGACGCCGCTGGCGAAGCCGCCCGGCTGTTTGCCGACCTTGGGATCGTCACGGCCGTCCTTGCCTTCCATCTGGCCAAAGCCCTCGAAATTGTCGAAACCCCAGACCCGCTTGTGGCGGTCACCCATGTTGCGGATTTCCAAGAAATTGGCCCAGGACATCAGCGAGGCGCCGCGATACACCCCCAGTTCCACGATATCGCCCGGCAGGTCGACCACACGCTGGAACAATTCATAATGCGCCAGGAATTTCTTTAAGAAGATTCGGCGCGTATAGATCTGGAAATTGCGCCAGATCTCCCGGGGTGCGATGTCGAATTTGGCGAAATGCTCGTCGAGCCGCCTTTCGATCTCGTCATCCTGTCCAAAATTCCTGCGCCCATCGAATTTGCGCTCGTCTGACATGCTCTTCCCCCGGGACAACCTCTGCAAAAACGCATGATGGCAGCCCCGGGGACACAGAACAAGGCGGAAGCTTCGGGCCTATTTTCCCGCAGCGCCCCAGCGTATTGCCGCCTTGGCGACGCGCTCGCCCAGAAGCTCGGCCGTTTTCAGATCGGCGGGCGGCGGCGCCTGCTCGGGAGGGGCGTCAGAATTCGACTGTGCCATGGCGCCCAGGAAGCTGCCCAGTCGGTTGATGTCCTCGACGCTGCCCTTGGACGAGTTGTTGCCCGGCATCAGGCCGGTGCCCACCCAGACCATGCCGTGCTGGGCTGCGAAGACCGCCAGTTGGATCAAGCTGTTCAGCTTGTCGCCGCTTTGGCTTGCCGAGTTGGTGAAGCCGGCGGCGATCTTGTCCTTCCAGCCCATACCGAACCAAACCTTCGAACTGGCATCCATGAAGGCTTTGAAGGGCGCCGACAGGCTGCCCATGTAGGTGGGCGCTCCGAAAATGAGGGCATCGGCCTTGGCCAACCTATCCCACTGCGTTTCTACATCGGCGACGGAGATCAGATGAGTCTCGGTCCCGGCAACGGACCCGGCACCCCGGGCGACCGCCTCGGCCTGCTTGGCGGTGTGGCCGTAGCCGGAATGATAGACGATGGCAATGCTTGGCATCTGAAACTCCCTTGGTTGAAGGACGGCGTCTCTCGAAATATAATTACATCAATTAGCTAAACAATCAGCTTTAATATCAAAACACTGTTGCATAAGATGAAACATTATGGACCGATTAGCTTGCCTTCGCAGCTTTCTGCGCATTGCCGAGACCCGCAGCTTTTCAGAAGCGGCGCGCCATTTGCGCCTATCCAAGTCCCTGATCAGCCGACAGATTTCCGCGTTAGAGGCTGAATTGGGCGTGGTTTTGATCAGCCGCACCACGCGCCGCCTATCTCTGACCGAGGCGGGACTTTCCTATGCCGAGCGCTGTAGCCGCGTTCTGGCAGACCTGGATGACGCTGACTTGGCGGTCAGCCGCCTGCAAGTGGTGCCGCGTGGCCGGTTGAAGGTGACAGCTCCCATGTCCTTCGGAACCCTGCATCTTTCCCCGGCACTGTCTTCTTTCATCGAGCGCTATCCCGAGATCGAGATGGATCTGGCGTTGAACGACCGCTATGTGGATCTGATCGAAGAGGGGTTCGACCTCGCCTTGCGAATTGGCAGGCTTGAGGATTCGTCGCTGATCGCCAAGCGGCTGTGCCCCATTCGCCGCGTCGTTTGCGCCAGCCCCGGCTATCTTGAGAGCCATGGCATTCCCCAAACACCTGCCGATCTGCTGGCCCATCATTGCCTGTCGCATTCTGAATTGGGGCCGTCCCAGTGGCGCTTTAGCGGACCCAAGGGAACAGTCGTGACCATCGACGTCAAAGGGCCGGTCCGCGTCAATAATGGAGAAGCCATGCGCCATTTGGCCCTGGCTGGTGTGGGACTGGTCTATCTGCCCAGCTTTTTCGTGGGGCCGGATATCCGGGAAGGTCGCCTGACCCCTGTTCTTGAAGCTCATTCTCCCCAGGATGCCGCTCTTTTCGCGCTCTATCCCCATACGCGTCATTTATCGCCCAAAGTCCGGGCTTTTGTGGATTTTCTGGCCGAAACCTTTACCGCCCCCCCCTATTGGGACGAAGGATTGGACGAGGCCTGCCAGAAAGCTTGATTTCAGCCCCTGTCCAGGGTAAACCCTGCCGTCCCGAAAGGGGCAAGGCCCTCATGCGTCCCCATCGTCTAGCGGCCTAGGACACCAGCCTTTCACGTTGGTAACACGGGTTCGAACCCCGTTGGGGACGCCATTTCCTCTCCGAGAGAAATCGCCCACTTTCCTGTTTTGCTGCAAGGGATGAAAGCGCAAACTTCAGGGCTCGTCTTTTCGGTTTTCCTTCAACGACAGCACCAAGGTCACGGGCTGGGTGGGCGAAGCGGTGAAGCCGAACCACTCGTAGAAGGCTTTGGCTTCTTCCGAAACCGCATGCACCAGCAGCCCGCGAATGCCAAGAATTTCTGCGGCTTGAGAAGTGCGGATAATGGCATCTTGCAGAAGCGCAACGCCTAACCCCTTGCAGGCAAATAGGCGACCCTTCCTGCTAAGGAGGGGGTTGAGCCCAAAGCGGCTCCGGGCGATAATCGGGCCATGTTCGCCTATATCGTCCGCCGTCTGGCCCTGATTCCGCTGACTTTGTTCGGCATCATGTTGGTCAATTTCGCCTTCGCCCAGCTTGCGCCGGGCGGGCCGGTCGATCTGATGCTGGCCAAGATTCAGGGTACGGGCATGTCGGCCGAGGCCCGTTTTTCAGGTGCCGCCTCGGGCGAGATGGCCAGGCCCCAGCCCTCGCCCGGTGGGGCCAACCCATCTGGCGCCTATCGCGGGGCCCAGGGGCTCGACCCTTCCTATGTTGCCGAGATCGAGCGCATGTTCGGCTTCGACAAGCCGCCCCTGGAACGCTTCACTTTGATGATGAAGAACTATCTGGTCTTCGATTTCGGCAAAAGCTTCTATCGTGATGAAAGCGTGATCGGTCTTATTTTCTCCAAGCTGCCGGTGTCGATCTCGCTGGGGCTTTGGAGTACGCTGATCATCTATCTGGTCTCGATCCCCTTAGGCATCGTGAAGGCCACCAGGGATGGCGGGCGCTTTGACGTCGCCACCAGTTGGGCCGTGGTTATCGGCTATGCCGTGCCGGGCTTCCTGTTCGCCATTCTGCTGATCGTGCTGTTCGCCGGTGGGCGCTTCCTGGATTGGTTTCCGCTTAGGGGCCTGACCTCGCCCGACTGGGCCGATATGAGCTGGCCTGCCCGCATTCTTGATTATTTCTGGCATATCGCCCTGCCGGTGACGGCCATGGTGATCGGCGGCTTCGCGCAATTGACCATGCTGACCAAGAACGCCTTCCTTGAGGAAATCACCAAGCAGTATGTGCTGACCGCCAGGGCCAAGGGCCTCAGTCAGCAGCAGGTGCTGTACGGCCATATTTTCAGGAATGCCATGTTGCTGGTGATCGCCGGTTTTCCCTCGGCCCTGGTCGGCATGCTGTTTACCGGCTCGGTGCTGATCGAGGTGATCTTCTCGCTGGATGGCATCGGCCTGTTGGGCTTCGAAGCCGTCATCAATCGCGACTATCCGGTGATGTTTGGCACCTTGTTCATCTTCGGCCTGATCGGCCTGCTGCTCAATCTGTTAAGCGATCTCACCTATCACTTCGTCGACCCCCGAATCGATTTCGACGCCAGATAATCCAAAAGATCGCGAAGCGGCTTTTCTGGATTGAGATCGCGCAGCAGCATGTGATAGCCGTTGTCGTAACGGCGCACTTGTTGGATATCGGTATGGGGCAATCCCTTCAAGAAGCGCTCGGTCGCTTCGTTGGGGATGATCTCCTCGCGCCCTCCATAGAGCAGCAGCAGCGGGCCTTTCTGCAAGGGGGCCGAGGCCAGGGCCGTATCCATCAGATCAGTCAGGCCTGCAATGGCGTCGATGCGCGTTTCCTTGATCACCAGGGGATCGCGGCCCAGCGCTCTTAGCATTTCGATATTGTCCGAGGGCTTGCGGTTCAATCCCCGGCCAGAAACCTTCAAGAAGGGCAGGGTGTGGGCCGAAAGCCACAGCGCCGCCCGTTGCGGCCAGATCATGGTTTCGCGCCCCCAGACGGCGGGGGCGATCAGGATGGCGGCTTTGCAGGCGGGCGGATCGTTGGCAGCCAAGGCGGCCAGCACCACGGCACCGCCCATGCTGTCGCCCAGAAGAAACAGAGGCAGCGAAGGATGACGGGCCTGGATCAGCCGGGCGACTTCTCGAAGATCCTGGATCAGGGCTTGGGTGCCCGCCCAGCGGCCGGGATGCGGGGCCTGTCCGAAGCCCCGTTGGTCATAGGCATAGACCGCAACCCCCCTGGCCGCCAGCCAGCTTCCTGGCCCCTCGAAGGCCTTTGAATAGTCGTTGAAGCCGTGCAGGGCCAGCACCACGGCGAAGGGCGGCTCGTCTGGAAACCAGCGGCGCAGCGGCAGATGCGCCCCATCGGCCATGACTTGAGCATCCGGCCCGAGGGGCGGTCTTGGCATCTCAAGATGCGCCGTGCAGGCAGAGGCAAACAGGGAGAAAAGAAACATGACTGCGAGAGACCTCGTCCTGAGGAGGGCCGAAGACCCGTCTCGAAGGATGAGGCGGCCTCGCCCTTCGAGATGCGCAGGGCGCTCCTCAGGACGAGGCAGGGTCACGATGCGCGGCTCTCTTGCCGGGCGGCGCGGGTGAGGGCCAGGAACACGTCTTCCAGATCGGCTTCGTGGGTGGAGAGATCGGCGATCTCGAATCCGCTGTTGCGCACCGCCTCCAGAATCCGCCCGATCGCCGTGACACTGGGCTGATAGCGGATGAACAGCTTGTTGCCGTCCTTGATCTCGGGCGCGAAGATGGCCAGGGCGGGCGGCAGCGCCGCAATCGGCTGCTTCAAGGTGAGGGTCAAGGCCTTGGTATCCAGCCGGTGCATCAGGCTGGGTTTGTCTTCGCAGGCGATCAGGCGGCCCTGGTCGATGATGGCGATGCGGTCGCACAACTCCTCGGCCTCTTCCAGG
>JADFZV010000010.1 GCA_015232335.1 Alphaproteobacteria bacterium | reverse complement strand
CCGTACGTTTCAGCTCTTGCCGGAACGGGATACACCTCGGCAGTGTCGAAGAAATTAATGCCTTGTTCAAAAGCATAGTCCATTTGCTCAAAGCCATCTTCTCGGGGGTTTTGCTCCCCCCAAGTCATGGTGCCCAAGCAAATTCGGCTAACGGAGAGGCCTGTGTGTCCCAGATCATTGTAAATCATGATACGGCCATAACGTTCGAAGAAAAGAAACGAAGCTTACTCTGACAAGAAAGACAAAAGATCTGTCTGATGAGCAATGACCTTCCAAGTATCTCCATCTTTGCGGAACGCCGTTGATGAAGTAAAAGCTGGAAAAATTCGCGCCGTGGGCCTGTCCAATGATACGCCGTGGGGTGCCATGAAGTTTTTGGAGCTTTCCGATCGCTTAGGCCTGCCGCGGATCACGTCCGTTCAAAACCCCTACAATCTACTCAATCGAACTTATGAAATCGGGCTTGCCGAGATATCGATGCGCGAAGATTGCGGTCTGTTGGCCTATTCCCCGTTAGCGTTCGGTGTGCTGAGCGGCAAGTATCGTGGTGGTGCCCAGCCGAAAGGTGCCCGTCTAACTCTATTCCCCTATTTTGACAGATATCTGAATGGCTTATGTGCAAAGGCCGCAGATGAGTACTCAGCGATCAGCTCTCGCTTTGGTCTTAGTTTAACGTCTATGGCGCTGGCTTTTATAAACCATCAACCGTTTGTGACCGCCAGTATTGTTGGCGCGACAACGATGGAGCAGTTGAAAGAGAACATCGCGTCCATCCATGTAAACTTGAGTGATGAAATTTTAGCTGAGATCGACGCAGTGCATACGGCAATTCCCAATCCAGGGCCATGATCCGATTGAGAGCCTGTCCGAAACTGGGGGATGGCCTTTAAGAATACGGCTCCTTCCCCTTACTTAAGCAAAAAAAGCGGGCCGGAGAAATCCGGCCCGTTGAGTTTAGAGAGGGGAAGAGAGGAAGAGTTCAGAACGGATCGAAGAGCCCACCCCGAAACGGCGAGGCAAGAAGAAGCGTCATCAATGAGAGCGGTACGGCTAGCGCAAACGCTTTCCAAGCTGTTGACATCCTTCCCTCCTTTGCCGCCGGGCGGCTCTTCCGGCATGATCGCCGTAAAGCAACTCTGCCAGAACTGAACATGGGATGCCGTGACGGGCGTCACAAGGGGGCGAAAATCTGTTTTTTCGCCAAATCAAGTGGAATTCTAGCACGATCGTTTTAATCCTAGTCATTTTGTGACACGGATTAAAACGTGAATCGTTTGCTAAAACAAATCTGTAGAGCGGATTCACGCCCCGCTCAAGAGGAATAGAGGGGTTTCGGAGAGAGTCTTACTCGCCCCGAACCTCGATCACCATATCTTCCAGGGCCTCGATATTCAGCACTTTAAGCGAATCCTTCTCGCGCTTGACGATGCCTTCGCGGGCCAGCTCGTTCAAGACGCGGGCCACCGTTTCGCGGGTGGTGCTGACGCGGCTGGCAATATCGCTGTGAACCGGAATGGGCGACAGCGTGGCATGGTTGGCATCATTCTTCGCGGCAGCCCTTGCCAGACGCAACAACTCGGCATGGACGCGGTTGTTGGCCCCCAGCGTCGACAAATCCATAATGCGTTCGGTCGAGCGGCGCACGATGCGCGACAGGCTTTGCAAAATGAAAAGGGTCGATTCGGGATGCGCCTGAATGAGGCGGATAAAGACGTCAGGCGACATGGTCGCCACCACCGTGTCCTCAAGCGCCATCACGCTGGCCGAGCGCGGCTCGCCGTCCAAAGCCGCCAGTTCGCCGAAATGCCCTCCGGCACTGACATCTCCCAGCGTGACTTCGCGCCCGGAAAGCGAATAATTGACGATGCGCACCTTGCCCGAAACGACGAAGAAGACATCCCGTGCATCGCTGTCACGGTCGATGATCTGCTCCTCTGCCCGGTAGCGCTTCCAGGAGCAGGCGCGCTCCGCAGTTTCGCGCTCCTCGCGGGAAAAACCCGACAGCAGGCGAATGCCCTCAAGACTCTGCTTTATATCCTTGCTCACCCGATACCCCCCCAATTCACCCGATGGCCCGATCCCCCAAGCCACTATTGAGCCATAAGTAACACGACTCGGGAGAAAAAAACCAGATATTAGCCGAGAAAGGAAAGTCTGACCCGGCGCATCAGGGTTTCCAGCGCTCCCGCATCGATCCCCTGAGTCTGGGGGCGATTCTCAAGCGGCGGCGGCATCGGCAGGGAAACGCGCGGCGTTTCATTGAGGTTGCCGCGGCTCTCGGACGGCTCCCCCCGGTTCAGGGCCAGATTGGCCGTAAGGACCGGCATGACCTGTGAAATCAGGGAATCGCGGGCACTTTCGCGCAGTTTGGCCGCTTCAGCACGGGCCGTCTCTGGCGCCACTGCCGGGCGAACCTCGACGATCTGCGGCTGCGGCTCCGGCTCCTGTGCGGCCTTTCTGGTCTCGGCCATCCGCTGAATGGTGCCGTCGATGGAATCGCGCACCTGTGAATAGACGGCGGCCACCGAGCGAGGTTTGTTGCCCTCATAAAAAACGGAATGATTATGTCTGGCGGCAGCGGGAAGAATCTTGGCGGCCACCTTCTCGGGCGCCTTTTCCTGCACATCCAAGAAGCGCGCGGCACCATTGGGGCCCAAGAAATGCGCCAAATACAGTTCGGACGGCCCCACCTCACGGTTCAGACGCGACTCAAGGCGCTTCTCGTTGGTCTTGGCGTATTCGGCGGCCATCAGGGCCGACATCTCGGGATTCTGGCGCTGATCCAAAATGGCTTTGCGAATGGCCGGATCAGCCACTTCCAGCGATCCATCCTCGTTGCGCTTGATCTTTTTGGCCAAATCCCCCTGGCCGTATTTTGATCCGTTGGCCTTGTAAACCTCAAGCCAGGTCTGGCTGGTGAACTGGAACAAGCCACGGGCCGAGGTGGTTGATGCCTTGGCCGAAGGATTAAGCCCGCTTTCCCTTGTCGCCTGGGCCACCAGGAACTCGAAACTGACCCCCGTCTTCTCGCTGGCCGACTTCAGCCCTTCGACCACATCCGGACGCACCTGCCTGCCGGCGACGGCACTGATCACGGATTGGTCATTGTTCAACATGTGAAGCCTCGGTTTCTTGACGTCCTCTCAGATTACGGCGATTCATTAACGGAATCGTTAAAAGGAGCCCCCCATGGCCATTTCCACCCCCATCTGCAATTTCGGCTGGCCCGCCCCGGATTTCAGCCTGCAGGGCATCGACGGCCAGATATGGACCCCCGACCGGGCCAAGGGGCTCAAAGGGCTTGTCGTCATGTTCCTCTGCAACCATTGCCCCTATGTTCAGGCCATTGCCCAGCGCCTTGTTAAGGATGTTGAAAAGCTTCATGAAATTGGCGTCGGCGCCATCGGGATCATGAGCAACGACACGATCCGCTATCCTGAAGATTCCTTTGAAAACATGAAGGGCTTTGCACAAGCGCACGCCTTTGGCTTCCCCTACGTCATCGACCAGAGTCAGGAAACCGCCAGGGCCTACGATGCGGTCTGCACCCCCGATTTCTTCGGATTCAACGCCGATCTGGCCCTTCAGTACCGGGGCAGGCTCGATTCCTCGGGCCGGAACCCCGCCCCGCCTGATGCAAAACGCGAGCTTTATCTCGCCATGAAGCAGGTAGCCGAGACCGGCCAGGGGCCCCAGGATCAGGTTCCGAGCATGGGCTGCTCGATCAAATGGCGTGAGGCTTGAGCCTGGAGCGACTGGCGGCTATGGTAGCGCCCGCAATCTAGAGAGAGGCCACAGTGAGCGATAAAGATCCCGTTAGCGACGCCCTGATCCGCGAGGTCGATGAGGACCTGAAGCGCGAGCGGGCAGAGAAGCTGTGGAAGGCCTATGGGAAATACGTCATTTCAGGGGCCGTAGCGCTTGTCCTGGGCGTTGCTGGCTATGAAGCCTATAGCTCCTGGAAAATCCGTCAGGCCCAGGAAGGCAGCCTGCGCTTTGCCACCGCCGCCTCAGAGGCGATCCGGGGCAGGGATGACGCCTCGCTGGCCGGTTTGGACGGTTTGTCCAAGGAAAGCCAGACCGTCTATGGCCCCATGGCCCAGCTCAGGAAGGCAGGCATTCTAGCCGCCCGCAAGGATACCGATAAGGCCGTCCAAAGCCTGGAGGGTGCCGCATCGTCCGATCTGCCTGCCCTCTACCGTGAAGCGGCCCGCCTGCAGGCGGCTCTGCTGCAACTGGACACCGCCGAGCCAGCCAAATTGGCGGCACAACTCGATCAACTGGCAGCACCCGGCCAGCCCTGGCGTCATTCCGCCCTGGAGCTTCAGGCCCTGCTGGCCCTGCGCACCGGCGACAAGGCCAAAGCTCTTGAAATCTATACCCGCCTTTCCGACGACGTGGCGGCCCCCCAGGGGCTTCGCGCCCGCGCCGCCGAAGCCAGACAAGCCATCGATTCACAAGGACAGGGCTGATGCCGTCGATCTTTCGTTTCCGCCTTCCCCTCCTTTTGCTTCTGGGCCTTCTTCCCCTGGCCAATTGCACCTGGATCGAAGACACTTGGTTGGGCGAAAACAAGAAGCCCCTGCCCGGCTCCCGGATTTCCGTGCTGGCGCACGACAGCAAGCTGAAGCCCGATCCTCAGGCCGCCGAGCAGGAACTCAGGCTGCCCGCCCCCGAAGCCAACGCCGACTGGCCCCAGGCTGGGGGATACTCGACCCATGCCCTGCATCACATGATGATCGGCCCTGCGCTCAAGAAGGTCTGGACGGCCAGCATCGGCACCGGGGCTTCCGATTACCGCAGACTTCTGGCACCGCCCGTGATTGCAGGCGGGCGTATTTTCGCCATGGATGTCGAAGCCCGCGTTTCGGCTTATGACCAGAAGAACGGCAACCGCCTGTGGCGGGTTGATCTGACGCCCGACGAGGAAGACGGCGACGATCTGATGGGCGGCGGCCTAGCCGTCGATGGCGGACGCCTGTTCGCCACCACCGGCTTTGGCCATGTCGTCGCCCTTGATCCCGCCAACGGCAAGGCCTTGTGGCGCACCAAGCAGCAGACCGCTCTGCGCGCCGCTCCCACGGCGCGGGCGGGACGCCTGTTCGTCATCACCATGGACGATCAGACCATCGCTCTCGATCAGGCCAACGGCAAGACCTTGTGGACACATACCGGCATCAACGAAGGGGCGAGTGTGCTGGGTGCTGCCAGCCCCGCCGCCGACGATACGCTGGTCATCGCCCCTTATTCTTCGGGCGAGTTGGTTGCGCTTCGGGTCGAGAACGGCACCGTCCTCTGGTCGGACTCACTGGCGGCAGGGCGCAGAACCGATGCCGTTTCCGGCCTCTCCGACATCCGCGGACGGCCTATCATCGACCGGGGCCGCGTCTTCGTCATCGGCCACGGCGATCTGATGGTGGCCATCGACATGCGCTCGGGTCGGCGCATCTGGGAAGCCGAAATAGGCGGCGTGCAAAGCCCATGGATCGCCGGGGATTATCTCTATGCCGTCACCAACAATGCCGAAGTGGTCTGTGTCGAGGCCAAGTCAGGGCGCATCCGCTGGGTAACCCCGCTTCAGCGCTGGAAGAATGCAGAGAAGAAAAAGGACCCCATCGTCTGGGCAGGGCCCGTTCTGGCCAGCGACCGCCTGATCGTTACCAGTTCGAGCGGCATGACCCTGGCTCTGTCGCCCTATACCGGCAAACCCCTGGGTTTGGCCGAAATGCCAGACGGCATCACGATCGCTCCCATCGTCGCCAACAAGGAACTCTTGTTCCTGTCCGACGAAGCGGACCTGATCGCTTATCGTTAAGGCCATGACCTTCACCGTCGCCATCCTGGGCCGACCGAATGTCGGAAAATCGACCCTGTTCAACCGCCTGGCAGGCAAGCGGCTGGCCATCGTCGATGATTTGCCGGGGGTGACGCGCGATCGTCGCGAAGCTCCGGCCCGTCTGGGCGATCTGAGTTTCACCATCATCGATACCGCCGGGCTAGAAGACGCCAAGGGCGAAGTCATCGAATCACGCATGCGGGCTCAGACCGAGAAGGCTCTGGCACTGGCCGACGTCGCCCTTTTCCTGATCGATGCCAGGGCGGGCGTAACCCCTCTGGACCGTCATTTCGCCCAGTGGCTGCGCAAAGGGAAAACCCCCGTCATCCTGACTGCCAACAAATGCGAAGGTGGTGCCGGACAGCCGGGCATGCTGGACGCCTATTCCCTGGGTCTTGGCGATCCCGTGCCTTTGTCGGCCGAGCATGGCGAAGGCCTGAGCGAACTTTACGATGCCCTGGCCCCCTTTGCCCCCGATGAGGAGGCCCCGGAAAAGGAATGGATCGAGGACGGCAAGGAGCGGCCCATCCGCATCGCCGTGGTGGGCAGGCCCAATGCCGGAAAATCGACCCTGGTCAATCGCCTGATCGGCGAGGAGCGACTGATCACTGGGCCTGAGGCAGGGCTGACGCGCGACGCCATCGACGTGCCCTTTACCTGGAAGGGGCGCGAGGTCGTGCTGATCGACACCGCCGGGCTTCGCAAAAAGGCCAACATCACCCTGCGCCTGGAACGCCAAGCCGTGGGCGACACGCTGGACGCCCTGCGCTTTGCCCAGGTCGTCGTGCTGGTCGTCGACGCCAACGCCATTCTGGAACGCCAGGACCTGACCATCGCCGAACTGGTGGCCCGCGAGGGACGCGCCCTGGTGTTGGCCGTCAACAAATGGGACATCGTCGAAAATCACGACGAGGCGATGGAAAGGCTGCGCGAGAAACTCGAGGTCGCCCTGCCCCAGGTGAAAGGCGTTGCCGCCGTCACCCTTTCGGCCCTCAACGGCAAGGGCATGGACAAGCTGATGCAGGCCGTCATCAAAGCCTATGACGTTTGGAACCGGCGCGTCTCGACCTCGAAACTGAACCGCTGGTTGGAAGAAGCCACCCAGCGCCACCCGCCGCCTGCCGTCAAGGGACGGCGCTTAAGACTGCGCTACATGACCCAGGTCAATAGCCGCCCCCCCAGCTTTGTCATTTTCACCAGCAAGCCCGACGATCTGGCCGACAGCTATATGCGCTATCTGGTCAACGGCATCCGCGATGCCTTCGATCTGCCCGGAACACCTATTCGTCTGGCCTTGCGCAAAAGCAAGAATCCCTATGATGACGGGGATGATTAAAGCATTTTATCGACCGATAACACCCTGACGTACATTATCTAGACTTTCTCACGTACTACCGACGTGATAGAAATTTCCCATTATAATTAAGCCCCGTAGGCGACAGGACAATAAAGGGATAGCCGGATGGATCATTCCGGAATCGGCGGATTTCGCAAGGCGACCCTGATCTATGCCGGGGCCTTGGCGCTAATCGCCAGCCTGTCGATGATCACCCATGTCATGGTCGATGCCATCGCGCAGCGCCAGGAAGAGACGGCGCGTCTGGTCAATATCAGCGGACGCCAGCGCATGCTTTCGCAGCGTATCGCCATGATGGCGTTGGAAATGACGCAGGCCCCTTCGGAAAATGGTCGGATGGCCGACGATATGGGCCAGGTGATCGATCTCATGGAGATCTCGCACAAAGCGCTGACCTATGGCTCGGCGGAATTGGGAATCTCAGCCGATAAAAGTCTGGCCGCCACACAGATCTACGATGCGCCCCCCTTCAGCCTGAACGCCAAGGTGGAGGCCTATCTTGAGGATGCCCGAACCTTCCTGACGCTCGCCCCGGAAAATCGGGCCGACAGCGTGATGCTGGCCAGCCTTCTCCTATCGGCGCATGGCCCAATCCTTCAATCGCTCGACGCCGCCGTGAAGCAATACGAGGCCGACAGCGAAACCGCCATCAAACGCCTGCGTCGCATTCTTCTCGGGCTCGTCGGCCTGATGCTGGCCACGCTGGGCGCCGAAGCCCTGTTCGTCTTTCGCCCGCTTTTCCGCAAGCTCGAACAGGCCCAGGCCATTCTGCTGGACGCCGCCAGAACCGACCCGCTGACCGGTTGCATGAACCGGCGCTATCTGATGGATGCCGCCGGGCGCTCGGTTGCCCTGGCGGCACGTACGCAAATGCCGCTGTCGATCATCATGATCGACATCGATCATTTCAAGCAGATCAACGACACCTACGGCCACGCCCTGGGAGACGAAGCTCTTCTGGCCCTGGTTCGCACCATTCTGGCCGACATTCGGGCCAGTGACTTCCTGGGGCGCATCGGAGGCGAGGAGTTCGCCATGGTTCTGCCCGACACCTCTTTGGAAAGCGCAAGTCAGGTTGCCGAGAAATTGCGCGAACGCGTGATGGCGACCCGGATCAAGTCAGACGGCGCCGATTTTTCAATAACGATCAGCATCGGTCTGGCTCAGATATTGCCCGACGACAAGGATTTCACGGCCGCCCTGGAACGCGCCGACAAGGCGCTTTACAAAGCCAAGCAGAATGGCCGCAACCGCATCGAGATTTCCTAATGCGGGTTACCTCACTTCAGTTCACCACCTATACATATTTCGTTCACAATCTCATATTTTAATGCGCCTTAAGGACACCTTCCAGGTTATGATACGATAATATGTATCGTCGTTGGAGCAATCTTGGAGAGTTGAAATGTCCGAAACAGAATCTGCTGGGCAGGGTTCTCGTATGGACAGATATGAAACAGCTTCTGTCACCACAATGGCCGAAGCTTTCGATAGCCTTGAACAGGCCATTCTTATCTTGGATGACAGCGAGCGGATTGTTTACGTCAGCGAAGGTTTTCGTCGCCTGTTCGATCTGAAGGAACGCGCATGTCACATGAGGGCTGGCTATGCCAATGTGATCCAAACGCTTATCGAGCGGGGCGAGTACGGCGATAGCGACATCGAACTCATTCTGGCCGAGCGGCTGCAGCCTGTTCGCAATCGGCAGAAAGTTACGTTGCAGCGGATTCGGCAAGACGGTCACGTGGTCGAGGAGAGAGGAGCCCCCATGTCCAGTGGCGGCTATGTCTTCAGTTTTACCGAGGTCAGGGAACAATCCATCGCCATAGATCGCTTGACAAAAGCCAACCGCGCAACCGTGCTGGCCCTTGCCGATCTTGCCGAATTCAGGGATGCCGACACCGGCGGCCATGTGGTGCGGGTTGCCCGCCTGACCCAGGAGATCACCCGAGCCCTTGACCATGCCAATGCCTTTCCCCAAGAAATCGATCCGAATTTTCGTGCAAAAATCGGTGTTGCCAGCATTCTGCACGATGTGGGCAAGGTTGCCATCAGTGATAGCGTTCTTAGAAAACCCGGTTTGCTCGACGATACAGAACGCTTGGCCATGCAAAGTCATTCTGCGGTCGGAGCGGCCATTCTCTCCAAAGCCTTGTCATTGGCCCCCGACAGCGGCTATTTGCGCATCGCCGTCGATATTGCCCGCCATCACCACGAGCGCTATGACGGCGGCGGTTACCCCGACAAACTGCAGAAGAGCAAAATTCCCCTGGCAGCCAGAATTGTTGCCGTTGCCGATGTTTTTGACGCCCTGACCAGCGCCAGAAGCTATAAGCAGGCCTGGTCCGAAGAAGAGGCAACATCCTATCTGGCCTCGATGGCCGGACAGCAATTCGACCCTCAGGTCATTTCAGCAGCTCTTTTCGTTCTTGAAGAGCGGCGCAAGACGCCGATCATTCGCTGGTCCGATGCCATGAGTGTTGGCAACAAGGATCTTGACCACGACCACCAGACCTTGATCGGGCTGGTCAATCAGGTGAGCATGCCTGCCAACCGCAGCGACCACACCGTCCTGGAATTCGTTCTAGACGAGCTTCTGGGCTATACTTCCGCCCATTTCACCCGTGAAGAGGAACATTTGCGTCGAATCGGCTTTGCCGATCTTGATCGGCACATGGAGATTCATCGTACCTTGGTCAGCGAACTGACGACCATTCGCAAGAATTTCTACGAGGGCAAGGGGGATATCGGCGAAAAAGTGTCTGAATTCGTAGCCGATTGGCTGCGCAACCACATCTTGCTTGAAGACAAAAAATACGCCACCTGACCCCGAAAATTCAGAACAAGCGATTAGAGGCTCTTCGACGTTTGAAGTGGAATTGAGCCTACTGGCCGACTTGAACCTTGCCTCATCCTGAGGAGCGAAGCGTCTCGAAGGATGAGGATACAGGCCCATGTTCAAGATTTCCCACCGCTCACCCTTCGAGACGCGCCTATCGGCGCTCCTCAGGGCGAGGAATTATGTTTTCCTTTTCCATTTGTCGCGTCGAGGAGCCCGATCAGAGCGCCCTATGATCCGGTTGAACCATCTTTGCTGCGTTCGGGCGTAAGCGCCGGGCAGAAAGGAAGCGAAAAGCGATGGCATAAAAAGCTCTCGTGCGCTTAACTACGGCCGATACCGCTGATACGACGATGGATTAAATGACACAAGATTCAAACGCTGCCCCTGATTCGCCCCGCCCAGGATTTGGGGCCAGGATGATGTCAGGCCTGGTCTTGATCGTCATCTTGTTCGGTCTTACGGTTTTTCTTGGTTTCTCCCTGTGGGGAATCACCTCACTACGGCAAGGCTTGATCGAACCGTCTGGCGCCGTTCTTCGCATCCTGCTGCCCGCATGCCTGTTCCTTTTCTTGCTGGTTTCCTTCCGTTTCAAGCCGGAAAACCGCGCCGTGGTGGCTCTTTGCCTGATCGCCTCTGTGGCGTCCTTGTATCTGGCCGAGGGCTATCTCGAATTCATGAGAGCGCAGGAACTGGAGAAGCGCACAAATCTCGACCGACGCAGTAAAATCGAGGTCATCGCGGATCTTCGAAAGCAGGGCGTTAACGCCTATCCCGTCATGCGGGCAAAAACCCTGCTGCTTTCCGGTCCTGATTCCAAGCTGAAATCCGTTTTGGGCGACGATGGCTTTCTGCCCCTGGCAAGCCTGCCAAAAAAACGCGTCGTTTCATGCAACGAAGGGGGAAGCTGGCTGACCTATGACAGCGACCGCCACGGATTCAACAATCCGGACAGCATTTGGGATGGCGCTTCGCCCTCCCTCGTTTTGCTGGGCGATTCCTTTGCCCATGGAAGCTGCGTCAATCCGGATCAGAATATTGCCGGTCGACTTGGCCAGAGCTTTGGCCCCACGCTCAATCTGGGCGTGAGCGGCTTCGGTCCCTTGAGCATGCTGGCGGCCCTGACGGAATATGCCCAGCCGCTGCGCCCGCCTATCGTGCTTTGGCTGTTTTTCGAGGGAAATGATCTGACAGAAGATATGGCCTTCGAGCGCCAATCCCCCCTTCTCTCCTCTTATCTCGAAAAGCCGGACTTCAGCCAACGCCTCATCTTGCGACATGACGAGATCACGTCTCGTCTGACGGCCTATCTCGATCAGCGTCTGACCGAAGCCATGGCGCGCTTTGACAACCCCAATGAGGCGTTGCTGAACTTTCTGCAGCTCTTTCATCTGCGCGAGCGTTTCGGCTTGGGCATTCTCTCTTTGGGCTTGGCCGACACGACCGATCTTTCCGATCAGGCCAACTATTTTGGCCAGGTCTTGCGGCAGGCGCAGCAGAAAGTCGAGGGCTGGGGGGGGCGCTTGATTCTGGTCTATCTTCCTGAATCCGCGCGTTTCTTCGCAGGTGAGCAGAATGGTGAGCTGCGCAGGCGCATTCACAGCTCTGTCTTGGACACCGCCGCTAAGCTCAATCTTTCCGTCATTGACGTAACCGAGGCCTTCAAACAAGACGACAACCCTGCCCGCTTCTTCGCCTATCCCGGCTCGCACTACAATGAAACCGGATACGGAAAAGCGGCTGAAGCCATCAGCTCCTTTTTGTCGGAACAAGCTGCAAAAGAAGGGGCGCAATGAAACCTACATCGCGCCCCATCATTAGCGGCCTGGATGAAAAGCCTGTCCGTTACACCCGGTAACTGGAATTAGTCCGCGCATCCTCAACCTTGTTGGGGGCGTAATTCTTCCATTTGTCGGTGTAATAGCGCATCCGCATATCGCCGTCGGAGGCCCGATTGAAGGTCAGGAAGGTGTTGCGCCGCGCCTCGGAACTGGTGTTCGACGGCGAACCGTGCGGCACGTAGGAATCAAAGAAGATGACATCGCCGGGCTGGCCTTCAATGAGCATGTACTCGTTTTCGGGCTTGTAGGGCGGATCGTCATGGGTCAGCACCTGCCATTCCGGCCCCATCAACTCTTTCTTGTAGTTGCCCGAGCTAAGGAAGCTAAGCGCCGCATTGTCCTTGCGGTTGGCATCGACCATGATTCCCATGGTGATGAAGAAGTCGGTATAAGCATTCCAGCCCGCCGCCTGATCCTGATGAAGCTTGTCGGGACGGCAGCCCGGAACCTTGTAATTGATCTTCTCCTTGAAGAGGACAGCGGGCTCTCCCAGAAGATCGGCCAGAATAGCCTTGACGCGATCGGTGATGAGAAGCGCCTCCTCGGCGGGATTGAGGCCCCCGAACAAATTTTCAACGCGCACCAGAATGGGCTCTCCGGTTATGGGACTCTTTTCATAATACTTGGCTTCTTTGCCTTCTTCCGGCTTGGTGTCGCGCAGGCGATCAAGAAACTGTGACAGCCTGGAGATTTCCGCCGGGCTGAAAAAGCTTTTGAAGATCAGGAAGCCTTGCGTCTTGAAGCTTTGCTTCTGTTCGTCCGAGAGAGCCATGTCAGAGTACCTCATCTTGCAATTTCATTTGGATTCAAGCCGGTTGGCTGCGGTGGGCACGTATTGCTCTAGCAATTCTTTGTGTCTCGCAACCCCTGTCGGCTGTCGGGTGGGAATGGTGCTGGCCCCCGAGGAACAGCCTGTTCCATGCCCCTTCGAATATGCTGGCTGGAAGCTCTCGCATGGTCCATCGTCACTGTCAACTTCCTGTAACAATATCCGTTTTAATGAGCGCTCTTTTTTGCTAACAAGGGCGCACGGATGGCCAATCCATAATCCAACCAAACTGCCTTACTTTGGCATGAAAGATCAGCAAAAAGCATGACGATCACCGATTCGCCCTCAGCCACGCCGCCCTCGCGGGCAAAGCGTTTCCGCGATTTGCTGACACGACCAGAATTAACATTTCTGATGGAAGCCCATAACGGCATGTCGGCCCGGATCGTCGAGGATGCCGGGTTCGAAGGCATCTGGGCGTCGGGCCTGTCGATCTCGACGGCGCTGGGTGTGCGCGACCGCAACGAAGCCTCGTGGACGCAGGTGCTTGAAGTCTTGGAATTCATGGCCGATACGACCACGATTCCCATTCTGCTCGATGGCGACACCGGTTACGGCGATTTCAACAACTTCCGGCGTCTGGTCAAGAAGCTTTGCCAGCGCGGCGTCGCAGCCGTGTGCATCGAGGACAAGATTTTTCCCAAGACCAACTCCTTTCTCGATGGCGACCAGTCACTGGCCGACATCAGCGAGTTCTCGGGCAAGATCAAGGCGGGCAAGGACAGTCAGACCGACCAGGACTTCTCCATCGTCGCCCGTTTGGAAGCCCTGATTGCCGGGCGCGGCATGGAAGAGGCGCTGAAGCGCGCCGAGGCCTATCACGCTGCCGGAGCCGATGCGGTTCTGATTCACTCGAAAAAATCCAATCCCGACGAAATCCTGCATTTCGTGAAGGAATGGGGCAACCGCTGCCCGGTGGTGATCGTGCCCACCATGTATTACCAAACGCCGACCGATCGCTTCCGCGAGGCGGGGGTTTCCACCATCATCTGGGCCAACCACAATCTGCGCGCATCATTGGCCGCCATGCGCGAAGTCAGCCTGAAGATCAAGCAGGAGGAAAGCCTGGTCGGCATCGAGGGGCGCGTCGCCAACCTGACTGATGTCTTCGACCTGACCGGCACCCGCGAAGTGGCCGAAGCTGAAAAGCGCTACCTTCCGGATAACCGCCGCCGGATTTCATCGATCATTCTTGCCGCATCACGCGGCAAGCAACTGGCCGAGCTTACACATGACAGACCGAAATGCATGATTGACGTGCGCGGCGAGCCGATTCTGAAGCGCTTGGCCCGCTCGCTTCACGGTGCTGGCTCGGATGATGTGACGGTCGTCGCAGGCTACAAGCATGAGGCCATAAACCTGCCCGATGTGCGCAAGGTCATCAACGACAAGCACGAAAGCACGGGGGAGTTGGCCTCGCTGGCCTGTGCCGCCGACCGTCTGAAGGGCGAATGCATCATCGCCTATGGCGATATCTTGTTCCGCGACCATGTTCTTGGTCTGATGCTGGGCACCAAGGGCGACATCGTGCTGGTTGCTGATGCCAGCAAGCCCGACCCCGAGCAAAGGCCATCGGCCGATCTGGTGGCCTGCTCGTCGCCCTGCACCCCAGACCATTTGATTCACGACCAGCCGGTCGAATTGATCGAAATCTCCGGCGGCCTCTCCTGGCAGAAGGCGCATGGCGAGTGGATCGGGCTGGTTCGCTTAAGCCCTAAGGGGGCCGAACTGGTGCGAGCCGAACTGTCCGCCATGCAAGAGAAGAACGAACTTGCCCAGGCTTCCATGCCCGATCTGATCCGACGCCTGATTGCCAAGGGCGCCAAGCCGCAGGTGGTCTATACTTCGGGCCACTGGCTGGATGTCAACGACGCCTTTGGTCTGGCGCGCGCGCGCAATTTCTTGTGAGCCGACAGACATGATCAAAGCCGCGCAGTTTCTGTCAGAGGCCAGCCGCCAGGGGATCGATTTCTATACCGGCGTCCCCTGCTCGTTCCTGACGCCGATGATCAACCGCGTCATCAGCGACCCTGCCATTCAATATGTGGGAGCGGCCAGCGAGGGCGAGGCGGTGGCCATTGCCGCGGGTGCCTGGCTGGCCGGTCGAGAAACCGTTGTCATGTGCCAGAATTCGGGGCTGGGCAACGCCGTCAATCCGCTGACCTCGCTTAACTGGCCCTTTCGCATTCCGACCCTGATGATCGTCACATGGCGCGGCCAGGCAGGCCTGAAGGACGAGCCCCAGCACGAACTGATGGGTGAAATCACAGCAAGCCTGCTGGATGTGCTGCGCGTTCCCCACCTTCCTTTCCCGACCCAGCCAGACGAGATCGCAAAGGCGTTGGACACTGCCCGCTCATCCATGGCCGAGACGGGACTGCCCTTTGCCTTCATCATGGCCAAGGACAGCGTTGAGGAAGAAACGCTGGATCAGCCCCAGCCTTCGCTGTCGCCCCCTGGAGGCTACTCTGATTTTCGCAGCAACGGCCCCAAAGCCGCCCGCGCCAATCTTCTGGAACGCTTGTTGTCCGCCATTCCGCAGAGTGCCGCGGTCGTCGCCACCACGGGCAAGTGCGGGCGCGAGCTTTTCACCCTGGCCGACCGCGAGCAGCATCTCTATCAGGTGGGCTCGATGGGCGGGGCCAGCGCCATGGGACTGGGTGTCGCCTTGAACGCAAATCGTCCGGTTGTCGTTCTCGACGGCGACGGCGCCGCTCTGATGAAGATGGGCAATGTCGCCACCATCGGCGCCTACAGACCCAGCAACCTCACGCATGTCATTTTTGATAATGGTGTACACGATTCCACGGGCGGCCAGATGACGGTGTCGGGAAGCGTCGATTTCGCCCAGGTGGCTCTGGCCTCTGGCTATGCTCACGCCAGTTCGGTGGACGACGCCTTGGGCTTCGACAAGGCCTTTGCCCTGGCTTTGACAACACCCGGCCCCCATTTGATTCACGCGCGCATTGCCCCTGGCTCGATGGACAAGCTGGGCCGCCCCACCGTCAAGCCCTGGGAAGTGGCGCGCCGCTTCAAGGCGTTCCTACAAGCCGAAGGCGGGAAGGCAGCCACGTCATGAGCCACAACACCTGGATTCACAAAGTTTCGCGCCTGGGTGTCCGCCCGCTCGTCAATACGGCGGTGACCCCCAACCAGATTACGACGCTGCGGCTGGCCTGCGGCATCGCTTCAGCGGCCCTGGTCGCCTCGGGCGAGGCCAGCTTGATTGCCTGGGGGGCGGGGCTGTTCCTGGTCTCGATGGTTCTCGACCGCGCCGATGGAGAACTCGCCCGTCTTTCGGGCAAGACCAGCCCCTGGGGGCACAGATACGATCTGATCGCCGACAGCCTCTCCAACGCTCTGATTTTCGTAGGGCTGGGCATCGGGCTGCGCGACGGCTTTTTCGGCATCTGGTCGATTCCCATGGGATTCCTGGCAGGTGCAGCCGTGGCCTCGATCCTTTGGCTGGTCATGCGCGCCGAAGCCTTGCAAGGCGCTAGGGCGGCCGAAATATCGGGTTCCGGCGGCTTCGATCCCGACGACGGCATGCTGGCCATTCCCGTGCTGATCTGGCTGGGACTGTCGCAGGTGCTGCTGGCCCTGGCGGCTATCGGCGCTCCGGCCTTTGCCATCTTCTTCTTCCTGAAATTCAGGAAGTTCCTTTTCGGCCCCTCAGCCGGACAAGATTGAACGCCGTCCACAGCGTGTAGACCGAAGCGCCAATCCCTGCAGCGATGAAAAAGGGCTCCAGCCAGCCCAGCCAGGCAACGGGGGCGATCAGGTAAATACCGTCCTCCAATTCGAAGCCCGCAAAGGCGGGATAGCCGATGGCCTCGCCCTCATCGAACTTGCTGGCCCTGTCGATGCCGAGATTGAGGAAAACCGAGATCACCGCCGAGGATGTGCCCGCCACTCCCAGCAGAATGGCCCAACCACCCAGCAGGCCCTGCGAGAAGCCGATCCCCATGGACAGGAACAGCGCGCCAAAGCTGATGCCCCCGGCGACGTAATCGAGATAATAGCCAAGCTTCGAGGTTTTTCCCGACTGGCGGGCCAACTCACCGTCGAAATGATCCAGAAAGCGCGAGAGGGCGAACAAAAACGCCCCCCAGCTTTGGGAAGCAGCCTCTCCCGAAGCGATCAACCAGCAACCGGCCAATGCCACCAGAATATTGAATATCGTCACATGATTCGGATGAATCGGCGTTTGCACCAAAGGCCGAACCAGTATCCGCGCCGCTTTTTGATCCCAAGGGTCTGTTTTCATGCCCGAAAGCTGATCTGGCGGACTTGTCCTGTCAAGACTTGTCTTCACGCCGGAGAACTTCTTGGCTAATCTCGCCCCATGAATCACGCTTCCGTCTTTCCCCTCGTCCGCTATCTGTCATCGCTGGCAACGCCCCTTCTGCTGCGCCTGCCCGTCTCGGCCAATCAGGTCACGGCAGCGTCGCTGGCAACCGGGCTGCTCTCAGCCTTGGCTCTGGCCTGGAGTGAAGAAGTGCTGGGGGCTTTGCTTCTGATCGTCACCTACGTCCTCGATAATTGCGATGGCGAAGTGGCGCGGACCAAGAACCAATGTTCCGAATTCGGCAGGCGTTTCGACACCATCGTCGATTGGATCGTGCATTCCGCCTTCTTTCTGGGGCTGGGCTATGGCGTCGCCCATCAGAACCAATCGGAAATCTGGGCCTGGATGGGCTATGCGGCGGCTATCGGCGGCACCATCAACTATGTGATCGGACTTTATTTCGAGAAGGCCGACGCCGCCGAGAAGGTTGCAGCCCAGCAGCCCCACCACCAGCCCCAGGGCTTGGTGGAGTGGACCGTCTTCATCTTCCGTGAATTGACGCGCGCTGATTTCTGTTTCCTGGTCCTGCTGCTTGCCTTGGCAAACGGCACATGGCTTTTGCTGCCTGCCGGAGCCATTGGCGCCCAGGTCTATTGGGGGCTGCAATTCCTGTCTTTTGCCCGCCGCTTTCACGTCTGAAGCGGCCATGCGCTTTGTCAAGATTCTCTACCTTCTCGCTGGTGCTGGCCTTTTTGCCTTCGTCGTCTTTCAAACCGATCTGGCGCAAGTATGGGCGATGGCAAGCCAGGTCGGATTTTTGGGCTTTGGCGCCATCTTGTTGCTGTATCTGACCGCCTTCTCCATCGATGTCCTGACCTTTCACATGGCCCTGATCGAGATACCGCTGACGGTCAACTGGTTCTGGCGCATCTTCAATATCCGTCTGGTGGGAGAGCTGTTCAATACCGTCCTGCCCGCAGGCGGCCTGGGCGGCGAGCCGGTCAAGGCGCTGATTCTCAAACGGCGTTACGGCATCGGACTTAAGGCGGGCACCGCCTCGCTGGTGCTGGGCAAGACGGTGAACATGATCGCCCTGGTTCTGTTCCTGGCAATCGGCTTCGCCTTCATGCTGGAATCGGAGCGTCTGCCCGTCATCTACAAGACCATCGGAGGTGCCGGACTGGCCGTCTTCGCCCTGTCGATTCTGGCCTTCTTTCTGATCCAACGCATCCGCCTGACCTCCTGGCTATGGAGCGCCCTTTCGAAACTTCCCGGCGGAAACCGAATCGCGCACCGCATCGAACAGGTGCGCGAATTCGACGACATGCTGGTTCGCTTCTATTCCCAGCATGGCGGACGTTTTCTTTTGGCAATCGGCTTTGCCTTGGTCAATTGGCTGCTGGGCATCGCCGAAATCTGGATCATATCTTGGCTCTTGGGCCACCCGGTCAGCCTGATCGATGCCTGGATCATCGAAGCGGCCATTCAGCTTGTTCGTTCGGCCATCTTCATCATGCCAGCCTCCATCGGCGTGCAAGAAGGCACGTTCCTTCTGCTCTATGCCGCCATCTCTGGCTCGGCAGAATTGGGGCTGGCCGTCGCCCTGGTGCGCCGGGCCCGCGAATTGATCTGGTTGTGTTGGGGTGGGCTGGTCGGACTGATTTATCTGGGGCTGCCCAAATCACCCGACAAAACAGGTTGTTAGATTGGGTCAGGGCGCGCCGCTGGCAACACCCAATTCCGCTAAGGTGCTTTTAACCGCCTCGATGGCGGCTTGCATATCGGCAGCAGTCAACCTTCCGATGCAGCCCATTCGAAAGCTGTCGGCCACCGTCAGCTTGCCGGGATAGATCAAGAAGCCCCGCCTCGCCATGGCCCGGTAGAAGGCCTGGAAATCGAAGGCGGGATCGGAAGGCATGCGAAAGGTGACGATGATCGGGGCCTGAACCGCCTCGGGCAACAGCGGCTGAAAGCCCATGGCGCGCATGCCGGAAACAAGAACACGCAGATTGTCCCGATAGCGCTTTCCCCGCCCGGCAACACCCCCTTCGGCATCGAATTCATCCAGCGCCTGGGCAAGGGCTGCGACCACATGCGTAGGCGGCGTAAAGCGCCACTGTCCATTGGCCTGAAAGCCCTGCCATTGATCATGCAGGTCCAGCGCCAGAGAATGGGCATTGCCTTTCGAGGCCTTCAGCATCTCGCGCTGGGCGATGACGAAACCAAGGCCGGGCACACCTTCCAGGCACTTGTTGCTGGAAGCGGCAAGGGCCAGAAAGGGCGTTTTCTCAAGGTCAAGCGGCAGGGCGCCAAAGGCGCTCATGGCGTCGATGAACAAGGCGCGCCCCTGCTTTCGTACGACGTCAGCGATTTCTTCGATCGGATTCAGAATGCCCGAGGTGGTTTCGCACTGAACCACGGCAACATGGGTTATCGATGCGTCCTGGCCCAATCTGGCATCGAGCTTTTGGGGCGACACCGGCGCATCTTCTGGCCACTCCATCATCTCGACGGAACGCCCAAGAATATGAGCCATTTTGACCATGCGATGGCCGTAGGCGCCATTGACGAGGACCAGAAGCTTGGCGCCCGATCTGGGCAGAAGCGTTCCAATCATCGCCTCGACGGCGAAAGTGCCGCTGCCCTGGATGGGTACGGCGTCATGCGTAAGCCCGGCATTGACGATGCCGCAAAGCCTTTCCAGAATCCTGGAATTCATGGCGATGAAGTCAGGATCGCGCGAGCCCCAATCGCGCAGCATGGCCTCTTTGACCGTATCCGAAGTGGTCAGCGGGCCTGGCGTCAGCAGCAGGGGAACCGGGGGCATGGGCGAACATCCTGTAAACGGCCAAAGCGGGAGCAAGTATCCGAAATCCTAACATGATTTGGCTTGAGGAGACTACCTCCAGGCTTTAGCTTGTAGCCGTTTGTTGACACGATCTGTTCAGGGGCAGGCGATATGCGCGCGATCATGCTGGCGGCCGGCATCGGCAAAAGACTGTTTGGCGGCAAGGATACGGCGCTGCCCAAGGTGTTGCTGGAGTTCGAGGGAACCTCGCTGCTCGAACGCCATTTGACGATTCTGAAATATCTTGGCGTGGAAGATTTGACGCTTGTCGTCGGCTACCGCCAGGAATTGCTGCGCCAAGCCGTGGCCCGCCTGGGTGCAGAAAACTTCGTGCGCTTCGTTGAAAACCCTGACTTCCTGAAAGGCCCCATTCTTTCTTTGTGGCTGGCGCGCACTGTCCTGGATGGCGCTTCAGACGTGTTGTTCATGGATGCCGACGTTCTCTATCCGGCATCCATGATGAAAAGACTGGCGGCCAGGCCGGGCACGGTCTTCCTGATGGACCGCGATTTCGTGCCGGGCGACGAACCGGTCAAGCTGTGTCTGAAGGATGGCGCCATCGTCGAGTTTGGAAAGACGCTTCCGCCGGGACTAGCATTCGATGCCGTCGGAGAATGGCCAGGCTTTGCCAAATTCGGCCCCGCCGAAAGTATTAAAATGGTCGAAGCGCTTCGACCCTACATTGAACGAGGTGCGCTGGAGCTTCCCTACGAACCGGCCATGCGCGACATGATGCTGGCCGACCCGGCAGTCTTTGCAATCGAGGATGTTTCCGGCCTGCCCTGGATAGAGATCGACTTTCCGGAAGACCTTGAGCGGGCGAGAACGACGATTCTGCCGAAAATCCGGGCCCAAGACGGGGGCTGATTCTCATCAATATTCCACAATCGGTGGAATTTTTCGGCTAGGCGCTACGGCAGGCCATACCATGTCGAGCGCCCAGCGCCATGGCGGACCAGCAGGCCCTTTTCGACCAGGTTTCCGAACGTCACCTTGAGGGTGTTGGGGCTTGCGCTTTGTTCGGCAGGAGAACAGCGGAAAGGTCTTTCGCCCAGCCGCCACATCGAGCAAGGTGCCATAGGCATCGGAAATAAAAACTCTGGCTTCGGATATTTCCTTCATGGCCCGCCGTTCTGTTGCCCGACACCGACCAGGAAGGCAAATGCCGACGGACGCGCTGTGCATCCGTCGGCATTTGTCGATTATCGGCAGCAATCTCTTTGCCGCCGAACGGGATCAGACACCCCAGTTGGCGTACTTTTCGCAGATCTTGTTAGTCTTTGCGCCCTTGCCGGTTTCGGAGAACTTGGCCAGGCTGCCCTTGAAGTCTTCCGGGGTCTCGTTCCACATGCAGGTACACCAGGCGTCCGCCTTGGTCTGTCCGGGAATCGGGCTCTTTTCTTCGCCGCCCTCATACGTCTTCATCGCATAGGTTTTGCAAGCCTTGTACTGGGCGTCTCCGGCGGGAACCTTGTTGTACTCGTCAACAGCGAAGGCCGCGCTTGAAATGCTCAGTGAAAACAGCGCCGCAAGCACAATCATCATCGATTTCATGTAACTCTCCTTTCTGCGTGTCGGCCACAGGGGCCAGCACGGATGATATGAACGGACAATCCGCTCATATTGTTTTTGGAAGGGATCAGTTTCCTTTCCAGATAATCATCGAGAATTGCCCGCGCCAAGCCGCAAAAACTATCTGCGCCTTCTCGACGGCTCTTTCTCGGATTTCCTTACCTTTGACAGCGCGATCGCTGCTTTGTCCGTGATGCGTTCATCGGAAATCGTGTTGCCGTTGGTCATAAAGACAATCGCCGCCTGATGATCTGGGTAGTAGCGCACCTCGGCCTCAAATCCGTCTTCCATTCCATCATGGCCAACCCATCGGCCCCATCTTGTTTTGCCCAGTTGAACGCCCATCCCGTACTCGCCTTCATGTGCAGAAGGCCGGGTCATGCGCACCAGAGAGGAAGGATTGAGCAAAAGGCCATCCTTAAACAGCGCAAAGACAAACCGTTCCAGGTCGCCCGCCGTCGTCACCAGCGGCCCGTCGCCAAGCGGGCTGTTCCAGGCGGACTGGCTGACATCCTGAATTCCGGCGCCATCGTCCAGGTCGGCATAACCGCGAGCCAGCTTTGAATTTCCTGCCTTGGCGCCGATTGTCGTTTCGCTCATCCCGGCTCTGTCCAGCACGCGCTCCTGCATCACATCCTCAAAAGACTTACCTTCGGCATGCGCCAATATCTCGCCAAGCAACACATAATTGCTATTGCTGTACTCATACGCCGCACCGGGGCGCCCTGTCGCGGTCTCGCCAAACGCGAAGGGAAGCACTGTGGCCGGTGTCAGCCGCTTTGCGTTGGCGTGATAATATTCGGCAAATTCATCGGTCAGGTAATCGGGAATGCCCGAACTATGATCAAGAAGCTGGCTCAACTTGGCCGTTCTCACATTGGGCAGCTTTTCGATATGGGGAAAGCTTCCCACCAGCGTTGCTACAGCCGCACCCTCGGCCAGCCTTCCTTCCTCGATCAACTGCAGCGTTGCCGTCGCAGTTGCCATTTTCCCAACTGATGCCACGTAAAAGCGGCTGTCAGGCAAGACCGGCGCCTTTGAGCGCATGTCGGCCACGCCCGACACGACCAGGATGCGCTGACCTGGCATCGATACCAGCAGCACGCCACCTGGCAGCTCTTCTTGCTCGATATAGTCATCGAGAAGTTTCTGGATGGTTCTTTCCTGAATAGGCTCGGCTTGGGCCGTAGCAATATTCAATAGTAAACCCAGCATGACAGAGAATGCTTTCGACATGAAGGAACCGAATGGCCTTTTTGCCAGTCGCAACCTGCTTGAATAAGCCATCATCGCCATTTCGTTAAGACGCGCGCTAGCTTTTGCACCTGGGAGGCGGCATCCAACGACACCGATACATCGCCCCCCCTAATCGGGATTCGTGTCCGAGGGGTTCCACTGTCCAAATCTGCAGGCCAGGGAACCCCTAGGACTATTTATTCCCCGGCAGGCGGTTGCAGGGCCTTTCCGGGCGCCATTTCGGTCAGCATGGCGCGGATATATTTGACATCGCCTTCGATGATTGCCAGACGCATCTCGTTGGACTCCTCGGTAATCTCGACCCCGGATTCGGCCATCTTGCTACGGGCATCCGCCTCCTTGGCCTGCTCCATGGCATCAACAATGATGCCGAACAGCAGATTCAAGGTTGTGAAGGTCGTAAAGACGATGAAGATGACGAAGAAAATCCAGGCCCTCGGATGATGTTCCAACACGTCGGATGCGATATCCGGCCAGCCTTCCAGAGTCATCATCTTGAACAATGTGAAGAAGGTCGTTCCCAGATCGCCGAAATGGGCGGGAACGGTCTTGCCAAAGAAGTTGGTGCCCATGATCGCCGCCACATAGTACATGACGAACAGCACGGCGGCCACCGAAGCACCGCCGGGAATGGCGGCGAACATGCCGTTGATCACGCGGCGCATGGAAGGGATCGCCGAAGCCAGACGCATCAAACGAAGGACGCGCAAGGCTCGCAACACGGAAAGCTCGCCGGTGGCGGGCGCCAGGGCGATGCCAACCACGATAAGATCGAAAACGTTCCAACCGTCTTTGAAGAAGTCCAAGCGCCTGACCAGCAGCTTCATGGCGATTTCGATGCAGAAAATGACCAGACAGGTGTTGTCCAGCACTTCCAGCAAATGGTGGGTCTCGGGCGTCAGCTCCATGGTCATCAAGCCAAGGATAGCCGCGTTGACCAGGATGACGCCGATGATGAACCATTGGAACGTCTTGTTATCGACGATCTTCTCGATGAACTGCATGGATTTTCCCCGGAATTTTGTTGTCAGGCAGATGGTTTACCCAAGCGGGCGCAGTGAAAGGGCCTCTCTTTTACGAGAGGCCGCTTCCACCAAGGCCGACTGTCATTAGTCGCAAGAAGATACGACGATCTTGCAGCCCGAGCCGCACTCATCCATCGCCTTGCTCTTCGCAGCGGATTCCGTGCTGCCCCAGCCGATGCCGAAAGTGCTTTTCGATCCGGCATAGGCGCCGCAGGTGTCGTAACGCACGGCGACCTTGCAGCTTTTATTGCCCGCCTTCTTGCATTCCTTCATCGCGTCTGCGGCGGCCGCTTCGCGGGTTGCACCCGTGCCGATGGCAAAGCCGACTTCGGAGGCCGTGACGCCCTCTTCGTCGTCAACCGCAATGGCGCCAGCCGCCATGACGGCGCCGGAATGCAGAATCAGAGCCGTCGCTGCGGCCAGAATCAATTTTTTCATTTCTTCAACCCTCCTGTAAGCCCGCTGTGAATTCGCGTGAATTCAAGCTGAGCGGCTAACTTGTCCTACAGACGTTAGATTCCCGCCATGGACAACATGTCGATGGGATGTTGCTGGCCATTCACAGCCAACAAATTTCGTAAAACCACAGATGTCAATTTTGCATGTAAGCGCGACAAGTATGCGTCTATTCTTGGCATGACGCCTGGGTGCTCCCCACTTGCAAGGGATTGGCCGCGAGCGTTTCATTTATTGATCGAACGAAAACATATGATCCGATTGTCTATGAAGTCATTGTTTTGCCATTTCATAAATTCAGGTAAATTTCGTCTGTCTCGTGTTTTGTTACGTGACAATGGTTCAACTAACTGAAGCGGTGGGTTGGCATGGCCCAGATCAAGCACATGCGGCTTACTTTGTCAGATCAGATCACGAGTTTTGAGTGTCTTTTCTAGATCTCTCACAAGTGTCGGCACAGCAAGATCAGCCCCTTGCCATGGACCGGCTGCATCAATTAAGCAACTGCCTTATTGATATCTATCAAGCCGACACGCGCTGTGACCGATCACAGTTCATCGAGCATATTTTTAACCGCTACGCTAAGCTTATTCCGCACGACGCAGCCCTTTGGAGCGGCACGCGATATGGTCCCAGCTTTCCCCATGACCCTGCCATCCACTACATGCACTTCTATAATCTGCCCAATGAGATTTCCCAGTTCTGGGAGTTGCCGGAAAATTATGAGGCGCGGGCGAAATTGATCGCCTATCAGCTGGCAAGCCCTGGCAAAGGGAAGATCGTGAATGCGCGCACTCCGGGCCTTGAACAGGTGTTTCCCCAACTGTTCACAAGCCACGGCATCCGCCATCTGCTGGCCATATACCTGCTAGACCCTGCCACGAAGCTTTTTAGCATTATTGCTCTCTACCGTTTTAAAGACGCACCCTATACGGAGGCTGAGCGTTGTCTTCATGAACTTGCATCCCCCCATATCCAAGCGGCGTTGCGCTCGCAGGCCATGGCGCTTCTGGACTTGCCTGGCGCCAAGCAAAATGAAGAGAGTTCGATGGCCGTCGCCGATTCCAGCGGAGCTTTTCATCACACCCATCCTTTGTTCCTAGAAATCATCAAGGAGGAATGGCCGGACTGGCAAGGTTTTGAACTTCCAGGAGCCATCGCACGCGGCCAATTATTGAATGCAGCGCGGACACAATTCATCGGAAAGGAGATCGTCATTCTGTCCCAGCCACAGGGCGAATTGTTCCTTCTATCCGCAAGACGCAAGGACCGCTTTGACGATCTCACCCGCCGGGAACGGCAAGTCGCAGGCCTGTTTGCGGGCGGCCTCAGTTACAAGGAAGTCGCCCGTCAGTTGGAAATCTCCCCGATTACGGTGCGCAACACGCTGGCCAACATTTACAGGAAAGTTGGGGTTTCTGATAAGGGGGAGTTGACGAACATCCTGGCAACGCGCGCCCTGCTAAGCGGGTCGGACAAGCCGTAACTGGCTGGTCTATGTGCGACTTTGATACATTTGTACTATTTACAGCCAATGGCCCTCAATGGAACCTTTCCGTTTGTTGGAACGACGACAAAGAACGGGGTGGGCGAGAGAGGCACATCATCTGAGTAATGAAGGGAAATGCGTCGGCATGGCAACTAGGATTCATTTCCACCTAGGGTGTGGCGTTAACAACAAGCTGCTTACAAAAGCCTATAACCCCCAATTCCTTGTATTTAAGTTTTTAAGTTTTATAGTCTTTTTCAATGAGGTCTGTTTGACGTGCAAAGCAATGCTTGAAAAGAACCTGCAAATATCGCGGGCGAGCAGAGAGGCTCGGCCCAGCCTAGTCGTGTTGGATGACGACCCGGTCACCCGATCGATGATTGGTAAGTACTTTTCGGGCGAAGGATTTGACGTTCAAGAAGCTGGGACAGCGTCGGAATGCCGCGCGATTCTACGGCGCGGCCCGATCGATCTGCTGTTCGTCGATATTCGCCTTCCCGACGCCAACGGGATTTCCTTTTCTCAGGAAGTGCGCGCCGCTAGCCGGGTTGGCATCATTTTCGTGACTCAGAACGATAATGAAATCGACCGCGTCGTTGGATTGGAATCGGCGGGCGACGATTATGTGATCAAGCCGGTCAATTTGCGCGAACTGATGGCGCGTGCGCGGGCCTTGCTGCGCAGACGTGAGCTGTATAGTGCGCCCGGCAAGCGGCCCACCATTCTGTCCTTCGGACCTTATATTCTAGATCTGACCAGACGTGAACTGGCCGTCAATTCCGGCGAACAGATCGCCTTGACACGGGGCGAATTCGACCTGTTGGCGGCCCTGGTTGAGGCGGATGGGAGGCCCCTGTACCGTGATTTCCTGGCCGAGGTTGTCAGCACGCGTTCCGGTGAGGGTGATACGCGCACGGTCGATTCCCTGGTGTCCCGCTTACGACGAAAGCTGAACCTGTTGAACGGGTTAAGCTCTATCATCGTGACCGTTCCCGGCATCGGCTACAGGTTCGCGGCCCCCGCCGCTTCCTCCTGATCCACGCCAAGCCCGCGCGCCGCGGCGCCCAGAGCTTCCAGGCCAGAGCGGCGCGCCTTGCGAAGCTCGCCAACCAACGTCTGAAGATGTTCTTGCGAAGCGGTTGGGGACTCTTGCTCGACCTGGCCCGCCTTGTCTGCCACATCAGCCAAGCCAAGAGGGCCTGCCGCGCTGCGCATTCGGTGCGCCTGGGCTTCGACGGTCTGCCTGTCGCCAGCCAAGGCGGCAGCTTCCATTGCATCGATCATCAGGCGCGATGATTTTTGAAACAATCGCGCCAGACGAATCATTTCGCCAGACCCCAACATCTCCAACTGCACGCGAAGAAAGGCCTTATCCAGGGCGCGGCTGCGCGGATAGATCGGCAGATCAGGCAGGTCGGTCTCGTCAAGGGCCTCCTTCAACTTCGCCAACTGCACGGGTTTCGCTACGCCGCCATCCATGCCCGCTTCCTCGCACTGCCGCCAGACCTCCTTGGACAGATCGGCTGTCATTGCCAGAATCCGAAGCCTGCCCTGGCGGTCCTTTTCCCACTGCCTGATCCGGCGCGTCGCTTCCATGCCATCCATGGCAGGCATGCGCAAATCCATCAAAATCGCATCGACATCGGCGCCGGGCAGCGCCTTGATCGCATCCTTGCCGCATTTGAAGCATGTTGGGCTATGGCCAAGGCGCAACAGCAACTGCCTGGCAACGCGCAAATTGATCTCGTCATCATCCACCACGAAAACCCGCAAACTTGGCGTTGTCGCCTGAACCTCGCTGACCTCTGCTTCAAGGTGGGGTTTTGCCGGTTCAACTTGAATGTCGAGATGGAATCTGCTTCCCATCCCCACATTGCTCTCTACGGTCAGCGTTCCCGCCATTTGTGCGGCCATGCGCCTTGAAATGGCCAAGCCCAGTCCGGCGCCGCCATATTTTCTTGTTATCGAATCGTCGGCCTGCACGAAATCGCCAAAGATCGCTTCGCGCAGATCGTCGGTAATGCCGATGCCCGTGTCGATGACGGCGACAGACAGGCGCAAATGATCGCCTTCCTCTCGCACACAAAGGTTTGTCGTGATGCTTCCCGCATCGGTGAACTTGACCGCGTTGCCCAGCAGGTTGATCAAGATGCGCGACAGCTTGATTTGATCGCAGCGGATCCAAAGTGGCTGCTCTGGCCTTACTTTCAAGATCAGATCAAGACCCTTCGCTTGCGCCTGAGGGCGGATCAGCGCCAGCGTGTCGGTCGCCAGTCGATGCAACTCGATATCACTTAAGGCGATCTCGGGATCTTTGACGCTGCTGCGGCCATATTCCAAGATGCTCTCGACCAGATAGCGCAAATTGTTGCCGGCCTCTTTTGCCGTAGTCAGCAACTCGCGCGGCCCCTTCTCAAGCGAACGCGGATCAAGCAGTTGCAGCATGCCCAGCAAACCGTTCAAGGGTGTGCGGATTTCATGGCCGATGATCGCCAGGAAGCGAGATTTCATTTGATCGGCGGATTCAGCCGTTTCCTTGGCGCGCCTTGCCTCCTCCTCGCCCGCCACGGCACGACGCATGGCGGTTTCCACTTCGCTCGTCTTGGCCGCCACCTGCAGGGTCAGTTCCAGCTCGCGGCGCAGATAATAGAGCTTGCGCCCCTGCCAAAGCCCAACCAGAGCGGCAAGACAGGCCAGCGCGATCAACAGCCTGAACCACCAGGTTTGGTGCCAAGCAGGCATGACCTGAATTTCAAGGCTTACCGGGTCGGCGTTCATGTTGCCGACGCCATTGCTTCCCTTGACCTCCAAGCGATAGCTGCCCGGCGACAGATTGGCGTAGCGGATAAAGCGCTGGCGCGCCTGAATGCTGACCCAATCCTGGTCGCTGCCGAGCAGACGATAGGCATAGCGGTTTTTTTCCGGCGCCGAGAAATCCAGGGCGGCGAATTCCACCGAGAAGCCCCGATTTTTGGGTTCGATAGTGATGCCGCCCGATGCCGCGACCACCTTGCGGCCCACGCGAACCTCGGTCAAAACCATGGGCGGCTTGAAATTCCATTCTGGAAGGGGGCCAGGACGAATCACCACCATGCCGCCAAAGCCGCCCAGCGCCAGCGTTCCATCAGTCAGGCGAGCAGCGGAACTTGCCCAGAAGGTGCCGATCTGCCCGCCCTGCGACGGTTCAATGGTGCGAATTGAAAAATCCTGGGGATCGATGACCGCCAAGCCGCCCCCCGTTCCCGCAAACATTTTTCCATCGGCTCCTTCAATTACTGACAATACCGTGTCATGAGGCAGCCCTTGCTCCACGCCTAATCGCATGAACTTGGGCTCATCCAGTTGCGTAGGATCGAAAATGGCAATGCCGTCGCCTGTGCCCAGCCAGAACCTGCCTGAGCTATCCGATCCAATGCTTGAGACAATGTTGCTGTGCAAGCCATTAGGATTGTCGGGATCGGCAAGGAAACGGCGGAATTTGCCATCCTTCTCATCCTCAAGAAGGTTAAGCCCCCTTTGCGTCGCCACCCATATTCGCCCCATCCTATCCAGGGCCAACGCCATTCCGCTGGCGTCGCTGATGCTGGTGGGATTGTCCCGCGAAGGCTGGAAGAGTTTCGGTGGTTCATTCTCAGACTTAATCAGCGCAAGACCTTCCGAGCCCGTCACCCAAAGTCCTCGCTTGTCCAAAAGCAGGGCGCGAACATCCGTATTGGCCAGGGGCATGTATTGTGTGGCCTGCTTGCTTACCTGATCGACCCGGTACAGACCCGAGGGAAGCCCAACCCACAGCTTGCCGTCGCCGCTGTCAACGATGGTCTGGACTGCGCCGACCGGCAAGTCGCCGGGCTGATTGCCGGTTGGAATGGATTTAACCACATTGGCGATTGGGTCGAGCAGGGCGATGCCAGATCTTCTGTGACCAACCCACACCCGGCCCTTTTGTGAAGCGGCAAGGCTTCTGGCATCCATCCCCTGAAGCCCCTTCGGTTGGCTGGGAACGATGGTCATGATTTGTCGATTGGCAGGAATGCTGTAACTGACCCCGGCCTGGGTGCTGGCCCAAACCATGCCTGATCGATCAACCAGCAATCCGCTGACAGAATTGTCACCAAGACTGGCGGTCAGGGACGGACTGTGTTGGAAGTGCCTGGTCTCGAACGATGCCGTGCGAAGCTCGCGTATTCCGTTTCCGAATTCGCCGAACCACAGCACGCCCGGTCGAACTTCAATGATGGAGGAAATCTGGTGTCCGGTCAGTGGCAGGGTAGGTTCAAAATTCAGTTGGCCCCTTTCATCATCCACCGTGCCGACGGCGCCCTTGCCGGTTCCAAACCAGATGACATGGTGGCTATCTTCGAACAAGGCCGTCACCTTTCCGACCTTCGTTCGAGGCGGCATGACAATGCGCTGGAACGCTTGATGCGCGTCGTTCTTTCGCATCAAGCCTTCAGCACTTCCCGCCCATACGCGCCCAGCACTGTCGATCAGAAGGCTGGTCACCTCGCCGGGTGGCATGCCTTTAAGGGCGTCTTGGTAATCCCAAACGCCCTTATTGGAATCCAATCTGGCCAGGCCGCGCCTGCCTGCAATCCAAATGCCTCCCTTGTCATCGCTTGCCAGATCAAGCACCCGGCCAACGCCGCTGCCATTATCGCGATAGGAAATGAATTTGCGGCGTGATGCATCAAATCTGGAAACGATTCCGGATGCGCTGCTAAGCCATAATCTTCCTTGCCGATCCGTGTGCAGGTGGGTAACGATATTTTCGGGCAGCGACCCTTCGACATTTTCGTCGTGCCTGAACACAGTCAGGCGAAGACCGTCCCAGCGCGCCAGACCGCCGGGCGTGGCAACCCAGATATATCCTTCGCCGTCCTGCACGATTGAGAACGCCACCGGATATGGCAGGCCGTTGGTGGCATTCAAATGCTTAAAGACAGGTGGAACGACCCGATCCCAAGGCTCGGCATCGGCATGGACAGCCTGCCCCCCAAGAGCAATGCACAAGACAAGGCAAAGGAAGATACTTACGCGACGCACGGCGAACTCCAATGACAGGCAATATGTGATGCTAGTGTGGTGGTTTCGAAGTTCCTGCGACTATGCGGCACCGCCTTCAGGAACTTCGAAACCGAGAACCACACTAGAAATCAAATATTTGCTAGTGTCCTCATCGATTCGAAAGTTCGTAAATCGCCCATTGCAAATCTTACGAGCTTCCGAATCTTGACACTAGCGGCTTTGCAATCGCCGCGTCCAGAAAAAGGGCATAAGAATATTGAGTTGTGGATCACCATTCACAAGCCATTCATATGTCATCTACGTTCTACGCTTACGAACACAATCTGACTTGACCGCAGGAGACGCTAATGTCCCGCCCTGATTCCGACACGAAGGAATCACCCTTGGATCTAATTGAAGCGACGTCAACCTTGCCAATTGCCGAGGCTTTCGACAGCCTTGATCTGGCAGTGCTAATTCTGGATGCCCGCGAAAGAATCACTTTTGCAAGTTCGCGATATCGGCGCCTGTTTGACCTGAAGGAACGCGTCTGCCACGCCAGGGCCAATTATGCGAATATCGTTCGGATTCTTTCAGAACGCGGCATGTATGGCCAGGATATCAGCGACGCCACCCACGACGAAAGAATGGCGCCGGTTCGCAACCGGCAAAGAATTTGCCGCCAGTGGCGTTTGCCAGATGGTCGGCTGTTGGAAGAGACGGGAGCGCCGCTATCAAGCGGCGGCTACACATTCAGCTACACCGAGGTGAAAGCGCAGCTTGCCCCGTCGGTGCAGCTTAAAAACGCCAAGCGGGCCACCGTGTTGGCCCTGGCCGATCTGGCAGAATTTCGCGATACCGACACTGGCGAGCATGTGATGCGCGTGGCGCGCCTGACCCAGGAAATTGCGCGCTCGCTCGACAATGCCAGGGCTTTTCCCAACGAAATTGATCAGGATTTTCGCGCTCAGGTCGGCTTGGCCAGCATTCTGCACGACGTGGGCAAGGTTGCGATTGGCGACGATCTCTTAAGAAAGCCTGGGCTGCTTGACGATGTCGAACGGTTGGCCATGCAGGAACACTCCGTCGCCGGGGCCGCCATTTTGACCAAGGCGCTTTCCCTGGCCCCTGACAGCGACTATTTGCGCATCGCCGCCGAAATTGCCCGCTACCATCATGAGCGCTATGACGGAACGGGCTATCCCGAAGGCCTTTGCAGGAACAAGATACCCTTGTCGGCGCGCATCGTTGCCGTCGCCGACGTCTTTGACGCCCTGACCAGCCTTAGATCCTATAAGCGGGCCTGGTCCGAGGAGGAGGCTATCAATTATCTGGTTAAGCAGTCAGGCAGTCAGTTCGATCCGCAGATCATTTCAGCCACCCTGCTGGTTTTCGAAGAACGTCGCAAGACGCCGGTCATCCGCTGGTCTGAGGCGATGAGCGTTGGCCATCCTGTTCTTGACCGCGATCACCTGACACTGATCGGGCTGGTCAACCAAATGAGCCTGCCCGCCAATCGCGGTGACAAGACGGTTCTGGAATTCGTGCTGGACGAGTTGCTGGGCTATGCCGCTGCCCATTTCTCACGCGAGGAAGAGCATCTGCGCCGGATCGGCTTTGACAACATCGAGCGCCATGAAGCGATTCACCGCGATCTGGTCGATGAGCTAAGGACCATCCGGGCGAACTTCTACGAAGGCAATGTTAATCTGGGTGATACGGTTGCCAAATTCGTGGCCGATTGGCTGCGCAACCATATTTTGCTTGAAGACATGAATTACGCGATCTGATCTTGCCTGAGCTATGCGGCGCACCCTGCCGGAAACATCCCGGCAGGGTGGCACGCATTTGCTTTAGAACATCGCCATCATCACCATGGCGGTTGCCGTGCATAGCACCAGCAAGGGAATCGCCCAATTCATGTAGACGAACAATTCGTTCTGCACATAATGGCCGGACATCTTCTTCACGGTATTGAAGCGATAGAAAATGATGCCAATGGCGATGCACAATCCCAGCAGGAAGTAGTTCAAGCCGAACAGCCGCATCACCGGGTTGTCGCCAACCGCCAGATTGACGAAGCTGGAATTCACCGTGAAGTTCAAGCCGACGACGGCAAACAGACCGCCAATGCTGATATTGGTCAATTCTGTCGCATCAACGGTGAACTCTCCGTCTTCCATCTTGTTTAGCCACAATGCCAACAGAGGGATCAACAGCGAGGAGAAGAGAGGCACGAAAATGGTAGCCAGCAGACTGCCCTGATCGCGCTTGATCGCCAATCCCACCGTTACGCCGGTATTCATCTCGCCGCGCCAGGACGGCACAGGAGTCGGAGCCAGTTCAACCAGCCCCACCGTCCAACCGTCGATTTCCTTAATATAGCGGGTATTGCTGAATTCCAGCTCTTCCTGGCGGAAATCGAACTGCACCTTTTGCGTAGGTTCGATGCGCGACAGAATCTCCACCGTCAAAAGCTGGTTGTCGAAGGGAAACTTTTCCAGCGGAAAGTCGGTGTTGAAGGTGGCCGTGGTGCGCTGAAGCAATTCGGCTCGACCGTTGGGATAAATCCGCAGGCCTGTTTTCTTGAAGGTCGGCTCGCCGTTCATGTTTCCGAACTCGGAACGGGGGTTCCAAATCTCGCTTAGCTTCTTTTCAGCGGCGTCTTCCTTATAGTCGATATAGCCGGTTGAAGAGGCTTGCGACGCCGGATAGGCCAGACGCAGATCACGCCAGCGCAGGCGCATGTCCACCGTGGCGGTGAAATTGCCCTCGTTCTCGTTAATCGCCTTCACCTCGACGAAGCTGAGACCAGCACGCACCAGCACCGGAAAACCCTGGCCCCAGGGCAGTTGGGTTGGATCATCCTGGGCCGCTGCTGCAAAAGCCTGCAGCGAGAACAAGATTGCGATCAGCCAGCGGATCATTGTGCACCTGCCTTGCTGCCGTCCACCGACTGGCGCGCGCGCAGGCTTTCGTAATGTTCCGCCAACTCGCCGATCTCGCCATAAAAACCTTCGCTGCTTTCAATCGGCTGGGCATCTTCGCCCTTGACCAGGCTTTGGAAGCGTTGGTTGAGGGCGGCCAGCGGACTGGCGATGGCGCCGCGCACGATCACGATGATCACGCCTGCCATGAAGACCAGACCAAACAGGGAGAACATGGTCAGCCAAATCAGAGATTGACCCAGCGTGCTGCGCGTCGGGCTGAAATCCTTGGCCGAGATGATGATTCCCAACATGTCGCCCGCTGAATTCAGCAGCGGAACCGCAACCACGCCATAAGCAGTGCCCTGGAATTCAGCAGTATAGGGATTGCTGGAGATGCTGGGATCGGACAGTTCGGAATCGGTCACCAGATTGCGCAGCAATTCCCAATTGGTTGATCCGTATTTAATGAAACGGCCCATGCGGTTCTTTTCGGAATAAACGTCGCCGCCCAGATCGGGCGCTGCCGACTTGAGCCTCGCCTCATCCATGAACAGGGCCGATTCCAGCCCATAAGCCCGCTTGATGCCGTCTAGGACCAAATTGAAATTGCTGCCAAACTCGAAGCTGCCCACCGGCTTGCCTGCGCGGTCGAAGATCGGCGCCACGCCAAACACGCCTGGCCCGGAACGCGAAATCGACAGACCCTTGCGGGCCACATTATCCTTGTTCACCGCCACCACGATGGGGCGGTAGGAAGACAGATCGTCGCCAAACTTGGGCAGATTGTTCAGGCGCAACAGCGAAGTGGCGGGGGCAATGTGAAATTGCGCCTGATCGACGCCGAACTTGTCGCGCTGAACCTCGAACATCAATTTCATTTCGGCGGCCAGACCATCGCGGTTTTTGTTGGCGACCATGTCGCGCACATTGGGCAGGCTGGCCACCAGCTCGGCCCTGGCCAGGGCGCGGGTTTCAAGACCTTGGATGTTGAATTCGAGGATCTTTTTCATCAGCTCGTACTGGCTGGTCTCGGCCTTTTCGGTGCTTTGCACGAACAGATTGCTGGTCAGATAGGCGACCGCAGCAAAAATGATCAACAACGAGCCTAGCAGCGTGGCCAGCGCTTTACGCTGAAATGACATGAAACTTCCCCCTAAAGGATTGAATGCGGACATGGCGTGGACCCAGAGGGCCATATCCCACAACACTGATGGGGTGATGTGGATGGGATGTGGATTGAATATGAATGGCCATCCACATCATCACCAAGCAGGCGATAACTTGTTCGCCGCGTGGTCAGGTTGCTGAGCCCGGCCGATGGCAATTTTGTGCTTGCTTCTGCCGACGTGGTGAACAATGGCGACACGACCAAGGCAAGATGCGCGACAATACGGTTGCGCGGAACGCCGTGCGCGATGTGGTGGCGGACGGCGTCATTTCGCCATTCTTAGTCTGGGCAAAATCGCACATACTTTGAGAGGAAATCGTGAGCAATTGTCCCAAAAAATCCGGGCCAAAATTTCCAGAATTCCCATAACTCATTGAAAAGATTGGCTGGGGCGCCAGGGATCGAACCTGGGAATGGCGGTACCAAAAACCGCAGAAAACCGTTTATTATCAATGCCAGAAAATAGGGCATCCTTTAAAATCAACGGATTAAGCTGCGCCTAGTTTCCTCTAGATTCCGGTAATTTCACCTAGCACTGTCCCCAAATTGTCCCGCGAGCGGCCACCTCGCCCGCACTTCATGGCAGGCCATACCATGTCGAGCGCCCAGTTACTCCGACGACGAAAGGTGGAGGCAGAGATGGTTTGGGGAGATACACCCCTCCAGCAAATCATAGTCTTTCATGGGACCCCAAGTCACTTGCACCAAGTAACCCACTAACTTGTCTGTCCATTACATGGAGATGACAACGATTTGCTTCATAGGCCGTCCAGGATCAAGCGACCACTCCGCCAGGGAACCGTCGTAAAGCCTAGCCAGGGAATTGCCCAGCAATTCATGGGCGACGAACCAGACCAGAGACGCCGTATGGCCGGTATTGCAGAACACGATCTGGCGGCCACTCGCAGGCACTTTGGCAAAGGCGAACAATGCTTTCAATTCCTCGGGCTTACGGAAAAAGCCCTTGCCATCCACCGTCATCCAGACCAACGGCAAATTGATCGCCCCCGGAAGCGTTCCATAGCGTTGCACCTTGTCGCTTTTGTTGATACCCAGATATTCGTCGCTGGGCCGGGAATCGACCAAAAGCGTGCTGCCGGTCGCTACCTCATCGAGAAGCGCCGACAAGCCGGTGGAAGGGCGCGCCGCAAAGGCAACCGCCTCGATCCTCTTGGGCGGTCCAGCCTCCAGGGGCAGCTTCTTCTGGGCATAACCGGATAAACCGCCATCCAGGATGGACACTCCTTCATGCCCCAGCATCTTCAACGTCCAGTAAAGTCTTGTCGCCGAAGCCATGTCATAAGCCGAAGTTCCCTGCGCCACCAGGATGACGTGTGTTTCATGTGAAACGCCCAACCGGCCCAACAGTGATTCCAGGGCTGGAACCGTATTCATGACATCCGGAACGCCATTGCGTTCCACCCGCCAGCCGTCCTTCTTGTAATCGGTGAAGGCCGATCCGGGAATATGGGCCGAAAGAAACTCTCCGGCACTTCGTCCGACATCGATAACGCGAATATCGGAATCCGTCAGATGCCGGGACAGCCATTCCGCCGAAACCAGCGGCTGCGCCATTGCAGGCAGGGAAACGGCAAGGCATAACGCCACAAGCGCAAGCAGCCGCCTCATCCCGCCTCGCCTTCCTTCTGAATGCCGTAGCGGCGCATCTTCTCCCATAGGCTCTTTCTGGAAATGCCCAGAAGCTCGGCGGCCTGCCCGACCGCACCGTTGCACCGCTCCAAGGTCAGGCGAATGACTTCCCGTTCCGCCTCTTCGACCGCTGCCTTCAAAGACAGGCTTTCGCTGCCAGTTGATTTCTCGCGCTGAAGAACGGCAGAGAAAAGGTCATGCACTTCCAGGCGCGAACCGTCGCACAGGGCAACGGCGCGCTCGATCATGTTCTTAAGCTCGCGCACATTGCCCGGGAACGGCCATTCCTGAAGCCTTGCCGATGCGTCGGCCGACAGGCCAGATATGCGCTTCTCCATGGCCTCGGCATAGTCGCGGGTGAATCTTCTGGCCAAATATTCGGCATCCTCGGCCCGGTCGCGCAGTGGCGGTATATCGACGCGAATGACATTCAAACGCCAGAACAGATCGCTGCGAAACCGCTCTTGCGTTATGGCCGTTTGCAGATCGACCTGAGTCGCCGCAAGAATACGGACATTCAGGGAAATGCTTTCGCTGCCGCCAAGGCGCACGATCTCGCGCTCCTGTAGCACGCGCAGCAGCTTGACCTGGGTTTCCGGTGGAATCTCGGCGATTTCATCCAGAAAAATGGTGCCGCCCTCGGCTTGTTCAAAACGTCCGGTTCTGCGTTTGTCGGCCCCGGTAAAGGCCCCCTTCTCATGGCCGAACAACTCGCTTTCCACCAGATTCGAGGGAATGGCGGCACAATTGACCTTGATGAAGGGCTTGTTTCTGCGTCGGCTGTTGTGATGGATCATATTGGCCACCACTTCCTTGCCAACCCCTGATTCACCGGTAATTAGAACTGAACTATCCAAGGGCGCTATTCGGGCAATTAAACGCTCAACACCGCGCATGTCGGCACTGGTTCCTAAAAGCCCCATGCCTGGCCTGAACGGATTTTCCAAGCCATTCTGATTCATGGCGGCATACTGGCGCGCTTCGGCCACGGAATGCAGAACGCGCTGAACCGAGGCAACGAAGCCATCCAGCTTAAAGGGCTTGGTCAGGTAATCGATGGCGCCCGCCTTGACCAAGTCCACGGCATCCGGCACCGAACCATAGCCCGTCATGACCATCACCGGAACGCCGGGCAGGGCCGCCGATACCTCGTGGAAAAAATCGCGCCCGGAACCATCTGGCAAGCGGATATCCGTTACCACCAGATCAGCAGAGGCTTGCGCCAGAAAACGGCGCGCCTCGGCAATGCTTCCGGCAGAGGCTGTTGATATTCCCTCCATCTTCAGCCGGTCGACCAAAGACAGGCGCATGATCTCATCGTCCTCGACAATCAGAACATTGAGACCATCTTGAGGCGGAAGCGCTTTGGGGCTCATGCCGCACCCGATAGGGCTGACTGCATGACCATCTTGGCAGGAACACGAACCCTGAACAGGCTTCCCTTGCCGACTTCCGATTCAACCTCGATTTCGCCACCCATGCGCTCGATCAAACGATAAGTGATCCACAGACCAAGCCCTGTTCCCGAAGCTCGTGTTGTAAAGAAAGGGTCAAACAGATGGGCCAGAACATCCTCGGGAATCCCAACCCCATCATCCTCTACCTCGATCAACAGCATTCCGCCGCTGGCCTGTGTGCGAAAGGAAACCGTTCCATATTCGCCAACCGCCTGCACGGCATTGCGCAGCAGATTGTGCGCCACCTGCTGAAGATGACCGCAATTGATGCAGGTCTTGTCATCGATCTGGTTCGACCACAAGAGCAGGATGGGCCGTTCACCGATTTCGGCAACGATCAGATCCTTGACGTCTTCGACGCATCCGCCATCGCCCCAGGCCTCGGCCTGATCGGTACGCAGTTCGGCCAGCAATCCCTGAACAATGGCGCGGATGCGGTTAAGGCCGCGTTCCAGCATGGGAAGATAACGCTGGACCAGTTCTTCATCTCCCGGCTTCTTCTTCAAAGTGTCCAGACAGTTCAACATGCCGCCCAACGGGTTGTTGACCTCATGCGCCACACCCGCGGCAATGCGCCCCAGGGCAGCCAGCTTTTCGCTTAAGGCCAGTTGCTGCTCCAATTGCCTCTTCTCGGAAAGCTCGCCCGTCATGCGGTTGAAGGATTCGACCAGTTGGCCGATCTCGTCCTGATCACGCGGTCTTAGAGGAATAACCGGCGTAAAATCGCCGCGACCCACCGTATCCATGCCATTGGCCAGCGCGTTCAAAGGTCGGATCATACGCCGGGAAATATAGGCACCCAGCATACTTCCAACCACGGCAAGCGCTATGGCAATACCGAAAATGATTCCTGCAGCCGCCAATGTGCGCGTATGAATTTCTTCGGTCGACAAGTGAAGAATGACCATTCCAACGACCGAGCCTTCCGATTGAACCGGCACGATACTTTCAACATATTCGCCCTTCTCTCCCTGGGCAGTGTGAATGTGCGGAGCGTTTGTCTCCAGCACTTCGCGCAGCCATTTGCGCTGTTCTGGATTGGCCGCCAGAAGTGGCATGCCCACGGGATTTGTTTCGGGATTCATGTGAGCCAGAACACGGCCCTCGGTATCCAGCACCATGCCGCCAAGAATGCCGGGAGGGTTCTCGCTGGATTCGGTAGGCGCCGTCATTGAGATCAAGGACTTGTACAAGCCCCAGTAGTCATTGCGCAGCACGGCTTCATAGGCGACGCCGGCAACGCCCCTGGCAATGACCAGTGCTTTTTCTTCCAGATTTTCGCGAATGCGGTCGCGTTCCTGCACGACGATGGCCATGCCGACGGTAATGGCAACCCCCACCACCACCGCCGTAATGGTCAGCGGCAGCTTGACCGACAGGCTCCATGTTCTTGGGTGCGAAAAAATCACGGCTTTCCTTCGTTCATGCGCTGGGCCACGGCGCGAATGCCATCGAACAGGGAGGGATTGGGCGGCGAGAAGCTGTCGAGGGCGAGCTGTCCCAGCAACGCCCTGCCGTCGATATCCTCGCGCATGCCAAAAATGGCAGCCTGCATGCGACGCTTCAATTCAGGATCGGCGGCACTGCGCATGACCAACGGCGGAAAGCCGAACTTCTGCGAGCGCGAGATGATCTTCGTGCGTTCGGTAACATTGCTCCGCGTCTTGGCCATGAATTCCCAGACATAAGAATCGACCGCGCCGCCATCGGCAACGCGATTGGCAATCGCCTCGACCGTCTCCGCATGATTGTAGGTAAAGAAGGTCAGACGGTAGAAATTGTCCGGTGAAGCGCCGGTGCTGGCCAGCAGATAGCGCGGCACCAGATAGCCCGAATTGGAATCGGGATCGGAATAGGCAAAGACCTTGCCCTTCAGATCGGCCAGCGAGGTTGCCGGATTGTCGCGATGAACGATGATGTAGGAATGGTACAAGGGCTCGCCCTGGAAGACCGGTACCGCCATCAATTCGATAAATTCAGGCTCGCGCTTTTGCACATAGGGATAGCCGCAGATCCAGGCAAAATCGATTTCGCCGGTCTGCAAAAGCCCCATGATTTCCCGATAGGACCGGCGTTGAACGAATCGTACGGGCCGCCCCACCCTTTGTTCAAGGAAATGACGCCAACGTTCGAAGAATTGCAGATTCTCACGAACCACCACTGCAGTCAGGCCAAAACGAACAGGACGCTCTTCTTCGGCGGCCAGGACGGGACGGGCAAGGGCCGCCGCTCCCATCAGCGTCAGGACTGTCCGTCTCGAGATGCGGTTCGTCACGCTCGTTCCGTCCCTCATGGCCACAGGGGCATGCTTGCCCTGCTTATGGTTACCTGCCTTGAATCAGGCTCTTCCAACGAACCAGGGCGAAATCGGTAGATCAGTTCCGCCTCGACCTGAACGGCTCCCTTGCGCCCTGGATCAGCCAAATCAAGACTAACACCAATATCCGGGGCAAGTGTAGCGTCTTCCCATCTTCCATCCGCCGCCACAAGCCAACCAAAACGCTTCGTTTCCATCCAGCGTACGGATTTGTTCAGGTCCATCCCCTTGACCGTCAACCAGACAGAGCGCCCGGTGGTGCCGCCGGGAAGGGCGTGGCCAGTCTGCGGGCGCACTGCTACCACAAGCATTTGCTTGTCGGCCTCCCGCCTTAACGCAAGATGCAGTTTGGCAGCGTTTTTTAGAATTCTGCTATCTGTTGCCCCCACAAAGGCATGACTTTCCTTGGGGGATTTCAGGTGACAGGACAGGCAGTTCAATCCCTGGCGTCGGGCCAGACTGACCCGGTGGCTGCGCACCGTCGATTCCCCTGGCGCATCATGGCAACGGGCGCAGACTTCCGGAACACTCAATCGGGCGTAGGGATGCGCCCCGATTCCATGGCAGTCGATGCAACCGATCCCGGCTTTTTTTGAAGGCGCATGGCAGGAAAGGCAGTCGGGACTTTTTCCGGACAGGCCCCATTCCTTGGTAAAGTCGTCCGAGAGCGCTGCTTTTGCCATGGCCGTATCCGAAAACTGAAGCGCCGCCTCGACATGGCATGCCGCGCAATCCTGGTCTGCCCATGACGGCCAGGCTGCAAGCAGACAAATCGCCATTGCCGCCAGCCATTTCATTCATGCACCTGGGCCGGTGTGTTGGCCTCGCACAGACCGCGTGGAATCGTGAAGGGGGTTGAGCCGGGCTTGATATGGCCGGAAGCAGGAATCTCGACCGGCAGCCCTGCCGCCTGCCAAGCTTCGAACCCACCATTGAGAATGGCGACCGTATAGCCAAAGGCCGAAAACCGCTCGGCCCAGGCACGCTTCAATGTCGGGCTGGCACCCTTTCTTAAGATGAGCAGCAAGGCCCCGCTTCCCTTGGCGGGCAGAAAGCCTTCGGGATCGCGTCCGGCATTGACGGCGCCGGGAACCGTGCCCGATGCGTAAATATCGCGCCCTCGCGCATCGACGACAAGCGGGGGCGCCGGAGAAACCAAGGCGTCTGCCACCATATCCGGCGATAGGTAACGGATGCCTTGTTCCGCCGACGCCCCCCCACCAAGTCCGAGGAGGAGGAACAGGAGAAGTGTAAAGAAGGGCAGATGCATGTTCAGGCAGCCGCTCCTTCACTCTCCTGAGGAGAAGCCCCCTCGGCAGGTGGTACCAATATCTTGACGATCTCTTGCAGATTCAGCCTGGCCGCCACGGCTTGCGGCAACAAAGCGGCAAAGCAACATCCTTGCTCTTTCAAGCGCTCGAAATGCACCGGTTCGCCAGCCCCCTCGCCGGACAGGATGATTCTGCCCTGAAAAAGCCGCTTGGCTTTTTCAAGCAGATCGAGATCGAATCCCTTCGCATCCGCCTTGGCGTCGGGGGTATTGAACAAAACCGTATCAAAGCCCAGGGATGAAACACGTTCCAACCAGTCGGACAGGTAAACATCGCCATCGTCGATACGGTAAGTCCTGTAAGTCGTCATATCGGGCACGTAGTAGCTGAAGCCATCCCCCGTATAATGCTGGCCCATGGTGAAATGCGTCGATGGCCGCGTAGCGGTAACCGCGGGCAGAAACCTTTCGCCCGGATAAAGATCGCGCAGACGTGCTGCCGCATCCAATCCCTGCTCTACCAGCCAATGGACATTGGCCGCTCCTGCCCATTGCGGCACTGATTCGGGACTTCCCCTAAGAAGCACAAGCTGCAAGCCCTCAGCCTTCTCAGGCTCAAGGTCGCATGCCCTGGTCAGAAGCCCGTCGGCGCCGCACCAATCCGAATCCTGCTGATCGCATTCGACGATAAGATGGGTCATGCGTTCTCCGCCATTTTGGGGTTTGCGCGTTCGCGGGCCAGCGAGCCCATGACCGTCTCGGCAATACCGGCAAGCGCCTTGGCCCAGGGGCTATCCGGGCTTTGAAGAAAGAGGGGGATCCCCGCATCGGCGGCGGCATGGGCCGTTGGATCAAGGGGCACCGAACCAAAATAGGCGACATGACGCTTCTTGGCCATGGGGGCGACGATGCCGCCAGCGAACAGGCGCTCGATCTTGCCGCAACAGGGGCAGACGTAACCGTCCATGTTTTCCACCACGCCTAAGACCGGCACATCGTACTCATGGAACAAGGAGATGGCACGCTCAGCATCCACTGCCGCTAGACGCTGGGGAGTAGAGACAATGACAGCGCCCGAAATGGGGACACGCTCCAGAAGCGTAATTGGGATGTCGCCCGTGCCGGGCGGCATGTCGATCAACAGGACGTCGAGATCGGGCCAAGCCACTTCATAAAGCATCTGCTCGACCGCCTGCGCGATCAGTGGACCCTTCCAGACCAGACCCGATTCCGGAACCAAGAGATTACCCACCGACAGCGAATGGATGCCGTGGCTGAATTTCGGACGGGCCTTGCCGTTATCAAAAGCTTCAACCCCTGCGTCAGTTCCTAGAAGGAGCGAGATGGAAGGGCCATAGAGATCGGCATCGAGAACCCCCACCGTGAGGTTTCTGGCTGCCAGCGCCGCCGCCAGGTTGACCGTCAGCGTCGACTTGCCGACCCCCCCCTTACCGCTGGCAACGCAGACAATGTCCCTTACACCCGAAACAGGCTGCTGTGGCGCAAACGACAGGGATGATCCGCAACCACTCATGGCGACACCTCTGCTGGGATCAATCTGGAAATGCTGGCCGCCAGCTCATTGATGGCTCGCGATGAAGCCGCGTCAGGTGCCGCGATGACATAGGGAACGCCGGCATCGCCGGTCAGGGAGAGATCAGAAACGAAAGGGATCGAAGCCAGCAGCGCAAGCCCTGTCTCGTCCGCCAGGGTCCTGGCGCCGCCTTCACCGAACAGTGGGATCGCATGACCGCAGGAAGAACAGACAACCTTAGCCATGTTCTCGACGATCCCCAGACAGGGCACAGCCATGTCGGCGAACATTTCCATGCCGCGCCTTACATCCGAAAGCGCGATGGCGCCCGGCGTGGTGACGGTCAAAACTGCCGACAAATCGGCGTTCCTGGCCAAGGAAAGATGGACATCCGAGGTGCCGGGGGGAAGGTCGATCACTAGAATATCGAGATTACCCCAAGACACCTCGCTCAACAGCAGCGGCAGGCCCTCGTCGATCAGGGAGCCGCGCCAGGCCAGAGCCTTTTCCGGCGGCAGCAGAAAGCCCAGCGACATCACCTTGACCCCATGCGACTCCTTCGGCTCGATCCTGCCCTCAATCTCTTCTGCCCGGCCGGAAAGCCCGAACAAGGTCGGCATCGAAGGCCCGTAGACATCGGCATCCAGAACGCCAACCTTCAAACCCTGAAGCCCTAGCGCTACCGCCAGATTGGCCGCCAGCGTCGATTTGCCGACACCACCCTTGCCGCTATGCACCCCCAGCACATAACGGGCCACGTGGGGGCGGGTCGCATCGGACAACGATTTCGGGCGCGGCTTGATCACCACGCGATCGACGCCGCGTAATGACTGAATCATCGGAGCCAGGAAATCGGCCAGAGAGTCGGCATCGTTGTCGGGAATCTTGTCGGGATCGAGTAGAACGCGAACGGCGGGCCCGGTCGCCACAACATCATAGACCAGACCGGACGAAACGATATCGGGTCCATCCTGACCCAGGGTCACGCTTTTAAGTGCCGCCAGCACCATGTCCTCAAGCGTCGTTACCGTCACTGCTTTTGCTCCTCAAGATAACGTGTGATGATTGCGGCCTCTTCCTCGTCGATCACTTTGCCCGCTCCGTGTTTAGTCCGCATGGTTCTAACGATTCCAGCCATATCTTCCCGTTTGTACTTTGCAAGGTCCGGCAGCTTGTGGCAGGTGCTGCAGCGGACCATGAAGAACTCCTGGGGCGTGCGCGGCAGATTGATCCACCACCATGCACCCCAGGCCGTACCAGTTACCAACGCCAGAACGGCAAGACCCTTCCACCTCACTCAGCCTCCCAGCATTGCCATCCAGGCGTCATCCGTTTCGGCCTCGTTGGCACAGGCCGGACAAACCTTCTGGTCATCTGATCTGAAAGATTGTCCGCACTGCTCGCAGCGGGCCAGATTGGCCCGCGCCAGAAGAAGCCTTGTCTCCAACACCTCTGCCCATGATCGAAGTACCTGGGCGGTAATAGCGGACACGGGGCAGACCGAAGTGCAGAGTCCGCAGTTTGTGCAATCCCTGACATCATAATCGATTCCCATCCAGCCGGGTCCATGCTGGCGACCCAACGCCCCGGTGGGGCAGCGTTCGGCGCAAATGCAGCACTGGGTACATTCCTCTGATATCTTGCGCGCCAAGAAGGGCAGCAGGGCGTTCTCCCGCCAAGCGAATGCCGCCCCGACTTCGGCCAGGGCCTGCTGATAGGGATCTTGCTTCCTGCGAAATTCTCCCGGCACGAAGATCGCCCTTGGCTCTGGAACACCCAGCGCCTGCGGCGTGGCTGGAATCAGCCAGGAAACATTCGAGATCGCCCGCGCTCCGGCCAACTTGAGGAAATTGCGCCGATTGGCCAGCGCCTGATCAAGATGCTGCGCTGGCTCTTTTTCCGTTGTCTCTCCCGGACTGGCCCAACGCACGGTGCGGGCCTGATCGCCGAACCAGCGTTTCAGGGCCTTGGCCAATTCGGGAATATGAGCCCTAGCGTCGGCCCTGGAACACTCGTGGCACTGGGGGCGGGCGTGCAAGATGAGGTCACGCTGGCCTCCTCTGGTCGCCACCGCCGCCAGACGTTTATCGATCATCAGATGGCAGGGAATGACGATGCCGCCACCGCCATCCCGGCTTTCGGAGCAATGGATATGCAATTCGTCCAAGCTCGCCGCCGCTTCCAGAAAGCGGACAGGATCGAAAACGGAAAGGCGCAAAGCACTTGAGGGGCAAACCGGAACGCAGGCGCCGCAGGTGGTGCAATCCTGCTCATTCAGGTCGATGGCATCAACGCCGGGCTTGATGGCCTGGGGACCGCAGGCCTTTTCACAGGCTTTACAGATGACCTTGCGGGCACGGGAATTGACGCATAGATCGAAATCGTCCAGCAGATAGCTGGTGCGAAACAGATCGCTTACCTGATCGCGGCTGCCTGTTTTCACGGCTGCGAACCTCCTGTCTTGCGTCCCAGCCAGTAGGTCAGCGCCGTGGCGGTCAACAGATTGGTCGCCAAGGGAACATTGTTGAGATCACAGGCCCGATAGAAGGGCGAAATGTCGGGCTCTGCCCCATCCTTCGACATGGGATCGCGCAGAAAATAGACAGCCGCCACTGAATTCGAGCAAACCAACCCGCAAAGCTGAATCTCGCCGCCCTTTTTGGCGGGAAAGATCGAAGTCACCTCAAGCCCCAATTGCTTTTCGATTTCGCCGCCCGTTTCAGTAGTTGACAGCAGACGGAAAGTCTCGAAAACGGCACGCTCTTTCTTCATCAGCTTGATCAGCGGGCCAAGCTGGCGCTTATGGGCGATCAGGATCAGGGTGCGAATTTCAGGCATGCTCGCGCACTCCCTCTTCCATGTTGGCGAATAACTCGCTGCCCAACATTTCGTAGAGTGCGACATGCGCCTGAGCCAGCCGGGCAATGGAGTCCTCAACCGTCTCCTCGCGCGCCAACTCCTCTTTAAGAGCCGTCAAAGTCGGTTCATAGGTGCATTCCAAGATAGCGCGCGCCAGAAGTGCTGGCTCGCAGCCTTCGATGGTGTAACCATGAACGCCGTCTGCGAAACAGGCCGCCTCGACGCGATCGGTCTTCAGCACCGGCAGACGGAAAGCCGCCGCCAGATCCGTCAACGGGCTTTTGCACTGCTTGGCATAGGGCATGATCATCAGGTCGCTGTTTTCAAACAGCCCCGCAACCTCGCCTGATTGGATATAGCGGCCGATGACGGTGGTGCGGACGTGTAGCGCCGCCTTGCCCAAGGCATCGTCATCAATGCCCCTCATGACACCTTCACCCGCAATGACCAGATGAAAGGCAAGATTTGGCTCCATTTCCTCGAAGGCGGCCAGAAGCAGATCGAGACCTTTGCGAGGCGATCCATGGCCGAAATAGAGCAGACGTATTTCACCAGGCAGGCGCAGCGGCAGTTCTGGAATTTGAGTTCTCGGCGCGATGGTGTGCGCCAATAGATTGGGACTGCCGGGAATGGCGGCAATCCGCTCCGGCCCGACGCCAAGCATTTCCTCGAGCCCCCAGGCCAGATGGGCGTCGCGGGCGACGATCCGATCCACCAGACGATAGAAAAGGTGATAAAGGGGAGCGGAAAGCCAGCGCCTGCGATGGGGCAGTAGATTGTGCGGCGTGTAAACCACACCGATGCCCTGGCGCCTGACCCACAAGGCAAAAAGCGCTGCCAGCAGGGGCTGCCCCACCCACTGGAAATGTACGGCATCAGGCTTGAAGCTATGTACCTTGCGGACCAGACACAGCCAGCCGACCAGCCCGGACTCAAGACAGGCCGATTTGGCAAAGGGCATATCCCAGCCCGCCAGCTCGTCGCGCCTTCCCGTCACCAGCTCGATCTCGCAACCAAGTCTGGAAAGACCCAGCCCAAGGGCATGAGCATAATGGCACAGGAAACCGCGTCCCGAGCCTTCCACCAGGAGGATGCGTCGCCGGACGCTCATCCCTGTTTCTCCTTTTCGCACCGGCAGGTCAGTAACTGACCTGCCGTATTGGCCCCTCGCCGGGCGCGCCCTCGCAGGCGCTTGGCCGCCGCCTCAATGGCGGCTGAATGCCGACTGACACCTAAGCCGTATACAGTCGGTAAAACTCGAACACCAACTACAAGCCAGAGGCTTTCCTGAAACCGGGATCCTTCTTGATGACGGTTGGGCCTCTGGAATTCTTCTCGGTCAGTTCCCGCATGCGCCTGGGGGGCACCACCTGGGTCAATTCGTCCCAAAGCACACGCTCGACCAGCCCCAACATGCGTTCGTAGAAGGGATGCTGCGCCGCCTGCGCCGCCAACTTGGCCCAACCAGGCGCCCAGCTTCCCAACTCCTCGATCAAAAAGCGCTCGCGACTTTGGCGAATCTCCTCGGCATTCCCTTCTTCGCCAGCTTCCAAGGCCTGAGCTTCGCGCTCGAACAAGGCCGCGACAAAAGACAACATGGTGCCAACATGGTCGGGAAATTCGCCGCTATAGCGATGCTTGAAGACGAAACCGTTTTCTTGATACCAGCGAGCGGCGCGGTCGCACTGTTCTTGGAACATCGAACCGGTTTCGAACACAGAGGCATAGGGGGAAATGGCCCCGGGCTGCACGAACAGCGCCGTGTATTCGACGGCAAGCTTCTCAAACAGCGCGTCCGAAGGGCCTGAAAGCATGTCTTCGGGAAGTTCCGCACCGGCTTCCGCCAGTGCTTCCAGAAGATCGTTCCTTAAGTGGCTCAAAAAGGCTTCGTCGACCTCGTATTCCAAGGTCCTGGCCAATAGTCTGAACAAGGCCGACTGGGCCCTGCACTCGTCAAGTCTGGCTCCCTGAGCCACTTGCTCGATCAACGTCTGCATGTCGGTCTCCTCACATACTTTCTGCCGGAAAGAAAGATCACGATGGCGGCAGCCAAAACCGCCGCCATCGCGTTAGTGGAAGGAGCTACTTAATGTCCGCCGCCAGCCTTGAGCTCGGGGAGATGAGCCCAATCGATGTCGACCTCTTTATGATTGGCCTTGTGCAGATCGCCCGTATAGGCCAAGCGCAAGGTTTCCTCATAATCCTTCATCGACGCCTCGACACTGGCCTTGACGTCGCCGTACTTGTCGGTGGGCTGGGCCTTGCTCACGGTAACCACTGTATCGTACCAGCCCTGCGATCCGCCGATGGGATCGACCGACAGCTTAATGATGGGATTCGGGTGAACGCCCTTATCGTCCCACCAAACGTTGTTGTCGATGTCGGCATCGCCGCCCAGCATGTAATCGGCGGGCTTCTCCTTCATCTTCAACTGCGCCAAGCGGCCATAGGAATTGTGGCCGCAGGCCGTCGAGATCGCCACCACGTCGGGATGGATGCCTTCAGTGACATGCGCCCTGGTCACGATATACCCCACCGTCGAGGTGACGCGGATCAGATCGCCATCGGCGATTCCCTTGGCCGCCGCCGTCTTTGGATTAATCCAGGCCGGGTTCTTGTGATACAGCTCGGCCAGATACTTCACCGAAGCCGTGCGGCTTTGCGTATGCACATTGACCTTGAAGGTGATCAGCACCAACTCGTCGGCCTTCTTGTCGCGGGAAGGCAGGCGCTTGTAGACCGGCATCGGGTTGAAGCCGTACTTCTTCCAACCTTCCTTGTAGATTTCGATCTTGCCTGAACCGGTGCCGAAACCGGCGTGGTTCTTGCCGTTGATCCGTACGCCAACGGTCTTGCCGCCCTTCTTGATGGCGCCGTTGGCTTCAACCGTGGTTCCTTCCATGGCTGCCGCCGACAGTTCCTTCATGTGCAGGCCGTAGTCGGCGGGCACCTCGTCGCCGTTCTTGTCGACGATCTGCCCGGTGACCGGATCGATCTTGCCATATTTCGGCCAGACGCCGTTCTTCTTCAGATAGTCGAAGCCGCCGTCTTCCTTAAGGCCGGGGATGCCGTCGAACTGAGCCCTGACCCATTCTTCGCCGTCCTTGAAGTTCAGATACTGCTTGATGCCCAACGAGCCGTCGGGATCCAGCTTCGCGGCAACCTGGATGGCGGTCATGCGCCATTCCTGGGTGTTGCCCAGGGGCTTGATCACCGGCTGGCGGATGCCCAGCCAGGGACGCAGGTCGCTCGGCATGGATTCCGGGTCCCAGCGTTCCAGATAGGTCGTATCCGGAATGATGAGATCGGCCAGTTCGGCGTTCTCGGACATGTAGGGGCTGAACGAACAGTAGAAGGGGATCAACTTCTCGTCCTTCAGCAGCGCTTCCCAGACATGGCTGGAGGGATAGGTATAGGCGCCGTTGTCGTAATAGGTCATCAGCACCGAGCACTTGGCATCGCCCTTCATGAGCTGATAGGGCATGTGCGTCGAAACCTGATGGCCCGCCAGCGGATAGGTGGGCGGAGCGCCCAGGATGCTGGCCGCCTTGCCGCCTGCGGGTTTGGGGCCGGGCTGGCCGTATCCCATGCCGCGCGGCAGGCAGTAGCCGCCCTTCTTCTCGACATTGCCAGTGATCACATTCAGCATGTGAATGGCGGCTTCTTGATAGGAGCCGTACACATGCTTGCAGGGTCCGCGATACGAGAAAGTCGTCGCCGGCTTGGTGGTGGCGAACTCGCGGGCGATGCGCCGGATATCCTTGGCCGCAATGCCCGATTCCGCTTCGGCGAATTCTGGCGTGTAGGACTTGAGGTGAGCGGTCAGCTGCTCGGGCGTCACATTCGTCCAGGTGCGGATGAAGGCGTCGTCATAGAGCTTCTCGTTCATGATCACGTTCGCCATGGCCAAAGCCACCGCGCCGTCCGTGCCGGGATAAGGTGCAAACCATTCATCGGCGATCTTGGCTGTATTGGCGTGTCTCGGATCGAAATAGACCAGCTTGGCCTTGTTCCCCACCACGCCATCGACCAGACGCTGGGCGTTGGGATTGTGGAAATACGCCGTTTCCGTGACGTTGCCGCCGAAGATCAGAGCGTATTTGGTGTTCTGGAAGTCGGCCGATTCGATATCGGGGCCCCACGAGGGCTCGAGACCGATCTTCTTCGAGGACTCGCAGATGTTGGTATGGCCCACCATGGCGCTCGAGCCCATGGCGCCCATCAGGCGCTGAATGGCGCCGCCGGTTCGGTTGCGGCCCCATTTGAAGACGATCTCGTTGCGGATGGCCGGATCGTTGGCCTTGACCGAACGGTCGATGACTTCGCGCAGCTTGGCGGCCAGCATCGTGGTCGCCTCGTCATAACTGATGCGCTTCCACTTGCCCTCACCCCGCTTTCCGGTGCGCAGCAGGGGAGTCATGATGCGATCCGGATCGTAGGTATGCAGGAATCCGGAATTGCCCTTGGCGCACAGCTTGCCGCGGTTGCCCGGATGATCCGGATTTCCTTCCAGCTTGACGATGCGTCCATCTTCGACATAGGCGATGCCGCCGTCTTCGATGTTGCACACCAGGCAAGTGTAAGGCACAGCTTCACGCAGTTTGCCGGTGACGGGAGAGAAATCCTTCCCCCCCAGTTCCTGCTCCATGGCTTCAAGTCGGCTTGCTCCCAGCGCGCTAGCGACGGCAGCGGTAGATCCACCCAGCTTCAGGAAGCCTCGGCGGCTCATTGGGAAATGCTTATTCATGGCAACGTCCCTCTCTCTTTCCGTGTCGTTCGCTTAGTAGAACAGCTGGGGAAGCTGACCGGCCACGAGGAGAACCTCGCGCACCATGAAAGCCCCGATCATGCTGGCGATGCCGGCACCCACCAGAATCGTCGGCTGACGTCCGATGGCGGGCATGGCCAACATGCCAAGCGGCGCCAGAATACCGACCACGAAGGTCAGCAACCAGATCTGCGTACCGTACTGGCTGTTCAGAATCTGCCAGCCCTGCTGCATCTCGCCCGAGCCGTAAAGCAAGGACACCACCAAGCCCAGGAAAAGGGCGAAAGTGGTTGCCACCGAGGCCAGCAGGATGGTGTGCAGGATGACCATGACGTCAGCACCAGTCTTGCCCATCACCTTGGCGATGAGAGCGATCATGGCGGTGCCCGAGGAAATGGACAGCACCGTGAACATGACAGGCATCCACGGCGTCGCCCACACTTCGCGCGTGGTGTTCACCATGAGATCGAGACCGGTATAGAGCGGCATCGAGAGGCCCAGAAGAGAACCAACAACAGCCAGGGGCTTCAACAGATCACCCCGGTTGCCGTGATGCTTGGCCCAGTAGAAGCCCACGATGCAAGCCGTGAACAGCACCAGGAAGACGGATCCCCAGGACAGAGGCGACGTCCAGTGGAAGTAGATAATCGGATACAGGAAGCGGCCGGGCTGACCAAGATCCAGGATCAAAAGCGGTGCGCAAATGCCGACAATGACCAGGGCCAAAAGCAGGCCGGGGGTTTGCACGGGGCGCAGGGCCTCGAACTTGCCGCCAAACAGATCGGGAGCGGTGGACAGGGCATAAGACATGCCCGCCATTCCGATCAGGAAGAAGTAGATCGACAATTCCGCACCCCAGGGTGCGATGTGAAACCATCCATATTCGAACATGTTCCGTCTCCCCTTTAAAGGACGCCGCCGAAGAACTGCCGCCCTTTATTGTGGCGGTAGAACGCCTCCGCATCTGCCTTGGCGGCATAGGATACGGGGGGGGCTGACATCTGATCGGTGATCTTTTGAGCAGGCTGGATATAATAAACCTGCGGCTTGGTGCCCTTCTCAGGCTTCAGCGTCACCGTCGACGAGTTGGAGACCAGACGGTGAACCTCGCCCTTGGGATCGTTAAGATCGCCGAAGATGCGCGAACGTCCCAGGCAGGTCTGCACACAAGCAGGAACCAAGCCGTTGGAAACGCGGTGTTCGCAGAAAGTGCATTTGTCGACCACGCCGCCGATCTTGACGCGGGTGCGATTGCTGGGCAGCACGTGGCGCGCATTGTAGGGGCAGGCCGCAATGCAGGTGCGGCAAGCGATGCAGCGGTCGTAGCGCTGAAGGACATAGCCTTCCTCGTGCTTGTACGTGGCCTCGGTCGGGCAATTGCGGACACAGGGCGGATTGTCGCAGTGATTGCACAGGCGCGGCATGAACTGGCGCTTGGTGTTGGGAAACTGCCCCAGGTCTTTTACCTTGACCGTGGTGCGCCACACACCCAAAGGCACATCATATTCCGCCTTGCACGCGGCGACGCAGGCCATACAGCCGATGCACCGCCTAAGATCGACCACCATCGCCCAGCGTTTCTTACCGGCAACGCCTTCCGATGGATCGGCCTGAAGCCCTATCGCCATCTGCTTCCTCCCTTGCGTTTTTGCACATGCTCACTTCAGCATGGCTTGCCGAAGCGAATTGCGCATACCATTGCGAGGGACGTGCCAGATGTCGTAGCGGCGGGATTCCGCGCAGTTTAGCAATTGAACGATTTTGAGACGTTACCGAATCTTCACGTTTCCTTTGCCGCCAGAGCGGTCGTTGTTACCAACCGGTAACATGCTGCCTTGCAGCATTCCGTGTCGCTTCAGGAATTGCCTTGGTTACGACAACTGGCAAGATTCTGGCATTCGAACTTGGCTATGTTCGACAGTCATGGCCGCCAGATCACCTATCTTCGGGTTTCCGTTACCGACCGGTGCGACCTGAGGTGCAGCTATTGCGCTGTGCCTGGGCGTGTGCTTCTGGAACGCCGCCACATTCTGTCCTTGGAAGAAATCACGCGGATTTGCGGGGTATTCGCCGATCTGGGGGTGCGCAAGATCCGCATTACCGGCGGCGAGCCTCTGGTGCGAAGGGGCGTGCTAACCTTGTTTCAGAACCTGGCTGGCCTAAACCGGCTTGACGAAGTCACGCTGACCACCAATGGAACGCAGCTCGGCAGCTTTGCCGATGGGCTGGTGAAGGCCGGGGTGCGCCGGGTCAATGTATCGCTTGATACTTTGGACGCTGCACGGTTCAAGGCCATTGCCGGAAGGGACGTTCTGGAACAGGTTCTGAACGGAATTGCCGTTGCGCGCCAAGCCGGGCTTAGCGTCAAGATCAACATGGTGGTGATGACCGACACCACGGACGGCGAGATCGACAGCCTGATCCGTTGGTGCGGCATGGGGGGCCTGGATCTGACCCTGATCGAGGTGATGCCAATGGGACCCGCCAAGCTTCCGGTGCTTTCCAAACATCTGGCCTTGCGTGATCGGCTGGAGCGGCGCTGGCGCTTAACGCCCTTGTGCGAAAGAACCGGTGGGCCTGCCCGTTATGTGCGCGTCAACGAAACCGGAGGACGGCTGGGCTTCATCACTCCGATGAGCGCCAATTTCTGCGAAGGCTGCAACCGTGTGCGCCTGACCAGCGACGGAATCTTGAAACTATGTCTGGATCGCGGAGACTCCATCAATCTGCGCTCACTTCTACAGGCGGGAGCGACAGACGAAGATTTGAAACAGGTGATTCTTTCAGCCGTAGAAGGAAAGCCCAAAGGGCACGACTTCACCCGCGAGCCCTCAAAGGTTTCTCCCCAGCGCTCGATGAGCGCCATCGGGGGATAGATGCAGCAAAGCAACAAGAGCTGTGGCTAATGTTATGCCTGCATGACATAGGCGTTACCGAATCGTAACCTGGCATGCCCAGTATGTGTAATAAAGAATCGAAACGGTGTCTTAAGGCGTAACGGGAACGATCTTCACAGCACCAATTTTGTCCTCAAATTGTCCCGGAATGACATAGACGAGATAGGCCGCCAGCCCGATGACCGAGGCGAGGCCCAACACCACATCGAGCGAAATCGAATAAGTCATGGCACTCCTCCTAAATGTTCCGGCAGGCGCGCAGCAAAAACCCTAGAAGCGCGAAAGCGCCAAAGGTAGCTGCAATGAAAACGGCATCGAACATGGCGACGACTCCGGTCAGTCCTTGAAACCAGGCCTATCCTCCCGCCAGAGGGCGTAAAGGTTCCATATGGAAATCAGGGGGAGCTTTTATGAAGGGCTTATACGGTAGAAGGTTTGCCTGCTGCGACCAGTTCCGGAAGGCCCGGCATGCCTTAAATTCAGCCGTTCATTTTTGGTGATTATTCACTGCAAAATGGAGCGGAATTGTCCCAAAAAATCCGGGCCAAAATTTCCAGAATTCCCATAACTCATTGAAAAGATTGGCTGGGGCGCTAGGAATCGAACCTAGGAATGGCGATACCAAAAACCGCTGCCTTACCGCTTGGCTACGCCCCAATCCTTAAGGAAGGACCGCAAGATAAAGCCCCTGCGCTGCTTTCGCAAGCCCGGCCTGTCATCTTCTGTATCAATGGGGGAATTGGCCCGACGGTTGCATTAAAACCCCTATGAACGCCGCCGGGGCCGGCCCGCCCCCAGGAAAATCAGCGGACCGGCAAATTCCTCCCGGCAGACCTTGCCCAGAAGGAGGGTGTCATGCGCGAGTTCGACCTGATGCTGAAGGATTACCGCCTGACCACGGCCGAAATCTTCTACCACCTGCCCGATCATCCCCATGTGCTGCAAAGCTATGTCTGGCAGGAATACGACCTGGCCCCACGCTATCCCGAACTGCACAAATTCCTGGATTTCTGGGGCCATAATCTCGATGGCACCCTGCATTCGGTCTATGTCGCCAGCACCAAGCCCTTCCGGCCCGGCTCGTGGCGATATGCCGAGGTGTCGCTCAGGGTGCATTGAGGGTCAGAATTTGCTAGAATCCTCGGGAACAGAGACGAGGATTCCCATGACCAACACGGCCAAGATCGTTTTCATTGGCGCTGGCAGCGCCTCGTTCGGCGTCCATATGTTCCGCGACATGTTCGCCAGCAAGAAACTTGCGGGCTGTACGCTGACCCTGGTCGACACCAACCCCGAAACGCTGGAACGCATGTACGGGCTGGCCCAGTTCATGAACAAGCAGCGCGGCGCCGGAATCCTCATCGAGCGCACAACGGATCGCAGGGCCGCCCTGCCCGGCGCCGACTTCGTGCTGAATTCGGTGGCCATCGACCGCACCCGTCTGTGGCGTCTCGATTTCGAGGTGCCCAAGAAATACGGCATCCGCCACACCTTGGGCGAAAACGGCGGGCCGGGCGGTCTGTTCTTCACGCTGCGCACCCTGCCGCTCATCTTCGATTTCGTGCGCGACATGGAAGAGCTGTGCCCCAACGCTCATTTCATCAATTATTCCAATCCGGAAAGCCGCATCGTCCTGGCCCTAGGCAAATACAGCCCCATCCGCAGTCTGGGGCTGTGCCACGGCATCTTCCTGGCCCGCTGGTATGTGGGCACCATCATGGGAATCGAACCGCCGGAATCCTTGGATCTTTGGGCCGCCGGGCTCAATCATTTCCAGTGCGTCATGCAAATCCGCGACCGCGCTAGCGGCAAGGACATGTATCCGCTGCTGCTTGAGAAGGAAAAGACCTACGACCCCAGCCTGCAGCCGCTGACGCGGCGCATGATGCGCGCCTTCGGCCATTGGCTGACCTGCAGCGACGATCATATGGGCGAATATGTCCCCTACGGCTATGAAGGCGGCGAGAAAGGATTCGATTTCGACGGCGAAGACGCTTGGCGCGTCAAGCTGCAGGGCATCATCGACGGCGTGGTGGCGGGCACCCAGCCGCCGCCCGACGAATGGAACACACTGTCGGGCGAGCGCGGCATCACCATCATCGAAAGCATGCTGCATAACGAAAAGCGCATGATCGAATCGGGCATCGTCTATAATCGGGGGATCATTCCCAACCTGCCCGCCGATCTGGCTGTGGAAGTGCCCCTGGTGGTCGATGCCGCAGGCGTACATCCCGTCTCGCTGGGGCCGCTTCCCGATCCCATCGCCAAGTTGATGAGCATGCAGGCCAGCGTTCAGCAACTGACCGTCGAGGCCGCCGTACATGCCTCGAAGGAACTGGCGCTGGAAGCCTTGCTGATCGATCCCGTCGTCAACTCGACCGGGGCCGCCCATAAAATTCTCGACGAGTTGTGGGAAGCCAACAAGCCCTATATCAGGAAGTGCGTTTAGCGCTCTTTCTCGATCCGGCGCCAGTTGGCGACATTGCGGTTATGCGCCTCCAGCGTGGGCGCGAAGGCGTGGCCGCCCGTACCGTCGGCCACGAAATAAAGATCGTCGGAATTCAAGGGATGCGCCGCCGCCTGCAGGCTGGCCCGCCCCGGATTGGCGATGGGTTCGGGCGGCAGGCGATTAATGACATAGGTATTGAAAGGTGTCGGGCGTTCGAGATCGGCCCGGCTCAACGGGCGCTCCAGCACACCCAGCCCGTCCGAGAGCGCATAGATCACCGTGGGATCGGATTGCAGGCGCATCCCCTTCTTCAGGCGGTTGTGAAAGACGGCGGAGACGTGCGGTCGCTCCGCAGCCAAGCCGGTTTCACGCTCAATGATGCTGGCCAGAATCAGAAGCTCGTGGGGCGAGGCCAGGGTCAGCCCCTCGGCCCGGCCTGCCCAGGCCTCGGCCAGCGCCGTCTCCATCGACCGACGCATGCGCTGAATCATCTGCGAGCGCGCCTCGCCCAGGATGAAATTGTAGGTTTCCGGCAACAGGCTGCCCTCGGGGAGCAGCGGCCCGACGTCACCCTCCAGCGCTTTTTCGAAGCGCAATTCATCTTGCACCTGACGCACCGTGCGCCCTTCCACCAGCGTGAATTGATGCACCACCACATCGCCCAGCACCATCTTGTCCATGACGGACTGATGGGTCATGCCCGGCTGAAAAGCATACTCTCCGGCCTTCAGCAGCTTGGTCTTTCCCGCCATCATGGCGCCCAGGCGGAAAAACAGGGGGCTGGCGACCACATCGGCCACGCGCAGGTCTTTGGAGATTCCCGAAAGCCCAGAGCCCTTGGAAATGACCAGCGTGACGGGAGCCGTCAAGGGAATGACGGCTTCCATAAACTTCTGAAGGCTATAGCCGACACCCACCAACAACAACGCCGCCACCCCGGTCAGGGCAGCGACGATACGAAGGGTGCGCCTCATCCGATTAAAGGATCAGGGAGCGGCTTTGAAGATCAGGGCGGCATTGGTGCCGCCGAAACCGAAGGAGTTGCTGAGAGCCGCCCGTACCTTGCGCTTCTTGGCGGTCAGGGGAACCAGATCGAGATCGCAGCCCTCGTCGGGATCGTGCAAATTCAAGGTGGGCGGCACGATCTGGTCGCGAATGGACAGGATCGAGAAAATGGCTTCGACCGCACCCGCCGCCCCCAGCAGATGGCCAATGGCCGACTTGGTGGAGGACATCGAGATATTGCCAGCCGCATTGCCGAAGGCGCGCTTGACCGCACCATGCTCGATAGTATCGGCCATGGTCGATGTGCCATGCGCATTGACGTAGTCGATATCTTCGGGGTTCATGCCCGCCCTTGCCATGGCGGCCTTCATGCAACGATAGGCCCCGTCGCCCGACTCGGAAGGTGCGGTGATGTGATAGGCGTCGCCCGACAGGCCATAGCCCACCACTTCGGCATAAATCTTGGCGCCACGCTTCCTTGCATGTTCCAGCTCTTCCAGAACCACAACGCCGGAACCCTCGCCCATGACGAAGCCATCCCGATCCTTGCTCCAGGGCCGCGAGGCCTCGGTGGGACGGTCGTTGAAGCTGGTACACAAAGCTCTGGCAGCAGCAAAACCAGCGATGCCCAAGCGGCAGATGGCCGCCTCGGTACCGCCCGCCACCATGACATCGGCATCGCCGAAGATGATCAGGCGGGCCGCGTCGCCAATGGCATGCGCACCCGTGGCGCAGGCAGTCACGGCGGAATGGTTGGGACCCTTGAAGCCGTATTTGATCGACAGATGGCCCGAAGCCAGATTGACTAGGCTGGAGGGAATGAAGAAGGGCGAAATGCGCCTTGGCCCCTGCTCTTTCAGGACAACCGCGGCATCCTGGATGGTGCCCAGGCCGCCGATGCCGGACCCCACCATAACGCCGGTGCGTTCCTTGGCCTCGTCGGACAGGCCGGCAACACCGGAATCCTCGACCGCCATCTGCCCCGCCGCCATGGCATAGATGATGAAATCATCCATCTTGCGCTGGTCTTTGGGCGGCACGAATCGGTCGGCGTCGAACAAGACAGGATCGTCCTTGCCTGCGGGAAGAAGCCCGCCGACCCTGGCTGCCAGATCGGAAACATCAAAGCGATCAATCACTTTGATGCCCGACTGGCCTTCAATCAGTCGCGACCATGAGACATCGACGCCACATCCCAGTGGCGACACCATTCCCATTCCCGTGACGACGACACGTCGCATGGCGATCCGTCCCTGCACAAGCCCTTAGAAAAAACGCCTTACTTGGCGTTCTTCTGAATGAAGTCGATCGCGTCCTTGACGGTCAGGATCTTCTCGGCGGCATCGTCGGGGATTTCGCAGCCGAACTCTTCCTCGAAGGCCATGACCAACTCGACCGTATCCAGGCTGTCGGCGCCCAGATCGTCGATGAAGCTCGCACCCTCGGTAACCTTGGCTTCTTCGACGCCCAGGTGCTCGACAACGATCTTTTTAACGCGCTCGGCGATATCGCTCATGACTTCAACCTCAGTTAGCTTGTTGATTTCCTTTGTGAACCGTCAATCCCCGAAGATGCCTCCATCTTCAGAGATCGGCGGAATTCGGGGCTTCCTACCACACTTTTCCGGGCTTGACCAGCCAAGCCGTTTCTCCTGGGATTGCCAAGCATTTTCCCCTTCCCAGCTTTGCGAAGCTCTGCTCCGATGACGACTCGTAGCATAGTTCCGACGCCGAGGGTTATTGACTTCGATATATCCGTCCGGATATAAGTCGCTATATCTGGATGTGCATCAGTAAACAGCCAAGAGGTTTCCAATGCGCCCCCTGCTTTCCGTCTTTGCCGCCGCCATGTGCCTATCCAGCCCCACCCTGGTTTGGGCAGAAGAGCCGCCCGTCATCGCCGCCGCCGCCGACCTGCAATTCGCCCTGACCGAGATCGCCGAACGCTTTACCCAAGAGACGGGGCGAACTGTAAGGCTGTCCTTCGGTTCGTCGGGCAACTTTCACCGGCAGATCAGAGAGGGGGGGCCTTTCGAGATGTACCTCTCGGCTGACGAGAGCTATGTCCTCGATCTTGCTAAGGAGGGCCTGACCAGAGACGAAGGCGCCCTTTACGCGGTGGGCCGTATCGTACTGATCGTGCCGCCCGGCTCTCCGCTAAAGGCCGATGGTTCACTGAAGGATTTGGCGGCTGCCCTGGAAGCGGGAAGCGTCAAAAAATTCGCCATCGCCAACCCGGAACACGCCCCCTATGGCCGCGCCGCCCGAGGTGCGTTAAAAGCAGCCGGACTATGGGATAAGATCAAGGACAAGCTGGTTCTAGGCGAGAACGTCTCCCAGGCTGCGCAGTTCGCGACATCCGGTTCCGCCCAGGGCGGCATCATTGCCTATTCCCTGGCTTTGTCGCCCAAAGTGTCGGCACTGGGAAAATATGATTTGATCCCCGCCGAAGGGCACGATCCTTTGCGTCAGCGCGCGGTGCTAACAAAAAAAGCTGGAGAGACGGCCAAGGCCTTCTATAGTTTTGTCCAGACGCCCGATGCCCGGGCCGCATTCAAGAGGTACGGTTTCGTGCTGCCGGAAGAGAAATAGCCAATGGATTGGACAGCACTTCGCCTGTCGCTGACCCTGGGCCTATGGACCATCGCCATTCTGCTTCCCATAGGGATCGTCGTCGGACAGTGGCTGGCTTGGGGCCGATTCAGAGGCAAGGCGCTGGCCGAAGCGATGCTGGCCTTGCCTCTTGTTCTGCCTCCGACAGTGCTGGGATATTATCTGCTTGTCTCCTTGGGAGCGCACTCCCCGCTCGGGCAAGCTTTTGAAAGCCTGTTCGGTCAAGGTTTGGTCTTTTCATTCTCAGGCTTGGTCGTGGCATCGGTTCTGGTTAATCTGCCTTTTGCCATTCAACCCATGCAACGCGCCTTCGAGGCCATTCCTTCGGAAGTGCGCGAAGCCGCCGCCTGTTGCGGCATGTCGCGCTGGCGCATGTTGATACACATCGACCTGCCCCTGGCCTGGCCGGGCATTCTGACCGCCATGGTCCTAAGCTTCACGCACACATTGGGCGAATTCGGCGTGGTGCTGATGGTGGGCGGCAGTATCCCCGGCGAGACAAAAACCATTGCCGTTGCCATCTACGACCGCGTCCAGGCCTTCGACGACGGCGCCGCAGGCACCATGGCTGCCCTGCTGCTGGCCTTGTCCTTCGCCACAATCGGCGTCAGCTATGCCCTTACCAACCGTCGGCAGGGCCGCTGACATGTCGGGAGAATTGAAAGTCTCGCTTCACCAGACAGGGCCTATTCCCCTCAAGCTGGATTTTGCTTGCCAGCCGGGTGAAGTGCTGGCGCTTTTTGGCCCTTCTGGCAGTGGCAAATCCACTGTTCTGCGCGCCATTGCCGGACTTTACCAACCTGAGGAAGGGCGCGTCTCCTGCGCAGAAGCCTGCTGGCAGGACAGCGCACGGAGCATATTTCTTAAGCCGCAGCAGCGTCAGGTAGGCCTGGTCTTTCAGAACTATGCACTATTCCCTCACATGACGGCGCTGGGCAACGTCATGGCGGCCATGGGACATTTGCCCCAATCGGAACGAGGAAAACGCGCCGCCAACCTTCTATCACGCATGGGCCTGATGAATGAGGCGCAAGATCGACGTCCCTCGGCGCTTTCGGGCGGCCAACAGCAAAGGGTCGCCGTTGCCCGGGCGCTCGCCCGCGATCCTCAGGTTTTGCTGCTGGACGAGCCCTTCTCGGCTCTGGACGCACTGCGCAAGAACGAGTTGCTGCCCTTCATCGCCAAGCTGGCCCGCGAGGTCAAAATTCCCGTCATCTATGTCAGCCACGCCATGGACGAGGTTTTGCGTCTGGCCGATACCCTGGTTCTGCTGGAGCAAGGCCGGGTAGCTGCCTCGGGCCCACTTGAGGAGGTGCTGTCGGACATCCGCTTAAAGCCGCTGACGGGGCGCTATGACGCGGGTTCTGTGATGCATGCCGTAATCGAGGGCCATGACGAAGCCTACCAACTGACGCATCTCAACCTAAAGGATGGCACACGTTTGAAGGTGGGGCGCGTCGATGCCCCCAAGGGAAGCCAGGTCCGCCTGCGCATCCATGCCCGCGACGTGGGGCTGGCGCTGACGCCGCCCTGGGACATCAGCATTCAGAACATCCTGCCCTGCATGGTCGCCGAGATTTCCCAGTCGGAAAGCCATCTGGCCGACGTGCTGCTGAAGACCGGGGAAAACGGCGAAGGATCACCCTTGTGGTCGCAGGTCACGCGCTTTTCCGTGGCCCAGTTGGGCCTTCGGCCAAGCTCCAGGGTCTATGCCATGATCAAGGCGATGTCGATCGCCAGATCGGATCTGGCGGAACTTTCCTAAAGCTCAAGTTCCTTCAGCATGTCGCGGGTGACCAAGGTAACGCCACCCTCGGTGCGCAAGAAGCGCTCGGCATCCAACTCGGGATCCTCGCCGACGACCAGCCCCGGAGGGATCAGGCAGCCGCGATCCAAGATCACCTTCTTCAGCACGGAATTCCGACCGATGTCGCAATCGGGCAGAATGACGGCATCCTCGATATTGGCGTAGGAATTGACCCGCACATTAGAGAACAGAAGCGAGCGTCGCACCGTGGCGCCCGAGATGATGCAGCCGCCCGAAACCAGGGCATCTACGGCCATGCCGCGCCGGTCTTCCGAATCGAAGACGAATTTCGCCGAAGGCAGTTGGGCCTGATAGGTCCAGATCGGCCAACTCGTGTCGTAGAGATTGAGCGCTGGCGTCACCGTGGTCAGGTCGATATTGGCATCCCAATAGGCATCCAGCGTTCCCACATCGCGCCAATAGGGTTCGCGCACCGCATCAATGACGCAGGAATCGCGGAAGAAATGAGCCACTACCTTGGCCTTGCCGATCAGATCGGGAATGATGTTCTTGCCGAAATCATGCGCCGATTCGGGATTCTCGGAATCGGATTCCAAAAGATCGAGCAGGAAGCGCGTATTGAAGACATAAATGCCCATGCTGACCAGACAGCGGTCGGGCTTGCCCGGCATGGGCTCGGGATTCTCGGGCTTCTCCTTGAAGCTGACGACGTTCTTATGCTCGTCGATCTGCATGATGCCAAAGGCGCTGGCCCCCTCCAGCGGCATTTCGAAGCAGCCCACCGTACAGTCGGCGCCGCGCATCACATGCTCAAGAACCATCTTGCTGTAATCCATCTTGTAGATGTGATCTCCAGCCAGAATGATCAGATATTCGGGAGCATAGGAACGCAGGATGTCGAGATTCTGATACACGGCATCCGCCGTGCCTTTGTACCAATTCTCCTCGCTCATGCGCTGTTGGGCAGGCATGATCTCGATAAACTCGTTGATTTCGGCGCGCAGGAAACTCCAACCGCGCTGAACATGCTGGATCAGGCTATGCGCCTTGTATTGTGTCAGCACGCCCACCTTGCGAATGCCGGAATTGATGCAGTTGGACAAGGTAAAGTCGATGATACGAAATTTGCCCGCAAAAGGAACAGCCGGCTTGGCGCGCCAGTCGGTCAGGCTTTTCAGGCGCGAGCCGCGCCCCCCGGCCAGGACCAGGGCCATGGTGCTGTTGACGAGGCGGGTGATGTCGCGGCTGGCTGGATGTATGGAATTCGACGAAAAGGGCATGCCGTGGGCTCCTCCTGATTCCCCCTCCGATGATCCGGGCGTTTCCCCGTTTGTTTCGTTAAGATTGCCATGCCAGGGCCTTTGCCACAAGCCAGGCTTTGCCAGATTTAGAGGAATCTTTTATGAATCACTTGGTTGAACGACTTTGATCGGATAAGTTCCAGACTATGCGCATTCTGCTTGCCGCCTCGGAAGTTTTTCCCCTGGTCAAGACCGGGGGGCTGGCTGACGTGGCGGGTGCTTTACCCTTGGCGCTCAAGCGCCTGGGGGCCGATGTGCGCCTTCTCATGCCCGGCTACCCGGCGGCCCTGGAGGCGGCAACCCATCGCAGAATCGTGGCGGATCTGGGTGACCATCTGGGCTCGGGCCCGGCCCGGCTGATCGAGGGGCGCCTGGGCGACAGCAAGGTGCCCTTGCTGCTGATCGATTGCCCCAAGCTTTACGCCCGGCCGGGCAATCCCTATCTGGGGCCCGATGGCGCCGATTGGCCCGACAATCCCAGACGATTCGGCCTGCTGGGGTTCACCGCCGCCCGCCTGTGCATGGACGAAAGCCTGACCGGATGGCGCCCCGATATCTTGCACGGCCATGACTGGCAATGCGGCCTTGCTCCGGCCTATCTGTCGGCCTGGGGAGGGGTGCGCCCGGCCACTGTCTTTACGATCCACAACATCGCCTATCAGGGCGTGTTCGATCCCTCCTGGCTGGGGCTTTTGGAATTGCCCGAACGAATGATGAGCGTGGCCGGGCTGGAATATTACGCCAGCATCTCTTTTCTAAAGGCGGGCTGCTGGTATTCCGACAAGATCACGACGGTCAGCCCTACCTATGCCCGCGAGATTCAAACGCCCCTGCAGGGATGCGGCCTGGAGGGTCTGCTAAGGGGGCGCGCCGCCGATCTTTCGGGCATTCTGAACGGCATCGACGATGCCATCTGGAATCCGGCCAAGGACTCCTATCTGACCCACTGCTACAAGCCGGGCGACATGCTGGGCAAGGCACGCAACAAGACGGCGCTGCAGCGTGAACTGGGCCTGCCCATGCGACCGGACCGGCTGCTGATGGCCGTCATCAGCCGCTTGAACGACCATAAGGGCATGGATCTGGTCATCCACTGCCTGCCCGATCTTTTGATGCATCACCACTGCCAGTTCGCTGGCCTGGGCTCGGGCAGTGCCGCCTTCGAGACCGGCTTCAAGGAACTGGCCGACCATCATTCGCACCACATGGCCCTGCATATCGGCTATTCGGAACCTTTGGCGCATCGCATCATGGCGGGCGCCGACGTTTTCCTGATGCCCTCGCGGGCCGAGCCTTGCGGTCTCACCCAGATGTATGCCCTGAAATACGGCACCCTTCCCATCGTGGGCGCCACGGGCGGTCTGATCGACACCGTAGCCGATACCGAGAAGGGCGGCCCCAAGGGGGCAGGCAGCGGATTCGTCCTTGATGAAACCACCCCCGAAGCCTTGACGAGCGCCGTCTTGCGGGCCTCGGTCCTGTACAAGGACAAGGTGGAATGGAACCGCATCGCTGCGGCCAATGCCGGGCTCGATTTCAGTTGGGGGCAGTCGGCAAGGCAGTATCTTGATCTCTATTCCAGCCTGTTGCGAAGCCGGGGGGGCGCATGAGCCGACTGATCGCCGATGTGGGCGGCACCAACATTCGTTTTGCCGTGGTTTCAGGGTCCGATCTGCTGACCGAGCCCGCCACCCTGGCTTGTGCCGCCTATCCGGGAATCGTCGAGGCGGCGCAGGACTATCTGGCACGCCACGCCGAAGGAGCGCGCTTCGACGAAGCCGCCTTCGCGGTTGCAGGCGCCGTCACCGGCGACTGGATCGACATCACCAACAGCCACTGGGCCTTTTCCCAAGCCGAGGTGAAGCGCCAACTGGGCGTTCGCCGCCAGAAGTTCCTGAACGACTTTACCGCTCTGGCCCTCGGTGTTCCGCACCTGCCCATGGAAAGCGCCTTGGCGCTCAACGACGCAAGCCCCGTGAAGGAATCGCCCATCGCCGTCATCGGCCCGGGAACGGGGCTTGGCGTCTCAGGCCTTCTGCCCGACGGCAAGCAGGGCTGGGTGCCGATCGCGGGCGAGGGCGGTCATGCCACGCTGGCTATCCGCACGGAGCGGGAATTTCTTGTTGTCGCCGAGGCGGAAAAGCGCTTCGGTCACTGCTCGGCCGAGCGTCTGGTTTCCGGACCGGGCCTCAGCGTCCTGGCCGATATTCTAGATCATCTGGACGGTCGCACATCTTCGCCGCGCTCACCTGCCGAAATTTCAGAACGCGCCCTGGCTGGCGATTGCCCGGTCTCGACCGAGGCCATGTCGCTGTTCCTGGGCTTTCTGGGCACCACGGCTTCCAATCTGGCCCTTACGCTGGGCGCCTTCGGCGGCCTTTATCTGGCGGGCGGCATTCTGCCCAGGCTGGGGGCGGATTATCTGAAAGGATCGCCCCTGATAACGCGCTTTACCGATAAAGGGCGCTATCGGGATTATCTGTCCGCCATTCCCTTGAAATTGGTGGTTCATCCCCTGCCCGCGTTCCTGGGCCTGGGAAATCTGCCGATCGGAGACGCATGAGACTCATACGCAACAGTGACGTTCTGGAAGAATTGGTTGCACTATCGGGCAAACGCGTCATCGATGTCGGCGCAGGTGATGGCAACCTGACCCGCCTGATGACATCAAGGGGTGCTCGCGTTACCGGGCTGGAATGCCAAGCGCAGCAGTTGGCCAAGGCGCGCGCCGCCAATCCGGCGGGCGACGAGGACTATCTCGATGGCGGAGCTGAGGCAATGCCTCTGGCCGACGGGATGGCAGATTTGGTGGTCTTCTTTAACAGTCTGCATCATGTGCCACCCGCCCTGATGGACCGCGCCATGCAAGAAGCCGCGCGGGTTCTGAAACCGGGGGGGATCGTCTATATTTCCGAACCCGTGGCGGATGGCGCCTTCTTCGAGCTGGCAAAGCCCGTCGATGATGAAACCGAGGTGCGCAGATTGGCCTATGAGGCCCTGACGGGGGCTGCGAAGCACGGACTTCGCATGGAAGCCGAGCAGGTTTTTTTGCACCCGATGGCCATGAAGGATTACGAGGCCTTTCGTGAGCGCATCGTGAGCGCCAATCACGAGCGCAAGCTTGCCGTTGATGCCTTGGAGCCCCAGCTTCGGGCCAGCTTCGAGCGCCTGGGGCGCAAAACCGAGCGGGGATACGAATTCGAGCAGCCGACCCGGGTCAATCTGCTCAGAAAGAGCTGAGGCTACAATCCGGGCGTGCCGGGAAAGGGCGTCTCGTCGCTGATCATTTCGCCGTTGCAAATGCAGATGCGGTTGCGTCCGTTCTGCTTGGCGGCATACATGCGCTGATCGGCCGTCTCGACCAGATGCTGCCAGTCGGTGCAGGCATCACTGTTGCGCTCGGCAATGCCGATGCTGGCCGTCTGCGGTTCGCCATCCGGACGCAGACCAAGCGAATGGCCGCGCATGCGCATCGCAGCCGTCAAGGCGCCCGTGCAATCGGTATGCGGCATGATGATGACGAATTCCTCGCCGCCCCAACGCACCATCACATCGCCGCGCCGAAGACATTTCCGGATGCCATCCGACGCCTTGCGCAGGATGCGGTCGCCTTCCTCGTGGCCGAAACGGTCGTTGACCCGTTTGAAATTGTCCAGATCGATGAAAACGCAAGACAGCGGCGTATCGGTTCGCACCGAATGGCCGAATTGCAGTTCGAACAATTCCTCGCCGACGCGGCGCGTGAATCCACTGGTCAGGCCGTCGTGCGACGCCTGATTGACCAAGGCCATCATGAAATGCAACTGGCTCATGCCAGCCAGGGTCGCCACTGTCGCCAGGACAAGCAAAAGCCACAGCGCCCCCAAAAGCGAACTGAACGAGAAAAGATTCATGTCGCCGTAAAAGGCAACGCCAACCTGAGCCAGAATCATGGGGGCGGCGAACAAAGCGCCTTCCAGCGCCGTGATGGGAAAGACAGATAGCCCAGCCACCATCACGAAGGGCAGGAAAGCATAGCCGGTCGCCACCGCCGCCGCCGGACCCGACAGGTTGGAACTGCCGATCAAAGGGTGCGAGATCAGGAAAAACAATGTCGGCACGGCCAAAAGCCAGAACAGGGCGCGATGCGCCGCCCCGATACTTTCCGATGTGCGAAAACCAAAGGCCAGAAGGGCAAAGGCCAGGGTTGCGGCCAGACGCAGCCCCGCCAACTCGCCCCAGAGCGGCCAGGAGAAAATCAGCATGTCGACGGCAATCCACACCGGGGTCAGCAGTGCGAAAACAGCGGAGACCATGCGGACGCGGGAGATGATCAGCATGGCGCGGCGGCGCGCAACCAGCGGCGTGTGCTGGTGAAAGAACAGCAGGTCCTGGATCTGGGTAACGGTTAAATCGCCAAACACCCGTTTCACCAGTTCATTAAAAACGGCCACATAGGGATCTTGTCTCCCCAGTTGCATTTCATGCCCTCCTACACCCATCGATTGGTGTAATTCTACACCAACGCAAAGTGTCTTCCCCTTTAAAAGCATTATAGGTGCCTAGAATGATTGGCAAGGAAAAGTAGGGATTAAGTGAAAGGGACTTATGTCATCGGCAGGTCAGGAGAGAATTTGACGTTAAAAGACTCGCAGGCTGGGCAAGGCGCCGCGGAATGGAAGCTGGGCGTTTTGGGCTTTATTAAATTACCGCAATCTAATATAAGGGGGCGGAAGGACATGGGCCTCGTGAGGCGGGCAAAGACCCGCCAGAAGAAATCCGGCCCGGATGGGAGACGACATGAAAGACCCTCGCGACGCCTGCGACTCCGCTCAGGGACGCTCGGAAGTCAAGACGACCACCTGCTATATGTGCGCCTGCCGCTGCGGCATCCGCGTACATTTGCGCGACGGCGAGGTGCGCTATATCGAGGGCAATCCGAACCATCCCCTGAATCAGGGCGTGATCTGCGCCAAGGGGGCTTCGGGCATCATGAAGCAATATTCGCCCGGTCGCCTGTTGAAGCCCCTGAAGCGCAAGGAGGGGGCAGAGCGGGGTACCGGCCAGTTCGAACCCATCGAATGGGCCGAAGCCTTCCAGATGCTGGAAGAGCGCCTGGGCCGCATTCGCGCCACTGATCCCAGAAAATTCGCCCTTTATACCGGACGCGATCAGATGCAGGCCCTGACCGGTCTGTTCGCCAAACAGTTCGGCACCCCCAACTATGCCGCCCATGGCGGATTCTGTTCGGTCAACATGGCGGCCGGCATGATCTACACCATCGGCGGCTCGTTCTGGGAATTCGGCGGTCCCGATCTGGACCGTGCCAAGCTGTTCATCATGATCGGCACGGCCGAGGACCATCACTCGAACCCGATGAAGATAGCGCTCGGCAAGTTCAAGAAGCGCGGCGGGCGCGTGATCGCGGTCAATCCGGTGCGCACCGGCTATGCCGCCATCGCCGACGAATGGGTGCCCATCCGCCCCGGCACCGACGGCGCCTTGTTCCTGGCGCTTATTCACGAGACCATCGAACTGGGCCTCTTTGACCGCGACTTTTTGATTCAGTACACCAACTCGGCGGAACTGGTTGATCAGAACGATGAGTCGGACGAGTTCGGCCTGTTCGTGCGCACCGGCGAGCCGGTCGATCCTGGTTGCTTCGATCCGCAGAACAAGCTGTGGTGGGACTTGGCTTCCGATCAGCCCACACCGTCGCGCAAGCCCGGCACAGAGGGCCGCCTGCTGGGAAGCTACAAGCTTGCCGACGGACGCAAGGTCAAGCCCGCCTTCCAATTGCTGAAGGACCGCGTGAAAACCTTCACGCCCGAATGGGCCGAGGGCATCACCGGCATCCCCGCCGACACCATCCGGCGTCTGGCCCACGAAATGGGCGTGACAGCCAGGGATCACAAGATCGAACTGCCCATCGCCTGGACCGATTGCTGGGGCAAGGAACATGACACCGTCACCGGCAATCCGGTGGCCTTCCACGCCATGCGCGGCCTGGCCGCCCATTCCAACGGCTTTCATACCATTCGCGCCCTGTCCATCCTGATGACTCTTCTGGGCACCATCGACCGGCCCGGCGGATTCAGGCACCGCGCCCCCTTCCCGCGCCCCATTCCGCCTTGCGCCAAGCCGCCCAAGCGCCCCGAAGCGGTGCAGCCCAATGAACCGCTGGCAGGCATGCTGCTGGGCTGGCCCGCAGAACCGGATGATCTGTTCGTCGATCAGGAAGGTGGGCCGGTGCGCCTGGACAAGGGATTTTCGTGGGAATATCCGCTGTCGGTGCATGGTCTCATGCACAACGCCATCACCAATGCCTGGCGGGGTGATCCCTATCCCATCGACACGCTGATGCTGTTCATGGCCAACATGGCCTGGAATTCATCGATGAATACGGTCGAAATCAGGAAGATGCTGGTCGACAAGGCCGAGGACGGGACCTACAAGATTCCCTTCCTGGTGGTCTGCGACGCCTTCCATTCCGAAACCGTGGATTTCGCCGATCTGGTGCTGCCCGATACGACCTATCTCGAGCGCCACGATGTCATGAGCCTTCTCGACCGTCCGATTTCCGAATTCGACGGCCCGGTCGATTCCGTGCGCATTCCCGTTCTGCCGCCTTCGGGTGATTCAAAGCCCTTCCAGGAAGTGCTGATCGAGTTGGGATCGCGCTTGAAGCTGCCCGCCTTCGTGACCGCCAAGGGTGAGCGCAAATTCCGCGACTATCCCGACTTCATCGTCAATTACGAGACCGAACCCGGCTCGGGCATCGGCTTTCTGGCCGGCTGGCGCGGCAAAGGGGGCGAACGCTTCATGTCGGGCGAACCCAATCCCCAGCAATGGGACATGTATGCCCGCAACGACAATCATTTCCATTACGAACTGCCGCGCAGCTATCAATACATGCGCAACTGGAACAAAGGTTATCTGCAGTGGGCGCGCCATCATCGCCTGATCCGCTACGACGAACCCATCTTGCTGCATGTCTATTCCGAGGTGCTGCAAAAGTTCCGTCTGGCCGCCGAGGGCAAGACCAAGGGACGTCAGCCGCCCGATCATCTGCGCGAGCGCATCAAAACCTTCATGGACCCGCTGCCCTTCTATTACGCCCCCCTGGAATGGCGCTATAGCGATCCTATCCAATATCCCTTGAGTGCGATTACCCAGCGCCCGATGGCGATGTATCATTCCTGGGATTCGCAGAATGCTTGGCTGCGCCAGATTCACACCGACAATTACCTCTTCTTGCATCCCAAGGTGGGCCACTCGAACGGCTTCAAGGACGGCGACTGGATCTGGGTGGAAAGCCCCTGGGGCAAGGTGCGTTGCCGGGCCAGATTCTCGGAATCGGTCGAACCCGGCACGGTCTGGACCTGGAACGCCATCGGCAAGGGCTCGGGCAACTGGGGCTTGAAGCCCGATGCCAATGAATCGAAGAAGGGCTTCTTGCTCAATCACCTGATCAACGAGGAAATTCCCTGCCCGGCCAAGGGCAAGGACAGTCCGATCTCGAATTCCGATCCGGTCACCGGCCAGGCCGCCTGGTATGATGTGCGGGTGCGCGTCTACAAGGCCGATCCGCACGAGCCCGAGGAAACCTGGCCCCGCTTCGAGACCAAGGGAGCGTTGCCCGGCATGATTCCCTTCACCAAGCGGGTGCGCAATTTCTTCGCCGGTCGCAAGGAGGGCTGAACCATGTCCAGAAAACAACTCGCCCTCGTCATCGATCTCAACATCTGTGTGGGCTGCCACGCCTGCGTCACCAGTTGCAAGGAATGGAACACCTCGGGCTGGGCGGGTCCGCTCTCCGACACCGATCCCTACGGTGCCGATCCGCTGGGGGTTTTCTTCAACCGCGTCCAGACCTTCGAGGCGGGCGAATTCCCGCATACGGAAACTATCCATTTTCCCAAAAGCTGCCTGCATTGCGAAGAGCCGCCCTGCGTGCCCGTCTGCCCCACCGGGGCCAGCTTCAAGCGCGAAGAAGACGGCATCGTGCTGGTCGATTACGACAAGTGCATTGGCTGCAAATACTGCTCGTGGAACTGCCCCTACGGTGTGCGCGAGTTCGACACCAAGCAAGGCGTCATGAAGAAATGTACGCTGTGCGCGGATCGCATCTACGACGAAACCCTGCCCGAGGACCGACGTAAGCCCGCCTGCGTTTTGGCCTGCCCGGCGGGTGCGCGTTCGTTCGGCGACATTTCCAACCCAACCAGCGAGGTGTCGCAGGCCATTCGCGACAATGCGGGATTCCAGATCATGCCCGAGATGGGAACGCAGCCAGCCAATCATTATCTGCCAAGGCGCAAGACCAAGCTGGTCATCCATGACGACGAATTGATGCGGGCCGACAATCCGCTCTTGAAGGAAGGCGAGTTGCCAAGGCCGCAGCTGTCCGAGCCCTTCCTTGATGACGTCACAAGCTGGTAAGGAGAGACGCCGCCATGAAACCCGCTTTCTCGGTTCTTTTCCTCACCACCCTGATCGGCATGGGCCAAGGCCTGCTGATCGCCCTGGTGGCCGGGCAGTTTTATTTCGTCATCGGCAGCGGGCTTGAGCACGACAGCGGCGATTTTTACGCCAAAGGCAGCGCCGTGGCTTTGGTTCTGCTGGGCCTCGGGCTGGTCGCTTCGTTCTTTCACTTGTCGCACCCCGAACGCGGCATGCGCTCGATCATGCGTTGGCGCACATCCTGGCTGTCCAGAGAGGTTCTGCTGCTTCCCGCCTGCATGGGCTTAGCGGCCCTTTACGGTCTAATCCACTGGTTCGACATCACCCCTGTTCTGATCACCTTCGGCAACCAGAAGAATCTGGATTTGTCGATGGCCGTCGGTTTCCTGCTGGCGGGAACCTCCGCCTTTCTTTTCATCACCACCGGCATGATCTATGCCTGCATCCGCTTCATCAAGGAATGGGCAACGCCCTGGACGGTGGTCAATTATACGCTGATGGGGCTTTCCTCGGGCTTTGCCGTAGCCGCCATTATCGCCGCCATTGAAAACGCGCTCTTACGCGATTTCCTGGCGGGTTGGGCCGCCCTGTTCACCCTGATGTCCTTTGCCGCCAAGGGCTTTACCTTATGGCGCAACAAGCACCTGCCCGCCCCCTTCAGCATGAAATCCGCCATCGGGGTGCATCACGGCCATATAAGGCAACTGAGCCAGGGCTTCATGGGCCGCTCGTTCAACACCATGGAATTCTTCACGCATGTCTCGCCCGAGATTCTGCACTGGATGACAGCCCTCATGCTGGTCTTCGGCTTTGCAGCTCCCTCGGCCCTCTTGCTGGCTGGCTGGGCCGACCGCTACCTGCCCGCCCTGATCGCAGCCTTGCCCATCCAGTATCTGGGCCTTTTGGCCGAACGCTGGCTGTTCTTCGCCCAAGGCCGCCATGTGCAGAATGTGTATTATCAAAGGATGAGTTGATATCTGCACTCAAGCGCCAAAATACATCACGCCACATACTCGATCTTGACGACCTCGATCTCTTCGAGGCCAGCAGGTGTGCGAAGCTTGACCACATCGCCCACCATTGCCTTGTGCAGGGCGCGAGCAATGGGTGAAATCCAACTGATGTCGCCTTGCTCCACCCCTGCCTCGTCAACGCCAACGATGCGCACACGGCATTCCTCGTCCCTGCCGTTGACATAGGTGACGCTGGCGCCGAAAAAGACCCGATCGCGCATCTTCTGCTGCTTCTGATCGACCACCTCGGCGGCTTCCAGGCGTTTCGTCAGAACCCGAATGCGCTTGTCGATTTCGCGCAGCCGCTTCTTGCCATAGATATAATCGCCATTCTCCGAGCGGTCGCCATTGCCCGCCGCCCAGGAAACCACCTCGACCACCTTGGGTCGCTCGATGCGCAACAACCGGTGCAGTTCTTCTTCCAGGCGCGCATGTCCCTTGGGCGTCATATAGTTCTTGAAGCCCTGGGGAAGTGGAAGCACCTCGGGCAGTTCCTCCTCTTCCGAGGTCTCCGATTCTTTGGTAAATGCCTTGCTCATGATTCGAACAATCCATCATCTTCCCCCTCATCCTGAGGAGCGAAGCGTCTCGAAGGATGGGGGGCCGCACCAACCACCCTTCGAGACGGACGCTTACGCGTCCTCCTCTGGGTGAGGCGCGTCTTCTGAACGAACATACTTTTCATCATAGTCCGATGGCCCGGCGTTCCCAGGCGCGCTCCCAGGCGGCTTGGCCGCCGGGTCCGAAGACCAGATCCTCGCTGGGCTCGATGATCTCCCAATCGCCCCTGCGGATTTCATTCTCCAACTGCCCAGGCCCCCAGCCTGAATAGCCCAACAGCAGCATGGCATGCTTGGGCACCTCGCCACTTTTCGCCATGTGGTTCATGGTTTCCAGGGGCTTGCTCATGACATAGCGCCCGGCCCGGGTGATGGTTTCACCCGCCTGAATATCCGGGCTGTGCAGCAGAAACAGCGTGTTCATTTCGACCGGACCACCCAGAAACATGCCAAGCGAGGGATTGGCGGGCATGGGCTCGGGCAACTTCTGATCGAGATCGCGCAAAAGATCGGTAAGCTTCGCCTCGCCGCCCTGACGATTCAGAATAAAGCCAAAGGCGCCATTGGCATCGTGATTCATCATCAGCACGATGGTGCGCGAAAATAGATTGGCCTGCATGGTGGGACGCGCCACTAAAAGCTTGCCTGCCAGGGTAGGGGCTGACGTCTCGGCACAGCCCGTCAACAACAAGACCAGCAGAACCAAAGAACCTAACTTGCGCATCACAGCAAGCCCTGGCTTTTGAAGCTGGTTTCGCCCGACCTTGAGACGATGACATGGTCGAACAGCGAGATGCCCAGCTTTTCGGCCCCTTCCTTGATCTTGCGGGTCATGGCGATATCGTCCTTGGAGGGCGTGACATCGCCCGAAGGATGGTTATGCACCAGGATCAGGGCCGAGGCGCCAAGATCGAGGGCGCGTTTCACGATCTCGCGCGGATAGACCGGCGTGTGATCCACCGTTCCCTTCTGCTGCGCCTCGTCGGCGATCAGGCGATTTTTGCGATCCAGGAACAGGATGCGAAAGCTTTCCACCTTGTCGTGACCCATGCTGGTGCGGCAATAATCGATCAGCCGGTCCCAACTGGCGATGATCGGCTTGTCCATGATGGCGGCCTTGGCCAGGCGCACCGAGGCCGCCTGAACCACCTTGAGCGCCGTGCAGGCCGTTTCCTTGATGCCGGGCTCGGCCATCAGGGCTTCGGGCGATGCCGTCAGCACACCGGCCAGGCTTTCGAATCGCGTGATCAGATCCTTGGCCAGGGGTTTGACGTCGCGCTGGGGCAGCGCCGTCATCAGCAGCAATTCCAGGATTTCATAATCGGGCATGCCCTCGCCCTGGCTCTCCAGGAAGCGCTTGCGCAGGCGCTCGCGATGTCCGTGATAATGTGGGCTCTTCTTGTCCGCTTCTTCCGACATGGGTCAGAGGGCGTAGGGTGGGCGGTCGAGACCGGCGGGCGAGAGCGTGAAGATTTCGCAGCCTTGCGCCGTTACACCGATCGAATGCTCGAACTGCGCCGACAGCGAGCGATCCTTGGTGACCGCCGTCCAGCCGTCGGCCAGAATCTTGGTTTCAAAGCGACCCAGATTGACCATGGGCTCGATGGTGAAGAACATGCCCTCTTCCAGCACCATGCCCTGACCCTTCTCGCCGAAATGCATGACGTTGGGCGGCTCGTGAAAAACGCGCCCCAGGCCATGGCCGCAGAAATCACGCACCACCGAATAGCGGTGCGCTTCGACATGGCTTTGAATGACGTGCCCGATATCGCCCAGCGTAGCCCCCGGCCTGACCGCCGCAATGCCCCGCATCATGGCTTCATAGGTCACGTCGATCAGCCGCTTGGCCTTGATCGGGATTTCGCCCACCGGATACATGCGGCTGGAATCGCCGAACCAGCCGTCCAGAACCACGGTCACGTCGATATTCAAGATATCACCCGGCATCAAAAGCTTGTCGCCGGGGATACCGTGACAGACGACATGATTGACCGAGGTGCAGATCGATTTCGGATAGCCCCGATAATTAAGCGGCGCCGGAATCGCCCCGGCGGCCAGAATGCGCTCGTGGCACAGACGGTCCAATTCACCCGTGCTGACCCCCGTTTTCACGAAAGGCGTGATGAAGTCGAGAATCTCTGCCGCCAAGGCTCCCGCCTTGCGCATGCCTTCGAAATCCTCGGGCGGATGGATGCGGACCCGTGCCGCTTCTGTTCTGCTGCGTTCCATCTACAGATAATGAGGGAGGCGGGACGGAAGCTCAACCCCCTAGAGCAACTTCTAAGCTGCCCAGCCGGTCAGGGTCAGAATCTCGAATCTGACAGGAATCCGCCCATCGGCCTCCGAAAACCGCTCTTTCAGCAGTTGGGCCAT